>NZ_JBEPRI010000003.1:0-544017 GCF_040548265.1 Bradyrhizobium sp. F1.13.3 | reverse complement strand
TCCTCGCTGAACGAGCTGCTCCCGCTGCTCGAGGCCGTGGTGCAGACCGGCAAGCCGCTGGTCATCGTCGCCGAGGACGTCGAAGGCGAAGCGCTTGCGACCCTGGTCGTGAACCGTCTGCGTGGCGGCCTCAAGGTCGCGGCCGTCAAGGCTCCGGGCTTCGGCGATCGCCGCAAGGCCATGCTGCAGGACATCGCGATCCTGACCGGCGGCCAGGCGATCTCGGAAGATCTCGGCATCAAGCTCGAGAACGTCACGCTCAACATGCTCGGTCGCGCCAAGAAGGTGATGATCGACAAGGAGAACACCACGATCGTCAACGGCGCCGGCAAGAAGGCCGACATCGAAGCGCGCGTGGCGCAGATCAAGGCGCAGATCGAGGAGACCACCTCGGACTACGACCGTGAGAAGCTCCAGGAGCGTCTTGCCAAGCTCGCGGGCGGCGTCGCGGTGATCCGCGTCGGCGGCGCGACCGAGGTCGAGGTGAAGGAGCGCAAGGATCGCGTTGATGACGCGATGCATGCGACCCGCGCTGCGGTCGAGGAAGGTATCGTTCCGGGCGGCGGCGTCGCCCTGCTCCGTGCCTCCGAGCAGCTCAAGGGCCTGCGCACCAAGAACGACGACCAGAAGACCGGCGTCGAGATCGTGCGCAAGGCGCTCTCCGCGCCCGCTCGCCAGATCGCGATCAACGCCGGTGAAGACGGCTCCGTGATCGTCGGCAAGGTCCTCGAGAACAAGTCGTACGCCTACGGCTTCGACTCCCAGACCGGCGAATATGTCGATCTCGTCAAGAAGGGCATCATCGACCCGACCAAGGTGGTCCGTACCGCGATCCAGAACGCAGCCTCGGTTGCGGCGCTCCTGATCACCACGGAAGCCATGGTCGCCGAGTTGCCCAAGAAGGGCGGCGCCGGTCCGGCGATGCCCCCGGGCGGCGGCATGGGCGGCATGGACTTCTAAGTCCAGCCATTCCGGCAAACGACAAAATGCGAAACCCCGGCAGCGATGCCGGGGTTTTTGTTTTCGCAGGATCGCTTCGCGCGCCCCATGATCACAGCCCTTAGCCCGGATGGAGCGCCGCGCAATCCGGGGCACGGTGTCCGGCGCAGGCAGTTCTCCTGGATTACGCTGCGCTCCATCCAGGATACGAACTCATGTCATGCAGGCGCCGCGCACTGCCCCCGGGATGGCGGGCGGGGCCTCACCACACCTTCCCCAGCCGCTCCAGATGCGGCTCGCCGTGTTGGTCGAGCGACCAGAATATCCGCGTCACCTTGCCGACCAGATTGTCCATCGGCACGAATCCGATCGACGACATCGCGCGGCTGTCGCTCGAGTTGTCGCGATTGTCCCCGAGCACGAAGAAATGGCCCGGCGGCACCGTGTAGACGTCGGTGTTGTCGTAGTAGCCGTTGTCGACGCAGTCCTGCGTGACGTAGGACGCGCCGTTCGGCAGCTTCTCGCGCCAGCGCTTGGCCTTCGCACCGTCATCCACGCCGCAGGTGGAGCCGGCAACCACCGCCTTCAGAGCAACGCGTGTCACCGGGCGGTCGTTGAGGATGAGCTGGCCCTGCCGCATCTGGATGCGATCACCGGGCAGCCCGACCACGCGCTTGACATAGTCGACTGAGGTGTCCTTTGGCGTCCGGAACACGACGATGTCGCCATACGCGGGCTCGGTGGCCCGGAAACGCCCAGAGATCCATGACGGCGCGAAAGGAAACGAATAGCGGCCATAGCCATAGGCATATTTTGCGGCAAAGACGTAGTCGCCGACCACCAGCGTCGGCGTCATCGAGCCGGACGGGATGTTGAACGGCTGGAACAGAAAGAAGCGAAACAGGAACGGCGGCGACCACAGCACCGGGATCAGGAGGATCAGGATGACGATCGCCTTCCATTCCCGCACCTTGGGCTGCGGGTGGATGGTTTCCTGGAGAGTGGTCATGCGCCTGCCCTGATCAAGCCCGTAGTCGTTGCGAGATTACGCAACCCTCGCGCGCGCAATCCCATAGCTTGGTCGCGCCGCGCGCGGATCGCGTTCACGGGTCGCAATCAGCCGCGCGCGAGATCGCTGAAGCAGCGGCGGATCCATTCGATGGTGAGCCGCGTCGCCGGATCGCGCTTGAGATGGTTCTGCACCAGCAGCCAGACGTCGCGGCGCCCAGGCAGCAGTGTGGCGCACAGGCGGCGATCGCCGAGCAAGTCCGCGCAGACGTACTCCGGCAACACCCCGGCGGCCTGACGTGCGCGGATCAGGTTACGGATGACGCGAACGTTGTCGGTGACGCAGCGCGCGCGGGCTTTCTTCGTGCGCAGGAATTGCATCTCGGGAATGGCACCGAGCTCGTCGGGATAGGCGCACAGCATCGGCTCGCCCTCGGTCGTAACAGGCTCGAAATAATAGAGCTTGACGTCACCGAGCCTGGAGATCGCGAAGTCGCCCTTGTCGGGCTTGCGCAGCCGGATAGCAAGATCGGCTTCCCAGCGCGAGAACTTGACGTTCTCGCTCGAGGTGAGGAATTGCAGCGTCAGGCCGGGATTGTCGTGCAGGAAGTCGCTCGCGCGCGGCGACAGAACCCCCTCGGCGACCGTGTTGGTGGAGGCGATACGCAGGCGTCCCACCGGCCCTGACAGACTCTCGCCGACGCGACCGATCTTGGCGGCATGTGCGGCCATCGCCTCGACATGCGCCAGCACCGCCTCGCAATGGCGCGTCGGCCAGCGCTGGCCGTCCACCGCATCGAATAGCGGCACGCCGAGATCGCGCTGGATCCGTGCAAGCCTGCGGCCGACGGTGGTCTCGTCGATGCGCAGCCGTGCGCTGGCGCCGGCATAGGTGCCCTCGTCCCTGACCGCGGCGATGATGCGCAGATCGTCCCAGTTCATGGCGATGAGCCTAGCAGGCACGACCGGCTCCTGCAAATTTGCAGCCATATGCTGCAATAGTCCTGCACATTGGCAGGCTGCCGCCGCGCTAGTGTCGCGCATCAGATATCCGCCAGGAAGGCCCGACCCGCATGACCACCCCAAAAACCCTGCTCGAATTGTCCGGCGCCGATCTCACTCCGCCCAGGCTCGCCGATTCCTGCCTCGTCCTGATCGACATCCAGAACGAATATTGCGCCGGCCCGCTCGCCTTACCGGATGCGGAGCCCGCGATCGCCGCCGCCGCGCGCCTGCTCGCGCGCGCGAGGGCAAGCGGCGCTGCAATCCTCCATATCGCGCACAAGGGACGTGCCGGCAGCCTGTTCGACCGTGAGGCCGCGCGCGGCGCGATCGTCAGGAACGTGGCGCCGCTCGCCGGCGAAGCCGTGATCGAAAAGGCGCTGCCGAACGCTTTTACCGGCACCGACCTGCAGGTCCGGCTGGCCGCAACCGGCCGCACCAACATCGTGCTGGCCGGTTTCATGACTCATATGTGCATCAGTTCGACGGCCCGCGCCGCGCTCGACCTCGGCCTGCGCACAACGATCGCAGCCGATGCCTGTGCCACGCGCGATCTTCCCGACGGCCGCGGTGGAGCGCTCTCCGCAAGGCTCATCCACGAGGTCGCTCTGGCCGAATTGTCGGACCGGTTTGCGATCATCGCGCAAACCGAGGCGCTGACCTGAAGGAGCGTGGGCGATGCTGCAACTCTATTTCTCTCCGATGGCCTGCTCGCTTGCGAGCCGCATCGCGCTGATGGAAGCGGGCATCGAGGCCCGCTATCATCCGGTCCGTCTCCAGACCAAGCAGGTCGTCGACGACGGCAGCGATTTCCTCGGCGTTTCGCCGAAGGGCGCCGTGCCGGTCCTGGTGCTGGAGAATGGCGAACGGCTGACCGAAAGCGCCGCGGTGCTGCAATACATCGCCGATCTGAAGCCGCAGGCGGGCCTTGCACCCGCGTTCGGAGATCCCGACCGCTACCGTCTCCAGGAATGGCTGAGCTTCATGGGGGCCGAGATCCACAAGGCATTCCTGTTTCCAACCTTCTGGTACAAGGACGACGCCTCGCTCGCCAAGCCGCGTGCAAGGATAGCGCAGACATTATCGATGCCTGCGACGCATCTGGCGGACCGCGAATTCCTCGTCGGCAACAGCTTCACCGTCGCGGATGCCCACCTCACCTGGGCTTTGCTGCTGCTCCGGCCGGCGGGCGTCGACATCGCGCAATGGCCATCGTTGTCGGCGTACCTCGCGCGCATGCAGGCGCGACCGGCCGTCCGGGACGCGATTGCGACCGAAATGGCTGTGCGCAAGACGATGGCGGCGAGCCCGGCGTGACAGGATGTCACGGGCCCGAAATCCGGGCGTTTTCTCTGGCAGGGCATTGATGTCGGCGCGGCATGCGCTAATCTGGAAGGATATTTTTCGACATTTCCTTGGAAGGCATTCATGCGTGCTCTTTCCAGATTTTGCCCGGCCGGACTTTGCCTCACCCTCCTGGCCTGCTGGCTTTTCCTTGCACCTGCATCGGCGGAAACCCGCGTCGCGCTGGTGATCGGCAATGGCGCCTATGCCAGTACGGCGAAGCTTCCCAATCCGTCGCACGATGCCGAAGACGTCGCCGCCTCGCTCAAGCGCAGCGGCTTCGAGGTGCTCCAGGGCATCGACCTGCGCCAGGCCGACATGCAGGACCTCACCATCCGCTTCGCGCGCGCCGCGAGCAAGGCCGACGTCGCGATGTTCTACTACAGCGGCCATGCGATGCAGTACAACGGCGTGAACTATCTGATGCCTGTCGATGCCGTGCTGAGCGACGAAGCCGACCTGAAGCGCTTCGTGCGGGTGGACGACATCGTGAACGATCTGCAGCAGGCCAAGAACCTGCGCATCCTCATTCTGGATTCCTGCCGCGACAATCCACTGGCCGACATGCTGAAGCGCTCTACGACTCGCGCCGCCTCGATCGGGCGGGGCTTGTCGAAAGTCGAAGCACCGCGCGGCACGATCGTGTCGTTCTCAACCCAGTCCGGGCAGACCGCGGCCGATGGCAGCGGTCGCAACAGCCCCTATACGACGGCGTTCCTGAAGCACATCGAAGAGCCGCAAGAGATCGGCGAGGTCTTTCGCGACATCAGCAGCGACGTCTACGATTCCAGCGGAAAGACCCAACTCCCGGAGCTGTCGCTGTCGATCATCGGCAAGTTCTACCTGAACGGACCGGTGTCGGTCACGGTGGCGCCAGCGGCGCCGCAAGCCGCACCCCGGGCTGACCCTTGCGCGGCAGCAGAAGCGCACTGGAAGGCCGCGGACGGCATCGGCACGCTTGGCGCCTACGAGGACCATCTCACGAGATTTCCGAATTGCATCTTCGCCACGCTTGCCAAGGCGCGGATTGAGGGCCTGAAGCAAAAAGTGGCGCTCGCGCCGGCAACCGGCAATCCCCGTAGCACCAAGGACTTCGACGGCAATTGGGACGTGACGTTGAACTGCCCGCCGACCGGCAAGGCGCAGGGCTTCACCCGAGCCCTGTCTGCCACGGTCGCGAACGGCGTGTTTCACGCTGACGCTCAGAGCCAGGGCGCCGTCAACCGCCTGGAGATCGATGGTCAGGTCCCCGCGGACGGCAAGACGACTTTGAGCGCGCGCGGTACGACGGGGGCGAGCACCTACACCCTCAACAACCTCGCGCCCGGCTCGCCCTACGCCTTTACGGTCGATGCGCAGTTCGATCGCACCCGCGGCACCGGCAAGCGCAACGAGGCACGCGCCTGCGGCCTCGTCTTTGTCAAACGCTGATCGCGCATCGTCCGGCGTTCACACGCCGCTCTGGCTGATGAATTTGGTATTGAAATAGCCCTCCATTGCCTCGGTGCCGCCTTCCGAGCCGTAGCCGGAATCCTTGATGCCGCCGAACGGCACTTCGGGTAGCGCGAGACCAAAATTGTTGATCGACATCATGCCGGCTTCGACCGCCGAACCGATCGCGGCCGCCGTCTTCGCCGAGCTGGTGAAGGCATAGGACGCCAGCCCGAACGGCAGCCGGTTGGCCTCCTCGACCACCTCGTCGAACGACGAGAAGCGCGAGATCAGCGCGAGCGGGCCGAACGGCTCCTCGTTCATGGCACGCGCATCCTTTGGCACGTCGCTCACCACGGTCGGCTCGAAGAAATGGCCCTTGTTGCCGACGCGTTTGCCGCCGGTCTCGAGTTTTGCGCCTTTGCCGACGGCATCCTGCACCATGCCCTCGATGGCGGTGACGCGGCGCGGATTGGCGAGCGAGCCCATTTTGGATTCGGGATCGAGGCCGTTGCCGACCTTGAATGTCTTGGCGCTGTCGACAAAGGTGTCGACGAATTCACGGAACACGTCATCCTGCACCAGCATCCGCGTCGGCGAGATGCAAACCTGCCCGGCATTGCGATATTTTGCTGCCGCCAGAATCTTCGCCGCCGATGCGACGTCGGCGTCCTTGAAAACGATCGCGGGCGCATGACCGCCGAGCTCCATGGTGGCGCGCTTCATGTGCAGGCCAGCGAGCGCATTGAGCTGCTTGCCGACATGGGTCGAGCCCGTGAACGAGATCTTGCGGATCACCGCATGCGGAATGAGATATTCGGAGATCTCCGAGGGCACACCGTAGACCAGGTTGATGACGCCGTCCGGCACGCCAGCGTCCGCAAATGCGCGGATCAGCTGTGCGGGCGAGGCCGGCGTCTCCTCCGGGGCCTTGACGATGATCGAGCAGCCGGCGCCGAGAGCGGCGGAGAGCTTGCGCACGACCTGATTGATCGGAAAATTCCAGGGCGTGAACGCCGCGACGGGGCCGACCGGCTCCTTGATCGCGAGCTGGTAGATGTCCGGCCCCCGCGCGGGGATCAGCCGGCCATAAGCGCGCTTGGCTTCTTCCGCAAACCACTCGATCACATCGGCGGCGGCCATCGCCTCCATTTTGGCCTCGCCAAGAGTCTTACCCTGCTCCATCGTGAGCAGCGGCGCGATCTCGTCATTGCGCTCGCGCATGATCGCGGCGGCCTTGCGCATGATGCGGCAGCGCTCGAAGGGGGCAACGTTTCGCCAGATCTTGAAGCCGGCACCAGCTGCGGCCAGCGCCTCGTCGAGGTCGGACCGCCCGGCATGGGCGACGGTCCCGATCACCTCTTCGGTCGCGGGATTGCGCACCTCGATCACCTTGCCCGAATGGGCCGGTCGCCATTTGCCGCCAATGAAAAGCTGGGTGTTCGAATAGGCCAACGGATTCTCCTTTTAGGTCGAGCTGTGAACGGCGCCGTGACAAATCGCATCCGCCGCCTTGGTCATTTCCGGCCCGAGATAAGAGCGACAGCGCGGATCTGCGACGAGAGCGCCGAAATTCGCCATGGGTGTCACCCCACCGCCGGCCACGAACAGGAATCGCCCGGCGATCTCGGCGAGGATGTCGAGGTGCCAGGCCGCCGTCGGATGCATGCAGAGAATGACCAGCCGACCCTCGTCGCGCAGCTTGCGGAAGAAATCGAGCATGAAGCCGATATAGCCATCCTGCAGGTTGAACTGCGGTTCATCGAACAGATGAACCAGCGGCGTCCGGGTCGGCGACGGCGCCAGCAAGGCGGACGGAATGCGCTTGCGAAAGCGCCGGACCTGATACGACTGGTGATAGTGGATCGCGAGCCGGTCGCGCTCGCGATATTTGACGCCATGGATATCGGTGCCCGCAACCAGCACGCGCCCCGAGGTCGGTGCGTTCGAGCCCGTCATCATTTCGAATAAGGTCGTCTTGCCGGCCCCATTCGGGCCGACGACACCGACGATTTCAGGCTCGTCCAGCGACAGGCTTGCCTGTAGCGAGAATGTCGGTCGGCGGATCACGCGGCCCCGCGTATAAACCTTCCGAACGTCGTCGAGAACGAGCAGCGGTGCGGCCACTTATTGTACTCCCAGCAAGCGCTGACGAAGCCCGCGATCATCGCGCAAGGCCGCGGCCTCCCCGGTCCAGACGATCCGGCCGCGATCGATCACCGCGGCATGATCTGCGACCGATAGCGCGATCTCGGCGTTCTGCTCCACAACCAGCGAGGCAATGCCCTCGTCCTTCATGCGCAAGATCGTCGCGAGCACGTCGCCGACGATTTTCGGCGCCAGTCCCTGGCTCGGCTCGTCGAACAACACCAGTCCCGGCGAGCCGACCAGCGCGCGGGCGATCGCCACCATCTGCATTTCGCCACCCGACAGATTTTCGCAGTCGCGCTCCATGAGATATTCGAGCGGCGAGAAGATCGCAGCGGCCTCCTTGATGCTCCAGTGGCGAAAGCGCGTACGCTTTTGCGCGATCGACAGGTTGCGCGCGACCGTCAATGTCGGGCACAGCCGGCGGTCGTCGGGTACCCAGCCGATGCCGGCGCGCGCAATCTCGTGGGTGGGATTGCGCGTGACGTCGTGACCGTCGAAGCAAACGGAGCCGCGGCGCGGGCGCGTCAGGCCGAGAATCGAGCGGAGCATGGTCGTCTTGCCGGCGCCGTTGGGGCCGAGCAGCGCAAACACCTTGGCGCGCTCGATGGCGAGCGATGCGCCGAACAGCGCCTGGGTCTCGCCGTAGAAGGTATCGACCGCGTCCACTTCGAGGATCATGCGAATTTCCCGAGATTGGAGCGCCGAACCCATTCGTTCTGCTGCAGTTCGTGTGGCGTCCCGCGCGCCACCACCTGGCCCCAATGGATGACCGAGATACGGTCAGCCAACGAGAACAGGAACTCCATATCGTGCTCAATGGCGACGATAGTCAGCCGCCCCTTCAGACGAGCGATCAGGGTAGCGAGCCGCTGCACCCCATCGGAGCCGAGGCCGGAGGTCGGCTCGTCCAGGCACAGCACGCGGGGCGCCTGCGCCAAGGCGACCGCGATCTCCAGCGCCCGCCGATCGCCATAGGACAGGTCCTTGGCGCGGATGTCGCCCTTGTCGGCAAGCCCGACGGCCGCCAGCGCTTCGGAGGACTTCGCGGCAAACCGGCTGTCGCCCGCCGCCGCGCGTGCGACATCGTGGCCGCGGGCGCGAAACTCGGGCAAGCCCATCATGACGTTGTCACGCGCGGAAAACTCGTCGAACAGTGTCATGATCTGAAACGAGCGGGCGATGCCCTTGGTGGCGATGCGGTGCGGGCTGAGGCCCGTGACATCCTCGCCGGCGAGCAGGACTCGACCGCGGTTTGGTTTCACCCGGCCGGTAAGGACATTGAAGAATGTGGTCTTGCCGGCGCCGTTCGGACCCATCACACCGTGAAACTCGCCGTCCGCGACCGCGAGGTCGACGCTTTCCAGCACGACGCGATCGCCGAAGCGGACATGAACGGCTGAGGCCTCGATCATGTTCATCGCCCGCTCCCGAACAGCAGCCGCATCGCCGAGGTACCGCGCTGCCGTAAGGCGCCGATTGAATGCTGCTGCACGGCAGCCGATATCGCGCCGGCGATGCCTTCGGGGCGGAACAGCACGATCGCGATGAACAGCAGACCAAAATAGAGCATCCAGGCATTGGTCAGCGCGCCGATCACGTCACGGGCCGTGAGGAAGAGAAACACCCCGATCACTGGGCCCCAGAAGCTGACAAGCCCGCCCCCGACGAGAGTCATCATCACCACGTAGCCGGATTGATGCAGGCTCATAACGTCGGGGAATGCGGCGAGCTGCGCCATGGCGAACAATCCGCCGGCAAGGCCCGAGACGGCAGCCGACAGCGCAAAGACCGCGACCTTGTAGAGCCATACGTTATACCCGAGATGGCTTGCGCGAACTTCGCTCTGCCTGATCGCAGCGACCACGCGGCCATAGGGCGAATTCACCAGCCGCCACAATGCGGCGGTGCCGATCGCAAAGACGGCGAGCACGAAATAGTAGAACGCGACATTGTCAGTGAGATCGAAAGACACGAGCCCGAAATCGGCCGGCAACCGCTTGATCTTGAGTAGGCCGTCTTCGCCGCCGGTGATCCGGTGCGATTTGATCGCCAGCGTCCAGAAGATCTGACCGAACGCAATCGTCATGAAGGCATAATAGATGCCGCGTCTGTGCGAGATGAACAACGCCACCAGCACGCCGGCGAGGCCCGCGACCGCGGCCGCGGCAATCAGACATATCCAGAGATTGGCAACGAATTCGAACTGGCAGAGACCGAACGCATAGGCGCCGATGCCGAAATAGGCACCATGACCGAACGACGGAAGTCCGGCGGTGCCCAGCACCAGGTTGAACGCGAGCGCATAGAGCGACCAGATCAGGATCTCGATCCCGAGATAGGGATAGAGCCCGATCCGCGTGATCCAGAGCGGCACCGTTGCAAGCACGAACCAGAGCACCAGCATCGTTGGCGTCACGAGGCGCGCGGCGTCCGGTGAAGATTTTGATCCCACAATCATTCCCTTTAGGCCTCGAGCACGCTCTTCTTGCCCCAGAGGCCGCGCGCGCGGAACGTCACGACGGCAACGAGCAAGATGTACATCGACAACAGCGACCATTCGGACGCGTAGGCGCCGGCAAGGCCGACGCACAATCCGACCAAAAGACCCGCGACGACCGCGCCCCAAAAGCTGCCGACGCCGCCGAGCACGATCACCAGGAACGCAGGAATGACGGCATCGACGCCCATATGCGGGCGAATGCCCCAGATTGGCGCGACGATGATGCCCGCGATCGCGGCCAGCATCGTGCCGAACACAAACACCAGCAGCCGCAATCGTGACAGGTTGATGCCGAGTGCACGGACGATCTCGCTGTCATGAGCGCCGGCCTTGACCGTCGCGCCGAACGAGGTCTTTTCGATCAATAGCCAGACCAGGCCGATGATCCCGGCCGCGATGCCCGCCGCGTAGAAGCGATAGGTCGACCAGATCAGGTCGCCGAAGAGGAAGCCGCCATTGATGGCGGACGGCACCTGCAGCACGTAGTCGCGCGTGCCCCAGACCAGGCGGATCATCTCCTCGATCACCATCGCGGCGCCGAAGGTCAGGAGCAGCCCGTACAGCGGATCCTTGCCATAAGTGCGCCGCATGCAGAGCTCGATCAGCATGCCGACCAGACTCACGATCACAGGCGCGATGATCAAGGTGGCGGCATAGCGCCAGCCGAGCGGCAACGCGAGCCACGCTTTCGCAAGCTCCATCGGCAATGGCGGGCGCGGCCCCGTGAGCTGCATGGCGACATAAGCCCCGAGCGCGAACAGAGAGCCGTGCGCGAGGTTGATCTGCTCCATCAGCCCGACGATGAGCATGAAGCCGAGTGCGATCAGCGCGAACAACAAGCCGAGCGTCAGGCCGTTGAGGAGATGCGGAAGAAGGTCGAACAAGGTTTTTGGCTCTCGCAACTGGCGTGTGTCACCCGGAACGCCGATGGTCCGGGCGCGCGGCGCGCGAGATGCGCGCCGCTCGGTACGCGATGTGACGCACCGTCTCTAGGAGTCGACGGTCGGCACCTGCTCGTAGGGCGTGAGCTTGCACTTGCCGGGGGCCGCATCGTCGGCGGCGGATTTCGGCTCCGTCCAGCTGATGATCTCGAACAGATCGGTGTTGTCGGCCGGCTTGGCGTTGCGCCGGGCCAGATAGATCGTCTGCTGCATCTGGTGCGTCATCGGATCCATGTAGGCGTCGAAATGTTGCATGCGATCGGTCGCCGAGACCTTCAGGTTCTCGAGCTCCTTGATGATCTTGACGTTGTTGGTCGACCCTGCCCGCTCGATCGCACGGAGCAGTTCGCGCGTGGACATGTAGCCGTTGTAGGAGACGTTGCCCGGCACCGGGATCGGGCCGTCCTTGTTGGCAGCCTGCCACTTCTTGACGAATTCGGCGACGCCGGGCAGCGGCAGCTTGTGATACCAGGTGGTGCCGAACACGCCGAACAGGCTGTCGGGCGCGCCCCACACATCGGGCCAGTCCTGCTGGTTGTTGATCCAGGCCGGCTTGCCGTCGAGCTTGAGCTGCGCCACCTGCTCGCGCAATGCCTTGATATCGTCGCCGCCGACCGCGGTCGCCACCACATCGGGTTTTGCTTGTTGGATCTTAAGGAGATAGGCGGTGAAGTCGCGGGTGTTCTGCGGCACCAGCAGATTGTCGATGATCTTGCCGCCGGCGCTCTCGACCTGAGTCCTGGTCGCGGCGGACGTCGTGTGACCCCAGACATAATCGTTGGTGAGCAGCATCCAGTTCTTGCCGATGGAGTCCACCGCGTTCTTGACGGACGCCTTGGAAAAATTGGTGCCGTTGCCGTCCCAGACGAATTTCACGCGAGAGCAGTTCCCCCCGGCTTCGCTCGGCGCGGAGGAATTGGTGTTCATGTAGATCACACCGTATTTGCTGGCGACCTGCGTGATGGCGTTGGCGACGCCCGAATGCAGCGCGCCGATCAGGATGGTGCAGTCCTCGCGGGTGATGAAGCGTTCGGCGACGCGGCTGCCGGTGGCTGGCGTCGTCTCGGTGTCCGCGGTGATGAAAGTGACCTGGCGCCCGAGTACGCCACCTTTGGCGTTGATCTCGTCGATTGCCATCTTGATGCCGCGGAAATCATCCTGGCCGCTGTTGCCGTATTGACCGCTGGCATCGCAAGTCAGGCCGAGCTTGATCGGTTTCGCGCCTTGCGCCCACGCATGATTCTGCTGCCACGGCCCAAAGAAGCTACAGGTCCCGCCGATGACACTCGCCATCAAGCTGCCCTTCAGAACGCTTCGCCGTGAGATCTGACGCCCTCTCATCGTGTCCTCCCGTTTTCGAAGTCTTTTGCTTTTTTGTGAGATTAGAATATTCATTCCATCTGTTATGTAAAGTAGAATATTTGATCCAACCTGTGAAATGCCGTTAAAGAGGCGACCCATCCGGAGATCCGACTCGATGAACAAGACGGCTGGCGCCATGAGTTATGACGAGCTACGCGGCGCGATTGCGCAGCGGCACCGGGCACTGTCCGGCCGGCTGCAGCAGATCGCGGAGTTCGTGCTCGATCACCCGACCGATGTCGCACTCGGCACCGTGGCGGAGGTGGCGCAGCGCTCAGGGGTGCCGCCGTCGGCGATCGTTCGCTTCGCCCATGCGCTCGGGTTCGGCGGCTTCACCGAGATGCAGCAGGTGTTCCGCTCCCGTCTCGTTGCCGGCGTCGCGCCAAGCTACAAGTCGCGCCTCGCCCGCATGAAGAGCCAGGAGAAGTCAGTGCTCGGCCGCCAGCCGGCCGCGGTATTGTCGCGCTTCGTCTCGGAAGCCCAATCGGCGCTGGTCACGCTCAGCCAATCCGTTCATGCGCGCGAACTCGACGCCGCGACCGCGATCCTCGCCAAGGCACGTGACATCTATCTGCTCGGCCTCGGCGGCTCGTTTCCGGTTGCGATCCACCTCGCCTACGTGCTGCGCAAGCTCGGACGGCGCGTCGTCCTGCTCGACGGTCTTGGCGGCAGCATTCACGAGCAGTCGCACGCGGCGACATCAGACGACGCGCTGGTCGCGATCAGCTTCCGAAACTACTATCCGGATACGGCGCGGCTGTTTCCTGAACTCGTCGCGCGTGGCGTACCTACGATCTCCATCACCGACAGCCTGTTGAGCCCGATCGTCGAGGGCGCGAGCGTCGTGTTCGAGATCCAGGACATGCCTGAGCCCGCGCTACGCACACTTGTCGCACCGATGTGCCTCGTGCAGGCGTTGGCGATCGGCCTCGATCTCGCAGCAGACTGATAGTCTCAACAGGAACAAGATCATGACATCGCATGACACCACCAAGATTCTGGCAGGCAAAGTTGCGCTGGTGACCGGCGCGGGGCGCGGGCTCGGCCGCGCGTTTGCAGAGAAGCTTGCCGCACTCGGCGCTGACGTCGCCATCCACGGCATGCGCGAGAACGGGCCGGCCGAGTATGGCGAGGGCACCACCCTCACCGCGGTCGCGGCTGAGATCGGCCGGGAATTCAGCGTTCGCAGCCAGCGCGTGCTCGGCGATCTCACCAAGGGCGAGGACATCGCGCGCGTCATCGCGGAGAGCGAGGCGGCACTCGGGCCGATCGACATTCTCGTGCATAATGCCGGCGGCGATATCGCGGCCGGCGGCGGCAAGCCCGATCCGAACGATGCAGTGAACATCAAGGAGGCCGATGTGCGCGCGGTGCTGGAGCGCAACCTGCTCAGCACCATCCTGACATGCCAGGCGGTCGCGCGCGGCATGATGGAGCGCCGACGCGGCCGCATCGTCACGCTTGGCTCGGTCGCGGCTTTCAAGGGGCGTACCCAGGGCTCGATCTATGCGGTGTCGAAGGCCGGCGTGACCCATTACACGCGATGCCTGGCCGACCAGCTCCGTCCCTACGACATCGCCGTCAACTGCATCGCGCCCGGAGATACCCGCACCGGCCGCTTCCTCGGCACGCGCGCGGTGGACCCCGACCGAATGGTCGAGACCGGCACGCTCGACCGCATCGCAACCGTCGACGAGGTCGCGCGCGTTGTCGAGTTCTTCGCCGGTCCCATGGGCGCCTTCGTCTCGGGCCAGGTACTGAGGATCGACGGCGGCGGACAGTGCTGGCCGGGCTGAAACGCACCCCGCAAAGCGGAACAGAAAAGGGCCGCTGCAAGCGGCCCTTTTGCGTGATCTCGAATTGACTGAGCCTAGTCCACCCGCGCCAGCACCGCGAGCTTGCGGATGCCTTTGTTACGGTAGGCGTCGAGGAACGCGTAATAATCCTTAAATGACACGCAGCCGTTTGAATCGCCATTCGGCCCGAGCATGAAGGTGTGCGCGAGCAGGCCGTCGCGGCCGTAGATCGCGCTCTCGCCGCCAATCGGGGTCAGGCGCAGCGCGGGCACACCGTGAAACAGCGCCTCGCGCGGCTTCAGCGTGTAGATGTGCGGCGGCGTCACGCCGCGCATGCGGACGCGCGAGGAGCGGGGGTCGTCGAGGTTGGAGCCGAGGCCGGAATGCGCCTCGAGCTTGGTGCCGTCGGGCAAGTAAACCGTCTTGGCCGAGATGTCGTAGACCGCCGTGTCGCGCTCATAGGGTGCCGAACCGCCGAGCATGGGGTTCTGCTCCCTCGGCGCGATGGACGCGGTCACACTGGCGTCGGCCGAGGCATAGGCGAGCAGCCCGCCGGACGGCTCGCGCTTGCCCCAGAGTTTGTCCACCATCGACTGCCGCGGTCCGGTGATCGACATCACCGCAGCCTTGGCGCGATCAGCAATCGATTTTGGCTTCGCCTCAGGCGCCGGCACGATCTCGGCCGGATCTGCCGAGGCAAGCTGCACCGGCGCGTCAGCGCCGCGCTTGGACTTCGCAGCGTCAGCGATCTTGGCGGGACCTGGCTTCAGAACCTCCGCGACCCTTGCGATCACGCTCGGCTTCGGCGCGTCCTTGGCTTCGGCGACCCTGGTTGCGGGTGCGGCGCTCGCCGCATTCGATGTCACGCCTTGGGTCGCAGCCGCGGCAAAGCGATCGTTGAACATCTCGCGGGAGATCGGCGCTACCACCTGCAAGCGGTCGGGCAAGAGCGCAAAGGCTTCCTTGACGGCCTCACCGGCCTCGCGCAGCGCGACCCTGGGCGCGCGCTTGATCACGGGCTCGTCGTAGCCGCGGCTGCCGACGGACGGATAGACACTGGCGGCAAAGATGTTGCTGTAGATGGTCCAGCCGGCGCCAAGTACGACGCAGCCGATCACGGCGGCGCCAAGCACGTTTTGGATGGTCATTTTCCGGAAAGGCTTCCGATAAGAAGTGCTCGAGAATCCTTTGGACCTTCGTGCCGCGATGCCTTGCGCAGCGATACTCGTACTCATTCGCCTTGCGTCCAGAACGGTGTCACTCAGTCCCCCTTCGAAGCGCCGCTGGTCACGATCCGGGAACAGCATCTCGCAGAGGGTCGGAGCGTCATTAAGGCCACTTTTAGTTAAATGCGGATTAAGTTTGGGCAGATGTGGGGCAACCCGTTCGGGTTGTCCTATTTTGAGAAAAAAGCCCGCAGAACTACGGACTTAAGGGCGTCTGTTAACTATGATTCTCGGCGGGATTGGCGTTGCCGGCGACCGTCTCCGGCCGCATCTCTAAGGCCATCCAACCAAGTCGTTTTCGTGGTCTTCGATACCCCGAAGATAGCGGGGAAACGTTGCGCGAGGCTGGTGCGCACAGCACCTCTTCTCCGCAGCCGCAGCGCGGTTGTCAGCAGCCACATCACACCGCGCAGGGGAAGCCGGTGCCCTGACTGAAAGTTGATTGCACCGCACTGGAAAAGGCCGCAGCGAGAAAATAGCTACGTCAACCGGCACTTTTCAGCAGCCTCTGCGTGTGATACGGTACCGTATCAACATCGCCTTGAACTGTGCCTGGCACGCAAACGGAGGCTGGCATGAGAGGGATCGCACACGCGGGGTTTTTCGTCCTGCTGTGGTCGTCTTTGGCGATGGGGTACGCGGCCGCGCAGCCTGCCAATGCGGGCTGCACAGCATCGCCATCCGCTGCCGGTACGCAGACCTGGCGCTGCGACAACGGCATCACGATCGTTGCCGAAAGCGGTGCCAGATTTGAACTTAAGGACGCAAACCGCGACGGACATATAGACTCCGTGGAGTTGAGCAGCAAAGCGCTGTTGGTCGAGGTGCGCAAAAAGCCCGGCGGCAATCCCTTCAAGGTGCTGACGCCGCAAGCGATCGCCGCGGTGCGCGGCACGAAATGGGCGGTCGACGTCGCAGAGGCCAAGACCTCGGTCTTCGTCGCCGACGGCCGTGTCGGCGTGAGCCGCAGGAACCGTGGGCGCGGCGTCGTTTTAGGCCCCGGCCAAGGGGTCGATGTGGAAGCGACAGGCCCGTTGACCGTCAAGACATGGGGCCAGCCGCGCGTCGACGCGCTGATGGCAAGGCTCGGTCAATAAGACTAGGCCAATAAGACTAGGTCAATAAGACTAGGTCAATAAGACCAGGCCAATGAGTTCGGGTCACCTGGGCTCGGCGAACAGCATTTGGACGATAGAAAAAATTGCAACACGACCACATGAGTAGCCGACGCGTTCAGATCCTGGTGGCACTCGTCCTGACCGGGCTGTGGGGCGCGAGCATCTATGCCGGCCACGCCAACGGTCATCTGCGCTTTCTCGATCGCCTCGAGGCGACGCTGACGGATTGGCGGACACAGGTCCGCGGCGTGCAGGTTCCGCCCGATCTCGTCACCATTGTCGCGATCGACGACACCGTCGTGAAGCGCGGCGGCAGCTATCCGCTGCCGCGCGCCGATCTCGCCCGCGTCGTCGACACCATCGTGCAGTTCAAGCCGAAGGTCGTCGCTATCGACCTGCTCCTGGTCGACCGCAGCGCTGCGATCGGCGACGCCACACTGGCAAATACGCTGGCTACGGGTCCCATGGTGCTTGCCGCCGCGGCGATCTTCCCGTCCGCCAGCGAGAGCGTGGAGACTAGCGGCCAAGGCCCCCTCGCCGCCCTGCCGCAGGCCGAGCGCTTCCTGCTGCCCTTGCCGGCGTTCGCCGATCATGCCGAGGTCGGCGTCGTCAACGTTGCGACCGGACAATCGGGTTCGCCGCTCTCGGTGCCGATGCTGTTCCGGACCAGCGACAAGGTCGAGCTGTCATTCCCGTTGCGGGTCGCGGCGCGGGCGCTCGACAAGTCGTTGACGATCGCGCCGGACCATCTGATGCTCGGCGACCGCGCGGTGCCCACCGATAGCGACTTCGCGCTGCCGATTACCTATTACGGGCCGCGCCGGACCATCCGCACCGTCAGCGCGCAGAGCGTCTTCGACGGCACGCTCAAACGCTCCGCGATCGAGAACCGCATCGTCGTGATCGGCGCCTCGGTCGCCGGCGGCGGTGATTTCTACCCGACGCCATTCGATTCCCTGATGCCCGGCGTCGAAGTGGTCTCCACCGCGATCACCCACCTCGTCGCCGGCGACAGCATCGTGCGCGACCGCAAGGTCCACATCGCCGACGCGCTGATCGCGATCCTGTTGCCGATGCTGCTGGTCGGCCTGCTCGCCTGGCGGCGCAGCGCGCTCGGCATCGTCGCGGCGGCCGCGGTGATGATCGCCTGGGCCGGCTTCAATCTGTTCGCGTTCACCCACGGCGTCTGGCTGAACGCCGCAACCACGCTCGCCGCAGCGGTACCGCCGGTTGCGGTCTTTGCCGGCGTGCAATTGTGGGCGGGAGGCCGCCGCACGCAATATTTCGCGGCCAAGAGCCGGTCGCTCGCGCAATTCCAGGCGCCGGCCGTGCAGGAGTGGCTGGCGCGCGATCCGAATTTCCTGTCGAAACCCGTCCGGCAGGACGCAGCCGTGGTCTTCATCGATCTCTCTGGCTTCACGGCGCTCAGCGAGCGGATCGATCCGGGCGAACTCCAGGACATTCTGAAAGCGTTTCACGCGCTGATCGAGAAGACCGCGGTCGATTGCGGCGGCATGATCAGCGGCTTTCTCGGCGACGGCGCCATGATCCTGTTCGGTCTGCCCGGCGCAACGCCCGACGACGCCGCACGCGCGCTGAAATGCGCGATCGACCTGCACCGCGGCGTCGAACGCTGGATCGCGTCGTTGCCGCCTGCGATCAGGGATCAGCTCGGCTTCAAGATCGGCGCGCATTTCGGCCCGATCGTCGCCTCGCGCCTCGGCGAAAGCCACCAGCACATCACGGCGACGGGCGACACCGTCAACGTCGCGAGTCGGTTGATGGAGGTTGCCGTCCAGAACGGCGCGCAGCTCGCGCTCAGCGATACGCTGCTGGATGCGGCCGACTTCCAGGGCGCTCCCGACGGCGTTCTGTCGGGCCCTCTGCTCACGCAGGTCCGCGGCCGCTCTGGCGTCGTGACCGTCTGGTTCTGGCGCGACCAAGACAGGCCGAACCAGACCACGACCAAGGCCGAGATGATCGACTGAACCTTCGCCGTCGTCCCGACGAAGAGCTACCGCGCTTCCGGCGGTGGCGAGCGGTCCAGCACGTCGCCCTTGGCGCCTTCGAGCAGATCGATGCCGTAGGTCTCGATCACGAGCGGGCCGCGCTTGCGCTGCAATTGCGCGACCTGCGTCACCTTCGCAAAGAGGTCGTGGACGGCGGGATGGCCGCCAGAGCGCAGCTCGTCGACATAGATCAGCTTGCCCGCAAGCAGTTTTGGATCGGGCTCGGGCATGTTGGCCCAGCGGATGCGCTGGTTCTGCTGCACCACGCAGCTGCCGGGCGGCAGATAGAAGGCGAGCCAGCCGGTCGTGCCGTAGTCCGGCGCAAGCACGCAGGTGGCACCATTGCGGGCGCGCACCGCTTCAATTTCGGCAGCGAGTTCGCGCCAGCCGACGCCGACGCTTCGCACCGTCGCATCGCGGCGATAGCCGGACAGCCAGCCGGTATTGGCCTGCACGATCAGCGCGGCAAACATCACGACCCCGGTGGGTGCGGCCCAGCGCAGGCAAAAAGCCACCAGGCGACGCTGGCGCGGCTTCCACTGCACGAGATTGGCGGCGGCGGCCGCGGCGACGACGAAAGGCGGATAGACCGGCGCGAACCAGTTTGCCTCGACGCGGGCATGCAGCGAATGCCAGACGAAATAGACGACGATGGTCCAGAACATCGTCTCGATCAGCACGCGCGAGGCCAGCGCGCCGGCCCGGCGCCAGGTCAGCGCGTGCAGCCCCATCGCGCCGAGGATAAACACCAGCGGGGTTGCGAACGCGATCTGGGTCGGGATCAGCTCGGCAATGAAGACCGGACGAAAATCCTCGATCCTGGCGCGCCCGAGCTGCTTTGCGAACGAGACCCATTGATGATCGGCATTCCAGAGAATCACCGGCGAGAACAGCGCGAGCGCAACGAGGCCGCCGAGATACGGCCACGGCGAGAGAAACCAGTGCCGCAGTTTCGGCACGGTCACGAGCCAGATCAGGATCGCCAGCCCGAAGAACATCGCGGTGTATTTCGACAGTAGCGCTGCGCCGACGGCTGCGCCGACCGCGAGCCACCAGACGCCGCGGCCGCTCTCCAGCACCTTGGCGAGAAAGAACAGCACGAAGCTGGAGGCAACCAGAAGCGGTGCATCGGGCGTGACGATCAGCGTGCCGACCGAGGCCAGCAGCGTCACGTTGAGCAGGATGGCGCTGGTCGCCGCCACCCGCGTGCCGCCGATCAGGATCACGGCGGAGCGATAGACCGCGTAGCTCATCGGGAGCGCGAGCAGGATCGAGACCAGGCGCACGCCGAGTTCGGTATTACCCGCGATCATGGTGCCGACGCGGATGACGTAGGCAACCATCGGCGGGTGGTCGTAATATCCCCCGGCGAGGTTCTGCGACCACATCCAGTAATAGGCTTCGTCGAAGGTGATCGGCGTGAAGGCGGCTGCGACGAGCCGCAAGCCGACCAGCGCAAGGATCACCAGCACCGTATTGCGGACGATCCGCGCGTCAGCCCCGCCCATCGAGAGTTACTTCTTGCGCCAGACGAACAGTCCGGACATCGCGTAGTTCCACACCACGCCCATCAGCGCCCCGGCCGCACCCGCAAGCCACCAGATCGGCTCCTGGTCGTAGACCGAGAAGGCGACCCCGACATTGGCGAGCAGGCCGACGCTGCACACGATGTAGAACGCGATCAGGCCGCGCAACAGCGCAAAGCCCTTCAGCCGCTGGTCGCGATAGGTGAGGAAGTTGTTGAGGACGAAATTGCTGGTCATCGCGACGATGGCGCCGGAGGCCTGCGCTTCCGCGAACGGCTCCTTGAACAGCTCGAGCGATATGAACAGGGTGGTGAGATGCACCACGAGGCCGATCCCGCCGACCATCGCGAACAGCAGGAAGCGTAACGAGACAGCATCATTGGTGAACTTCGCCAGCACCAGGCCGAGAAAATCCAGCGCGACCATGGAATCGAGCTTGCTTTCGCCGTGCTGGCGCTCGCCGAAGGTGTAGGGAATTTCGATGGCGCGCAAGCTGCCGTTCGCGCTCGCGACGAGGTCGAGCAGGATCTTGAAGCCATGCACGGAAAGTTTCGGCGCGAGCTGCTCGAAACGGTCGCGGCGAACCATGAAGAAGCCGCTCATGGGATCGGCGATCTCGACCCGCAGCATCTTCCTAGCGACCTCGGTCGCCAATGCACTGGCGCCGGCGCGCTGCTTGTTGAAGCCTTCGCTCTTGTAGCCCTCGATGTAGCGGCTGCCGACCACGAGCTCGGCCTGCCCGCTCGCGAGCAGCGACAGCATCTTCGGCAGCTGCGTCTCGTCGTGCTGAAGGTCGGCGTCGATCACGGCCGCATAGGGCGCGCTGGAGGCCAGGATGCCCTCGATGCAGGCCCCCGACAGGCCGCGGCGGCCAATGCGGCGGACACAGCGCACGCGGCTGTCGCGCTGGGCCAGCGCGCGCACGACGTCCCAGGTGCCGTCAGGCGAATTATCGTCGACGAACACGACCTCCCAGGCGATGCCGGCCAGCACTGCCTCCAGCCGCCGGTACAGCACCGTGACATTGTCGCGTTCGTTGAAGGTCGGGACGACGACCGACAATTCCGGCGCCGGTGAGGCCGCCTGTGGGATGTCGGAGCCCGGTCTGATCGCTTCATTCATGACGGCAGCGTATATCCGCCGCGTCCTGTGCTGCCAAGAACTTGCGCTAGCAAGCCGGGGGTTCTCTGGGGGAGCGGCCCAAAAGGGGCCCAAAAATGCCAACGACCCCGGAACGGCGGGCCGCGCGTACATCCGGCGCAGCCTGTGCTATTCCAAGGTCGTTCCAGCGCCGGAGTTTTTCGCTCAACGTCGCCGTTAGAAGCTAAATGGGAACGGCAACGCCGCTTTACAAGGGGCGAAAGAGGCCTTTTTCACACCCTTACTGGTTCGGGACTTCCTTGATCACCGGCCCTCGCGGCACGGGCGCGGCAGGGGCCGCCGGCGCCGCAGCCCCGGCCGGCTCGGCCTTCGCAGGTTTGGGCGGCTTGCCGTACTGGCCGATCGGCCCAAAGACGACGGCGACCGCAAGCACGATCGCCGCGACGATCACGCCCAAAATGCCCCCCACCGACTCAGACGACATGGAAACCCATCCCTGTTCCAGATGCGCCCAGTGATACCATGGATGAGCGCGCTGCCGGAAGGGCTTGCCGGACGCACCGGTTCAATGGGCTATTTCTGCGGCGGCTTGTGCTTGACGAAGGCCGTCACGATGTCCTTCTGGGCCGCCTCCACCGCCCTGTTCGCGGTCGCGAGATGGGCGCCGGCTTCGATAGCCGGATATTGCGTGGTGAGATAATCGAGCAGTGCCACCCGGTAATATTGCCGCTCCGACGGACAGGCTCCGGCGACGGAGCGGCCAAAGTCCTGTTCCGACAGGCCCTGATTGCCGTCGCGCGAATATTCCCGCGCCAGGCAATGCCAATAATCGTCGCGGCCCTGCATGGCGAGCTTCTGCGCACCCTTGGCATCGTCATCGTCGGCCATGACTGAAGATATCATGGCAGCAGATGTCATCATGACGAGCGCCGCTCCCACCATCAGCATCCGCATCTTGTTCTCCATTTTTTCGCAGATCCCGTCGCGAGCTTAGACGGGACGTCGCAACTGGCCAATCACAACTGGTTTGATTAGGATGGAGGCCCTCCTCCCGTCATCCGAGATCCTCCCGTGGCCAAAGCAAAAACCGCGTCCAAAAAATCCGGCAACATCTTCATCGGCATCGGCGGCTGGACCTTCGAGCCTTGGCGCGGCGTGTTCTATCCGGAGAAGCTCACGCAAGCCAAGGAGCTGTCCTACGCCGCCTCGAAGCTGACCTCGATCGAGATCAACGGCACCTATTACGGCTCGCAGAAACCGGAGAGCTTTCGCAAATGGGCGAGCGAGGTGCCTGATGGTTTCGTGTTCTCGGTCAAGGGGCCGCGCTTCGCCACCAACCGGCGCGTGCTGGCCGAGGCCGGGGATTCCATCAAGCGTTTCTATGATTCCGGCGTGCTGGAACTCGGCGATCATCTTGGGCCGGTGCTGTGGCAGTTCGCGCCGACCAAAAAATTCGACGGCGCCGATTTCGGCAAATTCCTCGAGCTGTTGCCGCGCAAGCTCGAGGGACGCGCGCTGCGCCATGTCGTCGAGGTCCGTCACGACAGTTTCTGCACGCCGGACTTCGTCACGCTGATCCGCGAATTCGAGACGCCCGTCGTGTTCGCCGAGCACGGCAAATATCCAGCGATCGCCGACGTCGCCGGCGATTTCGTCTATGCCCGGCTTCAAAAGGGCAACGACGAGATCAAGACGTGCTATCCACCGAAACAGCTCGATGCCTGGGCCAAGCGCTTTCAGGACTGGGCCGAGGGAAGTGAACCCGACGACCTGCCGAAGGTCGACAAGGCCAAGCCAAAGAAGGAGCCGCGCAACGTGTTCGCCTATGTCATCCACGAGGGCAAGGTGCGCGCGCCGGCCGGCGCGATGGAACTGATCGCACGAGTGAGTTGAGGTGTTTCGCTAAAGGTGTCTCATGGCAAAGGCCAAAAAGCTCTTCACCATCGGCTATGAGCAGACGCCGCCAAAGGCCGTACTCGACGAGCTGGAGCAATCCGGCGTCAAGCTCGTCGTCGACGTGCGCGCGGTGACGTCATCGCGCCGACCCGGCTTTTCCAAGAAGCAGTTGTCCGCGGGCCTCGATGAACGCGGCATCGCCTATGTCCACCTCGCGGCGCTCGGAACGCCCAAGGAAGGCCGCCTCGCCGCCCGCAGCGGGCAATACGATGTGCTGGAGAAGATTTTCTCAAAGCACCTGAAGAGCCGGAGGCCCGCGAGCAGATGGACGAGCTCTCGGCACTGGTGAAGAAAGCCGGTCCCGTCTGCCTGCTCTGCTACGAGCGTGACCACACCCATTGCCACCGCCAGATGATTGCGGAGATCATCGAGGATCGGGATGGCGTGGCGGTGAAGAATTTGGCGGGGCGGCAGGTGTAGCGGTCGTTCGTGTACCGTCCGCTTGAGCAGAAGGACGACGACTCTATCCGTAGCCGTCATCCTGAGGTGGCCGCTTCTTCAGCGGCCCTCGAAGGACGACGGCGTGCCGCGGAGATCGCACCTCGGCCGTTCATCCTTCGAGGCTCGCAAGAGCTCGCGCCTCAGGATGACGGTTCTAACTTCGGTGCGTAGTGCACAACTAAAACGGCGAATGGCGAAAGCCTATCCCTCTCCCGCCAGCCTAAACGTCCCTTCCATCATCTGCACGCAACGCCCGCCGACATGAGCGGAGACGATCTTGCCGTCCTGCTTGCGCACGCGCGTCTGCAGGATGCTCGGCCGGCCCATGTCAAAACCCTGCCCAACCGTGAGCTTCAACTCGCCGTCGCGCGTGGCATCGAGCTCGGCGAACAGCGCGGCTGCGGCAACCGTGGCGCTGCCGGTGGCGGGATCTTCGGCGAGGCCGCTGGCGCCGCGCATGAACATGCGCGCCTGCCGCTCGCACGGCGCCTCCGCTGCGGGCACATCGCGCGTATAGAACCACGCCGCGAACGCGCCGTCGCACGGAAACACCTTGCCGAAGGCCGCCGCGTCGGGCCTGGCCCGCTCGAGCGCATCGCGCGAGTGCAGCTCAATCACCAGAAACGGCGTTCCAACACTGACGACCTGCGGCGCGTGACGGTCGACCTTGATGTCGTCTGCACTGAGCGAGATGCAGCTTGCGGCATCAGCGGCAGACAATTGCGACAGGCGCGCCAAAGGCTGCGGTGCGGTGAGCTCGGTGCTGATCACGCGGCCCTGCTCTCGCGAGATATCGACCGGCACCAGCCCCGCCTTCTCCTCGAACCGCAGGCGCGGCTTCGGCTCCTTCGCGATCGTCGCCAGCACGAAGGCGGTACCGACATTGGGATGGCCAGCGAAAGGAAGCTCCCTGACAGGCGTGAAGATGCGCACCTCGGCATCATTCGCGTTGTCGCGCGGCGGCAGCACGAAGGTCGTCTCGGAATAGTTGAACTCGGTCGCGACCGACTGCATTTGCGCGGTCGACAACCCGCCGGCATCGAGCACCACGGCGAGCTGGTTGCCGCCGAAGGCACGGTCGGTGAACACGTCGACGGTGATGTAGCGGCGCTGCATCTTTCGCTTCCTCATGCAAGTCGCGGCCGCAACCGGCCGCATCGCCGGCAGTCTACAAGCCGACGACATCGCTCGTCATGCCCCAATATTCGGTGCAATCGGAGCAATCGCGATGACGTGCGTGAAGCCGAGAAGCGGCTTCTACAATGCAAGACCAGGCTAGCAGTGATAGTTCATCACGCGCCTTCAGCGAAGCGCGACCCACTTCAACGAAGCGCGACCCGCATTTGAAGGCGCGCTATCCCAATTGAAACACCGCCACCTTCTGCTGATAGCCGCGTACCTCGACCTCGCCGAGCGCGACGGCATCGCTGCCGTCCTCGCCCAGCGCCTCGCGGACGGCCGCGGAGATCAGGAGCTGCGAGCCGAACTCCTTGTTCAGCGCCTCCAGCCGGGAGGCGAAGTTCACGGTGTCTCCGATGACGGTGTATTCCTTGCGCCGGGGTGAGCCAATATTGCCGGCGACGACCTCGCCGAAATGGATGCCGATTCCGATTCTGAGCGGCCAGCTCGTCTGCGCGTTGATGCGCTCCATCGCGGTCAGCATCTCGCGGCCCGCGGCGACCGCGCGGTGCGCGGCGTCGGAGGTCTCGAGCGGGGCGCCGAACAGGGCAAGAAAGCCGTCGCCCAGAAACTTGTTCACGATGCCGCCCTCGCGGTCGAGAATGTCGACGAGAACGGCGAAGGCACCGTCGAGCCTATCGACCACCTCCTGCGGGGTGCGCGACTGCGCGCCCGTGGTGAAGCCGCGGAAATCGACGAACATCACGGCGACGCGGCGGAGGTCGCCGGCGGCGCTCGTCCCCGCCGCCATCAGCCGCTCCACCACCTGAGGGGAAACGTGCTGGCCGAACAGGTTGGTCACCCGGTCGCGCGCGGTCGCTGCCGCAATGCTCGCGGCGAACTGGCGCCGGAGCTGCGCACCGACCGCGCCTGCAAGCACGCCACAGATCAGGATGATGGTGCTTCGCACCGCGTGGAAATAGATCTGCGGCTCGCCGCTCCCGCTGACGGGGTCGAAGATCAGCGCCACGGTGAGCAGCTCACCCGCAGCAACGAAGCCGGTGAAGGTGGACAGCCAGAAGTCGAGCCGCAGGGTCGAGAGGATGACGAAAATGAAATAGATCAGCGGCACGACGAAGCCGAGCGCCTGGCTCGCACCCATGCTGCGGATCTGCAGGATCAGGATGACGGTCGGCAGCGAGGTCTCGATCAGCGCACCGATATAGCGCCGGATCACCGGCAGATCGCGGTCGAGCTTGAGGTTTCGCCTGATCTGGCTATGGACCCAGACCTCGAACAGGATGAAGCCGGTCAAGAGACCATAAACCTCGGCAAGCCCCTCCGTGCCCCGCCAGACCCGCTGCACCACGGAGGAATCGACGAGATAGATCGCGGTGAGGAACACGACGATGACGCAGCCCGTCGTGATCAGCGCCCTCACCCGTACGAGCTCGGTACGCAGCACTTCGCGCGTCAGCTCGCGCTCGAAGTCCTCGGACATGACGGCATGCTGCCGGGCCTTCCTGCTCGCAAAACTGACCATCCTGCCCCCTTGATTCCAGCGGCATCTTGCCTCAATCCAGCGTGCGGCGGAAGCGCGTCACGGCGATGGTCATGGCGAGCAGCATCAGGACTGCCAGCGCCAGCGCGTCGAAATGCAAATTTTGCATGCTCGCGCCCTTCAGCATGATGGCGCGGACGATGCGGAGATAGTGCGTCAGCGGCAGGCATTCGCCGACATATTGCGCCCAGGCCGGCATCCCGGCAAACGGGAACATGAAGCCGGACAGCAAGATGCTCGGCAGGAAGAACATCATCGACATCTGCATCGCCTGGAGCTGATTCTGCACCAGCGTCGAGATGGTGTACCCGATCGCCAGATTGGTCGTGATGAACAGCGTCGAGAGCAGCGCCAGCAGGAACAGATTGCCGAGCACCGGCACGCCGAACAGGCCGACCCCGATGCCGATGATGAGGAACGCCTGCACGAAGCCCACCAGCACGTAAGGGATGATCTTGCCGAACATCACCTCGACCGGCCTGATCGGCATCGACAGCAGGCTCTCCATCGTGCCGCGCTCGACCTCGCGCGTGACCGAGAGCGCGGTGAAGATCAGCATGGTCATGGTGAGGATAGTGCCGACGAGGCCCGGCACGATGTTGAGGCTCGACGCGGCGGCGGGGTTGTAGCGGGCGTGGGCGCGGATCTCGAATGGCATCTCCGGGGGATTTCCGATGTAGAGATCGTGTTTGAGTGCGGTCTGCACGACCATGCCAAGCGAGCCGATCGCCGCGCTCGCTGCGACCGGATCGGTCGCGTCGGCCGCAACCAGCAGCGCAGGTCTGTCGCCGCGCCGTACCGCCCGCTCGAAGCCGCGCGGGATCTCGACGCCGAACAGCACCTTGCCGGACTTCAGCAAATTGTCGAAATCGTCGACGTCGTGCACCTCGTAGATGAAGCGGAAATAGGCCGTATTCTCCAGCGCCTTCAGGATCGAGCGGGCGAGATCGGAATCCTCCTGGAGCAGCACCGCGCTCGGCAGATTATGCGGCGTGGTGTTGATGGCATAGCCGAACAAGAGCAGCTGCATCACCGGCAGCATCACGATCATCGCAAACGACACGCGGTCGCGCCCGAGCTGGATGAACTCCTTGATCAGCATCGCATAGGAGCGCCGCAGGAAGCCGAAGCGCTCGCGGATTTCGCGTGCGGGAGCCGGACGATCGACGGCGCTCATTGGAAATTGTCCTTGGAACGGCTCATCAATTCGATGAACACGTCTTCCAGTGACGGCGATGATTTGTGCCAGCGCAGCCCGCTTTTCTCGCGCCATGGCGCGATGCTGGCTTCCAGGGCGGCGACGTCGCGGCCGGAGACGTGCAGCGACGTGCCGAACGGCGCCACCATGTCGATTCCGGCCTTGCCAGTGAGCGCAGCCGTGAGCTCGTTGAGGTCCTCGCCCGTCACGGTGTAAGTCGTCAGCGCGGATTTCGCGATCACCTCCTCCACGGTGCCATGCACGAGCAGATGGCCATAGGCGATGTAGGCGATCTCGTGACAGCGCTCGGCCTCGTCCATGTAGTGGGTCGAGACCAGCACTGTGAGACCGTCGGCCGCGAGTGCATGAATCTCGTTCCAGAAATCGCGCCGCGCCTTCGGGTCGACGCCGGCGGTCGGTTCGTCCAAGAGCAGCAGTTTCGGACTCGGCAATGTGCAGGCACCTAGCGCCAACCGCTGCTTCCAGCCGCCGGAGAGTTCGCCGGCGAGCTGTTCCTCGCGCCCCGAGAGCCCGATCCGCTTGATCATGTCGCGCGCGGCGCCGCGTGCATCGCGAAGGCCGTATAGGCGCGCGACGAATTCGAGGTTTTCGCGGACAGAGAGATCCTGATAGAGGCTGAAGCGCTGGGTCATGTAACCGACCTGGCGCTTGATCTTTTCGGCATCGCGCCTGATGTCGTAGCCGAGGCAGGTGCCCTCGCCGCTGTCGGGCGTGAGCAGGCCGCAGAGGATGCGGATGGTCGTCGTCTTGCCCGAGCCGTTCGGGCCGAGGAAGCCGTAGATCGAACCGCGCTTCACCTGCATCGACAAATCGTGCACGACCTCGCGGCCACCGAACGACTTGGTCAGGCCCTTGACGTCGATCGCGATGCCATTGCCGCCGCTCATCGCTTGTCCGCCACGGGGGTTTTTGGATTGAAATGGACGTCGATGGGTTGTCCGACGCGCAGCGCATCGGGGCGCGACGGCCGCGCCTGGATCAGATAGACGAGCTTGTTGCGCTCCTCGAGACTGTAGATGACAGGCGGGGTGTATTCGGCCGAAGTCGCGATGAAATAGATCTTTGCGGTGAGATCGGCGGCGCAATTGTCGCACGCGACCCGCACGGTATCGCCGATCGCAAGCTTCGGCAGCTCGGTCTCCGGCACGAAGAAGCGCAGCTTCATGTTGCCGGGCGGCATGATCGAGAGCACCGGCCGCTGCGCCGCCACCATTTCGCCCTCGCGAAAATAGATCTGCTGGATGGTACCGGCAACGGGCGCAAAGCCCTTGCGACGCGCCATCCGCGTCTCCGAGGTCGCCACCCGCGCCTCGGCGACGCGCAAGGCGGAGACGGCCGAGTCGAGATTGGCCTGCGTGCCCGAGCCGGTCTTGCTCAGCGAAGCCGCGCGGTCATAGGTCTGCTGCGCGTTGGCAAGCGTCGCCTTGTTCTGGTTGAAATCGGCAAGCTGGAGATCGTCGTCGACGGAATAGAGGTGATCGCCGACCTTGACCTCGTCGCCCTCGCGGATGTTCAGCTTCGTCACGCGGCCCGCTTCGTCCGGGCTGACGAAGATCATGTCGGCCTCGACCCAGCCCTGGAAGCCGGGCTCACGTTTCTCCTGGCACCCGGCAAGCCCGGTTGCGAGCGCGATGATCAGTGCAGCTCCGAAAATTACCTGCGACGACCTCATGTCGTGCTCCGTTCGCCAAAAATCAAATCGAGATGAACGCGCAGCATGTCCTGCGCGTCGAGCGGCGCGTGCCGCGCAAACAGGCTCTGCCAGATCACCGCGATCATCGCGGGTGCGACCAGGATCTGCGGGTAATGCGCCAGGTTCTTCTGGCGTATCTCGCCGCGGGCGATGGCGAGTTCGATCAGCGCGCGCATGGCGGCGATGCCGCGTGAGACGACCTCGCGGTAGTAGAAATCGGCCACGGAGGGAAAGCGCGGTCCCTCGGCCACGATCAGGCGCACGAGATCGCCGCGCCTGGTGCCGATGACTTCCTTCAGGAAGTTGCTGGCAAACGTCTCGACGAGATCGCGCACCGAGCCCGCCGGCGGCGGCAATGCCGTCAACCGCGTCACAACAGGCACGATCACGGTCCGCACCAGCTCCTCGAACATCGATTCCTTGTCCCTGAAGTGCAGGTAGATGGTGCCCTTGGCGACACCCGCGCGCTTCGCGATGTCGTCGAGCCGCGTCGCGGCAAAGCCGCGCGCGATGAATTCCTCCATCGCGGCATCCACGATCGCCGCACGCCGTTCCGCCGCACGCGTGGCACGGCTCGACGCGGGGGCCGGGTCGTTGTCAGCACGTGCAGAGGCCTTCGCGTTGGCGCGAGTTGCGGGCGTGGTGGCTTTGGCGGGCTTCTTGATCATCCGCACAAGATGACTGACTGGTCAGTCATAGTCAAGGCACAGCATTGCGGACCTAGTGGCCAACAAATTAGTCTTGACTAATTCATTAGCGTATACTAATCTAACTTCTATGATCGAAGCCGCCCCAAATCCCGTCACCACAGTGATGCGCGCCCTTGCCGATCCAACCCGGCGCGCCGTGTTCGAGCGCGTCTTCGAGAGCAAGGAGATCAGCGTCGCCGAGCTCACGCGCGGCAGCGGCGTGACGCAAGGCGCGATCTCGCAACATTTGAAGTCCCTCAAGCAGGCCGGCCTCGTCGCCGAGCGTGCCGAGGGCCGCAACGTCTATTACCGTGCCGCGCCGCAAGGCCTCGAACCGCTGGTCTCCTGGATGGACCATTACGGCGTGTTCTGGCGCGAGCGCTTCCAGAACCTGCGTGACCTCTTGAAGGAGATCGACCCGTGAGTGCTGTTGAATTGAAAGCCGAGACAAAAGACATCGTCCTCGACGAGGTGCTCCCTCACGCGCCGGAGACGATCTGGAAGGCGCTGACCAGCGCCCAGCTGATCGCGCGCTGGCTGATGCCGCCGAGCGGTTTCGAGCCTGTCGAAGGCAACACCTTCACCTATCAGACTACGCCGGGCGGCGCCTGGGATGGCGTCATCCATTGCCGCGTCCTCGAAGTCATGCCGAACCGGCGCCTCGTCTACGCGTGGAAGGGCGGCGATGAGCGCAACACCGGCTACGGCGCGCCGCTCGACACTATCGTGACGTGGTCCCTCACCCCGGTGGAGGCCGGCACGCGGATCCGTCTGGTTCATGCGGGCTTCGTCATACCCAGGAACGAATCCGCCTACACGGGCATGAGCGGCGGCTGGAAGAAGGTCGTCCGCCAGCTCGACGAGATCAGCGGCGAAGATAAGTAAGGAGTTGTCGCAATGACCAATCCGTTTACCGGCGGCTGCGCCTGCGGCGCGATCCGCTATTCGATCGCTAGTGAGCCCCTGTTCAGCAATCACTGCCAATGCCGGGACTGCCAGCGCGAAAGCGGCAGCGGCCACGGCTCCTACGTAACCTTCGCACGCGCCGGCGTCACGCTTACCGGCGAGGCGAAGCATTGGGACATGGTCGCCAACAGCGGCAACGTGAAGACGCGCGGTTTCTGCACGCAGTGCGGCGTGCCTGTGTACATGACCTTCGCGACACAGCCCGACGTCTTTACGATCCGCGCCGCTAGCCTCGACGAGCCTGCCCGCTACAAGCCGCAGGCGGTCACTTTCGCCGCGCGCGGACATGACTGGGATCGTCTTGACCCGGACCTGCCGAAATTCGCGGGCATGCCGCCGGGATAAGGCATCGCAAAAGGAAGCGCGCGCAAGACCGCGCGCGTTCACGTCAACTATGAAACTTCAGCCCATCAACGATCTTGTCGATCACCTTGCGCTCGGCGCGCACCGCGAGTCCGACGAGGTTGAGGTCAGGGCGCGCCACCGCCCTTACCGCCTCGCGGTTGGCAGCATCGTGCGTAGTCTTGAACATGTCCTGGGTGTAGACCGCCGGCTTGACGCTACGCGTCAGTGCCCGATCGAGCGCGCGCGTCAATGCGGGACCGTCGGCGCCATAGATCAGGATGGGCTGGCCGATCAGAGCGTGATATCTCGTGCCCGACGCGTCCTCATAGGGCTCGCCAATGCATTCCGGAAAGGCTGCGGCGATGCCGCTGGTGAGGAAGGCCGCGACGTTGAGCTTCTGCCAGACTTGAAGATCGGTGCGAATCACGATGGCGATCTTGGTATCGAACTGCATGCAACTCCCCGACTGTCATTCCGGATTCGATGCTACGCACCATCGGAATGACCGCAACAGGAATCAACCCTTAGCGTCGCAGGCCCATGCGCGGATCACGCATTCCTTGCCGCCGTATTTGTAGCATTCGCGCGTCGCGGCATTGAGCGTGGCCGAGATCTTCGGCTTGACGGCATAGCCATAGGCGCCGCAGGGATTGGACAGATCGACCGACATCGCGGCGCAGGCGCGCTTCATCGTCACGGTCGTGCAATCGCCCTTGCACTGCTTCTGCGCCGCGGCACGCGCTTCGCGCTCGGCGCCGTAATCAAAGGCCTGGCCATAGGCGCCACACTTGCCGACCGCAAATGCACCGGCGGCGTGCGCATCCGTGATATGGCGAGCGCCCGCGACGCAGACCGACAGCACAAAGAAAAACATCGCGCAACGGCGCGCGACGACGTTCGAAGCCATGGAAAAACCCCTCCCCCCAAGGCAGGTGGAGTGGACTGTAAGCGCCGGTCGTTTCCAGATGGTGAACGGGACGTTGAAATCGGCAGGCTGGGAGGCGCTTCGTAGGGTGGATTAGCGAAGCGTAATCCACCAACTTCGTTCCGCGACCGGTGAAGCGTGGTGGGTTACGCTTCGCTAACCCACCCTACAAGAGCTATCTCCGCCGTGCCGCTTCCAACGCCTGCGGCGTGTCGATGTCGAGAAAGGCGCTCTCGCCATCCACCGGCACTTCGGCGACTGCCTCGGTGTGCTTGGCGATCAGATGGCGCGCGCCGACATCGCCGTCGAGCGTCATCAACTCCTTGAAGAAGCGGCGCGACCACAGCACGGGATTGCCGCGGCGGCCCTCGCTGACGGGCACGACGATGAGATTACCGCGGTCCGGTGCGAACGCGTCGATGAGACGATCGATCAGACCGGCATCGATCAGCGGCATGTCGCCGAGGCAGACCACAGCGCCGTCGGACGTCTCGGGGACGGCCGCGATCCCGGCCTTGACCGAGCTTGCGATGCCGCCGGCAAAATCCGGATTTTTGACGAAACGCACCTTCAGGCCTTGCAAGGCTTGCTCGATCAGCTCGGTCTGATGGCCGGTGACGACGATCACCTCGGACGCCTTGGAGGCCAGCGCCTGCTCGGTCGCGATTCGCACCAGCTTCTTGCCGTCGAGCTCAGCTAGAAGCTTGTTCGGCCCACCCATCCGGGTCGAGCGGCCCGCCGCGAGCACGATGACCGCGACCTGGTTGTTGCCCTCGATCTCCGGTTTTGCGCGCGGCTGCGGGCGTGTAACGATCTCCATCAGGAGACCGCCGACGCCCATGCCCATCAGCTCGGAACGCGTCACCTTGATGCCGGCCAGGAGCCGCATCAGCACCCAGTCAAAGCCGTTCTCGACCGGCGAGCGCGCACAGCCGGGCGCACCCAGCACAGGCACAGTGCCGGCCCGGGCAATCAGCAGCAGATTGCCGGGATCGACCGGCATGCCGAAATGCTCGATCTCGCCGCCGATTCCGGTCACCGCCGCAGGGATCACGTCGCGGCGATCAGCGATCGCGGATGCCCCGAACACGATGACGAGCTCGGCGCCAAGACCCAGCAATTCCTTGATCGCAACCGACAGCGCCTGCTCCTCATGCGGGACCCGCCGCTCGGCGATGATGCCGGCCCCGGCCGGCGCCAGCCGCTCGGCGGTGACGCGCAACGTCTTGTCGATCACCTTGGAGGACAGGCCGGGCAGCAGGGTCGAGACCACGCCGACACGCTTGATCGCGTAAGGCGCGATCTTCAGCACGTCGCGACCCGCGGCCTTCACCGCGGCATCACGCAACTTCCCTTCGACGCCGAACGGGATGATCTTGACGGTGCCAACCATCTCGCCCTCGACCACCGGCTTGAAGGCGGAGAGCGTGGCAAAGGTAATAGCCTCGTCGATATTGTTGATGCGGTCCACCGCGGCGCGATCGATCACCAGCACGCCCGGGCGCGCGGCGAACAGATTGGCGCGACCGGTGAAGGCACGCTCGACGTGAATGCCATCGCCACCAACGGCAAGCGCGATGCTGGCGGCAGCGATGTCCTCGGAGACATCGCCCTCCTCCATCCGCACCACCACGACGTCCTTGATGCCGGCGCGCTCCAGCGCCTCGACCTCGGCTGGGCCGATCGTCGTGCCCTTCTTCAGCACCAGCGGTCCCTGACGCAGGGTGTGGACGGTCACCCCGCCGATCGCATCCCTGGGGCTCGCCGGGCCGAATTTCATGCAGCTTCTTCTTTTTCTTTGGGCGGCAGGCGAAGCACCGCCGTGATCTCGGCCATGATCGACACCGCGATCTCGGATGGCGAGACCGCACCGATCGCAAGCCCGATCGGCGCGTGGATGCGCGCGATGTCAGCCTCCTTGGCGCCCTGCGCCCGCAGCCGGTCGCCGCGCTTGGCGTGCGTCTTCCGCGAGCCGAGCGCGCCGATATAGAAGCAGTTGCGCTCGAAGGCGTGCAGCAGCGCGGGGTCGTCGATCTTGGGATCGTGCGTTACCGCGACGAAAGCTGTATAGGCATCGACATTAAGCGACGGCAGCGCCGTGTCGGGCCATTCCGCAACCAGCGGAATGTCGGGGAAGCGCTCCGGGCTCGCAAAGGCCGTGCGCGGGTCGACTACGGTGACGTCGTAGCCGAGCGAGCGCGCCAGCGGCGCCAGGGCCTGGCTGATATGAACGGCGCCGACGATGACGAGCTTTGCGGTCGGCGCGTAGACGTTGAGGAAGAGCTTCTTGCCGCCGGCTTCGACACTGGCGCTTTTGCCCATGCGGAGCTGCTTGTCGAGCTCGGCGCGCAAAGGATCCTTACTGAAGTCGTCGGCCTTCACCAGGCGCTGCTCGCCGCTCTCGGTGTCGGTCACCAGGATCACCGGGCGGCGCGCGGCGCGCTCGGCATTGAGTTCGTGCAGGATTGCGAGCTTCACGGCTAGCCGACCTTCTCGACGAAGACGCGGATGGTGCCGCCGCAGGACAGCCCGACATTCCAGGCAGTCTCGTCGGCAACGCCAAACTCCAGCATCCTGGGCTTGCCGCTCTGGATCACATCCATGGCCTCGGTGACCACGGCGCCCTCGACGCAGCCGCCGGAGACGGACCCCAGGAACGTGCCCTCGTCGTTGATGACGAGGCTCGAGCCCGCCGGACGCGGTGCCGAGCCCCAGGTCTCCACTACGGTGGCCAACGCGACGCCACGGCCGGCCTTCTGCCAGTCCTCCGCCGCCTTCAGAATATCCTCGTCGCGATCGAGCATGGCTACCTCTCAGGCTGCGGAGCGGATCAGGCTGCGGTGATGCGGCGGCAGCGGCCGGGAGAGCGTGGTGATCAGCTCCTGGATCGAGCTCAAATTATGTACGGGGCGGAATTCGTCAACGTGCGGCAGCATCATTTTGATGCCCTGGGCCTTGGCCTCGAAGCCGCCAAACCGCAGCAGCGGGTTGAGCCAGATCAGCCGCCGGCAGGAGCGGTGCAGCCGGTCCATCTCGAAGGCGAGCTTGGAATCGGCCTCCCGCTCCAGCCCGTCGGAGATCAGCAGCACGATGGCGCCCTGGCTCAGCACGCGGCGCGCCCACAATTTGTTGAAATTGTGCAGGGAAGCCGAGATCCGGGTGCCGCCGGCCCAGTCCTCGACCGAGGCCGAGCAGCTCGCCAGCGCCTCGTCGGGGTCACGTTGGCGCAGCGCCCGGGTCACGTTGGTGAGGCGAGTGCCGAACAGGAACACCGAGACACGTTTGCGCGCGTCCCCTATGGCATGCAGGAAATGCAGGAACAGGCGGGTGTACTCGCTCATCGAACCCGAGATGTCGAGCAGCGCGACGATCGGCGCCGGTTTCTCGATCCGCCCGAGGCGATGGATGTCGATGATGTCGCCGCCGGTGCGCAACGAGGCGCGCAGCGTGCGGCGGAGATCAAGGCGCAGGCCGCGGGGATCGGGCAGGTGCCGGCGCGTCAAAAGCTCGGCCTGCGGCAATCGCATCCGCTCGACGGCGCGGAGCGCTTCGGTGATCTCTGCCGCGCTCATCTGCGCAAAATCCTTTTTCTGAAGGATTTCCTTGTCCGAGACAGACAGGCGCAAATCCTGCTCCTGGTGCTGCGGCGTCTCCGTCATGCGCGGTTGCGACATCGCCTCCTGCACACGGCGCGAGCCGGCCTGTGGCTTCTTCTTGGCTTGCTCCGGCAACGGCACCGAATCCAGCATGTGCTTCCACTCTTCCGAGGCGCGGAAGAACAGGTTGAAGGCCTGCTTGAAGATCAGCGCATGCTCGTGGCGCTTGACGAAGATCGCCTCCAGGGTGGTGAAGACGTCGACGCGTTTGCCGATGTCGATCACCTCAAGCGCGCTCATGGCATCGATGACCGCACCCGGCCCGACCGGCATGCCGGCCGAACGCAGCGCGCGGGCGAAGCCGACAATGTTGTCGGCGAATTGCTCGGTTTGCTCAGGCGCAAGGTGGTTGATGGCCATGGTTCATCCTCGCTCCGTCATTCCGGGGCGTCGCGAAGCAACGAACCCGGAATCCAGAGATTGTGGCGCGAGATTCTAAGGTGCGCAATTGCGCACCAGAGTTCGCGCTCACGCGCGCCCCGGAATGAGGCTAGTCGCTCGTCACGTCCTTCAGCACCTTCTGCAAGGTGTCGCCCTGCATCCGCGTGATGTCGTCCTGATACTTGAGCAGCGCGCCCAGCGTGTCGCCGACCACTTGCGGGGTCAGGGATCGGGCGTCGAGCTCCGACAGCGCGGTGGCCCAATCGATGGTCTCGGCGACGCCCGGCGACTTGTAGAAATCCTGATTGCGCAGCGCCTGGACGAAGCGCACGACCTGCTGCGACAATTTTGCGGAGATGCCCGGCACGCGCGACTTGACGATCGCGAGCTCGCGATCGGCGTCGGGATAATCGACCCAGTGATAGAGACAGCGCCGCTTCAGCGCGTCGTGGATCTCGCGGGTGCGATTGGAGGTGATAATGACGATCGGCGGGCTCGGCGCCTTCACGGTGCCGAATTCGGGGATCGTCACCTGGAAGTCGCTGAGGATTTCGAGCAGATACGCTTCGAACGCCTCGTCGGCGCGGTCGAGCTCGTCGATCAGCAGCACCGGCGGCCCGGCGACGTCGGGCTCGAGCGCCTGGAGCAGCGGTCGCTTGATCATGTAGCGATCGGCGAAAATGTCGGACGACAATTGATCGCGATCGGTGTCGCCGGCGGCTTCCGCCATCCGGATCGCGATCATCTGCGCGGCGCTATTCCACTCGTAGACTGCCGAAGAGACGTCGAGGCCTTCGTAACATTGCAGGCGGATCAGCTTCCGCCCAAGGGCCGCCGACAGCACTTTTGCGATCTCGGTCTTGCCGACGCCGGCCTCGCCTTCCAGAAACAGCGGCCGGCCCATGCGCAGCGACAGATAGGTCACCGTGGCCAGCGATCGCTCGGCGAGATAGCCGCGCGACGTCAGGAGTTCGAGCATCGAATCGACCGATGCCGGCAAGGCACCGGACGTGTTGGCCGCTGAGGTCATGAAAAAGCCAGTCTCGCTACGCCCTCACCGGGGACAAGTTTGGGCCGAGGCGTGAGGATCACTCACTCCTTGGCGTTGGCGGCATCGAGGGCACGCCGCGTCAGCACGCCGATGAGGTGCGCGCGGTATTCGGCGCTGCCATGGATGTCGCTGTTGAGGCCGTCCGCCGGCACCTCGATGCCGTCAAGCGCCTTCGCGGCGAAGCGCTTCTTCAGGGCTTCCTCCAACGCGGTGACACGGAACACGCCTTCGGAGCCGGCGCCGGTGACCGCGACCCGAACATCGGAGGGACGCCGCGTCACGAACACGCCGACCAGCGCGTAACGCGAGGCCTGGTTGCGGAACTTAATATAGGCCGCCTTCTTCGGCAGCGGGAACATTACCTTGGTGATGATCTCGTCGGCCTCGAGTGCCGTCGTGAACAGGCCCTGGAAGTACTCTTCTGCCTTGAGGCGCCGCTTGTTGGTGACGATGGTGGCGCCGAGCGCCAACACCGCAGCCGGATAGTCCGCGGTCGGATCGTTGTTGGCGAGCGAGCCGCCGATCGTGCCCTTGTGGCGCACGGCGGGATCGCCGATCTGGCCGGCAAGGTTCGCGAGCGCCGGGATCGCCTCGCCGACGATGGCGGAGCTTGCGACCTCGGCATGCCGGGCGGTGGCACCGATCACGAGCGCGCGGCCCTTCATCTCGATCGTGTTGAGCCCATCGATATGAGAGAGGTCGACCAGATGCGGCGGGCTGGCGAGGCGCTGCTTCATGACGGGAATCAGCGTGTGGCCGCCGGCGATCACCTTGGCGTCTTCGTTCTTCACCAGGAGGTTGGCGGCCTGCCGAACGGTCCCGGGGCGATGGTATTTGAAATCGTACATCTGAATGTCCTGATCGCAGAGTGCGCGCGCGGTTTACGCGAGATCGGATTTCGCCATCGCCTTGGCGCCGGCGGAGATCGAGGTGACGATGTTCTGGTAGCCGGTGCAGCGGCAGAGATTGCCTTCCAGCTCCTCGCGGATGGTGTGGTCGTCGAGCTCGTTGCCCTTGCGATGGACGATGTCGATCGCGGTCATGATCATGCCGGGCGTGCAGAAGCCGCACTGCAGGCCGTGGTGTTCGCGGAAGGCCTCCTGCATCGGATGCAGCGGCGCGCCGTCGGCGGCCAGCCCCTCGATCGTCTTGACCTCGTGGCCATCGGCCATCACCGCGAGCGTGGTGCAGGACTTCACGGCCTTGCCGTCCAGATGCACGACGCAGGCGCCGCACTGCGAGGTGTCGCAGCCAACATGGGTGCCGGTGAGCCGCAGATTCTCGCGCAGGAACTGCACCAGCAGGGTGCGGGGATCGACATTGGCCGTGACAGGATTGCCGTTCACGATGAGGGAGATTTTTGCCATAAGCACTCTCTATCAGCGCCCCGACGGGTCCCGTCGAAGCGGTTCTTATAATTATTCCAACCCATCATATGGGCCATTATGCCCCGGGGCAACATCACCGGGAATGCAAGGCGCCATGACAAAACGCGATATGCCGAAAGGCGCCATGCTTGAGGTATTGGCCTTCAGCCCTGTACCGCCTTGGCGAAGTTCGCGAAAAATTCGTCGGCCAGTTTCTTGGCGGCGCCGTTGATCAGGCGCTGACCGAGCTGCGCCAACTTGCCGCCGATCTGCGCCTCGACCTCGTAGGACAAAAGCGTGCCGCCGTCCTTCTCCGCAAGCTTGACCACGGCACCACCCTTGGCGAAGCCGGCCACCCCGCCCTCGCCTTCGCCGGAGATCTTGTAGCCGTTCGGCGGGTCGAGATCGGACAGCGTGACCTTGCCCTTGAAGCGCGCCGACACCGGGCCGACCTTCATTTTCGCGGTCGCACGAAAGCCGCCATCGTCGGTCTTCTCCAGCTCCTCGCAGCCGGGAATGCAGGCCTTCAGCACCTCGGCATCGTTGAGCTTGGCCCACACGGCCTCGCGCGGCGCCGCAAGCTGGACTTCGCCGTTCATCGTCATGGCCATTGGGTGCCTCCCGGGATATCGAACTCGGATCGCGCAACTATAATGCAGCTCAAGTACCGCAGCGAGGCGGCAAAAGCAAAGGGTGGCCCCCGGTCACGTGCAATGCATATTCGCAACTGCAAAAAGCTTGCGCCGGCGGCTTGGGATTGGCACAGGCGGGCCATGGTGGTTAGGTCGCACAACATGAGCACATCCCTCTCCCCCCTGCTCGCGCCGATGCTGTCGAGCGTGGCCATGCGCGCGGTCTGCGACGACCGGTCGACCCTCCAGAACATGCTCGATTTCGAGGCAGCGCTGGCCCGAGCCGAGGCGGCCACAAGTGTGATTCCCGCGTCCGCGGTGGGCCCGATCGAAGCCGCTTGCAAGGCCGATACCTTTGACATGGCCGCGCTGGCTGAGGCCGCCATGCGATCCGGCAATCTCGCGATCCCCCTGGTCAAGACGTTGACCGCCAATGTCGCCAGGACCGATGCAGAGGCCGCACGCTACGTGCATTGGGGCGCGACCAGCCAGGACGTCATCGACACCGCGACCATGCTCACGCTTCGCGCCGGCATCGTTGCGCTGGACGCCGATCTCGGCCGCGCCATTAAAGGCTTTGCCGCGCTGGCACGAGCCCACCGCAACACGGCAATGGTGGCGCGAACCTGGCTCCAGCACGCCCTGCCGATGCCGTTCGGGCTGAAGGCTGCCGAATACGCAGCAAGCCTTGCCCGCGCCCGCTGCCGCTTGAGGCGGCTCTCCCGCGAGGGCCTCGCACTGCAATTCGGCGGCGCGGCCGGCACGCTTGCAGCACTTGGCGACAAGGGCCTCGTGGTTTCCGAACGGCTGGCGCAGGAGCTGAACCTGCCGCTGCCCGAAGCGCCCTGGCACACCCATCGCGACCGCATCGCGGAAGCCGCATCAGCTTTCGCGATTCTCGCCGGCAGCTGCGGCAAGATCGCCCGCGACGTCTCACTGATGATGCAGACCGATGTCGGCGAAGCGTTCGAGCCTGCCGGCGAAGGCCGCGGCGGCTCCTCGACCATGCCGCACAAGCGCAACCCGGTGGCCGCCGCAAGCGCGCTCGGCTGCGCAACCATGGCGCCGCAGCTCGCCGCGACGATATTCGCTGCGCAGGTGCAGGACCATGAGCGCAGCGCTGGCCCCTGGCACGCGGAATGGCCGACGCTGCCGCAATTGATGCTGGTCACCTCCGGCGCGCTTGCCGCCATCGTCGACGTCGCGGAAGGACTGGACGTCGATGCGGCGCGCATGCGCAGCAATCTCGATGCGACGCACGGGCTGATCATGGCGGAAGCGGTCACCTTTGCGCTGGCCGAGACGATCGGCAAGAGCGATGCGCATCATCTGATCGAGGCCGCGAGCAAGCGCGCGGTCGCCGAGAAGAAGCATCTGCGCGAGGTGCTCGCAGCCGATTCGCAGGTCACTGCGCATCTTTCGCTGGAAAAAATTGCGGCGTTGTTCGAGCCGATGGCCTATCAAGGCGCTTCCCAAGCCCTGATCGACCGCCTGCTCGACAGCCTCGAACGCGAATAAAGCAGTCCTGAGCGCAAATAAAACGGAGACGCCCGCATGCCCATGATCGATGCCGACGGTTGCCTGATCAACGTCTCCGTCGAGGGCCGCGACGGCGGGCCGACGCTGATGCTCTCGAACTCGCTCGGCTGCACGCTGCAGATGTGGGAGCCGCAGATGAAGGCGCTGACGCAGATATTCCGCGTCATTCGCTACGACCGCCGCGGCCACGGCAAGTCCAACATTCCGCCCGGCCCCTATACGATGGAGCGCTTCGGCCGCGACGTGCTGGCCATCCTCGACGACCTCAATATCGAGAAAGTGCACTGGTGCGGCCTGTCGATGGGCGGCATGGTCGGGCAATGGCTGGGCGCGAACGCGCCGGAGCGCTTCGGCAAGCTCATCCTCGCCAACACCTCCTGCTACTATGCCGAGCCGACCAAATGGCTGGAGCGCATCGACGCCGTGAAGAAGGACGGCATCGCCGCCGTCGCCGATGCCGTTATTGCCGGCTGGCTCACCCAGGATTTCCGCGAGCGCGCACCCGACATCACCGCCAGGATGAAGGCGATGCTGCTGGCCTCGCCGGTCGAAGGCTATCTCGCCTGCTGCGAGGCGCTGTCGACGCTCGATCAACGCGCGCTGCTGCCGAAGATCAAGAGCCCGACGCTGGTGATCGCCGGCCGCCACGACATGGCGACGCCGATTTCGGCGGGCGAACTGATCCGCTCGAGCATTCCCGGCGCGAGCATGACCATCATCGACGCCGCCCACATTTCCAATGTCGAGCAGCCACACGCGTTCACCGACGCGGTCGTGGGCTTTTTGACGCAACGCTGATCGCGCCATCCTCATTCCGGGCCGATGCGAGGCATCGAGCCCGGAATCTCGATCCGCATTTCACCCACTTCGAGATTCCGGGTTCGCCTCTCCGAGGCGGCCCGGAATGACTGATCCGGAGGAGAACAGCATGGACGACCAGAAACGCCGCGATGCCGGCATGAACGTGCGCCGAAAAGTGCTGGGCAATGCCTGGGTCGACAAGTCGATCGCGGGTCGCAATGCATTCAACACCGATTTCCAGGACATGATCACGCGCTACGCCTGGGGCGAGATCTGGACGCGGCCGCATTTCGACGAGCGAACGCGGCGGGTGCTGGTGATCGGCACCATGGTTGCGCTTGGCCAATGGGACGAATTCCGCCTGCATGTGCGCGCGGCGCTCGCCGAGGGCGGCTTCACGCCCGACGACATCAAGGAAATTCTGCTGCAGCAAGCGATCTATTGCGGCGTGCCGGCCGCGAACCACGCCGTCAAGGAAGCCTCAGCGATTGTGCAGGAGCTCGGCCTGCTCAAGACCTAGCGGCGGGGTCGCCTCGACGGTCTTCTGAACGATCTTGGGCGCCGCCTCGGGCCGTTCGATCACCACCACGATGGCGGCACCGAGCAGGAGCAGGAGCTCAGTGGCGTGCAGCCGCAGCGCGGCCATCTCGCCGACCTTCGAAGCCATGATCATGCTCGCAAACGAGATCAGGCTGCCGATCGCAAGCGCAATGCCGAGCGCTTCGTCGCTGCCGCCGTTCTTGCGGATGCGGGGGATGCAGAGCAGCGCAAGGTAGATCGCAAAGAACGCCACCACGGTCAGTCGCCCCAGGGCCAGCAGCCAGGCGGCGCGCACCGTGTCCATGCCCGCCATCTGGAGATGGTCGCTGAGGAAAAGAGCGACTGCGACGCTCGGCCGCTCATAGAGGCCGTGCACCGGCGCCACCATGATGTTGAAGGCAACGAGGGTCCAGGCCGGGATGAAATAGGCCGCCAGCAGTGCGCCGTTGACCGAACCGATACGCCAGTTTCCGAACATGCCGCTTCCCGCTTCGCTTGGCCCGCGCCTTCGGTGGAAGGCCTTGCCGGGAGCTAACTCGCATCAGACTGTGGCGGCAATTTAAACCCTTTGTTTACCTTAACTGCCTCCCGACGGGCATCCAATTGGGCGCCGGCGGAACCGGTTCCGCCCATTGCCCGGGGGAACCGGAGCGGCAAATGATCTCTGTAAAAGCCTTGATGCGGCGGCGGGGCCGGGTTGCAGCCGCCAGTTCCCTCCTGTTACAAAACGAGAATGCTTAAGGGCTGCCGGAGCCCGAGAAGAAACCAGCACTCTCTCTCGAAGAGTTCCCTTTGAGCCGCGTCAGATTTGGGTACGGCAGCCTATGGATTATTTCGCCCAGCAGTTCATCAACGGCCTCGTGCTCGGCTCGATCTACGGGCTGATCGCGATCGGCTACACGATGGTCTACGGCATCGTCGGCATGATCAACTTCGCCCATGGCGATGTCTTCATGATCGGCGGCTTCATCGCCCTGATCACCTTCCTTCTCCTGGTCTCGACCGGCCTGACTGCGGTCCCGGTGATCCTTTTGATCGTGATCCTGGTCTCGATGGCGGTCACAGCGCTGTATGGCTGGACCATCGAGCGCATTGCCTACCGTCCGCTGCGGCACTCCTTCCGCCTCGCTCCGATGCTGTCGGCGATCGGCATGTCGTTCGTGCTGACCAACTATTCGCAGGTGGCGCAAGGCGCGCGGGTGAAGCCAGTGCCGCCAGTGATCACCGGCGGCTATACGCTGCACGAGAGCGCCGATGGCTTCGTCATCCAGCTCTCCAACATCCAGATCGTGGTGGTCATCACCACCATCGTGTTGCTGGCGATCTTCACCTGGCTGGTGTCGCGCACCCGGCTCGGGCGCGACATGCGCGCCTGCGAGCAGGACCAGACCATGGCGGCGCTGCTCGGCGTCAACGTCGACCGCACCATCTCCATGACCTTCGTGATCGGCGCTGCGCTCGCCGCAGTGGCCGGCCTGATGTACCTGCTCTATTACGGCCTGGTCGATTTCTTCATGGGCTTCGTCGCCGGCATCAAGGCGTTCACTGCGGCCGTACTCGGCGGCATCGGCTCGCTGCCCGGCGCCATGCTCGGGGGGCTCGCCATCGGTCTGATCGAGACGTTCTGGTCGGCCTATTTCTCGGTCGAATACAAGGACGTCGCCGCGTTCTCGATCCTGATCGTCGTGCTGATCTTCATGCCGACCGGCCTGCTCGGCCGTCCCGAAGTCGAAAAAGTCTGACGGTCGCGCGTGAACACACCCTCGATCAATACGGCCAAAGCTGCATCGGGCATCCCCGCTCTCCTGAAGACCGCCGGCTTCAACGCGCTGATCGCGCTGGTGCTGTTCTCGCTGATGGTCGGCGTCCGCACCGAAGCCGGTTCAGACGGCCAGCTCACCTATTGGACGCGCTTCGGCGAGGTCGCCTCCCTCGTCGCCGCGGTATTCGGCGGCTCGATCGTGCTCGAGCTGCTCAAGCAATGGATCGGTCCGACCGGCGCCGAGAAGCTGGTGCCGCCGGCGGTGCAGAGCGGAATGTCGTTCCTCGGCCGCTACCTCGCACCGGCGCTCCTGATCTTCACGCTGCTGGTGCCCGTGATCTTCTATGACCAGCGCTACATCCTCGATCTCGCCATCCTCGTGCTCACCTATGTGATGCTGGGCTGGGGGCTGAACGTCGTGGTTGGCCTCGCCGGCCTGCTCGATCTCGGCTACGTCGCCTTCTATGCAGTCGGCGCCTATTCTTACGCGCTGCTCGCGACCAATTTCGGTTGGTCGTTCTGGATCTGCCTGCCGCTAGCGGGCGTCCTCGCCGCATTCTGGGGCGTGCTGCTCGGCTTTCCCGTGCTGCGCCTGCGCGGCGATTACCTCGCCATCGTGACGCTCGCCTTCGGCGAGATCATCCGCCTCGTCATCATCAATTGGCAGGATCTGACCGGCGGTCCCAACGGCGTCTCCAGCATTCCCCGCCCCTCCTTCTTCGGCATCCCGCTCGACAACAGCGACAACGGGCTCGCCGCCAGGCTCGGTATCGAATATTCGCCGACCCACCGCATCGTCTTCCTGTTCTACCTGATCCTGGCGCTCGCGCTGCTCACCAACTGGGTGACGATCCGGTTGCGCCGCCTGCCGATCGGCCGCGCCTGGGAAGCCCTGCGCGAGGACGAGGTCGCCTGCCGCGCGCTCGGCATCAACACCACGACGACCAAGCTCACGGCATTCGCGACCGGTGCGATGTTCGGCGGCTTTGCCGGCGCGTTCTTCGCGACACGCCAGGGCTTCATCAGCCCGGAATCCTTCACCTTCCAGGAATCGGCACTGGTACTCGCCATCGTCGTACTCGGCGGCATGGGCTCGCAGCTTGGTGTCGCGCTCGCAGCGCTCGCCATGATCGGCGGTTTCGAGCTATTCCGGAGCCTCGAGAGCTATCGCATGCTGGTGTTCGGCATGGCCATGGTGCTGATCATGATCTGGCGGCCGCGCGGCCTGATCGGCCATCGCGCGCCGACCGTGTATCTGACCAAGGCACACGCGATCTCATCCGAACTCGTCAAGGAGGGGCACGGATGAGCCGCGACCAGATTCTCGAGGTCGACCGGCTCACCATGCGCTTCGGCGGCATCGTCGCGGTGCAGGACCTGTCGTTTGCTGCCGAGCGGAAGAAGATCACCGCGCTGATCGGACCCAACGGCGCCGGTAAGACGACGGTGTTCAACTGCATCACCGGATTCTACAAGCCGAGCGGCGGCGCCATCCGCCTCAGCCATGACGATGGCAAGGTGATCGCGCTGGAGCGGCTGAACGATTTCCGCATCGCCAAGCAGGCCAAGGTCGCCCGCACCTTCCAGAACATCCGCCTGTTTCCCGGCATGACCGCGCTGGAAAACCTGATGGTGGCGCAGCACAACGCGCTGATGCGCGCCTCCGGCTTTACCTTGCTCGGGCTCGTTGGCGCGCCCGTCTACCGCGACGCCGAGAAGCGCGCGATCGATCTCGCCACCGACTGGCTCAAGCGGGTCAATTTGCTCGATCGCGCCGACGATGCCGCCGGTAATTTTGCCTATGGCGACCAGCGACGGCTCGAGATCGCACGCGCGATGTGCACCGAGCCCGCGCTCTTGTGCCTGGACGAGCCCGCCGCCGGCCTCAATGCGCGCGAGAGTGCCGCCCTGAGCGAGTTGCTGCTGTCGATCCGCAACGAGCTCGGCACCTCGATCCTGCTGATCGAGCACGACATGTCTGTCGTGATGGAGATCTCCGACCATATCGTGGTGATGGACCACGGGGTGAAGATCTCTGAAGGCTCCCCGCGCGAGGTTCGCGACGATCCAAAGGTGATCGCCGCCTATCTCGGCACAGATGAGGAAGAGGCGGCGGCCGTGATGGAGAGCGGGTCGTGACGTCGCCCACTGCCCTGCTCGCGATCCGCGGCCTTCGCGCCGCCTACGGCAAGATCGAAGCGCTGAAAGGCGTCGACCTCGAGATCACTGCCGGCGAGATCGTGGCGCTGATCGGTGCCAACGGTGCCGGCAAGTCGACGCTGATGATGACGATCTTCGGCAAGCCGCGCGCCCGCGCCGGCCAGATCCTGTACGAAGGCCGCGACATCACCGAAGTGCCCACCCACGAGATCGCGCATTTGCGCATCGCGCAATCGCCGGAGGGCCGCCGCATCTTCCCGCGCATGAGCGTGGCGGAAAATCTCCAGATGGGCGCGGACGCCACCGAATGCACCGACGCCGAACGCGAGGCGACGCTAGAACGCGTGTTCGCGCTGTTTCCGCGGCTGAAGGAACGCTACGCCCAGCGCGGCGGAACCCTGTCCGGCGGCGAGCAGCAGATGCTGGCCATCGGCCGCGCCTTGATGAGCCGTCCTCGGCTGCTCCTGCTCGACGAACCCTCGCTCGGTCTGGCGCCGCTGATCGCGCGCCAGATTTTCGATGCGATCCGCACTCTGAACCGGCAGGACGGCCTGACCGTGCTGATCGTCGAGCAGAACGCCAACCATGCGCTCAAACTCGCCCATCGTGGTTATGTCATGGTCAATGGCCTGATCACGTTGGCCGGGACCGGTGCCGAGTTGTTGCAGCGCCCCGAGATTCGCGCCGCCTACCTGGAAGGCGGCCGGCACGGTTGAGGCGCCCGAAAGCGAACCCGTGCGGCCGAATGAGGCGAGATATCTCTGCCAATGCCCGTATTTTGCCGGTGACTTCTCCTCAAATTCATTCAAGAATGGCGCCGGTTTGAACCGGGCATGCCCGGTAACTTCCACAGGCGACCACCCTCGAGGTATCTCATGAAATCACTGAAGCTCATCGGTCTGGCATTCGGCGCATCGATCGCGCTGTCGAGCGCGACATTCGCGCAGGATGTCACCGTCGCAGTCGCAGGTCCGATGACCGGCGGCGAGTCCGCCTTCGGCCGCCAGATGAAGAACGGCGCCGAGATGGCCGTCGCCGACATCAACGCCGCCGGCGGCCTCAATGGCAAGAAGCTCGCGCTGTCCGTCGAAGACGACGCCTGCGATCCGAAGCAGGCGCGCTCGATCGCCGAGAAGATCGCCGGCGCGAAAATCCCGTTCGTGGCCGGGCATTATTGCTCGTCGTCGTCGATCCCCGCGTCGGAAGCCTATGCTGACGGCAACGTGCTCCAGATTACTCCCGCCTCCACCAATCCGAAGTTCACCGATAGCGGATTGTGGAACGTAGCGCGTGTCTGCGGCCGCGACGACCAGCAGGGCCTGGTCGCCGCCCAGTACATCGCGAAGAACTACAAGGGCAAGAATATCGCCATCCTCAACGACAAGACCACCTACGGCAAGGGTCTTGCGGACGAGACCAAGAAGGCGCTCAACAAGGCTGGCGTCACCGAGAAGATGTACGAGTCCTACAACAAGGGCGACAAGGACTTCAACGCGATCGTCTCGCGGCTGAAGCGCGACAACATCGATCTCGTTTATGTCGGAGGCTACCATCAGGAGAGCGGCCTGATCCTGCGCCAGATGCGCGACCAGGGCCTCAAGACCGTGCTGATGGCCGGCGACGCCCTCGCCGACAAGGAATATGCCTCCATCACCGGCCCGGCCGGCGAAGGTACGCTGTTCACCTTCGGCCCCGATCCGCGCAACAAGCCGACCGCGAAGAAGATCGTCGAGGCCTTCAAGGCCAAGAACATCGACCCTGAAGGCTACACGCTCTACACCTACGCGGCGATGCAGGTCTGGTCGCAGGCGGCCAAGAAGGCCGGGACCACCGACGCCAAGAAGGTCATGGCGGCCATCAAGGCCGGCAAGTGGGACACCGTGATCGGGCCAATCGAGTATGACGCCAAGGGCGACATCAAGCAGCTCGACTACGTCGTCTACAAATGGGACGCCAAGGGCGGCTACGCCGCGATCAGCGGCAACGGCACCTAAGCACGCGTGCCGGGGGGCCTGAAGGCCTCGTCCAATCATCATCGCGCCCCGGCTTGCCCCGGGGCGTTTCTTCCTGCGGCAGGGTCAGACGGCTGCAGGCAGCGCGCTGTCAGCCGCGGCTTGGGCCTTCCGTAGTGCTTGAAGAAGATCGTTCGGCCGAAACGGCTTTTGCAGGCAGACCACGTTGGCGAGGTGGGGTGATTGTTCCATGAAATCCAGCGCCGTCATCCCCGACACGGCAACGACCGGGAGGCTCGGTGCAAGCTCGCGCAGGGTTGCGATGACCTCGACGCCGTTGGTATCGCCGAGGAAAATGTCCACGATTGCCGCGTCGAAGCAGGCCTCGGTGAAGGCTTTCACCCCGGCTGCGCCGCTATCGGCCTCAACGACGTCATAACGGTTGACGCGCAGCACGATCGCGACCATCGCACGGACGTCCTTCTGGTCGTCGATGATGAGAACGCGGGGCATAGGGAACAACTCCCGGATCCTGAAATCAAAATGCCTGATTCAAACCTGGAACCCGTAGCGGCGGGAGAGCATTATGGCACCGTCCAGTAAAGCGCATCTTACCCAATCCCCCGTGCGCGTTCCCCATAAAATTAAGTAAGCTGTAACCTTCGGTTGAGTCGCAGTGGGTTTTGTCATGATGCGTGCCCAGAACCCGCTACCATGGGCGGAAATAGATTGGGCCAAATGAGATTGGCAAAAATGCTCAAGACCGATCTGCGAGAGCTGCACGTGTCCGCGACAACCGATCGGAACACATTCCTTTCGACGTTGCCGGCCACCCCGAAAGACCGCAGCGCAGCATTGGCGATCGTCGGCGTCTCCTCGATCCTGTTCGCAGTGGCCGTGCCCTTTGCAGGTATCCCGCTGCTGCCTGTGCCAGCCTTCGTCGCGAGCTATCAATCCGCCCTCGTCGTCGCGGACATCGTCACCGCGGTCCTGCTGTTGTCGCAGTTTGCGGTGCTCAGGACCCGCGCGCTGCTCGTGCTCGCGACGGGCTATCTGTTCACCGCCGCCGCGGCCGTGGTCCATGCCCTCACCTTCCCCGGACTTTTTTCGCAGACCGGGCTGCTGGGGGCAAACCAGCAGACCACGGTCTGGCTCTACATGATCTGGCACGGCGGCTTCCCGCTCTGCGTGCTGGCCTATGCCTGGCTCAAGGAGGCCGACGGCGGCGCCCGGATCGCGGGCTCGACAAGCAAGGCGATCTGCGCCAGCGTGGTCGGCGTCGTCGCGGTCATGATCGTCTTGACCTGGATCGTCACTGCCCAGCACGGGCTGCTTCCGGTCCTGCTGCGCGATGGCCGTTACACGCAGATCATGATCGGCGTGGTGTCCTTTGTCTGGTCCTTGAGCTTCGCAGCGCTGGTCTCGCTGTGGTTCCGCCGTCCGCATTCGGTCATCGATGTCTGGCTCATGGTGGTGATGTGCGCATGGCTGTTCGACATCGCGCTGTCGGCGATCGTCAACGTCGCGCGCTTCGATCTCGGCTTCTACGCTGGCCGCCTCTACGGCCTCTGCGCGGCGACCTTCGTGCTCGCGGTGCTTTTGATCGAAAATGTCCGCCTTCAGGCGCATACGCTGGGTCTCGTCGGCAGGCTGCGGCAGCAGTCGGCATTGGATCGCGACTATTATGGCAAGCGCCTTGCCCTGTACGGCGCCGTCGTCGAATCCGCCAATGATGCCATCATCACGAAGACGCTCGACGGTGTCATCACGGGCTGGAACAAGGCCGCCGAACAGCTGTTCGGCTATGCCGCCGGGGAGGCCGTCGGCCAACCGATCGACATCATCGTGCCTGAGGATCGCAAGGCCGAGGTCAGGGGCATCCTGAACCGGGTCGGCGGCAACGAAACGATCGCTCAGCACGAGACGGTCCGGATCCGGAAGGACGGCCGGCGGGTCGACGTCGTCCTGAATGTTTCTCCGCTCAAATCAGCCAACGGACAGATCATCGGCGCTTCCAAGATCGCCCACGACATCACGGAAGAGAAGCAGGCACGGGAAAAACTGCGCCGCGAGGTCGAGGAGCGGCAGCGGATCTTTGAGACCTCGCAGGACCTGATCCTGGTTACCGACGGTTTTGGCAATTTCATCCAGGTCAGCCCGAGCGTGAAGACCATTCTCGGCCTGAGTCCGGAGGACATGATCGGACACAGCGCGACCGAGTTCATTCATCCCGATGACCTCCAGAAGACGCGCGACGAGATGCGCGCGGCGCGGCGCGGCGCGGTCAAGCGCAGCTTCGAGGCGCGCTACTACCACTACGACGGTCACGAGGTCACGCTGAACTGGATGGGCACCTGGTCCGAGCCGGTCAAGCGCCATTTCTTCATCGGCCGCGACCTCACCGAGAAGCAGGCCGCCGAGGCGCAGTTCAGGCACGTCCAGAAGATGGATTCCATCGGTCAATTGACCGGCGGCGTCGCGCACGACTTCAACAATGTGCTGACCGTCATCACCGGCACGATCGGCATTTTGGCGGACGCCGTCGCTGACCGTCCCGAGCTCGCCGCCATCACCAAGCTGATCGACGACGCCGCCGAGCGCGGCGCGCAACTGACCAAGCATCTGCTCGCCTTCGCCCGCAAGCAGCCGCTCCAGCCGCGCGAAATCGACGTCAACGCATTGACGCTCGAGGCCGCAAAGCTCCTGCATCCCACGCTCGGCGAGCAGATCACCATCATGCCGCAACTCACCGAGGATGCGTGGCCGGCACTGATTGACCCGGGCCAGCTTTCCACCGCGATCCTCAATCTCGCGCTGAACGCGCGCGATGCGATGCCCGACGGTGGCACGCTGGTGCTGGAAACCCGCAACATCTTCCTCGACGACGGCTATGCCAGCATGAATCCCGACGTGATGGCCGGCAATTACGTCATGATCGCCGTCAGCGACACCGGCTCCGGAATCCCGCCGGAGTTGATCGACCGGGTGTTCGATCCCTTCTTCACCACCAAGGAGGTCGGCAAGGGCACCGGCCTCGGGCTCAGCATGGTGTTCGGCTTCGTCAAGCAGTCCGGCGGACACATCAAGATCTACAGCGAGGAAGGCCACGGCACGAGCGTGAAGATCTACCTGCCGCGCTCGAGCGGCGTGCAGGAGACCGAATTCGAGGCGCTCCAGAACGCGCCCGTCACCGGCGGCGACGAGAAGATCCTGATCGTCGAGGACGACGCGCTGGTGCGCCAATATGTCGTGACCCAGATCAAGAGCCTCGGCTATGCCGCACTCGAAGCCGGCAACGCGGCCGAGGCCCTCGTCATCATCGACGCCGACAAGGACATCGACCTGCTGTTCACGGACGTCATCATGCCGGGTAACATGAACGGCCGCCAGCTCGCCGATGAGGCGGCTCGCCGCCGCCCCGATTTGAAGACGCTGTTCACTTCGGGCTACACGGAGAACGCCATCGTCCATCACGGGCGGCTCGATTCCGGCGTGCTGCTGCTGGCAAAGCCCTACCGCAAGTCCGAGCTCGCCAAGATGCTGAGGACCGCGCTCGCGGGTTGAGCGTGCGGCATCCCTACGATATCGCTGAAGCGAACGCCTTTCAGCCCGCGGAGCCGCCTTGAAAAACCTTCTCACCGATATCGCCGGCGTCCGCGTCGGCCACGCCGAAGATGCGAAAATCGCCACTGGCACGACCGCGATCATCTTCGACGCCCCCGCGGTTGCGGCCATCGATGTTCGCGGCGGCGGACCCGGTACGCGCGAAGATGCGTTGCTCGACCTCGCCAGCACCGTCGATCGCGTTGACGCCATTGCGCTGTCCGGCGGCTCCGCCTTTGGAATCGACGCCGGCGGCGGCATCCAGGCCTGGCTCGCCGAACAAGGCCGCGGCTTGCGGATTCGCGAGGCTGTGATTCCGATCGTGCCGGGCGCGATCGTTTTCGACCTGCTCAACGGTGGCGACAAGGCCTGGGGACGCTTCGCGCCCTATCGCGATCTCGGCTACGCCGCAGCATTGGCCGCCAGCGACGATTTCGCGCTGGGCAGCGTCGGCGCCGGCCTTGGTGCCACCACCGCGACCTTCAAGGGTGGACTGGGCTCGGCCTCCGCGGTCCTGGCCAACGGCGTCAAGGTCGCAGCGATCATGGTCGTCAACGCGGTCGGCAGCACGACCGTTGGCGAAGGGCCTTGGTTCTGGGCCGCGCCATTCGAGGAGAACGGCGAGTTCGGCGGGCGCGGTCTGCCGTCCGCGTTCACGCCGGACATGCTGGCGATGCGCATCAAGGGCGGCCCCGCAGCGAGCGCGCGTGAGAACACCACGATCGGCCTCGTCGTCACCGATGCCACGCTGACCAAGGCACAGGCCAAGCGGCTTGCGATGATCGCGCATACCGGGTTTGCCCGTGCGATCTATCCGGTGCATGCCCCGACCGACGGCGACGTGCTGTTCGCCGCCGCAACGGGCGAAAAGCCGATCGAACCGCTGGTCGGGCTTACCGAACTCGGCACGGTCGCAGCCAATGTGGTCGCACGCGCGATCGCTCGCGGCGTCTACAATGCGACGGCCCTGCCGTTTGCCGGCGCGATGCCGGCGTGGAAGGATCGGTTTGGCTAGAAACGAAACGGCGGGCACAGCGTTACCCTGACGGGCCAAGGTGCACCGCCATGCCGTCTTCCGTGATCCGCTTTTTCCGCTATGCACCCGACACGCGCGAACTGAAGGTGACTTTCGTCAGCGGACGCCTCTATGTCTACGAGGACGTTCCGCCCGAGGTCGCCGCGGCGTTCAGGAATGCGCGCTCAAAGGGTACGTTCTTCAACCACGAAATCCGTGATCGGTATGTCTTTCGTGACATCACTCACGAATATGCCGGTTAGCCGTGAGCGGGGCTACACGCTCATCGACATCGATGAACCGACAGTCGCTGAGGCGCCTTGTCCCTGCCCGCCTTGCCGCTGCATCAACTGTGCGAACAGATCGTAGGCTGAATTACGCGAGCTGGAGGCGCCCGGGACCGTCGTCGACATCTTGAAGCCGTCGGCGTAGGTGACGGTGGTGGTGGTCGAGCCGTCGGCGCCCGTCGTCGAGGTCGAGGTGGAGCCGCCGGTGGATCGCGAGGAGGAATCCGAACCGCTGCCGGACGCATCGCCCGCACCTTGCGCGTGATGGTGGCCGCGATGACCGCTCTTCAGTGCCTTCGACATCTCATCGAGGCTGACGCTGCCGTCGGTATTCGAATCCAGCTTCGAGAAAACGTCGTCGGCCTGCGCGAGGTTGGTGCCGCCGGCGCCGAGCGCATTCTCGAATTCCGACTTGGTGATCTTGCCGTCGCCGTCCCCATCGATCTGCGAGAACAGATCCTTCAAGGCGGCGTCGCGGCGCGTCGAGGACGAGGACGTCGAGCTCGACGAGGTCGAGCTGGCTGTGCTGCTCGTACTCTCCGAGGATTGGCTCTGCGCGGCGAACAGCGCGTTCATCGTCTCCGGCGAGATCTGCGGGGTTCTGCCCGCATTGACCGGCGAGGTCGCGCCGGTCGTGCTGTTGCTGCCGCTGTCGATCGCGAACGGATTGGTCGCCGGCTTTTGCGAGGACCCCGTCTTCTGCGTCGACGAGGACGATTTCGAATTCGTCAGCGACTGGATCGCGTCGAGCGCGCTCGATACGGCCCCAAGAGCGAACAACATTGCACAACTCCAACCGATGCGGCATGCCGCGGCCAATGTTCTGTTCAGGTGAAGTCAGCAAGCGCCGTGCCAGCGCAAAAAGCTCAATGAAATCCGCTTTCACCGCGCTTTGCACGGCCCGGGAACACCGGCAATTCGTGCCGGTCGCGGCAGAAATTTCCGCCCACAGGAAGCACGCCGCCCCTGCATTGCCCGGCTGAGAGGCCCATGTTAGGCGAGTCCATCTTTCACGGCCGCCACGGGAAACCACCATGACCCAAGCCTTCGCTCCCCGCCCCCTAGCAATCGCGCCCTCGATCCTGGCCTCGGATTTCTCCAGGCTCGGCGAGGAGGTGCGCGCCGTGGACGCCGCGGGAGCCGACTGGATCCATCTCGACGTCATGGACGGGCACTTCGTTCCCAACATCTCGTATGGCCCCGACGTCATCAAGGCGATGCGCCCGCACACCAAGAAGATCTTCGACGCGCATCTGATGATCTCGCCCTGCGACCCCTATCTGGAGGCCTTCGCGAAAGCCGGCTGCGACCACATCACCGTGCATGCCGAGGCCGGTCCCCATCTGCACCGCTCGCTCCAGGCGATCCGCGCGCTTGGCAAGAAGGCCGGCGTTTCGCTCAATCCGGGCACGCCGATCAGCGCGCTCGAATACGTCCTGGACCTGGTCGACCTCGTGCTGGTGATGTCGGTCAATCCCGGCTTCGGCGGCCAGGCCTTCATCCCCTCCGCGATCGGCAAGATCCGCGACATCCGCGCAATGACAGCGGGCCGCCCGATCGACATCGAGGTCGATGGCGGCGTCGGCGCCGACGTCGCAGGTCCGCTGGCTGCGGCCGGGGCCAATGCCTTCGTCGCCGGCACGTCCGTGTTCAGGGGCGGCACGCAGGACGCCTACAAGACCAACATCGCCGCGATCCGCAACGCTGCCGCGGGTGCACGCGGCGAGGCGATCTGAGGGCCCGCACAGCTCCGCAGACGTGGGCTTCTACGGGTGTTGCGGCGCGCAATGCCTAAATTTGCAACCTTAATCCGTACTCCTCCGGGCTTCCCTGATTCGCGCAAATCACCGCTAGTGATTCTTGCCTGTTTCGCGGGAGCACATCATGACGACGACCCTGGTTTGGACTGGCGTGGCGTTGTGGCTTGGTTTTTGTGCGTTTGTTGTGTTTGGTCCATCGGCCGGACCGGTGAAGGTCTCGGCTCGCTCGACCCGCATCGCCCGTCGCGACTGGTATCGGGCCTGACCCCATGCAGATCGCGCTCGTGAAACGTCAGCCGAAGCGCCGGTGCCGCATCCCGCGGCGCCCGCATCCTGACCTCGATTTTTTCTTCGGTCGGCTCGAACGCACCGAAGGCGAGATGCGCGACGACACCGGGCCCGAGACGGACCCGGATCACCCGCTCCGGTCACCGCGCCGGCATTGAATTCTTTTTCTGGACCAAGCTCATGAAGCCGCATTGCCCGAACTGCCTGAAGGAAATGACCAAGGCATCCGCGTCGCGCAACCTGTTCAATTGCGAGCCCTGCCGCGAGATCATCCAGTTCTTCGGCGGCAGCGCGGATCACGGCGAGCCCGGCCCGCAATTCTCCTGGCCGATCCGTCGCAAACGTTCCGTCCATACCGCTCACGCGGCCTGAACCTTCCAGGATTTGGAGCGCGGCCCTATCCGGCCACCTCGCCCGCATCCGCAGCCATTCGCGGCGGTCGTACCACGGTGACGGTGCAGGCCGCTTCCGAGGCCACCTTGGCCGAAACGCTGCCGAGCAGCGTGCGCCTGAACGAGCCCTGCCGCGCGCCGATAATGATGTGGTCGACGTGGTTGATCTCGCAAAACTCCAGGATGGCCGCGGCCGGATCGACGGCTTCCAGCACATGAGCCGACAGCCGGCTTTCATCCAGCTTGAGCGGCGTGGCCCAGTGCCTGAGCGCCACCAATCGGTCGATATGCTTGTTGGAGCCCTGCTCATCCAGCGTCCTGTCGATCGCGATGCGGTTGAGCTTCAGCACGTTGAGACAGGCGAGCCGCGCCGACGGCAGCGTGGCGAGAATGCGCTCGGTGGTGACGCGCAACGCTTCGTTCAGCTCGGGGGCGCCTTCCACGGTGTCGAGCGCGACCGCGAGGATCGGGCTTGATGCGATCTGGGCTGCGACATCCGATTTCGCGCGCGGCTGCATGACGCCCTGGTTGAAGCGGCGCCGCCAAGCGACGCTTAGCGGATCGCGCTTCATCCGCTCCGAGCGTGTGGTGAGCCTGACCTGGTCCGGGTGGGTGAGATCGAAGGCGAGCTGGGACGCCGTCGGATAGCGCCGCACCGGCTCGATCTCGAGGCATCGCAGCACCACTTCCTGGAGCCAGGGCGGATAGTCGGCGCGAAGCGAGCGCGGCGGGTGCGGATCGCGCCACAGCCGGCGCCGCATCGCACGCAGAGTCTCGCCCTCACCGAACGGCCGCTCGCCGGTCGTGAAGAAATAGAGCAGCACGCCGAGCGAGAACAGATCGCTGCGCGGATCGTCTCGCACCCCTGACAGCCGTTCCGGCGCCATATAGGGCGCAGTACCGTAAGGCAGGCGGAATTCCTCCTGCAACAGGTCCGGCAGATGGTTGTGATGCGACAAGCCGTAGTCGATCAGCACCGCCTCGCCGCTCTCGCGGAACATGATGCTGCTCGGCTTGATGTCGTGATGGATCACGTTCTGCCGATGCAAATCCGCGAGCCCCGTCGCGATCCTGGCGACGAGCTGCCGCGCCTCGTCATACGGCAGCGGCAGGTCGGGCAGCCGCTTGTAGAGCGTGGTCCCGGAGATGCGCTCGATCACGACATAGGCCTGGTGGGCGAAATCGCCGGTGCCGAAACATGAGGGTACGTGCGGCCCGGCCAGCCGCGGCAGGATCATCATCTCCATTTCGAAGGAGACGATCGCCGCGGGGTCCTCGCCCTCCGATACCCGCGGAATCTTCATCAGCAGCGGCACGTCGATGCCGGGATGGGTGACCGTCCACAGCGTCGCCATGCCGCCGGCATGGACGCATTCGCCGATCGTGTAGCCGTCGATCTCTGCGCCCGATTTGACGAGGGGTTTCGGCATCGGCCTCTAGCGTCCCTGCGACAGTCGGTCGGCGAGCCAATGCGGCAGGCCGTTCTCGCGGATCCGGCTTGCGGCCGTCTCGACATCGTAGGGCGCGCGGCAATAGGTGATCAGACACGAGACCGTGTCGAACAGCGCGAAAGCCGCGGATGGATCGTTATCGCGCGGCTGGCCGACCGAGCCAAGCACAGCAAGCCATTGCCGCCCGCGCAGCAAAGGCACGGAGACGTCGGTCTTAGGCACGAGTCCCGACATCTTCGCCGTCACCGACATCGAGTAGATCGCCGGGCGGTGGATGTGGCCGCAGAACGTGACATGAGCTGGCGTCGCGATCAGGCTTTTGGCGGCGTCCGCCGTCGATCGGACATAGTGCCAGCTTCGGGGACTGGAGGCTTCCGAATGCACGAACAGGCGATCGCCGTCCTCCACCAGCATCGGCAATTCCGCCAGGAACCGCCGCTGCGCGGTGTCGAGCCGGCCGCGGGTCCATTCGATCGCGATTTGCGCCTCGGCATTCATGGTCTCGGCCGAGGAATTCACTGCCTGGTCATGATTCCCGCGCACGGCGACGGCGCCCTGGGCAACCAGCTCCATCGCGGTATCCACCACCCATTCCGGATCGGCGCCATAGCCGACGAAGTCGCCAAGCAAGATGAAGCGCTCGGCGCCACGCGCCCGCGCGACTTTCAGGCACGCCTCGAACGCCTGCCGGTTGCCGTGGATATCCGAGAAAACAGCGAGAAGCACGCACCCTCCACCCTCGAACCTTATTGGGAGCCGATGAGGCCAAATTGAGGGAGGTCAAGAACATGCGCCAGCGGCGCGCGGTTTGCCAGCGCTGCCCTGTCGCGATGGTGAAGAGCCTATTGCTCGTCCTTCGGCGGCATCCGGGGCGGCGGAATCGGGGTGAACACGGCGCCCTGCGCGCCGGCCTGCGGAGCGCTGAACTCGCCGGTCGAGGAGTCTCCGCCACTCGTCTCCATGATGGTCTTAGGCGTCACATATTCCCGGACCATGTCGATGAGGCTGCCATCGCCGCCGCCGAAATCGGCGGCCCGGCCGCCTTGCGGATGTCCCAGCGCGATCTCGTTCTCCGCCGCGTGGGTCTTGTCGGCCAGCCGGTCATTGTAGGGCACACGAAAGGCGCGCGGTATGCCGCTCGGGCGATTGTCCTCGTCGAGCTGCTCGACCCAGAGATAGATCGAGCCGGGATCGCCCTCCAGCGAATGCGGCTCGACGATACGGGCCTTCAGCAGCTTGAAGCTCACCGGCAGCCGATCGGCGCTCGCCCAGCCGAGCAGCCCGCGCATCTCGGTGAAGCTGACGACATAGAACGCGCTGGTCACGATCACCGCGACGGCCTTGATCGACCAGTGCAGCCGCGCATAGACCAGCACGACCAGCAGCAGCGCGCCGATGACGGCATAGGCTATCGATAGCGTGAGGATGACCGTCTGCAAGCTAGTCACGGCGCACCCTCACGGCGTTCTTGCTCACGCCGGTGTTCGGGTCAAGATCGGCGCCGTTGCGCCAATTGCTGCGAAAAGTCTCCAACAGCGATTTCGGCCGCTGATCCACATTGACGACCTTGCCTTCGGCATCGAGCCGGAACCGCACCGCGGTCTTCTCGTCGCCGGTGTGGTCGAGGGTGAACTTGTTGTCGAAGACCACTTGCGCCGTCGGATTGAGCTTCTGCACCTTCACATTGGCCGTGACGGGTTCGCCGGTCGTGGCCACGAAATGTGAGACGTTGACGGTGTATTCGCCGGGGACGATGCCGCGCACGGTGACGATCTCCTCGCGGATCGGCGAGGCAATCTTCTTGCCGTTGACCACGATGAAGTCGTTGGCTCCGCCGCGATCGTCGCGGTCGAGCGTGAGGAAGCCGGCCTCGCGGTGGCGATACCAGGCGATATTGCCCACGGGATCCTGCACGAACAGATCGAGATCGTCGGGATGGCTGTCCGGCCAGTCCAGCGTGATCATGAACTCGGCCTTGGAATCGATCTTGCCGTCCTTGGCGTCCGGCGAGACGGCGAGCAGTGCGAGGAAGAACAGGAAAGCGATCACCTGGAGGGCTTTGAACAGCATCACGCCCAGCGGGTCGAACGGCTCCTCGCGCGGATAGAGGCCGAAATCATCCATCATGACTGGCTTCCGGCGCCCTTGATTCCAGACCCCTCGATTCCAAAACCCTTGCGCTCCAGCACCGGCGTCACATAGGTCTCGGTCAGCACCACCGCATCCGAGAACACCCGCTGGGTCGCGGCATCCAGCATGTAATACTGGATGCGGACCAGGATCGAACCGACCAGGCCCGCCAGTGTCGTGTACATCGCGACCGCCATGCCGTCGCTCATCAGCCCCATCGAAGATCGCATCGCGACCTTGTCGGCGGCATCCAGCCCCGCGATCGGCGCCAGCATGATGATGAAGCCGACGATGGTGCCGAGCAGGCCGAGCTTCATCAGCGTATCCGAGACGAAGGCCCCGAAGCCATTGGAGCCGCGCAGCCGGTCGGCAAGCGTCCGCAGCAATAGCGTCTGGTCCACCGGACGGTAGTCCTGCGCGGCGGCCTTTGTCACAAGGCTGTCGATATGGTCGCGGACCAGCCCGCGCGGCAATGCGGTCGCGCTCGCATCGAGCACTTTGCTGCCGTCGGGTGCCGCGAGCGCCGCCCGGCAGCGCCGGGCCGCCGCGCCCTCACGGGCAATGGCCCGCGTTCGCAGGAAGCAGTGGCCGCAGGTGAGCACATAGAGCAGTGCGATCACGCTGGAAATGTAGGTCCGGTCCGAGGTCAGCATCAGACGGATCAGGCCGAACCGCCACAGCAGCACGACGGCGAAGATCGAAAGCCCGGTGAAGATCATCCAGAACAGGAGCGCGCTGCGCTCGGATGGGTCGGCAGCAGGCCCCGCGATCGGCCCAATCGTCATCGAACTCATGCTGCACTGCTCCTGGCCTCTAAAGATTGGCCTGCCGCGATTTCCTGCCCATTAGATCAAAGCCGCCGCGCCCGGTCCAAAGAGCCATGCCCAATCCGGCTTGGGAAATTTGCCCGAGCTGCCATCTTGCCGTGCCTCGCAATTGGCAAGGCGCGGCGGCGTTGTTAGGCTGACCTTACCAAACTTTGGGGTGATCGCATGCGCCTTGTGCTTCAGCTTGTCGCCCGTCTGTTTCTCATCGTCGCCCTCTGCCTTGGCGCGGCGACCATCTGGGCGACGTTCGACGCCTATCGCAGCGTCGACCGGGCGACTGCGGCCTCGGCGCAGCGGGTCGCCCAGGCGCTTCAGGCCCTGTATTGGCACGAATTCCTGTTGCGTAGCAGCAGAACACGCGAGCAGCTCCTGCCGGTTCCGGAGTGGCGCACGCTGGAGACGATGAAGCTGATCTCACCCGGCGTCTGCGTGGAGTTCCAACCCGCTATCGCATTCGAGAAGCCGCTCTGCGGCCAGAGCGAGGGGCTCGGCAAGACGCCTCCGCGCTGGTTCGCGTCAATTGTGCCGACCTTCCTTGGCAGCCATGCGGAGGTGATACGGCCGGTCAGTCCCCGCGCGGCGACCGCCGGAACGGTGGTCGCGACGCCGGATGCCGCAGCTGCCATCTCGCTCGCTTGGGAATACATCCTCAACGTAATCGACGTCGCGCTTTTGATGGCGGCGGCGATCGCGCTGCTGGCTTCGCTCGCGATCGCGCATGCGCTGGCGCCGGCGCGCACGATCGTGACCGCCTTGCAGCGCATGGCGCGCGGTCAGTATCGCACGAAACTGCCGCGCTTCCGCTCGATGGAGCTGGCGATGATCGGCAGCGCCGTCGACGAGCTCGGCCGGCGGCTGGAGGAAGCGACCGAGCAGCGCGCGGCGCTGACGCGGCGCCTGATCGAGATCCGCGACGACGAACGCCGCGCGCTCGCCCGCGAGCTGCACGACGAGTTCGGACAAAATCTCTCGGCCATCCTCGCCTTCGCCAACACCATCGAGACGGCGAGCACGAAAGAAGACAAGCGCAACGACATCGTGCAGGACGCGCGGATGATCTCGCAGGCCACGCATCATCTGATGGCCTCGCTGCGCGACGCGCTGAAGCGCCTGCGCAATCCCCTGCCCGCCGAGCTTGGGCTGGAGGCGAGCCTTGTGAATCTGGTGGATAGCTGGCGCTCGCAGAGCTCCGCGCGGCCGACGATCCAGCTCGATCTCAAGGGCGACTTCACCGACATCAGCGGCCCGGCCGCGACCACCGCCTATCGCGTCGCGCAGGAATGCCTGACCAACGCGTTGCGCCACGGCGCGGCACGCGAGATTTCGCTCAGCGTCGAGCGACGCGCGGGCGACGACGATGCGTTGCTGATCCGTATCGAGGACGATGGCGGCGGCGACGCGGCACGCGTTGAGCAGTCGGCCGGCTTCGGCCTCACCGGCATCCGCGAACGGCTCGCGGCGGCCGGTGGATCATTGTCGATCCTGCCCGCCCATGCCGGACTCAGCGTCGCCGCCACCATCCCGCTCGCCGCGTGAGGACGGGATGAACGAGATTACGGCAACAGGCATCTCCGTGCTGCTGGTCGACGATCATCCGATCGTACGGCAAGGCTATCGGCGCGTGCTGGAAAGCCAGGGCGATCTGCATGTCGTGGCGGAAGCCGACAACGCCGCGGATGCCTACAGCGCCTTCAAGGCGCGCGATCCTGATGTCGTCGTACTTGATATCTCGATGCCGGGCGCGAGCGGGCTGGAAGCCATCCGCAACATCCGCGCGCGCAGCCCGCGGGCGCGGATCCTCGTTTTCACCATGCACAACGAGGCCGTGCTGGTGAAGGCAGCTTTCAGTGCCGGTGCCAGCGGCTTCGTCACCAAGAGCAGCGAGCCGTCCGCGGTCGTGTCCGCGATCCGGAGCGTTGCGCGCGGCGAACGCGCCATGAGCGACGACATCGCGCACATCCTGGCCGAGGACAGCCTGTCGGCGGGCTCTGCGCTGGATCAGCTGGGCGAACGCGAGATCGAGATCCTGCGCCAGTTCGCCGGCGGCGCCACGACCGAACAGATCGCTGCGCATCTCAATCTCAGCGTCAAGACAGTGCAGAACTATCACTACCTGATCAAGACCAAGACCGGCGCGCGCACGGATGCGCAGCTTGTGCGGTTGGCGGCCAGTTGTGGACTGACTAAAATCTAGATGCTCGCCCCTCCTTGGAGGTAGGAGCCCAGAACCCTCCTCCGTATGCGGGCATATCCAAGGATATTTCGACCGCCTTGCGATGCGGATTGGAACGGAGGCCGTCGAACTCTGGTTAGTACTGGAGTGAAGGAGTTCCGCCATGAGTAAGGCTATCCGCGAAGCTACCTATCCCGCGCTCATCACTGTCGGCGAGCTCATCGATGAACTCTGTCGCTTGCCAGACACAGCAACGATTCGATTCCACTGCCCCATGCTCGAGCAAGAGCTTGCATTCTACAGGCTTCGAAAGCGGGCGAAGGACCTGGTCGAAATCGAAGTCAATGCGTATCCGGAAAGCCCGCCGGTCGTGCCGTTGGCGGGTACCGCCCTTCGTGGGCGGAAAAAGGCCCACCATCCGCGTTCGCTCCGCGATGGTGCGCTCGCCCACAAGGTCGAAGGATAATTAAGCGGCGCCAATGCTGGCTATCGAACGGCTTTGGGACGGCGTGGAGGTGTTCGGCCTACGCCTTCAGCCCGCGCAATAGCAGCGCCAGCGTCGCATCGACACGCGCCGAGAGATCGGCGTCCTTCCATTCGTCGGCGTGGGCCGGATGGTGGAAGCGGACGGTGGCATCGAAGATGGCGCGTGCGGTGGTCTTGACGTCGCCCACCTCGAACACGCCCTGCTTCACGCCATCGGTCAGGATCGCCGCAATCTGGTCGATCATGGTGTCCTTGTGACACTTGACGGCTGCACACGCCTCGCGCGCCAGAGTCAGATAGGTGTCGAACATCTCGGGGTCGTCGAGCACGCGCGAACGCTTGGCGGCGAACAGGGTGCGCAGCCAGCGGTCGAGCCGCGCCGGAGCCGGGCCCTGCTCTTCGGCCAGCTGGCGTAACGGCGCGTCGATGCGGTCCAGCCAGCGTTTGGCGACGGCCTCGCGCAGGGAGGCCTTGCTCGGAAAATGGCGGTAGACGCTGCCGTGGCTCACATCGAGCGCACGGGCCACGTCGACCACGGTGGCCTTGGCGAGTCCGTAACGCCGCAGCACGTCCTCGGTCACTTCGAGGATCCGCTCCGGCGTCAAGATAACGGCTTCGTTCATGCCAGCACCATGTTCCCGTTGAGGGCTCAGTTACCCGGCGACGGAGCTGCTTCCGAAGCGCCCGTGCCGGTCGTTTCGGAAAGCTCTCGCCTTAATGAGGCAGTTTTGCAGCCTGCGCCGCGATCTGGCGCGCCACCAGTAAATTGAGCCAATGCCCAATCGTCCCGGTCAAATTGATGATTTCGGTCGTCATTGTCGTAAGTCTCCAATCAATTGGCGGTCCCCGTTGTTCGATTGCGACCCTCAATCCCCATCTGTCTGGGACGTCGGGCTCCCGGGATGCCGCCAGACGCCCAATCGGAGCGTCTGAGAACGGATATACACGTCTCGCTGACAGATTTCAATATCTGTCAGTCCGTGATTGACAGTTAATATCTGCCCCCCCCTCGGCGTGGGCCACCCATCGCCCGGGGTGGCCGGGCCGATCACCGCCCAGCCCAACATCCCCCGCTACCTTGTCGCCGCCGTTTGTTTCGCCCTCTCCCCTCTGCTAAATCACGGCGTAAAAAACATTCTGGCAGGTCGCCCCTCGTGGGTCGCCCGCCCACCTTCCTGGAGCAGTCCAATGATCCCCCGCTATACCCGCCCGGAAATGGCCTCGATCTGGGAGCCCCAGACCCGGTTCAAGATCTGGTTCGAGATCGAGGCGCACGCGGCGGACGCCCTCGCCGAGCTTGGGACTATCCCCAAGGACGCCGCCAAAACGGTCTGGGCCAAGGCCAGGAACGCCACCTTCGACGTCGCCCGCATCGACGAGATCGAGCGCGAGACCAAGCACGACGTCATCGCCTTCCTCACCCACCTCGCCGAGATCGTCGGCCCCGAGGCGCGTTTCGTGCACCAGGGCATGACCTCCTCAGACGTGCTCGACACCTGCCTCAACGTCCAGCTCACCCGCGCCGCCGACCTGCTGCTCGCCGACCTCGACAAGGTGCTGGCTGCGCTGAAGAAGCGCGCCTTCGAGCACAAGATGACGCCGACCATCGGCCGCAGCCACGGCATCCACGCCGAACCCGTGACCTTCGGCCTCAAGCTCGCCTATGCCTATGCGGAATTCTCGCGCGCTAGGGAGCGCCTGGTCGCGGCGCGGAAGGAAGTCGCGACCTGCGCCATCTCCGGTGCGGTCGGCACTTTTGCCCAGATCGATCCGCGCGTCGAACAGCATGTTGCAAAGGCCATGGGCCTCGTCCCCGAGCCGATCTCGACGCAGGTCATCCCCCGCGACCGCCACGCGATGTATTTCTCGACGCTCGGCGTGATCGCCGCCTCGGTCGAGCGTTTCGCGGTGGAGGTCCGCCACATGCAGCGCACCGAAGTGCTGGAAGCCGAGGAGTTCTTCTCCGAAGGGCAGAAGGGTTCGTCCGCGATGCCGCACAAGCGCAATCCGGTGCTCTCGGAAAACCTCACCGGCCTGTCGCGCATGGTGCGCGCCTATGTGACGCCGGCGCTGGAGAACGTCGTGCTCTGGCACGAGCGCGACATCTCGCACTCATCCGCCGAGCGCATGATGGGCCCCGATGCGACCGTGACGCTCGACTTTGCGCTGGTCCGCCTCGCCGGCCTGATCGACAAGCTGCTGGTGTATCCCGCCAACATGCAGAAGAACCTCGACCGCCTCGGCGGCCTCGTGCATTCGCAGCGTGTTCTGCTGGCGCTGACCCAGAAGGGCGCGAGCCGCGAGGACGCCTACAAGCTCGTGCAGCGCAACGCCATGCCGGTCTGGCGCGGCGAAGGCGACTTCCTCCAGCTCCTGAAGAAGGACGCTGAAGTGAAGAAGTATCTCACCGACGCCGAGATCGAGGAGCAGTTCGACCTCGGCTATCACTTCAAGCACGTCGACACGATCTTCAAGCGCGTGTTCGGCGAAAGCTGAACGTCATTCGTAGCCCGGGTGAGCGCAGCGATACCTGGGACTTCTCTCACAAAAGATCCCGGATGGCCCTTCGCTCATCCGGCAACAACAACAGAGACGGAGCCTCCATGCCCATCGTCAACCGCGTTGCCGCCCTCTCCGACGAAATGGCCGCCTGGCGCCATGACTTCCACGAGAACCCGGAGCTGCAATACGACGTCCACCGCACCGCCGGCATCGTTGCCGACCGCTTGCGCGAGTTCGGCTGCGACGAGGTGGTGACGGGCATCGGCCGCACCGGTGTCGTCGGTGTGATCCGCGGCCGCAAATCCGCCTCGGGCAAGACCATTGGCCTGCGCGCCGACATGGACGCGCTGCCGATCATGGAGACCTCGGGCGTCGCCTACGCCTCCAAGGTCCCCGGCAAGATGCACGCCTGCGGCCATGACGGCCACACCGCCATGCTGCTCGGCGCCGCCAAATATCTCGCCGAGACGCGCAACTTCGACGGCACCGCGGTCGTGATCTTTCAGCCTGCGGAAGAAGGCGGCGGCGGCGGCAAGGCGATGGTCGAGGACGGGCTGATGACGCGCTGGAACATCCAGGAGGTCTATGGCATGCACAACATGCCGGGCCTGCCAGAAGGGCATTTCGCGACCACGCCAGGCGCGATGCTCGCCTCCTCCGACAACATTCAGATCACGGTCCACGGCAAGGGCGGCCATGCCGGCGCGGGTCCGCACAAGTCCATCGACAGCGTGCTGATCGGCGCGCAGATCGTCAACGCGCTGCAATCGATCGTCGCGCGCAACGTCGATCCGCTGAAATCCGCCGTCATCTCGATCACGCAATTCCACTCCGGCACGGCCTTCAACATCATCCCGGAGATCGCCGAGCTCGGCGGCACCGTGCGCACGCTCGACCCTGAAGTGCGCGATCTCGTCGAGCGCCGTATCGGCGAGGTCGCCGACAGCGTTGCGCGCGCCTATGGCGGTTCGGCGGAGACCAAATACACGCGGATGTATCCGGTGACGATGAACCATGCCCGCGAGGCCGGTCTTGCCGCCGACGTCGCCCGCGACATCGTCGGTGCCGAGCGCGTCAACGACAAGTTCATTCCCATGATGGGCGCCGAAGACTTTTCATTCATGCTGGAAGCGCGCCCCGGCGCGATGATCCTGGTCGGCATGGGCGACGGCAACGAGTGCCACCACCCGGCCTACATCTTCAACGACAACATCCTCGGCCACGGCGCATCGTATTGGGCGCGTCTGGTGGAGACGCGGATGCCGGCGGGTTAGTCGGATTCGTAGGGTGGGTTAGCCGAAGGCGTAACCCACCGCCGTCTCTGTCCACGGAAACAGAAGAGGTGGGTTACGCCGAGCAGATGCGCTTTGCGCATCTGCAGGACTAACCCACCCTACGCACTTCTCCGCTCATCCCTGATATTGCAGCACGTGCATGCCGGCGTTCCAGTCGGAGACGAACATCAGCCCGTCCGGCCGGACATAGGCGTCGCAGGTCTTGGCTGCGAGCGCGACCTTCGGGCGGGGGTCGATGAGCTTTTTCGGTGGCGGCGGCACCCAATACGCGATCTCCTTCGGTGCGAAGGCGTCCCTGATGTCGAACACCCTGACGCCGGCATTGTTGTAGGTCGCGAAGATCGTCTCCTCGCTCTGGAACGAGCCCGGGCGATTCTCGTGCAGATTATGCGGTCCGAAGGTACCGTTCGAGCAGAAATCGCGTTCGCGCGGGGTCGGCAGGGTTGCGATCGGCACCGGGTTTCCAGGCGCCCGCACGTCGAGAACGAATGTATGGAACAGGCCTTTGGCGCACTGATCCGCATTGGCTTCGTCCGCGACGATTGCGAGCTGTCGCTTGGGCAGCGGCAGCGGTGTATGCGTGCCGCGGGCGAAGGGCGGTGACCAGTTGATGTGGGACAGCAGCTTTGGATTGGTGGGATCGCTGATGTCATGAATGGTGAAGCCGCCATCGCGCCAGGCAGCATAGCCGCGATCACCCGCCGTGATCATGTGATGGAGCGCAAAGCGCTTGCCCTTTGGCGTCGCCGGCTCGCCAGCCGCGCGGTTCATGCCCGGCAGCCACCATTTCGCGACGATCTCCGGTTTCGTGATGGTCTTGAGATCGACCACGCAAAGGATGTGATCGGTAAACCCGTCGAGATGTGCCGACACATAAGCATAGCGGCCGCCTGGCCACCACAGCCGGTTGATGCCGAAGCCGGGCATTTCGAGAAAAGCGATCTCGCGCATCTCGTTCGGCTTGGATATGTCGTGGATCGACAGCCCACAGCGGAATTTCTTTGCCTTGGTGATGCTGTCGACCAGCGTGTTCTCGAAATAGCCGCGCATGTTGTCGTAGGACTGCAGCGCGACGATGTTGGCGCCGTTCGCAAGCAGCAGCAAATCTTCCGCCACCTGCAAATGGTGGGTGCGGGTGTATTGTCCTGCGGTGAAGAAATTGACCGGCTTCAGCGCACGCGGATCGGATGCGTCCAGGATCGTCACGCCGTCGCTGAACATGTGCCCGACATAGACGTGCTGCCGGTTGAACATCACCTGCACGCTGTCGGGCCGTCCGCCGATGTCGCTATAGGAGATGTGCTTGATGCCCTTGCCGATGCCCTCGGGAGGAATGTCTGCCTCCGAAGCCGATGCCGGCCTTGACCACCCGGCCAGCGCCGCGGATCCGAACACGGCCGACAATTGCTGAAGGTGGCGGCGGCGAGAGAGTTGTGGCATCGGTTTCCCCCATTTTTTTGGGGATGATGATCGCTTGCGGCGAGGCATGCAAGGCTCGTGTCGTCTCCTCACCTCAATCGCAGGCGTGTCTAGTCCGGCCGGACATCACCGCTGCCTAGACCTCAGTTGCAGACCTCACCGGTGATTTTTAAGCTGGCGTTCGCATTGGGCACGAGCCCAAGGCGACAGCCCTTCGCGACCGGTCTGCATCCGGCGCCGTTGCAGATCATCTGGCCGGAGGCTTGTGACTTTGGCGCCGTAGACTCAGCATCTCTGCGGTCGCTGTCGCGCCTCTTCGAATTCTCGCGCGCCGCGACCGGCTTCTTCTCCTGAATCTTCTCGCACTCGTTGTCGTCGCCGACGTGATAGCCGGCGCGGCAGGTGATCTTCGCGCATTGATCGCCGTCGGCCTTGAAGCCGAAATTGCATACCAGCGGGCAGACCCGCCCCGGCTTCGCCTTCAGCGCATCGAGCGCGTCGACACTCGCGAGCTTTGCGTCGAACTGGGTGCCGGCATATTTGTTGAACAGTGTCAGCGAGCGCTGCGTTGCAGCGTTCCAGTCGCCGTCAGCGGCGGACGAAAGACAGCCGACCCGGCGCAATTCGTTCTGGACGGATTTCGCGAGGTCGCCGGGTGGCGGAGCGCTTGGCGGCGGCGGCGACAGCGCGGCGACCTTCCTGCCTTCGGAATCAGCCGCCTGCTTGTCCGCTACCTGCTTCGCTGCCGCCTCAGCTGCCGCCTTCTCCAGCGCCCGCTTCTCCGCGAGCGACTTGGCCGCGGCAGCTTCCGCCGCCTTGCGATCTCGTTCGGCCGCCTCCGCCTTGGCCTGCTCGATCTGCTTGGCCTTCTCGGCCGCAATCCGCGCCTCTTCCGCGGCTTTGGCAGCGGCGGCGGCTTTCTCCTGCTCGGCCTTCTGGGCTCGTTCGGTCGCGAGCCTCGCCTTCTCCTGTTCGGCCAGACGCGCCTTCTCGGTCGCCACCGTGCGATCCTCCTCGGCAGCAATCTTCTTCAACTGCACGCGGGCGAGGTTGGCGTAAAAGCCGTCCGGATAGGTCTGGAGGAATGCCTCCCAAGCTTCACGCAGGCCGGCCTGAAGGGCAAGCTCGTAGTCTTTGCGCACACTGTCCTGCGGATTTGCCTGCGGACCGGCTACGGCGGCCGGCCTCACCGGCACCAGCGGCACATCGCTGCCACCCAGAGAGCCATAGACATACGGCTCCTGCTTGTTGCCGGTCTTCTTCAAGACGTCGTCACGGACAAACCCGAACGCCTTGCGCAAGTCGAGCCCGGGCTTCGGCAGATGATCGGTCAGCGCGACCGCGAACGGGCTGTTGCGGGAGTCGCCATCCGACGCCGTCGATCCCGCCTTGGCCGCAAACGCGATCATCGTGTTCGGACTGGTCGGCTCGACCTTGGCAAGGCCGCCCCCAATCGCGCGCGAGGCCAGTGTGCGCTTCATCGTCTTGGCGAAGGGATTGTCACGGCACGCATCGAGGATGACGAGACGGAGTTGTTTGGCTGGTTCGACAGCATACAGCGCGCGATCAAGCGCGATCGTCTCGTCGAGGACATCGCCGTCGGTTTCCAGCATGGCATCGGTCGGAACGAGATAGTTGCTGCCGTCCAGTTCGATGCCGTGGCCTGCATAGTAGATCACCGCCATGTCGGCATCGCGCGTCCTGGCCGCGAACTCTCGTAGCGATCGCCGCATTTCGCTGGCATTGAGATCCAGCCTGATCTCAACCGTATCGAAACCCGCATTCCTGAACATGCCGCCGACTAGGCCGGCGTCATTCACCGGGTTCGCGAGCCGCGGCGCGTTTTTATAGGCGGAGTTGCCGATGACGAGCGCAACGCGCTTGTCGGCCAGGGCAGCGCCGCACCCGAGCCACAGACCGCACATCAATATCGATAGGCTTCGAACAATCATGAAAAACGCCCAGACCTATGCGGCCACTCAGGAGATACCCTAATTGCACACTTCCTTCGTCCGGCCAGACATCACTGAGCTCGCATCAGAGGTGCTGGCGCGTTCTATTCTGCATCCCTTGCCGACAGGGCGGCAGCCAGCGGCATTGCAAAATATCTGCCCAGATGCTTGCGGCTTCGATGGCGTGGACTCTGTGTCCTTCCGGTCCGTATCCCGCCTCCGCGAATCCTCACGCGTGGCGACCGGCTTCTTCTCCTGAATCTTTTCGCACTCGTTGTCGTCACCGACGCGATAGCCGGCGCGACAGGTGATCTTCGCGCATTGATCACCATCCGCCTTGAAGCCGAAATTGCAAACCAGCGGACAAACCCGGCCTGGCTTCGCTTTCAGCGCATCGAGCGCGTCGACGCTGGCGAGCTTGGCGTCGAACTGTGTACCGGCATATTTGTTGAACAGTGTCAACGAGCGCTGCGAGGCGGCGCTCCAGTCGCCGTCGGCGGTGGCGGACAGACAGCCAACGCGGCGCAATTCACTCTGCACGGATTTTGTCAGATCAGCCGCCGACAATGTGGATGCCGGCGCCGGTGAAAGGGCTGCAACTTTTTGCTCGACCTCAGGAATCTGCCGATCGGCCACAGGCTTTGCAGCCTGCTCCGCCTTCTCTGCGGCCTGCTTGGCGGCAAGCTCGGCCTTGGCCCTCTCCGCGGCCTGCTTCTCTGCCTGTGCTTTCGCTGCGGCAGCCTCGGCCAGCTTGCGCTGGTGCTCCGCTGCGTCCGCCTTCGCCTGCTCGATTTGCTTCTGCTTCTCGGCCGCGATCCGGGCCTCTTCGGCAGCCTTGGCGGCCGCGGCCGCCTTGTCCTGCTCGGCCTTCTGGGCGCGTTCGGCAATGAGCCTTGCCTTCTGCTGCTCGGCCGCATTCGCTTTTTGCTCGGCCGACGCGCGCGTCTCTTCAGCGGCGATCTTGTTCATCTGGCCCTTGGCCAGATTGGCGTAGAAACCTTCGGGATATTGCGCCAGGAAGGCCTCCCAGCCGTCGCGCGTGGCAAGCTGCAGCGCGAGTTCGTAATCCCTGCGAATAGAATCCTGCGGATTGGCCTGCGGACCGGTCGCGGCAGGCTTGGTCGCGACCAGCGGCACATCGTCGCCGCCGAGGGAGCCATAGACATAGGGCTCCTGCTTGTAGCCGGTGCTCTTGAGCACGTCGTCGCGCACGAAGCCGAACGCCTTGCGCAGGTCGAGGCCCGGCTTCGGAAGGTGCTCGACCAAAGCGACGGCGAACGGGCTGTTCCTGGAATCGCCGTCAGACGCGGTCGAACCGGCCTTTGCCGCGAACGCAATCATGGTGTTGGGGCTGGTCGGCTCGACCTTGGCAAGCCCGCGTCCGATCGCGCGCGAGGCCAGCGTCCGCTTCATGGTCTTGGAAAACGGGTTGTCGCGGCAGGCGTCCAGGATGATCAGGCGCAGCTGCTTGGCCGGCTCGACCGCGAACAGCGCGCGCTCGACCGGGATGGTTTCGTCGAGCACGTCGCCATCGGTCTCCAGCGTCGCGTCGATCGGAATGAGATAGTTGGTGCCTTCCAGCTCGATGCCGTGGCCGGCGTAATAGATCACCGCCATGTCCGCATCGCGGGTCCTGCCGGCGAACTCACGCAACATGCGCCGCATCTCGCTGGCACTGAGATCCAGCCTGACGTCGACGGAATCAAATCCCGCCTTCTTGAACATGCCGCCAACCAGAGTGGCGTCGTTGACGGGATTGCCGAGCTTGGGCGCGCTCTTGTACGCGGAATTGCCGATGACAAGCGCAACCCGCCGGTCCGCATGGGCCGGTCCGCAGGCGAGGCCAATGGCCAAAATCAACAAAGCAAATATCCGAAACGGAATCACTTGCGTCCCCCCGGATGCAATTCCACGAGACTATTCGGACCATCGCTCAATTACCAATTCTTCCTATGTGATACTTGTCACATAAGGGGCTCTATCGGGGGGATGGATAATGCGGCGAAGCGTCGCTCTGCTTTCGGCTGACGCCAAAGCCGCCCGTCGGGTCCGTTACATTTGCACCACCTCGTGGCGCATCACGAACGGTGCAAGCAGTGCGCGCACCTCGCTCGCAACCGCCTCGCGCTGATCCGCCGGCAGGCCCGCCAGCGTCACAGTGGCGATCGAACCGTGGCTGCCGTGAGCGCCGACCCTGACCTTGCAGTCGATGCCGCGCTCGGCGAGCGGCGTCAGCACCTTCGTAAACACGCGCTGGGCTGCGTCCCAGCGCAGCTGCGGCTTGAACACTTTGCCGACGCCCGTCACCGGCATCGGGTCGATCGGGATGACCTGCACCGGGACAGCCGCGCGCTCCGGCGTACGCTCGCGCACCCATGTCTCCAGCTCGCCCGGTTCGACGATCGCCCCCGGCTTCAGCTGCACGTAGCCCACCGGCAGCTCGCCGGCATAGGCGTCGGGTTGACCGACCACTGCGGCAAAGCCGACGGCAGGATGGCGGAACATGATCTCCTCGATCGGCGCCGGATCGATGTTGTGGCCGCCGCGGATCACGAGATCCTTGGCGCGGCCGGTAATCCAGAGATAGCCGTCGGCATCGAGCCGGCCGAGATCGCCGGAATTGACCCAGACCTCGTCGACGAAGGCGCCCTTGTTGTGTTCGTCGTTGAGATAGCCGCCGAACACGCCGGGCCCGGCCATGATGACGACGCCGATCTCGTCCGGCGCGCAGTCGCGGATCAGGTGGCCATCGGCATCGAGCTGCACGATGCGCCCGCGCGCGTAAGGCATCGGAAGGCCGACCGAACCAAGCCGGATCGGCCGTGACGGATAGGCCAGCGTGTGCACGCTCGAGGTCTCGGTCATGCCGTAGACCTCGACGACCGGCAATTTGAGCTTGTCCTGGATCGCAGACCCCACCGCGACCGGGATCGCCGAGCCGCCACCGGCTGCATATTTCAGGCTGGAGATGTCGGCGTTGCCAGGCGGCACCGCGAGTGTTGCGGCGAGTACCGTCGGCACGCTCGACAGCGCCTCCGGCTTGAAGCGCTCGACCAGCTGCCAGATGTTCTTGACCGCACTCGGATTGCGCCATCCGCTCGGCGACAGCACTACCAGCGAACCGCCGGCCGACAGCGTCGTCAGCACCTGCGTCAACGAGCCCCCGACGTGAAACAGCGGCATGCCGAACAGCATGTTGGCGCCCGGCTTCGACTTCAGCAGCAGATTGAGCGCCCAGGCCTGATAGACTTGGTTGGCATGCGTGTGCCGCACCAGCTTTGGCGTGCCGGTGGTGCCACCGGTGTGGAAATAGGCGGCGATGTCGTTGCCCAGAATCTTGCGCCCGCTGATAAGGCGGTCCGAAGGCTGCTGCTTGATCAGGTCGCTGAAGGCAAAGACTCCCTTCCCCGGGTCACCGCCACCGAACACCTGTACGATCGCCTTGAGATGCTTGAGCTGCGGCTTGATCTGCTCGACTTTCTGCCAGATGTCTGTGCCCGGCATCGGCCCGAGCGCCACCAGGACTTTTGTGTTCGCCGCTTCCAGAATCTCCGCGATCTGGTGCGGCTCCAGGAGCGGATTGACGGGATTGGCGATGCCGGCGGCCTCTGCGCCGAACAGCGTTACAAAGGCGTCCGGCACCAGCGGCAGCATGAAGCTGACGACGTCGCCCTTCTCGACACCAAGCGCGTGAAACATGTTGGCGGCCTGCGTGACGCGCGCGATGAAGTCGCGGTACGTGACCACGACCGGCGTGTCGGCCGGATCGGCGTTTTGCAGGAACTGGAGCGCCGGCCCGTCGGGGTTACGGGCCGCACCCAGCCTGATGGCGTCGTAAGTGCTCTCGGCCGCGACGCGATCGGCGTAAGGGACTTGCTCGAAGGCTCGAACCTCCGCGTCCGTTGCCAGCTCCGGATAGTCGTTGCCGATGAACCGATCGAGCGCATGGATGCCCGCCATGGAATTCCGTTCTCCCTCAGATGCATGTCCCCACGCCCTGTCTTTTGACTTTTTGGGCCCGCGGGCCTCGACCGATGGCCGGCCGAGCACGGGCAGAATGATCGATGATTTGGCGTTCGTCCATGACCTAACGTCGGCGACGATGGGGCTCCGGCAAAGCCTTTGAACCTGTGCGGCCGATCCGGGGACCAAGAACTGGCATCGGACTCACATGCCAGCATGCTTGCCAGCCGTTGCCAGCGTCCTGCCGCAAGACTTGAGGTGATCATGACTACGCCCCCGCGGGATTGCGCCACCCGGCTGTTCATCGCGTTCGCCGTGACAGCGGCGATCTTGACACCGGCGTTCGCTCTGCCCCGCGCGGCCCACGCCGAGGACGGCCAGATCGACAAGATGCGCGCCAAGATCTCGGCCTTCATCAGCGACAAGATGGAGAAGCTCGGCGGATCGCGCATCGTCTACAAGGTGGACACCGATGGCCTGCGCGAGAGCGTCGTCACGGATTTGCGCGACGACGTCTACAAGACCCTGCGCGAGGGCAAGATCGCCTTCTCCGGTCTTACGATCCGCGACGGCGGCGTCGAGTTGAAGATCGCCGACGTCAAGGGCCGCGAGCAGCTTGCACGCAAGCTCGCGTCAGCCGCGGAAGGATTGCCGTCGCATGCACTCGCCGTGACCAACGGCAGCGACGGAATGGTCAGGCTCGCGCCGACCGATGCAGCATCCGCCGCGCGGCTGCACGAGCTCGTCGAAGATTCCATCGCCATGATCGAGCAGCGTCTGAAGGAGGCCGGCGTCCAGCTCGCCAGCGTCCAGCCCGATGGGACCGACCGCATCCGCATCTTCCTGCCCGGGGTGATGGAGCCCGAGCGCGTCACCACAGTCTTCGCCCGAAGGGTCAAGGTCGGCTTCCGCCTGATCGACCTCTCGATGCAGCCTGAGCATGCGCAATCCGGCACGCCGCCGGCGGGCACGGAAGTCCTGCCCGGCTTCAAGGACAAGAGCCTTTATCTGGTCGCCAAGGACAGCGCGCTCGACGGCGACGACATCAGCTATGCGGGCCCTGGGTTTGCGAGTGCCACGAAAGAGCCGATCGCCTCGTTCCGCTTCAATGGCCGCGGCACGCGGCGCTTTGCCCACATCACCGAGGAGAATATCGCAAAGCCCTTCGCCATCGTGCTCGACGGCAAGGTGATCTCCGCCCCCGTGATCCGCGAGCCCATCACCGGCGGCTCGGGCCAGATCTCCGGCAATTTCACCCTGGAGGAAGCAAACAGCGTCGCCATGCTGCTGCGCGCCGGTTCGCTGCCCGGGCACCTCGGCCTGGTCGAGCAGCAGGTCGTGCAGCCCGCCGCCAAACCCTAAGGCGGGGGCTCGCCCCACGCCCACGCCTGGTCCCGCCCCGCCCCGTCGGCAGCCGAGATCCACCACACAGAGGCTCGTACCCGGTGGACCCCGAATCGCGGGCGCGCCACGGCCATACACACCGTCAAACAGGCAATTGCCGAAACGCCCGATCAGGCTAAAATTTGCCTCTTGCGGCACGGCGGCCGAAAGCTTCATCAAGCGGTCGTCGTTCGATTTCGGCTATAGGTGTCGAGAATACGACCGTGACTGAAGGCCTTACGCGGGGATAGTACCATGCCGTCCGGCAGCGCAGACATTTCGTCGATCCTCGACCGCATCCTCGAGGCGGCGACGGATAACCTCAGGATCGCGAAGATCCTGGTCCAGATGGGCCTCGATCCGAACAACGTCACCTACGATTCGATCTTCAATCGGATGCTGGAGATCTTCGTCCAGAACATCACGCTGGCCAATATGTTCGCCGCGGTGGGCGCCGGCTTCTTCGTCGCCACCCTCCTGATGCGGACGATGGTGCCGCTGCGCGTCGCCAACATGATCGGCTGCGCGTTCTTCGCCGTCTTCGGCGCGCTCTCCGCCAACGTCTCGACCTTCCTGCTCTATCTCCTGCTGCTACCCATCAACGCCTTGCGCCTGCGGCAGATGCTCAAACTCGTCAAGAAGGCGCGCCATGCGGCCGAAGGCGACATGTCGATCGAATGGCTCAAGCCGTTCATGACCGAACGCAAATATCGCCGCGGCGACACGCTCTTCAAACTCGGCGATCCAGCCAAGGAGATGCTCCTCACGGTCACCGGTAAGTTCCTGGTCAAGGAGATCAATATCGAGATCATGCCGGGCGCGCTGATGGGTGAGCTCGGCTTCCTCACGCCGGGCAACCGGCGCACCGGAACGATTGAATGCATCGAAGACGGGCAGGTGTTGACGATTACCTATGACCGGTTGCTCGAGATCTACTTCCAGGATCCGCAGTTCGGCTATTACTTCCTGGTGCTGACCAGCCAGCGCCTGCTGCAGAACATCGATCGGTTGCAGAATCAGCTGGCGTCCGAGCGGGCGGCCACCACGAACAGGATCGCGTGATCGAGTGCGCGTCGCCGCTCAGCTCAGCAGCAACGCCATGCCCGGATCGCCCTTCTCCATCGCACGTCGATAGGCCGTCCGCGCACTGATGCGGCCGAGATATTCGACCACGTTCGGACAGCGCTGGAGATCGTAGGGCTGGAAGTAGCGCATGGTGGTGAGTGAGAACACCGTCATGATGTCGGCAGTCGTGAAGGCGCTGCCCGCAAGATATTCAGCCTCGCGAAGCCTTGCGTCGAGTAGATCGTAGGCCCGATCGAGACGCCCCTTCATCGCGAGCAGGGTCGGATTGTCCTTGGCGAGATCGAGCCGGCTCAGGATCATCATTCGTCCCATGCCGGGTTGCAGGGTGCCATTGGCGAAATGAAGCCAATACAGAAATTGCGCGAAGGCGGGATCAGTGGGACCGAGCACGAGTCCTCCGTTGCCATATTTTGCAACGATGTAGTCGACGACAGCGCCGGATTCCGCGAGCACCAGCTCGCCGTCGGTGATCACAGGCGCCGTACCAGCCGGATGCAGCGCCTTGTACTCGGCCGGAGCCAGCATCGTGACGGGATCGCGCGTATAGCGCTTCAGCTCGTAGGGAATTCCCAGCTCCTCGCACAGCCAGACGATTCGCTCGGACTGCGACTTGCCTAGATGATGGACGGTGAGCATGAGGCCTCCTGAAGACATGAAGCAGAACATAGGATGTGCCACGAGAACGCACAGGTGCGGTTGCGACTACGCCTCGTCCGTCACCATCCGCGCTACCACGCGGTCGCGGCGGATGAAATGGTGCCAGAGGGCGGCGATCACGTGAACCGCGATCAAGGCGAGCAGCACATAGGCAAAGAGAATGTGGCGGTCTTCATAGGCGCCCGCCGCCGCGCGGTCGGGAGCGGTGAATTGCGGCACGTGAAACAGGCCGAAGAAGTCCGAATAATCAGGTGCGTGCGCACCGGAATGTGCCCAGCCGAACATGGTGACCACGATGACGGCGAGGTAGAGCGCGCCGTGACTGATATGGGCCGCGACCTTCTGCCAGCGCGAGGTCTCGGCCGGCATGGTCGGTGTCGGGTTGACGAGGCGCCACACCAGGCGCAGCACGGTGAGCAGCAGGATCACATAGCCGATATCGGCGTGGATCGAGCGGTAGAAGAAGCGGTCGGGACGCGCCGGGATGTGGTTCATCCACCACCCGAAGCCGATCATGCCGATGATGGTCAGCGCCAGACTCCAGTGCAGCCATCGGGAGATGCTGCCCCAGCCGTGACTGGTATTTCTGATCATGTCGGCTCTCCGGAGTTTTGCGGGCCTGTCCCTATCCGCACCGCAGTACGGCAGCTGATACCGGAACCCATGCGGCAATCGCGAAATCGAATCGCTGCAAATTAGCCTTAAGCGCCCCTGCCGCAAAACCGCCCCAAAAACCGAATGGTAACCATGTCGGGCTAGAGTGATCACGTGACCAATTCCCCGACGATTCTGGTGTTCGATTCCGGCCTTGGCGGGCTCACGGTCCTGCGTGAGGTCGTGGCCGCGCGCTCCGATGCGCATTACGTCTACGTCGCGGATGACGCCTTCTTCCCCTACGGCCACCACAGCGAGGACGCGATCATCGCCCGCGTGGTGCCGCTGATGGGGGAATTGATCGGCACGCACGATCCTGACCTCGTCGTCATCGCCTGCAACACGGCGTCCACCTTGGTCCTATCGCATCTGCGCGCCGCTTATTCCCTGCCCTTCGTCGGCACGGTGCCGGCGATCAAGCCAGCCTGCGCGCAGTCGAGGAGCCGGCGGGTGTCGGTGCTCGGCACCAAGGGCACGGTGAAGCGCGAATACACCAAGGCGCTGATCCGCGATTTCGCGCAAGGCTGCGAGGTGACACTGGTCGGTTCGCCCGAGCTGGCGGCGCTGGCCGAAGCAGAGCTCAACGGCTCTCCCGTCAGCGACGACGCCATCCTCGCCGAGCTCGCCCCGTGTTTCGTCGGCGATGCCGGCGACGCAGGCGCACGCACCGACACCGTGGTGCTCGCCTGCACGCATTACCCGCTGCTGCTCGACCGGCTGAGAAAGCTGGCCCCCTGGCCGGTCGACTGGATCGATCCGGCGCCCGCGATCGCCCGCCGCGTCTCGGATCTGCTCGGCCCGCACACCGATGGTATCGCGCAATCCGGCGCCGAGATGATCTTCACCTCGAACCGCGTGCATGGCCTTTCGGCCGTGCTGATGCCGTTCTTCGGCGGCCGCATTCCAGCCTGACCTTGCGCCTCGACGGCGCGCTGCTAGGCTCCGCCGTCGTCGTTTCCTGCAGGTTCTTCCCATGTCGGTCTCCGCAACGCCGCTCAACCGTCTCCGCCAGCTCTGGCGCGAGGGTCGCCCCGCCTTCGGTGCGATCGCGACGATCCCGAGCGTGCAGACCGTGCAGATCATGGCGCGCTCGCTCGACTGGATCATCGTCGATCTCGAGCACGGCCCGATTGGACTGACCGAAGCACATGCGATGATCGCGGCCACCACCGGCACACCGTGCACGCCGCTGGTGCGGATCGCGGCGAACGAGCCATGGCTTGCGAAGGCACCGATGGACATCGGCGCCTTCGGCATCAATTTCCCGATGATCACCAATCGCGCGGAGGCTGAGAAAGCGGTGCGCAGCGTGCGCTATCCGCCACGCGGCGATCGGCTCTGGGGTCCGTTCCATGCGCCATTCCGCTGGGGCCAGTCGATGCCGGACTATATGGCGAGCGCGGATGACGAGATGATCTGCATGATCACGATCGAGCACGTCGACGCCGTCAACCGCATCGACGAGATCATGGCGACGCCCGGCATCGACGTCGCTGTGATCGGCCCCGGCGATCTCGCCACCTCCATCAACAAGCGCGGCCAGATGGACGATCCGGAATTGCTGGAGCTGGTGGCGCGGGCCGAGGCCGGCATCCTCAGAAGCGGCGTGCCGATTGGCGGCGTGGCGCGTACCGCAGACCAGGCCAACGCTCTGGTCGACCGCGGCTACCGCGCGATCGCGCTCGGCTTCGACTGGTCGTTGTTCCAGCGCGGCATCATGGCGGCGTTCGACGGAATCAAGGGCTAGCCATTGAGTCTTGCCGGGAGTTTTGCCGGGAACCACCGCGCTACTAGGGTCGGTCGTTCCAGGGAGGAAAAACCATGTTCAAAAAGACTTTGCTCGCTCTTGCCTTCACCGGCCTTGCCGTTGCCGCCTTCGCCCAGCAGCCCGGCATCAAGCGCACCCCGCTCCAGAAGGTCGAATTTCCGGATGGCTACAACACCATCACGGCCATCGCGGAAGTCCCGGCGGGCGGCGCGGCCGGTCGCCATACCCATCCTGGCATCGAGACCGGCTACGTGCTCGAAGGCGAGCTCAATCTCCTCATCGACGGGCAGCCGGAAAAGACGCTGAAGGCCGGCGATTCCTACCAGATCCCGGCAGGTGTCGTGCATGACGCCAAAGCCCACGGCGACAAGGCTATGAAAGTGCTCGGAGTTTACGTCGTCGACAAGACCAAGCCGCTGGCCTCGCCGGCGCCCTGATGCGGCGAACCGACCGGCCCCACGCGGGTTGGTTCGTGCTAGAGCAGGCGGCGGGCGGGAACTCCGCTCGCTGCACAAACTTTAATCAGGGGAAACCAAAGAGCGATGCGCGGGACGTCCAAGACCATTTCGCTGCCGCGTCGCCTGATTGTCGACCTCATGCACGCCTCGATGGGCGTGCCCTTCGTGTCCCTGTCCCGTTCGCTCGATATCGGCCGCCTGCTGGAGGCCCGCGCGGGCGCGATGGCGCCAGCCGGCTGGGCGGCCATGTTCGTCAAGGCTTTTGCCCTCGTCGCCAGGGACGAGCCGGTCCTGCGTACCGTCTATGCCAAATGGCCCTGGCCGTCGCTCTACGAGCTGCCGAAGAGCGTCGCGTCGGTGGCCATTGCCCGGGTCGAGGGCGGCGAGGAATGCGTGATCCCGCAGCGAATCGTGGCTCCCGAGGCCATGACGCTGGCTGCGGTCGACGCCGAGATCCGGCGCGCCAAGACCGCCCCGATCGACGAAATTCCCATGTTCCGCAAGATCATGCGGGTGACCCGCCTGCCGCTGCCGCTGCGGCGGCTGTCCTGGGCTATCGGGCTGAAATTCGGCCGGCAGCGCGGCAATTGGTTCGGCAGCTTCGCGGTGAGCTCGGTGGCAGCCTATGGCGGCGGCGAGCTTCACCCCATCACGCCCGGCCCCTTCATCGTCAGCTATGGGGTGGTCGGGCCCGACCAGACCATCCATGTCGTGATTCGCTGGGATCACCGGGTGACCGACGCCGCCCCGATCGCCCGGGTCCTGACCCGGCTGGAACAGGTCCTGAACACTGAAATTGCTGCCGAATTACGGGCGGCCGGGTCGAAGCCGATCCGGGCAGTCGGGACGTGATTCCGGGCCATTCGCATTGACAGCGAGCCCCAAATCCTCCTAAAAGCCGCTTGCTCGCGGGCCGATTTCGGCCCGCGATGCGTTTCGCGACCCGTGGTCCTGTCCCTCAAGCTTTGGGATCGGACCTGTCAGTGCCGGCCTAGCCCGTCACACAGGAGGGCGCGTTTCCTCAAACCATGTACCTGAAGAGGACGCGATGACTAAGCGCAGTGAGGCGAAGTACAAGCTCGATCGCCGTATGGGCCAGAACATCTGGGGCCGCCCGAAGAGCCCCGTGAACCGCCGCGAATACGGCCCCGGCCAGCACGGCCAGCGCCGCAAGGGTAAGCTCTCCGACTTCGGCGTGCAGCTGCGCGCCAAGCAGAAGCTGAAGGGCTATTACGCCAACATCTCCGAGCGTCAGTTCCACAGCATCTATGTCGAGGCCAGCCGCCTCAAGGGTGATACCGGCGAGAACCTGATCGGCCTGCTCGAGCGCCGTCTCGACGCGGTTGTGTACCGCGCCAAGTTCGTCTCGACGATCTTCGCCGCGCGCCAGTTCATCAACCACGGCCACGTCAAGGTGAACGGCCGCAAGGTCAACATCTCGAGCTATCTGGTCAAGATCGGCGACGTGATCGAGGTCAAGGAAGCCTCCAAGCAGCTCGCCCACGTCCTCGAAGCCAGCCAGCTCTCCGAGCGTGACACCCCCGACTATCTCGAAGTCGACCACGGCAAGATGACCGCCAAATATATTCGCATCCCGCACCTCTCGGACGTGCCGTTCCCGGTGCAGATGGAGCCGCATCTGGTCGTCGAATTCTATTCGCGCTAAGATCTGAATATCGAAAGGCCCCGGTTCGCCGGGGCCTTTTTGCTTAAGAGCCACACTTCATTGGCCGTTTGCCTTCAGGAGGCGTCGCATGCTCTACACCCCTCCCCCGATCGACCCCAAGGCGCCGCCGGTGCGCATCAATCTGCTCTCGGACACGCAGACAAAGCCGACACCTGCGATGCGCGAGGCGATGGCGCGCGCGGAGGTCGGCGACGAGCAGGTCGGCGATGATCCGACCGTGAACGCGCTATGCGAGCGCGTCGCCGAGTTGCTCGGCAAGGAAGCCGCCGTGTACATGCCCTCCGGCACGATGTGCAACGTCACCGCGACGCTGGTGCATTGCCGTCCCGGGGACGAGATCCTCGCGCATGAGAGCGCCCACATTATCGCGCGCGAAGGCGGCGCGCATGCTGCGATCGGCGGCTTCCAGGTCACGCAGCTGAAGGGACCCGACGGCCAGTTCACGCCGGAGACGTTCCGCAAAGCGCTGCATCCACGCACCCGCTATCAGCCGCCGCAGACGGTGGTCAGCGTCGAGCAGACCGCCAATATCGGCGGCGGCACAATCTGGAAGAAAGCCGCGCTCGACGAGATCGTCGCGATCGCGAAACAACATGGCCTCGTCACTCACATGGACGGCGCGCGTCTGCTCAACGCCACTGTCGCGAGCGGCATCTCCCCGCGTGACATGACCGCGGGGTGGGATTCGGCCTGGATCGACTTCTCGAAAGGCTTGGGCGCGCCGATCGGCGGTGTGCTGGCGGGATCGCGCGCCTTCATCGATGCGGTCTGGCAGTGGAAGCAGCGGCTCGGCGGCTCGATGCGGCAGGCCGGAATTTGCGCGGCGGCCTGCATCTACGCGCTCGACCATCACGTCGACCGGCTCGCCGACGATCACGCCAACGCGCGCGCGCTCGCCCGCGGTCTGTCGCAGATCCCTGGCGTCGAAGTGCAGGAGCCCGAGACCAACCTGGTGTTCTTCAAGCCCGATGGAGCCGGCATTCCCGGCGACAAGATGGTCGCGGCACTGCGCCAGCGCGGCGTGACGCTTGCGATGATGGACGGCCGCATTCGCGCCTGCACGCATCTCGACGTCAATGCGAGCCAGATCGAGGAGACGATCGGCTACGTGCGCGAGATCGCGCGCGGAGCGTAAGTCCTGTAGCCCCGTAGCCCGGATGGAGCGCAGCGAAATCCGGGGCGACATCGGCAGCGGTCCGGATTGCGCTTCGCTCCATCCGGGCTACCACAGCGGGGCTAGACGAAAAGGCTACCGCCCCATCGCCTGGTAGATCAGCGTCTTCAGTGCCAGTTGAATCCGGCCGCGCTGCGTCGGGGTCTGCACCATGAAGATTCCGAACAGATCGTCCTCGGGATCGATGAAGAAGAACGTGCCGCCGACGCCGTCCCAGCGATATTCGCCGAGCGGCCACGCCGTTCCAGGGGGAACCGAGGTGCGCACGGCGAAGCCAAGACCGAAGCCGGAAGATCCGCCCGGATAATAGTTCTGGTCGCGCGCGATCTTCGTCTCCGACCCGATATGATCCGAGGCCATCAGCGCGATGGTCTCTGGCTTGAGATAGCGCCGGCCCTCATACGTGCCGCCGTTGAGCAGCATCTGGGCGAAGCGGGCGTAGTCGCCGACGGTACCGACCATGCCGCCGCCGCCCGATTCCCATGTCGCCGGCCGCCTGATGTCGCGGAGCTGCGTCGATGGATTGATGTAGCGATCCTCCGGTATCGGCTCGGCGATGCGCGGGAATTTGGCGGGATCGGCGACGAAGAAAGCCGTCTCGGTCATGCCGAGCGGATCGAGCAGCCGCTCCTTCTCGAACTGCAGCAGCGTCTTTCCCGTGATGATTTCGACGATGCGGCCGAGCACGTCGGTGGAATAGCCGTAGTCCCACACCGTGCCGGGCTGCTCGACCAGCGGCAGCGTGGCGATCTTGGCGACGAATTCGGCGTTGGTCAGATTGCTGTTGAAGAGATTGGCGTCCGCATAGAGCTCGCGCACCATACCGCCGCCGTAATAGCCGTAAGGCAGCCCTGAGGTGTGGCGCAGCAGATCCTTGATCGTGATTGGTCGCTCCAGCGGCTCCAGCGCCAGGGCGACTTTGCCGTCCTCGGCCTTTTTCTCGATACCGACCTTTATGCCGGAAAAGGCCGGAATGTATTTCGAAGCGGGATCGTCGAGCGAAAGCCTGCCCTCCTCGACCAGCATCATCGCCATCACGGAGGTGATCGGCTTCGACATCGAGTAGAGGCGGAAGATCGTGTCTGCGCTCATCGAGAGTTCGGTCGCGACGTCGCGGACGCCGAAATTCTGGTAATACACCGGCTTGCCGTGCTGCTGAAGCAGCAGGATGGCGCCGGGGATCTTGCCGGTGGCGACCTCGTTGCGGATGTAGTCGGAAACCTTCGCCAGCCCCGCGGGCGAGAGCGTGCGAACCTCAGGTCTCTCCGAGCCTGCCTTTGCAACGATGCCGCCGGCGAGAAGGACGAGCGCCGCGATCAATGCGCGGCGCCCGACCATGTCAATTCTCCATCGCTTCATAAACCAGCTGCTTCAATGTTCGCTGCACGCGCTGGCGCTCGGTCGGGGTCTGCTCCAGCAGCACGAAGAACATGTCCTGCTTGGGGTCGATCACGAAATAGCAGCCGGAGGCGCCGTCCCATTTCAATTCGCCGAGATCGCCGGGCGGCGGCGGTTTTGCGTTGCCGGGATCGGTGCGGACCGCAAGTCCGAGACCGAAGCCGAAACCATCGCCGGGGAAGTAGAAATAATCGCGATCGACACCCGACTTGGGTCCGATCTGGTCGGTCGCCATCAGCTTGAACGTCTCGGGCTTGAGAATCGTCTTGCCGTCGAGGCTGCCGCCGTTGAGCAGCATCTGCGTAAAGCGCTCATAATCCGCCATGGTCGTAACCATACCGCCGCTGGCAAACTGGATTTTCTTGGCGACCGTCGGATCGTTGATCCGTCCGACCCGGAAATCGCTGTCGTTCGGCACCGGCTGCGCCAGCAGCTTCTGCTTCTCGGGATCGGTGACGAAGAAGCCGGTATCGACCATGCCGAGCGGATCGAGCAGCTTCTCCCGTTCGATCTCGATGAGCGGCTTGCCGGCCGCGACTTCCATGACCCGGGCCAGGATATCGGTGGAATGGCCGTATTGCCACAGCGCGCCCGGCTGGTTGTGCAGCGGCAGTCTTGCGATGCGCTCGGCGAACTCCGCGAGGTCGAAATCGCCGGCATAGATGTTGGCCTCGCGATAGGCCTTGCGGACCAGACTGTCGCCGTAGAAGCCGTAGGTGACGCCCGAGGTGTGCGTCATCAAATCGTGCACCGTCATCGGCCGGTTCGGCGGCACGAGCTCGAGCGATTTGGTGCCGTCCTCGGCCTTCTTCTCGACGCCGACTTTCACGTTGGCGAAGGACGGAATGTATTTCGAGACGGGATCGTCGAGCTTGATCGTACCTTCCTCGATCAACTTCACTGCGACCACGGAAGCGATCGCCTTGCTCATCGAGAACAGGCGGAAGATCGTCTTGTCGGTGATCGGCGCCTTACTGACTACGTCCTGCACGCCGAAGACTTCGTGGTAGACCGGCTTGCCATGTTGCTTGATGAGCACGTTTGCGCCGGCGATCTTGCCGGTCGCGACCTCGTTCTTGAATAACTCGGTGATCCTGGCGAGCTTGTCCTTGTTGAAATGCGCGCCGGCCGGAATCTCGTAGGTGCCCTCCGCCCGCGCGAACGACATCGTACCCAACGACACAAGCGCGGCGCAGACCAGCGCACGCAGTCCAGACTGTGAAATCATATCCCCTCCCCGGAACATGGCCCGGCGGAGTGTACCGGCAGCGCCATCAGGCACAAGGGCTGCTGTGCCGCGCCAAAGCGTCCGCGTGCAGAACCGCGCTCTTTTCCGAGAAACAACAAAATATGACCTCGACGACCAGCGGCGCGGTCGGCAGGGCTTCAATGGTCGCATGGACCGCAATCGTCGCGGCCTGGTCGGCCGGAAAGCCGTAAACCCCGGTCGAAATCGCGGAGAACGCCACGGAGGTCAGCTGATTAGCCTCACAGAGCTCAAGCGCACGGCGGTAGCAGGAGCGCAGCGCCTCAGCCTCACCACGAGTGCCGCCGTGCCAGACCGGACCGACTGCATGGATCACATGACGCGCAGGGAGAAGGTAGCCCCGTGTGATCTTGGCATCGCCGGTCGGGCATCCTCCAAGCTTCCGGCACTCGGCTAGAAGCTCGGGACCGGCAGCGTCATGGATCGCACCATCGACGCCGCCCCCACCCAGGAGCGACGTGTTGGCCGCGTTGACGATGGCGTCAACGCTCAGCGTGGTGATGTCAGCAACAATGACCTTGAGCTCCGCGCCTCCGATCCGGCGCGTCAGCCCGGTCACGTATCAGGCCGCGACAGCGACGCCCTTTTCGGAGAAGAGCTGCTGCAACTCACCGGCCTGGAACATCTCGCGGACAATGTCGCAGCCGCCGACGAACTCGCCCTTCACATAGAGCTGCGGAATGGTCGGCCAGTTCGAAAAGTCCTTGATGCCGTTGCGCAGTTCGGCGGATTCGAGAACGTTGAGGCCCTTATAACCGACGCCGATGTGGTCGAGGATCTGGACGACCTGGCCGGAGAACCCGCACTGCGGAAATTGCGGCGTACCCTTCATGAACAGAACCACGTCGTTCGACTTCACTTCGTTAGCGATGAATTCCTCGATGCTCATATCCGTGTCCTTATGGGGCGGAGCCCACTCCAATTGCTTCGGGCTGGCTCAGCCGATTTAACCCGATCCCTCCCCATATATGTAGCCCAAACCGTTGTGCATCCAAAGTAAAATGGCGGCGAGCGGCCCCTGGGCGGACCGCTCTCGGCAGCAGCGGCCCATTGCATGATGGCACGAATATCATCGCCGGGGAGGACTTTCATACCGTCACGGAGCCCCTATCTAGGACGAACCCGGCGTTTTGGAACCCGACAACGCCAACAACGTTCTCTTGTCCTGTCTGGAGAAAAACGTGACGAAACAAGGCTCCGCTACGGCCCCCGCCCCGTCACCGTCGGCCGATTTGGGCGGCCTTGCCCAGAGGCTGGAAGACGCGTTTCTCGCCGTCCGCGACGAGACCGAGCGCCGGGCCGCGCCGCTGTCGCCGGAGGACCAGCAGATCCAGTCCATGCCGGACGCGAGCCCGACGAAATGGCACCGGGCGCACACCACCTGGTTCTGGGAGCAGTTCGTGCTCGGCGAGCACTGTGCGGGCTACCAGCCCTTTCATCCCGACTTCGCCTTCCTGTTCAATTCCTATTACGTCAGCGCCGGCCCGCGCCATTCCCGCAATCACCGCGGCGATATCACCCGTCCGAGCGCCGATCAGGTCGGCGCCTATCGAAAACATGTCGACGCTGCCGTCGTGAAATTCTTCGGCGACGCGGGCGAGGACAAGCTTCGCGAGATCGCGCCACTGGTCGAGGTCGGCCTCAACCACGAGCAGCAGCATCAGGAGTTGATGGTCACCGACATCCTGCACGCCTTCGCGCAGAATCCGATCCCGCCGGCCTATGATCCGGACTGGCGCTTCCCGACCGCGGCGCCGGCCGGCGACGATTGGCTGAGGCTGAACGAAGGCATCCACACCGTCGGTCATGTCGACGACAGTTTTCATTTCGACAACGAGAAGCCGGCCCATCGTGCCCTCGTCGGCCCGGTCAAGCTCGCACGCAATCTCGTCACCAATGGCGAATGGCTCGCCTTCATGCGCGACGGCGGCTACCGGACCGCAACGCTGTGGCTGATGGACGGTTTTGCGGCCGTGAACAACGAGGGCTGGGACGCCCCCGGCCATTGGCGCGAGATCGACGGCCAATGGCATGTGATGACGCTGGCCGGCCTCAAGCCGGTCGATCCCGACGCGCCGGTCTGCCACGTCAGCTATTACGAGGCCGACGCCTTCGCGCGCTGGGCGGGAAAACATCTGCCGACCGAGATGGAGTGGGAGGTCGCGGCTCGCGCCGGCCAGCTCAACGATGCCTTCGGCATCGCCTGGCAGTGGACCCGCAGCTCGTATTCGCCCTACCCCGGCTATCGCGCCATCGAAGGCGCCCTCGGCGAATACAATGGCAAGTTCATGGTCAACCAGCTGGTGCTGCGCGGCTCTTCGCTTGCAACCCCGGAAGGGCACAGCCGTATCACCTATCGCAACTTCTTTTATCCGCACCACCGCTGGCAATTCACGGGACTGCGGCTCGCCGACTACGAGTAAAATTCTCATCCGACGACAAATGCGCGCCGGACAGCGCGTTCAGGAGAGTATCATGAATGTGCACGCCAGCGCCTTGGCCGAAGCCCATCTTCCCGACGAGCAGACCACCGCCTTTGCCCGCGAGGCCATCGGGGACCTCTCGCAGCAGCCGAAAAAACTGTCGCCGAAATATTTCTACGATGCGGCCGGATCGGAATTGTTCGAAGCGATCACACGGCTGCCGGAATATTACCCGACGCGCACGGAGCTTGCGATCCTGAAGGAGCGCGGCAGCGAGATCGCGAAAATCATTCCGGAGCACGCGGCTCTCGTGGAGTTCGGCGCGGGCGCGACCACAAAGGTCCGGCTGCTGCTCAACCACTGCAAGTTCGCGGCCTATGTGCCTGTCGACATCTCCGGCGATTTCCTGAAGGCGCAGGCGAACGGCCTGAAGCGGGATTTTCCATCACTCGGCATCTACCCGGTGGCGGCCGACTTCACCACGCCCTTTGAGCTTCCCAAGGCAGTGGCGACCATGCCCAAGGTCGGATTCTTCCCGGGCTCCACCATCGGCAATTTCGAGCCGCATGAAGCGCAGGCCTTCCTGAAGAGCGCGCGCGCTATTCTGGGCCGGGGTGCGCAGATGATCATCGGCGCCGACCTCGAGAAGGAGGAGCGCCTGCTCCACGACGCCTATAATGATGCCGCCGGCGTCACCGCACGTTTCAACCTCAATGTGCTGGTGCGGATCAATCGCGAGCTCGGCGGCAATTTCGACCTCTCCGCCTTCACCCACCGCGCGATCTACAATCGCGAGCGGCACCGCATCGAGATGCACCTGATCAGCAAAAAGAGCCAGACCGTGCGCCTGCTCGGCACCAGCTTCTCGTTCCGCGCGGGCGAGAGCATCCACACCGAGAACAGCTACAAATACAGCCTCGAGCGTTTTGCCGCGCTGGCGCAAGGCGCCGGCTGGAAAGTGCGCGAGAGCTGGACGGATGCGGCGAAGATGTTCTCGGTGCACGCGCTGGAGGCGGCGGAGTAACGGCTCCGGGCCAATTGGCGCCGGCTCAATGCTCTTCGGCCTCTTCCGGCGTCGATCCCAGCGAGACCGACTCCCATACCGCGACAACGATCATGATCACTGTCGCGGCGACCGACAGCCATAGCGGCGAGAGCTCCGCGGCGAACCACGACAGCACCAGAAGCAGGATGATGCCAATCCCGTGCGAGAGCTGGAGGAAGCCACGGATCGCGTGCTTGAACAGGATGGTGCCGACCAGGAACAGCAAGGGACCGCCGATCGTGCTGACGATGGTCCTGATATCGGAATGGCCGACCGGATGCTTCAGCACCAGCTCGTCGGAGACCGCGGTCAGGATGATGCCGGCGACGATCGGCATGTGCAGATAGGTATAGGCGAGCCGCGCCAACCGACCGGATTCGGCGGATTTCGAGATGCGCTCGGCGCCGGCCTCGGCGCCCTTGTGGAAATAGACCCACCACATCGCGATGGCGCCGACCAGCGCGGAGACGAAGGCCGAAATGTTGTCCGCGGTCCAGTCCAGCTCGGCAAAGGTCGCGCCGTTGACGACGACGGCCTCGCCAAGCGCGATGATGACGAAGAGCGAGCAGCGCTCGGCCATGTGGCCGCCTTCGACCGCCCAAGCCTCGACCGACGAGAAGCCCAGCTTCGGGACCCAGAAGCGCACCGCCGGCGAGACGTATTCGATCGACAACGCCCCGATCCAGAACCATAGCCGCGCCTCGTCATGGGCGAGGCCGCCGAGGATCCAGAAGATCGCGGAGACCGAGAGCCACGTCAGGATGCGGATCGCATTGTGCCGGACCGCCATTCGATGCCGCGGCGTTGCAAACATCCAGAAGGCCGTGCGCCCGACCTGCATCGTTGCGTAGGCGATCGCAAACCACAGGCCCCGGCCCTCGAACGCGGTCGGGATCGTCGTCGACAGCACGAGGCCGCCCAGCATCATCAGGAAGAGCAGGATCCGGACCGGCGTCAGCTCGGGATCGAGCCAGTTGGTGACCCAGGCGGTGTAGACCCACACCCACCATACCGCGAGAAACAGCACCGCGACGTGCACCGCACCGAGCGGCGTAAAATGGTGCAGCAGCGTGTGCGAGACCTGCGTGATCGCGAAAACGAAAACCAGGTCGAAGAACAGCTCTGCATTGGTGACGCGGCTGTGCTGGTTCGGCAGGATGACGCGGAACATCGCGCCGCGCGGATTGTCCGCAGCCATCGTCATCCCCCCGTCACGATCAGATCAAGCGCCCGGGACGCCTGTTTGCAGCGCCAGGGCATGCAGCACGCCGCCCATCTGGCCGCGCAGGGACTGATAGACGATCTGGTGCTGCTGGACGCGGGACTTGCCGCGGAAGGATTCCGAGATCACGGTCGCGGCATAGTGATCGCCGTCCCCGGCGAGGTCACGGATGGTCACCTCGGCATCGGGGATCGCCGCCTTGATCATCGCCTCGATATCGTGGGCGTCCATTGGCATTCGGGTCGTGCTCCTGTCTCGGCTGCAATCAGCCTTGTCGTCGAATCGCTGCCGGGGTCCGGATCCGCAAAGCCGATCTTGCCGGCGGGGCCAAACTTAGCGTGAACGGCCTTCTACGTCACGCCTTGAGGCACTATATCCGTGATCCCATTGCGATAAAGCCACGACAAAGTGCCGCGCGCGGCAGACTGATCGAAAAGGCATGAAATCATGAAGCTTCCAGGGCCCGACCACCCCATCACCATCACCCCAAATCCCCGACGCGTCCGCGTCACGGCCGGCGATATCGTGATCGCCGAGACCACCAAGGCGCTGACGCTGAAAGAGGCGAAATATCCGGCGGTGCAATATGTGCCGCGACAGGACGCTAACATGGCGCTGCTGGAGCGCACCGACCGCGTCACCCATTGCCCCTACAAGGGGGATGCGAGCTATTACAGCGTCAAGGCCGACGGCCAGACGCTGGACAACGCGATCTGGACCTATGAGGCGCCCTTCCCCGCGATGACGGAGATTTCCGGTCACCTCGCCTTCTACCCGGACAAGGTGAAGATCGAGGAAGTGGGGTAGCCGCTGAGAGTTCGTCATGCCCGGGCTTGTCCCGCCTGCGCGGCCAAAGCCGCTTCGGCGAGGCGAAGGCCCGGGCATCCACGTTCTTGGTCATGCGCGGATGGCCTGGATGGCCGGGACGAGCCCGGCCATGACGGCAGCGATGGCTGACGCGAGCCCCGCTACGCCCTGAAGATCGTGAGCCCCAGGATCAGCAGCACCAGGAAAATCGCGACGAACACATAGAACAGGAAGCGGGCGATGTCGGCGGAAGCGGCCGAGATGCCGGTGAAGCCGAGCACGCCGGCCACGATCGAGACCAGTAAGAAGATCAGCGCCCATTTCAGGATCGTCATCGCCAGCTCCGAAATTGTACCGCCTTGCCACGGCCTCAAGCCCTTTTGGCGAACGCTAACTTCGTCGCAGGGAACTGGTTCCTAGGGTGTCGGGACCTGCAGACGTGTCAAACGACCCTTGCTGAATCCGGTTCCCGGCGGCAAAGTCCGGCGGGGATAGAAGCGCGACCGGGGCGGCCACGATGACGATGTCACATTCAGCGACGATCGGGGCAGAGGTGCACGCGGCGCCGAGGGCCAAGGCGCGCAACCTGTCGCTCGATCGTGCCCGCACCTTCCTCACGCTGGTGGTGCTGCTGCACCACGCCGTCATTCCCTACACCTATTTCGGTCACACCGATCCGGCCTTCTGGGCCGGTTTCGACATCGTCGTGCTGGCCACCGACAGCTTCTTCATGGCCATGTTCTTCTTCCTGTCAGGACTGTTCACCTGGCCGGGCATCGCGCGCAAGGCGCCGTCGGTCTTTCTCCGTGACCGCCTGTTACGGCTCGGGCTGCCGTTCGCGATCGCGGCGTTCACGGTCATCCCGCTCGCCTATTACGCAATCGCGCTGCGGCACGATCCGGGCCTGGGCTTCACGGCGTTCTGGTGGAAGACGATCACGGTCGGCCCGTGGCCCAGCGGCCCGATCTGGTTCGTGTGGGTGCTGCTGGCGTTCGATCTGACCGCGAGCCTGCTCTACCGGGTCTCCGCGCATCTGGTCGATCCCGGCAACCGCGTGTCGCTGCGCGGATTCGACCAGCCGGCCGTATTCTGGCTGCTGCTCGTGATCGTCGCGACAATCGCCTACGTGCCGGCGCTGCTCTATTTCGGCGGCAGCAAATGGTTCGAGTTCGGGCCGTTTTCGGTGCAGGCGAGCCGCGTCCTGCTCTACTTCGCCTATTTCTTCATCGGCGTCAGTGTTGGAGCTGCGAATTTCGATCGCGGTATCCTCAGCGCCGGCGGCCAGTTGCCGAAACAGCGCTGGCTGTGGGTGCTCGCCACGCTGATCCCCTACTGCCTGATGTGGGGCATGATCTACATCAAGCGCGAAGTTCTGGGCAATCCAGACCCGCAGCCGCACTGGTACCAGGCGATCTACGGCACGTTGTTCGTGCTGTTTTCGGCCGGAATCCTGCTCGCGATCCTCGCCTTCTTCCTGCACCAGAAGTCGCCGGGCCCGAACCTGCTCGACCGCATGCAGGCGGATGCCTACGGCATCTTCCTGGTGCACTACCCGATCGCGTTGTGGATCCAGTACGCGCTGTACGACTACGGGTGGCCGGCGATCGTGAAGGCCACGATCGGCTTCGTGCTCACGGTGATCTTGAGCTGGGGACTGACGGCGGGCTTGCGGAAGATTCCGGGGGCCTCGCACGTGCTGTGAGGCCGAGCTCTTTCCATTCGTCATTGCGAGGAGCTCTTGCGACGAGCAATCCAGAGTGCCTCGGCGGTGAGGCTCTGGATTGCTTCGCTGCGCTCGCAATGACGGAGTTCGGGGAAGCGCCTTACGCCGCCTTGCCGCCCATATACTCCGGCAGCCAGCGCTCGAAGGAGGTCCGCAGCGCGTCGATCGTTACAGGCGCCTCGCCCGCGATCGCGACGGCGTCGCCGCCGGTGGTGCCGATCCGCACGCAGGGCACCTCGCAGCCGCGCATCTTGGCGAGCACGCGGCCGGCCTCGGTCTCAGGCACAGTGACGAGATAGCGTGCCTGGTCCTCGCCGAACCAATAGGCCTGAGGCACCAGCGCGGTCGGCGCGGCGAGCAGTTTTGCGCCGATGCCGCTCGCCATCGCCATCTCGGCAAGCGCGATCAGCAGGCCGCCGTCGGAGAGATCGTGCACGGCGGTCGCGGTGCCCGCATGGATCATGCCGCGGACGCAATCGCCGTTGCGCTTCTCCGCCGCGAGGTCGACCGGCGGGGGCGCACCCTCCTCGCGACCGCAGATGTCGCGCAAGTAAACCGACTGGCCGAGCCAGCCGTGAGTCTCGCCGATCAGGAGGATCGCCTCGCGCTCCGCCTTGAAGGCGAGCGAGGCCGACTTGGTGAAATCGTCGAGCAGGCCGACGCCGCCGATCGAGGGCGTCGGCAGGATCGCGCGGCCATTGGTCTCGTTGTAGAGCGAGACGTTGCCGGACACGACCGGGAAGTCGAGCGTGCGGCAGGCTTCCGAGATGCCCTTCAGGCAGCCGACGAACTGGCCCATGATCTCGGGCCGCTCTGGATTGCCGAAATTGAGATTGTCGGTGATCGCGAGCGGCTTGCCGCCGACCGCGGTGATGTTGCGCCAGGCTTCCGCCACCGCCTGCATGCCACCCTGATACGGATCGGCCTCGCAATAGCGCGGCGTCACGTCGACGGTCAGCGCCAGGCCCTTCGGACCGTCCTGCACGCGCACCACGGCGGCATCGCCGCCGGGGCGCTGCATGGTGTTGCCGAGAATGACGTGGTCGTACTGCTCCCAGACCCAGCGCTTGCTGCACATATCGGGCGTGCCGATCAGCTTTTCGAGCGCGGCACCGAGACCCATCGGAGCCGGCACCTCGCGCGCATGCACGACCGTCAAGGCGGCGGAGGGGACATGCGGGCGGTCATAGAGCGGCGCCTCATCGCCGAGCTCCTTGATCGGCAAATCGGCCATGACGTCACCGCCATGCTTGACCACAAAGCGCTTGCTCGGCGTGGTGTAGCCGACCACGGCGAAATCGAGGCCCCACTTCTTGAAGATCGCCTCGGCCTCTTTCTCCTTCTCGGGCTTGAGCACCATGAGCATGCGCTCCTGGCTCTCCGAGAGCATCATCTCGTAGGCGCTCATCCCGATCTCGCGGGTCGGCACCGCATCGAGATCGAGGTCGACGCCGAGGTCGCCTTTGGCGCCCATCTCGACCGCCGAACACGTCAGCCCCGCCGCGCCCATGTCCTGGATCGCGATGACGCAGCCCCTTTCCATGATCTCGAGACAAGCCTCCAACAGCAGCTTCTCGGCGAAGGGATCGCCGACCTGCACGGTCGGACGCTTCTCCTCGGATTTGTCGTCGAACTCGGCCGAGGCCATCGAAGCGCCGTGGATACCGTCGCGGCCGGTCTTGGAGCCGAGATAGACGATCGGCATGTTCACGCCGGAGGCGGCCGCATAGAAGATCTTGTCGGTATCGGCGAGGCCGACCGCCATTGCGTTGACGAGGATGTTGCCGTCATAGCGGGTGTGGAAGCGGACCTGGCCGCCGACCGTCGGCACGCCGAAAGAGTTGCCATAGCCGCCGACGCCGGCGACGACACCCGAGACGAGGTGCCGCGTCCTGGCATGCTCCGGTGCGCCGAAGCTCAGCGCGTTGAGGCAGGCGATCGGCCGCGCGCCCATCGTGAAGACGTCGCGCAAGATGCCGCCGACGCCGGTGGTCGCACCCTGGTACGGCTCGATATAGCTTGGGTGGTTGTGGCTCTCCATCTTGAAGACCACGGCCTGGCCGTCGCCGATGTCGATCACGCCGGCATTCTCGCCCGGGCCCTGGATCACCCAAGGCGCCTTGGTCGGGAGGCCCTTCAGATGGAGGCGCGAGGATTTGTACGAGCAGTGCTCGTTCCACATCGCCGAGAAGATGCCGAGCTCGGTGAAGGTCGGCTCCCGCCCGATCAGCTTCAGGATGCGCTCATATTCATCGGGCTTGAGCCCGTGGGCGGCAATCAGCTCGGGGGTGATCTTTGGTTCGTTCTTCATGGATTCGAGGCTTTCGACGGCGGTAGGCCGTTCTTAGGAACATCGGACGGCTTGGAAAAGCCCTTTATGGCGCATTTTCCCGCTGTCCCACGTTTTGCGGCCGGGGGCTGCGGGAACAGGAATTGCACAGCACGGGCAGATCGGATTTAAGGGCAAAAGACCCGCAATTGAAGGCCCATTTCCTTGCATGAATTGACCAAAGCGCCCCCGCCTCGCCGCCCCGACCTCCACGTCGCCACCGACGGGGAATTCCAGGGCTGGCGGACCTGGATTCGCGACAGTTTTGAGAGCCATATCGGCCCGTTCTGGCACAAGATCGAGGACGACGGCAGCGTCCGCTCGGCGTTCCGGGTCGAGAAGAAGCACCTCAACGGCTCCGGAAACGTCCATGGCGGCTGCTTCATGGCATTTTCCGACTATTGCCTGTTCGCGATCGCCACCCACGAACTGGATGGGCCGGCCGTGACCACCAATTTCGCCTGCGACTTCCTCGATGCGGCGCGCGAAGGCGAGCTGATCGAATGCGTCGGCGAAGTCTCCCGCGCCGGGGGCTCGCTGATCTTCCTGCGCGGCAAGCTGACGTCAGGCGGGCGGCCCCTGTTCACATTCTCCGGCACGATCAAGCGGGTGAAGCGGAAGCCGGCACTGCAGCCAAACGCATAGCTCGCCGCCTTCCCTTTTGGCGCCCCCTCGCCCAGACTTGTGTCCAGCGCTGTCGCGCCGGGGAGCAACATCAAGGTGCCGCAGAGCACACCGCCGACGGCTCGCGCCACGGCCTCGCCATTGCCATCCATGCCCGCCGCCGGCGCGCGCAACTGGCGCGATTATGCGCTGCTCGTCGCGCTCGCCTGCTGCTGGAGCTCAACCTATCCGCTGGCCAAGCTCGCGCTGGACACGATCCCGCCCATCACCTTCATCTCAGCGCGGTCGCTGATCGCGGCCGCGTTCCTGTTCGCGATCCTGTGGATGCGCGGCGTCAGGATCCCGACCGACGGGAAGGCCTGGAAGTTGTTCGCAACCCAGCAATTGATCAACTCGACCTTTCCGTTCCTGATCATCACCTGGTCGCAGCAATATGTGCCGGCGTCGAACACGGTGGTGTTGGCTTCGACCACGCCGATCTTCGCCTTTCTGATCACCTCGCTGATCACGCGTCACGAGCCGGCAACGCTGCTGAAGCTCGCAGGCGCGCTCCTCGGCCTTGCCGGCACCATCGTCATCGTGGGCCTGGATGCGCTGCGCGGCTTCGGCAGCGAAATCGTGGCCGAGATCGCCATCCTGCTCGCCACCATCTCGTTCGCCTGCGCCACGATCTTCGGCCTGCGGCTGTCCGAATACGACCCGATGGTGGTGGCGGCCGGCTCACTGCTGTTCGGCGGCCTCGTGCTGCTGCCGCCCTCGCTGATCATCGACCAGCCCTGGACGCTGCACCCGACGCCGACCGCGATCACAGCCACCATCGTCATGGGCATCGTCTCCAGCGCCCTGGGGCTCATGCTGTTCTACATGTGCCTGGGACGGCTCGGCACGCTGACGACGAATGCGCAGGGCTATCTGCGCATTCCGATCGGCGTCGGCCTCTCCGTGCTGCTGCTCGGCGAGAGCGTACCCTCGAACCTGGCGCTGGGACTGGTGCTGGTCATGGCGGGCGTCGCGGCCATGACAGTTCCGACGGAACGTTTGAAACGACGCTAGCTATTACTTGGCGTCGTCCGCCAGCATCTTGCGATACTTCTCGACGTCGCGCGTCACGAGCTTTTGTAGCACCTCGGGCGTGTGCTCGTCGGCATCGGGGGCTACGGTCGAGAGGTCGGCAAAGCGCTTCTTCACCGCGTCGGTTTCGACCGCCGTGCGTGCCGCTGCATTCAGCTTGGCGATGATTGCCGCAGGCGTGCCCTTGGGCGCGAACAGGCCGTTCCAGCCCTGCGCTTCGAATTCGGGCAGGCCGGCTTCGGCTGATGTCGGCAGGTCAGGCACTGTGGCGAGCCGGACGGTCGAGCCGACCACGAGCCCGCGCGCCAGCTTCTCGTTGATCGACTGCGAGACGGAGGCTGCCGCATCGCAGACGCCGTCGATCTGGCCGCCGATCGCATCGGTGAGCGCGGGCGCGGCGCCGCGATAGCCGACCAGCGTCGCGTCGATCCCGGCGGCCGTGATGAAGCTCTTGCAGATAAGGTAATTCGAAGAGCCGACGCCGGCATGGCCGAGATTGATCTTGCCCGGGTTGACCTTGGCGTAGGCGATGAACTCCTTCAGGTCCTTTGCCGGAAAATCCTTGCGCACGGCGATGATGCCGAACGTCTTCGCCACCATGGCGATCGGCACGAAGGAGTCCGGCGTGAACGGCAGTTTGGGATAGATGGTATAGGTCGCGGCGTTGGTGCCGGCATTGCCGATTGCAATGGTGTAGCCGTCAGGCTCGGCACGGGAGGCGCGCGCCAGTGCGGTCGAGCCGCCGGCGCCGGCGACGTTCTCGATCACGATGGTCTGGCCGAGCGCGATGCCCATCTGCTCGGCAACCGTGCGCGCGATCACGTCGGACGTGCCGCCGGCCGCGAACGGCACGATCATGGTGACCGGACGCTTGGGGAAGTCCTGCGCGAACGCGGCCGTCGAGAGCGTAACGACGGCGACAGCGGCCGACAGCCGCTTCAGCACGGACCTAATCACGCGGCCTTTTCCAGATGCGCGGTGAGGCCGGCGAACAGGCCGCGGCCGTCGGTGCAGCCCATAATGTCTTCGACGTGGTTTTCCGGATGCGGCATCATGCCGAGCACGTTGCCCTTGTCGTTGACGATGCCGGCGATGGATTGCGCGGCGCCATTGATGTTGCTGACATCGTCGATCGCACCGTCGGCCGAGCAATAGCGGTAAAGCACGCGACCGTCACCTTCGAGCCGCTTGATGGTCTCCGCGTCCGCCGCATAATTGCCCTCGCCATGCGCGATGGGCACGCGGATCACCTGCCCTGCATTGTAGCCGCGCGTGAACGGCGTGTCGGAGCGCTCGACGCGGAGATGCACGTCGTGGCAGATGAATTTCAGCCGCGCATTGCGCATCAGGACGCCGGGCAAGAGGCCGGACTCGCAGAGGATCTGAAAGCCGTTGCAGACGCCGAGCACGAGGCCGCCCTTGGCCGCATAGTCGCGCACCGCGTCCATCACCGGCGCCCGCGCCGCAATCGCGCCGCAGCGCAGATAATCGCCATAGGAGAACCCACCGGGCACCACCACGAGGTCGGTGCCATCAGGCAGCGACGTCTCGGCGTGCCAGACCATCGCGGGCTCGCTGCCCGAGATCAGCCTCAAGGCGCGCGCCATGTCGCGCTCACGGTTGATTCCGGGAAAGACGAGGATGGCGGCTTTCATGGCAGAGGTTCCGAACGAGGATTGGAATGGGGCTGGCACGGCTGCCAAATCGCCAGCAGACATATCCATTTGACGGGGATTTTACCAGTGCTAGCCTCGGCAGCGAGCGTTGTGCACAGGCCATAGCCCGCCATTCGGCCGATCGATTCGCCCGGGATTAAAGCCATGAATGTCCCGTCGCTGCCCACATTCCCCTCCGAGCCGGTGTCCACCGAGGGCGTCATCGCCGCCGGTGCCTATGTCGACGGCCGGCGCGTCGCCAATATCGCCATCAGCGAAGCCTCGAGCTGGCGGGCGAAGCCCGGCCACGTGGTCTGGATCGGGCTGCACGAACCCGACATGGCGCTGCTCAGCGCGGTGCAGAAGCAGTTCGACCTGCACGAGCTCGCCATCGAGGACGCCAACCACGCCCATCAGCGACCGAAGATCGAGCAATATGGCGAGGCCCTGTTCATCGTGGCGCGGACTGCGCAACTGATCGAGGGCCGGATCGCCTTCGGCGAGACGCACATCTTCGTTGGCGAAGGCTATCTGGTCTCGGTGCGCCACGGCGCGTCGACGTCCTACACCCCGGTGCGCGAACGCTGCGAAAGCTGCCCGCGAGCGCTCGCGCGCGGCGAGGACTACATCCTCTACGCCATTCTCGATTTCATCGTCGACAACTACTCGCCCGTGCTCGAGAGCATTCACGAAGAAGTCGAGAGCATTGAGGATGACGTGCTCTCCAAGGCGATCAGCAAGGCGCAGATCGAACGGCTCTATATGCTGCGCCGCGACCTCTTGCGGCTCCGGACCGCGATCGGCCCTCTGGTCGAGGTCTGCCGCCGGCTCGAGCATGACGAGCTGGCGATGGTGCGCGCGACGATGCAGCCGCTGTTCCGCGACGTCACCGACCACGTCAGGAATATCCAGGAACGGATCGATTCGATGCGCGAGGTGCTGGCCTTCGCCTTTGAAGCGAGCCTGCTGGTCGGCCAGGCCCAGGAGACGGCGGTCTCCAAGAAGCTTGCCTCATGGCTCGCGATCATCGCCATCCCGACCGCGCTTGCCGGCATCTACGGCATGAACTTCAAGCACATGCCGGAGCTGGACTGGGAATACGGCTATTACACGCTGCTCGGCGTGATGCTGACGGCGTGCGGCGCGCTCTACTGGCGCTTTCGTCGGGTCGGATGGCTGTGAGCCATCCCGGTCACCCGATCAGCTCGACCCGATAATTCTCGATCACGGTGTTCGCCAGGAGCTTGTCGGCGGCGTCCTTCAACGCCGCCTCCGCCTTCGCCTTGTCTGCGCCCGCGAGCTCGATGTCGAACACCTTGCCCTGGCGAACGCTGGCGACGCCGTCGACGCCGAGCGACTTCAACGCACCCTCGATCGCCTTGCCCTGCGGATCGAGGATGCCCGTTTTCAACGTAACGGTAACACGTGCCTTCACGTCAGATCCCTCTTAGCTCTTCACCAGCACCGGGCCGGAGCCCGCCGGACGCTCGTTCTCCATGAGAATGCCGAGACGCTTGGCGACTTCGGTATAGGCCTCGAGCAGCCCACCGAGATCCCTACGGAAACGGTCCTTGTCGAGCTTCTCGTTCGACTTGATGTCCCACAGACGGCAGCTATCCGGGGAAATCTCGTCGGCGACGATGATCCGCATCATATCGTTCTCGAACAGCCGGCCGCACTCCATCTTGAAGTCGACGAGGCGGATGCCGATGCCGAGGAAGAGACCGGTGAGGAAGTCGTTGACACGGATGGCAAGCGCCATGATGTCGTCGATCTCCTGCGGCGTCGCCCAGCCGAAAGCAGTGATGTGCTCTTCCGACACCATGGGGTCGTTGAGCTGGTCGTTCTTGTAGTAGAACTCGATGATCGAGCGGGGCAGCTGCGTGCCCTCCTCGATGCCGAGGCGCTGCGACAGCGAGCCGGCGGCAACGTTCCGCACCACCACTTCCAGCGGCACGATCTCGACTTCGCGAATCAACTGCTCGCGCATGTTGAGGCGGCGGATGAAATGGGTCGGCACCCCGATGTCGTTGAGGTGCTGAAACAGGTACTCCGAGATCCGGTTGTTGAGGACACCCTTGCCCTCGATCACCTGATGCTTTTTCGCATTGAACGCGGTGGCGTCATCCTTGAAGTGCTGGATCAGGGTACCGGGCTCCGGGCCTTCGTAAAGAACCTTTGCCTTGCCTTCATAAATGCGACGCCGACGGCTCATGGGGATGTACCGTGTTTTGTTGAAATCCATGTATTTGGTGTGCTCCGGTTGACGAGACTACGACCCACAGCGGAGCTGCCGTGAACAGCCTGGAACCCGAGAAAACAGAACGGGAACCCAGCCTGAGGCAACCTATCCGATTGGCTCCCCCAGCACAATCGATCCAGCCGTCCGGCATCAAACTTATACCGCCTTGCCTGCGGCTTAACGGCTCGTTGTTTTGCCGATTCGTGCCCCCTATCTAGGCATGCACCGGGGCTCTCGCAACGAGGGCCAGCCGGGTCCGGTCAGCAGGGAATTGGAAAAGGCATGAGCACGTTGGACAAGCGCGAGGAAGGCTTCGAGAAGAAGTTCGCCCTCGACGAGGAGCAGAAATTCAAGGCGGAAGCCCGCCGCAACCGGCTGCTCGGTCTGTGGGCGGCCGAAAAGCTCGGCATCACCGGCGATGCCGCCACGGCCTATGCCAAGGAGGTGGTCGCGGCCGATTTCGAGGAGGCCGGTGACGCCGACGTCCTGCGCAAGGTCATGGCCGATTTCGCCGCCAAGAACGTGGCCATCACCGAACAGGCGATTCGCGCCAAGATGAACGAGCTGATCGCGGTGGCGGCGGCCGAGGTGAAGGCCGGGAAATAAGGCGAAAGAGGCATCCGCACACACTGTCATTCCGGGGCGGTCCACAGGACCGAACCCGGAATCTCGAGATTCCGGATCGCCGCTATCGCGGCGTCCGGAATGACGGAGGGATCGCTATCCCTCCTTGAAGCCATATTCCGGCACATTGCCGCTGGCGCCGTAATATTTGTACGGCAGGAATTTGCCGCTCATGGTGATCTTGACGCGGTCGCCCTTCGGATTGGGCAGGCGCTCCATCACCATGTCGAAATCGATCGCCGACATGATGCCGTCGCCGTACTCCTCCTCGATCAGCGCCTTCCAGGCCGGACCGTTGACCATGACCAGCTCGTAGAAGCGATAGATCAAGGGATCGGTCGGCGGCATCGGCATGCCGCGCATCGGCGTCTCGTTCAGCATCGTGGTTTCGGCCTTCGTCAGGCCGAATAGTTCAGCGGCGTTGGCGGCCTGCGGCTTGGTCAATTTCATTTGGCCGAGGATCGCACCTGTTATCAGCACCTCGGAATAGCCGCCGATCTGCTCGCAGATGTATTTCCAGGTCCAGCCCTTCTCGCGCTTGATGTCGAGCAGCTTCTCGGTGAGGTCTTCGCGTTTCATGTCAGGGTCTCCTTGGCTGTCGTCATGCCCGGGCCTTGTCCCGGGCATCCACGTTCTTGGCTGTACTAGGAAGACGTGGATGGCCGGGCCAAGCCCGGCCACGACGTCTCATTGAGCGGCTCCGACTTGGCGTCAGCCGCGATCGTCAGTCCGGGCTTGCCGATACGCACCACCGGCACATTGCGCGGATCGTGACCAGGCGTCTCGGCGGCGAAAGTCTTGCTGCGCATCACCAGGAAATCAACGATGTGGTTGCGCAGCGCGTAATACAGCGGATGGCGGTGCAAATCGATGCGGCCTCGGTCCCGCGGCAGCGGGTTCTCGACCACTTCCGCGAGCACCGCGCCGGGGCCGTTGGTCATCAGGAAGATCTTGTCGGCGAGATAGATCGCCTCGTCGACGTCATGGGTGATCATGAACGCGGTCTGCCCGGTCTCAAGACAGATGCGCCGCACCTCGTCCTGCAGAGTGCCCCGCGTCAGCGCGTCGAGTGCCGAGAACGGCTCGTCCATCAGCATCATCTTTGGCGTGATGGAGAGCGCACGCGCGATGCCGACGCGCTGCTTCATGCCGCCGGAAAGCTCGGAAGGTCGCTTGTGTTCCGACCCCGTCAGACCGACGAGATCGATAAACGTTTGCGCATGCGCCTTCACCTTGGCGCGATTCCAGCTCCGCCATTTCGAGCTCACGGCGTAGGCAACGTTGCCGAGCACGGTGCGCCAGGGCAGCAACGCATGGCTCTGGAAGATCACGGCGCGGTCGAGGCTCGTCCCTGAAATGGCCTGCCCGTCGACGATCACCGCGCCCTCGCTCGGCGCATCGAGGCCGGCGAGGATGTTGAGCACCGTGGTCTTGCCGCAGCCGGAATGGCCGATCACGCAAGCGAACTCGCCGCGCGCCATCGACAGCCACAGATTCTCGAAGATCGTCGTCGTCACGCCGCCCGCGCCCGGATAGCGCTTGGCGATGGCTTCGATGGAGACGAATTTATCGGTCACAGCCCTACTCCGGAAACGTGACCATGCGCGTGAAACGCGCGAGAATCTGGTCGAGCAGCATGCCGACGACCCCGATCAGCAGGATCGCGATGATGACGTTGGTGATCGAGAGATTATTCCACTCGTTCCAGACGAAATAGCCGATGCCGGTGCCGCCGACGAGCATTTCGGCCGCGACGATCACGAGCCAGGCGATGCCGATCGAAATGCGCATGCCGGTCAAAATCGTCGGCGCCGCTGCCGGCAGGATCACGGTGAAGGCGCGCCTGATCGTGCCGACCTCGAGCGTTCGCGCGACGTTGATCCATTCCTTGCGTACGCTCGCGACCCCGAACACGGTGTTGAGCAGCATCGGCCAGATCGAGCAGATGAAGATGACGAAGATCGCGGAGATCGAGGAATCCTTGATGGTGTAGAGCGCGAGCGGCATCCACGCCAGCGGCGAGATCGGCTTCAGCACCTGGATGAACGGATCGAGCGCTTTGCTGAGCAGCGGCGACATGCCGATGAGAAAGCCGAGCGGAATCGCGACCAGCACCGCCAGCAGATAGCCGGTGCCGACGCGCGCAATGGAATAACCGAGCTGGATGCCGAGCCCCTTGTCGTTCGGCCCGTTGTCGTAGAACGGCCTCTTCAAATGCTCCCAGAGTTTTGCGCCGACATCGAACGGCCCGGGCATGGCGGATTTGCCCTGCGTCGCAGTCAGGCCCATCAGCTTGGCGTATTCCGGGCTCATCGTGGCCACCGGTGCCGTCGAGCGCACGGCGAGATGCCAGACCCCGAGGAACGCGACGAGCAGCACGATTGAGACCAGGCCGGCGCGGAGACGAAGGGAGGCGGTCATGCAGCAAGACCTCTCCACGAGTCGTCCCGGCGAAGGCCGGGACTCATACCGCGGAATCTAGCGGAGTCGAAAGGTCGTAGTACCGAACAACGTATATTCGCCAAACTCCGCCCGGGGGTTATGGGTTCCGGCCTTCGCCGGGACGACAGCGGAGGCACATCGCGGCCCCTCACGACGCCTTCCTGATCTTGAAGCCCGCCAGATAATCCTCCGGCTTGGCCGGATCGAAAGTCTTGCCCATCACCGCAAATGATTTGTAGCTGCCGGCTGGCGGCGCCAGGCCCATCTCTGTCATGAGCTTTCTTGTGTCGGTGGCGAGATAGACCTGCTCGGCGACCGCCTTGTAGTCGACGTCGCCCTTGATCTGGCCCCAGCGCTTCATCTGCGTCAGCATCCACACCGCAAAGGACTGCCAGGGGAACGGGTCGAAATCGACGCGCTTTTCATCCGTCTTCACGCCGCCGAGGCCGTCGGCATAGGTGCCGGTCAGGACCTGTTCCAGCACCGTCACCGGCGCGTTGATGTAGTTCGCCGGCGCGATTGCCTCGGCGATCTGCTTGCGATTCTCCGCCTTCGACGCATAGGCGGTGGCATCGACGATCGCACGCGTCAGCGCCGCAAAGCTGTTCGGTGCCGTCGTGATGAACTCGCGGCTGGCGGCGAAGCTGCAGCAGGGATGCCCGTCCCAGATTTCCTTGGACAAAAGATGCATGAAGCCGACGCCGTCATAGATCGCGCGCTGGCAGATGTTGTCGGGCGCGAGAAAGCCGTCGATGTTGTCGGCGCGCAGGTTTGCCACCATTTCCGGCGGCGGTACCGAACGCAGCTGCACGTCGGTGTCGGGGTCGATGCCGTGTTCGGCGAGATAGTAGCGCAGCAGATAATTGTGCATGGAATAGTCGAAGGGGATGGCGAACTTCATGCCCTTCCAGTCCTTCGGGTCGCGCTTGTCCTTGTGCTTGCTCGCCAGCACGATGCCCTGCCCGTTGATGTTCTCGATCGCAGGTACAGCAAACGGAATGGCGTTGGCACCTAAGCCCAGCGAGATCGCGAGCGGCATCGGCGCCAGCATGTGCGCGGCGTCGTATTCCTTGTTGATGGTCTTGTCGCGGATCACGGCCCAGCCGGCGGTCTTGACCACGTCGACGTTGAGGCCGTGCTTGGCATAGAAGCCCAGCGGCGCCGCCATGATGATCGGCGTCGCGCAGGTGATCGGGATGAAGCCAACCTTGAGGTCCTTCTTTTCCGGCGCGCCGGCTTGCGCAAAGACTTCGGTGGCGGTCTGAAGCGGGAAAAACTGCGACAGCGCCGCCAGCGCGGTGGAGGCCCCGACCGACTTCAGGAATGCGCGCCGCGCCGCGTCCTGAGGAAACATCGCGCGCATCACGGCAGAGGCGACGACGCCCTCGTAGCGCTTCTGTTCGCTCTCGACGGGAGCGCAGCGCAATGCGGTTGCTTGCTCATGCTCTGCTGCGGATTGATGCTGACCACAGGCACAGCCGGCTCGCAGGTTGCGATCGGGATCAAACGGATTGTCGAAAGTGGACATCGGACCTCCTGCGCGTCATTTGCGAGGAGAATTACGCAAGGAGCATGCCACCGCCCTCTGGCCGGCCAGTGCCTTGATGACGCAGCACTTTCGCTCGCACTTGGTCGTTACGAAAATTCGTGATAAACGACATTTCGTAGTTGAATAATGAGATTTCGTAATGGCAAAGACGCCAATACTCGCCCACGACGATGTGGCTCCGACCATCGATCCGCGCGTCGCGGCCTTCGAATCCTCAGTCGAGGCAACGCTGCTGGTCGACCCCTTCGGCGACCAGATCGTGGATGCCAATCCCGCCGCCTGCGCCCTGCTCGGCTACGACCGCGCGCTGCTGCGCCAGACCAGCGCGAGCACGCTGCATGACGGCGAGCTTCCGGCGCTGACCGTGTTCACCCAGGCCGTGCTGCACAAGGGCGCCTACTGGACCACAGCGCTCAACCCGCGCCATGCCACCGGGCAAAATCTCCGGCTCGAATATGCCGGCTGCGTCCTGCCCCATGACGGGCGTACGCTGGTCCAGCTCACCCTGACCGATCTCGACGCGCGCCGCCGCCGCAATGTCGATGCCGCCGCTGAAGACCACATGCGCAGCGGCATCTCAACATGGCAGCGGGTCGAGCGCGTGTTCCAGGACATCGAGCGCGAGAACCAATTGATCCTGCGCGCCGCCGGCGAAGGCATTTACGGCGTCAACGCGGAAGGAAAGACCACCTTCGTGAACCCCGCCGCCGAGCGGATGCTGGGCTGGACTGCCGAGGAGCTGGTCGGCAAGGAAATCCATCCCATCATGCACCACACCCACCATGACGGGCGGCACTATCACAACCATGACTGCCCGATCTACGCGGCGTTCCGCGACGGCGCCGTGCACCAGGTCGACGGTGAGGTGTTCTGGCGCAAGGACGGCTCGCCGGCCTGGGTCGAATACACGTCCACGCCGATCCGCGACCGCGGCGTGGTGGTCGGCGCCGTCGTGGTGTTTCGCGACGTCAGCCAGCGCCGCGAGGCCGATGAGAAGCTGCACGCCGCGCTCGCCGAGGTCGATCGCCTGCGCGAACGTCTCGAGCTCGAAAACGCCTATCTCCAGGAAGAAATCCGCATCGAGACCAATCCGCGCGGCATCATCGGCGGCAGCGAGGCGATCCAGACCACGCTGCGCCAGGTCAAGCTGGTGGCGCCGACCAGCGCGGCTGTGATGATCACCGGGGAATCCGGCACCGGCAAGGAACTGATCGCGCGCGCCATTCACGAGGATTCTACCCGCAGCGACCGGCCGCTGATCCGCGTCAATTGCGCCGCGATCCCGCGCGAATTGTTCGAGAGCGAATTCTTCGGCCATGTCCGCGGCGCCTTCACCGGCGCGACGCGTGACCGCATCGGCCGGTTCGAGCTTGCCGATGGCGGCACGTTGTTTCTCGACGAAGTCGGCGAGATCCCGCTCGAATTGCAAGGCAAGCTGCTGCGCGTGTTACAGGAGGGCAATTTCGAGCGCGTCGGCCAGGAGCGCACCCGCGCGGTCGACGTCCGCGTCATTGCCGCGACCAACCGCGACCTCAAGCAGGAGGTGCAGCGCGGCCGTTTTCGCGAGGACCTCTATTTCCGTCTCAACGTGTTTCCGATCGAGACGGTACCCCTGCGCGAACGGCGCGAGGACATTCCGCTGCTCGCCCAGCATTTTCTGACCCGCGAGAGCAAGGCGCTGAAATCCAATCTGCGCCTGTCGGAAGGCGATGCGCGGCGGCTGACGCGCTATGACTGGCCGGGCAATGTCCGCGAACTACAGAACGTGATCGAGCGCGCCGCGATCCTGTCGCAGAACGGCCGTTTGCGGATCGATCTGCCCGACTCCTCCGGCACGCAGGCCCCAGCCGGCGCCGCGCGGCAGAAGGCTGACGCACGGCCCGCTGTGATGACGTCGTCCGAAATGCGCGACCACGAGCGCGCCAACATCCTGGCCGCGCTCGAAGGCTGCGCCGGAAAAGTGTTCGGCCCCGGTGGCGCGGCCGAGATGCTGGATATCAAGCCGACCACGCTGGCCTCGCGGATCAAGGCGCTGGGAATCGCGCCCCGTCCGCGGGCCGGCGGTTAGCGGCGATCACGCCGCCTTGGTCGTCACCTCCGATGCGATCGGCAATCCCTGCTCGATCGGCAGCGACGGATCGCGCGACCATTCGTTCCAGGAGCCGAAATACATCCGCACGTCCTTCACGCCGGCGTTCTTGAGCGCCAGGAACGTGTTCGAGGCGCGCGCCCCCTTGAAGCAGTAGAGATAGACCGGCGTGGACGGCGAGATGCCGACAGTGGCGCATTCCGCCAGGATCTCGTCCTTGGACTTGAAGCGCGGGCCCTCGGCGGTCGGCTTCATCATGCGATACCATTCCAGCCACACCGCGCCGGGGATGCGGCCTTTGCGCGGGCAGAAATCCTTCCCATACGGAGAAGAGCTGTCGCCGATCCACTCGTCGACGTCGCGCACGTCGAGAATGGCGACGCCCGGCTTGCCGACGGCGCCCAGCATGGTCTTGGCGTCGATCAGGATATCGCCCGCTTCAGGCACGATCGAGAACGACGCCTTCGCCGGCGCCGGCACATCCTTCGTCACCGGAAGACCTGCGGCCGCCCAGGCATCGAAGCCGCCATGCAGCACCTTGATCTTGGGATAGCCGAGCATGGTGAGCAGGTAGTAGCCGCGGCAGGACTGGCCGAAGCCCGAGTTCATCGACTGCTCGTAGATCACGGCCGTCTCTTTGCCGGAGAGACCGGCAGCGCCGAACGCGTCTGCGAACTTCGTCTTCAGCTCGGCCATGCCCTCCGGCGTCGAGGTCGCAAGAAACGTGAAGATCTCATGCACGTTCACGGCGTTGGGCAGGTGCCCGGCGCCATAGGCGTCGGGGTTGCGGGTGTCGATCACGACACAGGGCTCGGTCTTCAAGAGATCGGCAAGTTCGCTGGCAGAGATCAGGACGTCCGTCATTGGCAGCCTCTCCGTTGAGGTTAGATGGTGGGTGGGCTCGTAAAACTCAGGAATCGGCGAGCATCTTGCGCAGCTGCTTGGTGGCAGGGGTGACGATCGCGACGAAATAGGCCTCGCGCAGGCGGCGCTGCGCGCGGTGGGACTTGAGGTAGCCGCGCGCACCACAATGCAGCATCGCCGCATGCGCCGCCGCGACGCTGGCCTCGCCGGCGCGAAGCCTGAGCGCGATCACCTTGCGCCAGTAGGTCTCCTCCTCGTTGTAGGGATCGCGCGCCAGCGCCATGGTCTCGGCCTCGAGTTCGGCGGCGAGATCGCGGAAGTGCACCGGCTGTTGCGGCAAATAGCGGTTGATGTGGCCGAGCGGGTTGTCGACCTCATCCATGATGTTGATGCAGTCCTTGATTAGGCCGAGCGCCATGCCGGCCTGCAGCAGGATGAAGCCGGCGCGGATCTTCTTCACGAAGGGGCCGGCGGGATCGGCGAGAATCAGCTCGTCCGGCACGAAGACATCGCGGAACTGCACGCCGTAGGTACCGGTGCCGTCCATCGCGAGAAACGGCTTGCACGGCGTCAGCGTGATCGCGGGATCGGAGCAGTCCGCCAAAAACATCACCTGGCCCGGCTCGTCCTCGCGCTCGAAGATGGTGCCGAAATAATGGCCCGGGCCGAGATTGGAGACCCAGGGCAGCGCGCCGCGCACGATGTAGCCGCCGTCGACCTTGCGCCCCTTCAGCTTGAGCTTTTCGATGCCGAAAAAGCTCTTCATCGGATTGGAAAGCCCGGTGCCGCCGAGCACGCGGCCGGTCGAGAACGCATCGCCGAAGCGCTTTGCCAGCTTCATGTTGGTGGAGTTGGCGGCGTACCAGACCAGCGTGTTCTGGCACCACGCCATGAAGGCGGTGCTGCCGCAGACCTCGCCGATCGCCGACATGGCCTGGATCGCACAGCGCAAGTCCGCGGGCCCCTCGTGCGGCACGTGACTGCCCCAGGCGCCGACCTCGCCGAATTGGCGCAGCACCTCGGCGGGATAGACGGTGCCGGCATCGATGCCGGCGGCGAGCGGCGCGAGCTGCTCCCGCGCAATCCGCGCCACCTCTCCTGCAATGGACGGTGCGGGCTGATCCAAAACTTCGGCCCGTGATAAAGCCAGTGAACCCATGATCGTCTCCCGCACCTTGTCCTGTTGCCGTCTACTAGATGCCAACCTCGAGATTGACCGGGCGGGTGAAGGTGTTGGCGACCGGCGACCATTGCTTCACATGGGCGACCAGCGCATTGATCTCATCCGGCGAGATCCCCTCACATTCCATGTCGACCTTGACGCGCACGTCGGTGAAGCCGACCGGCTTGTCCGAGATGTCGCCGGTGCCCCACACCGCAGTGATGTTGAGATCGCCCTCGAGCTCGAGCTCGAGCTTGTTGACGATCCAGCCGCGATGCACGGCGTTGGCGTGCAGGCCGACGGCGAGGCAGGAGCCCAGCGCGGCGAGCGAGGCTTCGGACGGATTCGGCGCAGTGTCGTCGCCCAAAAGGCCCGGCGGCTCGTCGACGATGTAGGGCGGCAGACTGCGGATGTAGTTGGCGTGGCGGAATTTTCCTTCCGCGACCGTCTTGCACTTCAAGGTCTTGATGACCTTCGGATTGGCCTTGCCGTTGGCGATCAGTTGCTCGAGGCCATTCTTATCGATGGGCGCGAGGCAACCCGTCAGCACTGTCTTTTGAACGACGGCAGTCATCATCTTCTCCCTGGCAGAAGTGGAAATCGGTAGGATACCGAACGGTCTGTTTCCTTGCATGGAGCGTGCCAGAGCCGGCCAAAATCAAAAGGCGAAGCATTGGAGCCGCTTAGCGGGAGCTGCCTGCGGATTAATCAGGGATCGTTTGCTCAAAGGCGATGCAGACGGGCTTTCCCCTGCGAATCTTTTCAGCGCAGAACAGATGCGGCTTGCTGATGCGGCGCGGCTGCGATTAAGTTGCAGCCCATGGCCAAGCTGTCACTGAACAAGCCCTCACTGAACAAGACGTCTAAGCAGAAGTCTCAGTCGCCGCACAGCACCAGCGACGACGAGTCAGCGCGCGGGCGCCTGCTCAACGCCGCTACGCATCTGTTCTGCAAGAACGGCATCAACGCCACCGGCATCGACGCGATCATCGCGGAAGCCGGCACCGCGAAGACCACGCTCTATAAATTGTTCGGCTCCAAGACCAATCTCGTCAACGCAGTGCTGGAGAGCGAAGGCAAGCAGTGGCGCGAATGGTTCATCGGCGCCATGGAAGAAGGCGGCGGCGACGCCCAAGCCAAGCTCACGCGGATCTTCCCGGCGCTGAAAAGCTGGTTCGCGGAAGAGCGCTTCTACGGCTGCCCCTTCATCAATGCGGTCGGCGAGCACGACAAGGACGCCAAGCAGTTCCGCAACGTCGCGATGAAGCACAAGAAGATCGTGCTCGGCCACATCGAGAAGCTCGCCGGCGAGCTCGGATCGAACGAGCCCCTCGTGCTGGCACATCAGCTCGGCCTGTTGATAGACGGCGCGATCGTCGCGGCGATGGTGTCGCGTGATCCGGGCGTGGCGGATACGGCGGCGCTGACCGCGGGCCCCCTGCTCAGCCAGTCGAAGGCAAAGAAGAAGCGCGCGGCGGATCAATTAGAGGCGGTGTGACCTCGTAGCCCGCATGGAGCGCAGCGGAATGCGGGGACACTGTCCCGGATTGCGCTCCGCTCCATCCGGGCTACAGCACCTTACGGCCCGCTCTCACCTCGCCCGGCAACAGATCTATGAATCTTTTGATCGCCGCCAGCACCGGTCCCTGATCACCTGCAAAGAACCAATGATCATGGCCCTCGAGCTCGACGAATTGCGCGCCTTTGATCCGGCTCGCCACATCGCGGCCGGCCGCGATCCGTACCGCCTTGTCGTCTCGACGATGCAGCACCAATGTCGGCATGGCAATTTGCGGCAAAAGGTGCCGCACGTCGGCGTCCCGAAACGCCTCGAGCACGGCCGAGATGCCGCCGGGACTGGAGGCCGCGCGCAATAGCCCCGCCCACCAGGCGCGGGCCTGGGGATCGCCGGCAAGGCTGGGCGCGAAGGTTTCAATCTCCACCGGACCTCCCCATTGCGCGATGAGGTGCTTGCTCCAGGCGTCGTACTGGCTGGCGCGCAACGCGTGCGGATAGTCCTGCGACCAGCAACCCTTGGCCAATGCACCGAACAGGATGAGTCCGGCCACGAGACGCGGCTCGTCGACCGCAAATTTGATGCAGGCCGGTCCGCACTCGGATGCGCCGAACAGCACGACGCGGCGCGCATCCACGGCCCGGAGCACGGTGCCGATATCCTCCGCGGTGACGTCGATATCAGGCGCCGATCCAACCCGGTCGGACAACCCGATGCCGCGACGATCGAACACGATCAGGCGCCCAAGCTTCATCAATGAGGCCAGAAACGTCCGGCTCGCGGGATGCTCCCAGGCGCGTTCCACATGCGACACGAAGCCGGGCATGACCAGGATATCGAGCGGACCGCTGCCATAGGTCTGATACGCCAGATGCACGCCGGCGCCCTTGACGTAGCGCGTCGCTGGAACGGCGTGTGCCGCCGCAGGACTCATCAGCGCCTCGGTCTCGGCTTCGGGCGTAACACCAAGCTCGTCGCGCAGCCGCTGCGTCAGTGCCGCGTGGTGCCGCTCTGCCGCGCTACGGTCGCCCGCCAGCAGCAGGCTGCGGATCAGATGCCGCCCGTAGACCTCGCTCAAAGGATCGAGCTCGACCAGACGGGTCGCATGCGCGGCCGCGGCAAAGTAGTCGCCGCCGGCAGTCTTGTCCTGCACCAGACGCTCCAGCGCATGCATCAGCCGTCCCCGCAGCGCCTCGCGGCGGAAGAACGCCCAGTCGTCGAATTCCGGACAATCCTCCGGCGAGAAGCCTGCGAGGAAATCTCCCCCGTAGACCTGGCACGCCTCATCAAAATCGCCGCGATCGCAGGCGCTCTCGAACAGATGTGCATCGACCTTCAGCGCGACTGCCGGAGACCATCGCACGCTGGTCCGGTCGGTCTCGAATACCTTCTGACCGAGTGTCAGCTCGATGCGGTGAAGCAGGCGCCGCAATCGCGCAAGCCCGGTGTCGCGGTCGGCCTCGGGCCACAGCAGCGTGGCCACGATTTCGCGGGCAGCGCCCTTGGCCTCCGCGAGATAGACCAGCAGCGCGAGGCCCTTGCGTAAGGCCAACTTGATCGGGCGGCCGTCGGCGTGGACCTCCGGGAACCCGAACGTCCCCAGCGAGAAAGCCGTCATGAAAGTCCTCCCTTCCCTCGCGGCGCCCCCGGGGGACGCACAGGGGACGGTCCAGCAATAGCAATCGGGGCAGATCGAGCCTGCTCGCCGGCGAGCAACTCAGGCTCCTGCATGCGGCACGGCTGCATCAGGCACAATAGGAAAAAACATGATCTCGCGCCTCCTGATCCTGCTCTATGCCATCGTGAGCTACGTCATCTTCACGATCTCATTTCTCTATGCGCTCGGTTTCGTCGGCAATTATGTCGTGCCCAAATCGATCGATATGTCGATCGGCGTCGGCAGCTCCGCGAATTGGGGCGAGGCCATCGTCGTCAACCTGCTGCTGATGAGCCTGTTTGCAATCCAGCACAGCGTCATGGCGCGCCCGGCCTTCAAGCGATGGTGGGCCAAATTCCTCCCCCTCGCCTGCCAGCGCAGCACCTATGTGCTGCTCTCCAGCCTGATCCTCCTTTTGCTGTTCTGGCAGTGGCGTCCGATCCCGACGCCGGTCTGGCAAGCGAGCGGAATAGCGGCCTGGTTGCTGATCGGCGTGCATTGGCTCGGCTGGCTGATCGCGTTCGCCTCGACCCACATGATTGATCATTTCGATCTGTTCGGCCTCCGCCAGGCTTTCGTCGCGTTCCGCGGGTCCGAGATACCAGGTCAGTCGTTCAGAACGCCGCTGCTCTACAAGATCGTGCGACATCCGCTCATGCTGGGCTTTCTGCTCGCGTTCTGGGCCACGCCCGAGATGACCGTTGGCCATCTGCTGTTCGCGATTGCGAACACGGCCTACATCCTGGTCGCCCTGCAGTTCGAGGAGCGGGATCTGATCGCCGAGTTCGGCATGACCTATCGGCAATATCGCCGCCGCGTTCCGATGCTGCTGCCGCGGCTTTTCACGCGCCGCCCGGCGGACGAGCGGCAGCCCCCTCGCCCCGCTGGTGCACCCCGATGAGCGCAGTGCCAAGCCGCGCATTTGCAATCGGGCGGGGGCCCGTTCCCGTGGCCGCAAACCCCGCCGTGTTCGCCGATATCCTCGATGGGCTCGACGCCAGCCTCTTTCTCGTCGACACGGACGGACGTCTCATTCATGCCAATACCGCCGGGCAGACCATGCTCGATGCCTGCAACGTCCTGCTTGAGCTCCGTGGGCAGCTAATGGCCTGCGATACCATGGTCAGCCAGACGTTGCGGCAAGTCTTCGCGGCAGCGGGACGCGGCGACGAGGCCCATGGCATCAACGGACTCGCGATCTCGATGATCGGATTGGACGGAGAACGCCACGTCGCCCATGTCCTGTCGCTAACATCGGGCGTGCGCCGAAATGCGGGTGTCGCCTACAGCGCGGTTGCCGCGTTGTTCGTCCGCAAGGCGGCGCTGACACTATCGCCTCGTTCCGAAGCTCTCCGTAACGCATTCAAACTGACGCCGACGGAGTTGCGTGTGTTGCTCGCGATTGTCGAACTCGGCGGCGTTCCCGAAGTGGCGGCGGCGCTCGGCGTCGCAGTTACGACGATCAAGACGCATGTCCGTCGCCTGTTTGAGAAGACTGGTGCAGCGCGACAGGCCGATTTCGTCAAGCTCGTCGCAGGATATGCGACGCCGTTGAGAGAACCTGCCGAACATGGACAATCCGCTGGAGCGATACGATGAGAGCAGTTCTATGCAGTTCATTCACCGGACCTGGCGATTTGCGCCTCAGTGAAATCGACGAGCCGAAGCCGGCGCGCGACGAGATTCTGATCGACGTCCACGCCGCCTCGGTCAGTTTCATGGACCAGTTGGTGGTCTCGGGCCTCTACCAGATGCGGCCGCCGACGCCCTTCGTGCCCGGCACGGAAGCATCCGGCATCGTCGTCGCGGTCGGCGACGAGGTCACGGCATTTGCGCCCGGCGACCGTGTGGCGTGCAGCGCATGGACCGGCGGCTACGCCGAACGGATGATAGCGAAGGACTCAAAGTGCGTTCTTCTGCCTGAAGGCGTCGCATTCGAAGCCGCGGCGACGGTCCTGCACAATTACGGCACGGCCTATTACGCGCTGGTCGAACGGGCCCGGGCGCAGCGCGGCGAAACGCTGTTCGTCACCGGTGCTGCTGGCGGAGTTGGCCTTGCCGTGGTCGATCTCGGCCGCCATCTGGGCCTGCGCGTCGTCGCCGGTATCGGCTCCGATGACAAGGCTGCTCTGGTTCGCAACTATGGGGCTAGCGAAATCGTCAACTATCGCAGCGAGGATCTGCGCGACCGCATCAAGTCGGTCACGGCAGGAGAAGGCATCGACATCGGCTTCGACACTATCGGTGGCGCGATTTTCGAGCAGATGGCGCGGCTGATGAAATGGGGCGGACGGCTGATGCCGATCGGCTTCACTAGCGGCGAGATTCCCCAGCTCCCGATGAACCTGCCGCTGCTGAAAAACTATTCCATCCTCGGGGTCTTCGTCGGCGCCTGGGCGGAGAAATTCTCGCTCGAAGCCGCCCGTATGAACGCCGCGCTGATGCAATTGCTGGCCGACGGACAAATACGCCCGCACATCGATCGCGTCCTCCCTTTGGAGGAGGCCGGCGAAGCCATGCGTGCCGTGGCCAACCGAACGGTTCGGGGCCGAATTGTTCTCAAGGTCAGGTAAAGTACACCGGGAAGAGAGAACAAAACCGATGACACAGATTATGATCGACAAACGCTTTTGCGGTCCTCCCAACTCCGGGAACGGCGGCTATGTCTGCGGCCGGCTCGCCCGCCACATTCCCGGGGCCGCGGAGGTGACGCTGCGCGCACCGCCGCCGCTGGACACGATGCTCGATGCGGTCGCGACGAACGACGGCACATGGGAGCTTCGCGACGGCAACAAGATCGTCGCGACCGGGCGAGCGGCAAGCGTCGAGCTTGCGCGCATGGAAACAGCCAGCTTCGAGGACGCCTGCGCCGCCGAGCTATTGACGCCGGTGAAGCCGCACGAGCATCCCCTGCCGACATGTTTCGTCTGCGGTCCTGCAAGGACGAAAGGCGACGGCCTGCGCATCTTTGCCGGCTCGCTCCGTGGTCACAGCGCCGTTCTCGCGGCGAGCTGGACGCCGGACAAGAATCTCGCCGCCGAGGACGGCTTGGTCGCCACCGAATTCCTCTGGTCGGCGCTCGACTGCCCCACCGGTTTTGCCTGCAATTGCGATCCGCAGAGCGGCAGCTTCGACAAGGCGCCGCTGCTGCTGGGACGGATGTCGGCGCGGATCGAAGATCGCCCGCGCCCGGGAGACCGCTGCATCATCACGGCCTGGCCAACGGGCCGCGACGGCCGCAAGCGCATGGCCGAAGCTGCAGCGCATGACGAAGCCGGGAAGTTGCTGGCGGTGGCGCGCACGACATGGATTGCGGTGGAGCGCGAGGTGCAGCTCGGGCGTCCTTCGTAGACGGACGTGGGCGGCCGGCCAGCTTTCCGCCTAACAAGGAAGCACTCCACCTGCCCACCGTGCGACGCTGCCAAGCGTCGAGAAGCATTGAACCCCTATTTGATCAAAGATACCCTTGCAGCTGTCGCCAAGCAAAAAGATCCAAAGGGGTACGCGATGGTCCGCAAGTTAAAGGCATTTGCAATCCTTGCTACGGGCATGTTCATCGCTGGCGTCGCAAATGCCGAGGCGCAGCAGCCGGAGCTTAATGCGCCTGACCTGGTCCTCGTTAACGGCAAGGTTCTGACGTTGGACGACCGATCGACCGTCACGGAGGCAGTCGCCGTCGCAGATGGAACGATCATCGCGACCGGAACCAGTGCTTCGATCAAGGCGCTTGCAGGCGCCCGGACCCGCGTGCTCGACGTGTCTGGCAAGACCGTCATCCCCGGATTGATCGATACACACGCTCACTTCAAGGCCGCTGGTCTGGGCGACTATGTCGTAATCCTGGGCCGCGCCAAGACCGTTGCGGACGCGCTCGAAGCCATCAAATCATTCGCCACGAAGAAAAAGCCGGGTGAGTGGATTGTAGGTGGCGCGTGGCATCCGCCCTCACAATTGGCCGAGAAGCGCTATCTGACGAGGCAGGAGATCGATAGCGTTGCTCCGAACAACCCGGTCTATCTTCGCACCGTCGGGCATTTCTCGATGGCGAACACCATGGCTCTACAAGTGGTCGGTGTCGACAAGACCACCGCGGATCCGAGTGGTGGAAACTTTGAACGCGACGCAGCCGGTGAATTGACCGGCGTGCTCGTGGAGACGGCGATCGATCGGGTCGAGAAGGCCGTACCACCCTGGACAGAAGACGACGAGATGCGGCAATTCACCATTGCCGAAGGTGTGCTGAACAGCTTCGGCATCACCAGTGTGATCGAAGGCGCAACAGAGCCACGCGATGTCCGCACGCTGCAGAAGCTTGTCGCAGCCGGGAAAGCCACTTTGCGCACCGGCGTGATGTTTCGACCGGAGCCCCCAGCCGATCTGACGGCATGGGAAGCGATCATGTCAGGCAATGGGGCCTCATCAGGCTTCGGTGACGATTGGCTCAAGTTCGCGGGCATCAAGATCTTTTACGACGGCGGCATGACGCTTAAGACAGCGCTCATGCGTGACGTGTATCCCGATTCGCACGACAACTATCACGGCATCACGCAGCAGACTCCCGAGCGGCTGAAGCAACTCATCTCCGTCTGCAACCGTTATGACTGGCGTGTCGGTGTCCACGTGGTGGGCGATCTGGGTATTGACCATGTGCTCGATGCCTTCGAGGCCGCGGATAAAGAAAAATCGATCCGCGACCGTCGCTTCGTCCTCATCCACGCCAGCCTGATCCGGCCAGAACAGATGGAGCGTGCGCAAAGACTGGGAGTCCGCGTCGATTTCCAGAACGTTTTCATGTGGGACAAGGGAGCGACCGTCGAACGATTTCTCGGGAAAGCGACCGCCGACCGCGCCGTGCCGACCAGGACGTTGATCGAAAAAATGGGGCTCAACAGCCTCGGCGCCGGGACGGATTTTCCGGTCAACCCGATCAACCCCTTCCTCAACATGTACATCATGGTGACCAGGAAGGACCCCAACGGAAACGTCTACGGCTCGGCAGAAGCCATTACGCGCGAGCAGGCCCTACGGCTCTACAGCAGCGCGGCTTCGCGCTACACGTTCGATGAAACGCGCAAAGGGACCATCGAACCCGGAAAGCTGGCGGACATCGTCGTGCTCTCCGCTGACTACGCGGCCGTGCCGGAGGAGCAGATCAAGGACATCAAGGTGGACCTGACCCTGGTCGGCTGCAAGGTTGTCTTTCAGCGCTGAACCTGCGCTGATCGGCCAAGGTGAGCGAGAGCGACAATTCGCTCCGCTTCCCGACGAAATCTACGCGCCCTGCGCGATCATCCCCTGCAGCCGCGCCAGCTCCGCCTCCAGATCCCGCTCCACATCCGCCGCCCGCATCTCGATTACCCGATAATCCCGCGCCTCAAGCCACGCCCGCCGGCCCGCGCGGTCGGCAGCGATGGTCTCGCCCTCGCCCGGGTTGACCAGTTCGATCGCGATCCGGTGCGGGAACGAGACGAAGTCCGGGATGTGTCGGCCGACCGGGGTCTGGCGCTTGAACCCTCCTGCGAAGCGGCGATCACGTGTGAGCGCCTGCCACAGCAGGCGCTCGGCATCGGTCGGGTTGCGGCGGAGCAGACGCGCAAGGCCGCGCACGGTGGAGCCGCTGTCGGGCACCCCGCCGCCCTGCCCGTGCTCGGCCAGCAGCGCGCGCAGACGCGTGGCCTGCTCGCCGTCGAGCACGCCGCCTTTGGCCGGGCCCTTGCGCCCTTCCGCGATCGCCATCACCACCCCATGCAGGGTGTGCATATCCTGCTTGGTCGGCTCCATGCGGGTGAAGATGTTGCGCAGGTTCACCAGCATGGTGTCGCGCTTCTCGGCTGGGCGCAGAAATTCGACCCGGTCGAGTTCGCGGATGAGATTGTCGAAGAAGGCCTGCATCTGGTGCTGCGAGGCGCGCTCGGAGCGCTCCGGCATGCTGTGCGGCAGCTCGCCGGAGGTCGCGCGCTTGAACCATTCGTAGCCGACCAGGAGCACGGCCTGGGCGAGGTTGAGCGAGGCGAAGCCCGGATTGACCGGGAAGGTAATGATGCGGTTGGCGAGCCCGACCTCCTCGTTGGTGAGGCCCCAGCGCTCCCGGCCGAACAGGATACCGGCCTTGCCGCCCGCCGCAACGTGCCCTGAAATCTCGCTGGCTGCGGCTTCCGGCCCCACCACCGGCTTGGCCTGGTCGTGGGGACGCGCGGTGGTGGCGAACAGCAGGTCGAGGTCTGCGACGGCCTCACCGACCGTGTCGAACAATTCGACCTTATCCAGAATATAGTCGGCCCCGGCCGCGGCGCGCTGGGCTGCGATATTCGGCCAGCCGTCGCGCGGGTTGACGATGCGCAATCGGCTCAGCGCGAAGTTGCCCATGGCGCGCGCGGCCATGCCGATGTTTTCGCCAAGCTGCGGCTCGACCAGGATGACGATGGGACCGTCGAGGGAAAGGCCCGCTTTGCTCTTGTCAGTCCCCGACATCTCGCTTCGCTTTCACACTGGTTCTCAAGGCCTTGGACAGGCGCTCTTGATGAATTGATTCAAGGCCGGTCCTGACCCGGTATCGACCCGTCTTGACCTGCTCTCGGGCCGGCTGCCCGAGCGCCTGTCGTTTGCCTGTCCTGAGGAAATTCTCAAGGGAAATAACGGGTTGGATTCGACTTTTGAATCTCGTCTGAAACTTCACCCCGGCCCCCGCGGCGGGGCTGCTCCCGCCCCCCATCTGCGGAGGCTGGATGAGCTAAAAGTGCATAATCCCTTGGCTTTCGCCGGCCGCGTCCCGGTGCTAAGAGGCGGCGGATATTCCCGTGGCGCGCCAAAGCGCCGTTCCCAAGAGGCTTCCCCGATCATGGCAAAAATCAAGGTGTCCAACCCCGTCGTCGAACTCGATGGCGACGAGATGACCCGGATCATCTGGCAGTACATCAAGGACAAGCTGATCAACCCGTTCCTGGATGTCGAGCTGCTCTATTTCGACCTGGGCATGGAATACCGTGACGAGACCAACGATCAGGTCACCATCGACGCCGCCGAGGCCATCAAGAAGGTTGGCGTCGGCGTCAAGTGCGCCACCATCACTCCGGACGAGGCCCGGGTGAAGGAATTCAATCTCAAGCAGATGTGGAAGTCGCCGAACGGCACCATCCGCAACATCCTCGGCGGCGTGATCTTCCGCGAACCGATCATCTGCAAGAACGTGCCGCGCCTGGTTCCCGGCTGGACCAAGCCGATCATCATCGGCCGCCACGCCTATGGCGACCAGTATCGCGCCACCGACATCAAGTTCCCGGGCAAGGGTACGCTGACGATGAAGTTCGTCGGCGAGGATGGCACCGTCATCGAGAAGGAAGTGTTCAAGACCCCGGGCGCCGGCGTCGCGATGCAGATGTACAATCTCGACGATTCCATCATCGACTTCGCCCGCGCTTCGTTGAACTACGGCCTGCTGCGCAACTACCCGGTCTATCTCTCGACCAAGAACACGATCATGAAGGTCTATGACGGCCGCTTCAAAGACATCTTCCAGGACATCTACGAGCGCGAGTTCAAGAAGGAATTCGACGCCAAGGGCCTGACCTACGAGCACCGCCTGATCGACGACATGGTCGCCTCGGCGCTGAAATGGTCCGGCGGCTATGTCTGGGCCTGCAAGAACTACGATGGCGACGTGCAGTCCGACACGGTGGCGCAGGGCTACGGCTCGCTCGGCCTGATGACCTCGGTCCTCCTCACCCCCGACGGCAAGACGGTGGAAGCCGAAGCCGCCCATGGCACGGTGACCCGCCATTACCGCGAGCACCAGAAGGGCAAGGAGACCTCGACCAACTCGATCGCGTCGATCTTCGCCTGGACCCGCGGCCTGTCGCACCGCGCCAAGCTCGACAACAATGCGGAGCTCGCCAAGTTCGCGAACACCCTTGAGAAGGTCTGCGTCGATACCGTCGAGGAAGGCTACATGACCAAGGACCTCGCGCTCCTGGTCGGCGCCGACCAGCGCTGGCTCTCGACCACCGGCTTCCTCGACAAGGTCGCCGAGAACCTCGGCAAGGCGCTGGCGGCGTAAGCCGTCCGCAATTTCGCCCGACTGGGTCGGACATCATCACGGGCCGCGTCGCAAGCGCGGCCCGTTCGCTTTTTTGGACCTTTGCGCGGAGATGCGACCATGTCGATCAAGCTTGCCGTCCCCTGCCTGTTGCTGCTCGCTGGACCGGCTGTGGCCGCCGACCCACTCCCCGACGCCATCAGCGCGCCGGGCGAGAACATCGTGCTCAGCGTCCACGCCGAGGGCGCGCAGGTCTATGAATGCAAGGCTGGCACCGACGGCAAGCTCGCCTGGGCCTTCCGCGAACCGATCGCGACGCTTCTCTCCGAGGGCAAGACGATCGGCCGGCACTATGCCGGGCCGAACTGGGAGCATGCCGACGGCAGCGCCGTGGCCGCCAAGGCCGCCGGCAATGCCCCGGGTACCACCGCGGCCGACATTCCCTGGCTGAAACTGGAAGTGACCACCCACCGCGGCAGCGGTGTCCTCACGCCCGTGACCACGGTTCAGCGCATCAACACCCATGGCGGCAAGCTCGACGGCGCATGCGACAAGCCCGGCGAGTTCAGGAGCGCGCCCTATTCGGCCGATTATGTTTTCCTGAAGAAGGGCTGAGACCGTCCCGTTCGGCCGATTGGTAAACGCATCCTGTCGGCAGACCGATGCAATCGCGCCGGCCTCTTTACCGCGCTCTCACGAACCACATCTAAGAGTTGTTCCGAAGCTCAAGGAACAACTGTGACGACCAACCTCATCCTCTTCCTGATCGCGCTTGTTCTGATTCCCTACGCGATCCCTGCGTTGATGCCGACGTGGCGCTGGTGGCGGGCGTGACATGCATCTTCGGCGGGCTGTTGGCGGCGCTTTGGATGCAGCATTGGATCGTGTCGTCCCGCCTCGGCTACAATGAGGGCCCGGGCGGTGGAATCGGAGTGGCATTCTGGGCCGTCGTGACCACCGGATTCGCAACCGGCGTCCTCGTTCGTGGCTTCACCCTGCTCTTCGCAGCTTACGGACTCCGGCTGCGCTACGTACTTGCGATCGGCCTCGCCGGATTTGCGATGGTGCCCGCCATCCTGTTCATCCCGAGCTGGTGGCACGACTGGAAAATGCGCCCCGCCCCGGAGGCTTGCCGGAACACGACGTTTCGCGTGACGATCGCCGATGCCGCCTTCTCCTTTCCAGCCAAAACTTTCCTGAACATCTATCTCGACAGGAGTTCGAGCGCGCGCGCCTACTATCTCGAGCACAGCGCCAGCCTACGGGAGTTTTGCGCTCTGAATGATGATGGCGCACGCCCGGTCAAAGCCAAACGGATATGGCTCCAGTTGCGCAACTTTGGCCTGGTGCCCCCTCCGCTTTGCACCGGCCCGGTCCCGGACTGGGCCGAGAGCTATTGCGCCGCTCACGCCGCGGCCAAGCACGGCGGAGACGACAAGCTCGATTTCCCTCTTGATATCTACCTATTTGCGCCGGACGAAGTGATCTTGGGTGAATTCGGAGGGACACGCTCGACCTACCAGGACTCCCTCAAGGCTACGCCGCAGTCAGGCGACGTCTACATCACGTCGGACGCGGTCTCCCGAACGGAGCCTCTTACGTTTCGATGCCGCTCAATCACTACGGGCTATTGGTGCAGCACCTTCTATCCGTGGCACGACGGCGCCCATCTCGGCTACACATTCCAGTCGGCCCGCGAGGAGATTGCCTCCCGCGGCAGCCGGATTGACACCGAGACACGCAAATTCCTTGTGGGCTTGGAAGCGCATTGATTTGATGTGACGGAGTGCTCAGGGCGCCCCATCTTTCTCGCCTTGCGCCAGCTCTGCCGCGGCGAGATCGCCGCTGCCCTCCAGCCTCGCCTTCGCCGTCTTGTGAACATGCGCGGCGAGCGTCGGCATGCGTTCGATCAGGGCGTGAAAATCCTGGGCGTCGAGCACCAGCAGCCGGGTCTTGCGTGTCGCCGTCACCGTGCCGCTGCGTTTGGTCTTGTGCAGCAGCGCGATCTCGCCGAAGAAGGTGCCATCCGCGAGCCGCACCTGCTGGTTCGGCAGCGTGATCTCGACCTCGCCGGCGGTGATGAAATACATCGACGAAGCCGCATCGCCCCGCCGCACCAGGATCTCGCTCTGCTCGATCGTGCGCGCCCGAAGCAGCCGCATGATGTCGGCGATCTCGGATGCACTGAGGTGTGAGAACAGCGGCACCCGCGCCAGCATGCCCCAGGTGACCACGAAGTCCCGCCGCTTCACCTCTTCCGCAAAGGCCGTCGAGATGATCGCGACCGGCAGCGCGATCATGGCAAAGCCGCTGATGATGGTGAAAACGGAGATGAACTTGCCGAGCGCCGTCACCGGCACGACGTCGCCGTAGCCGACGGTGCCGAGCGTCACGATCGCCCACCACATCGCTTGCGGAATGGTGCCGAGCTTGTCCGGCTGCACGTCGCGCTCGATGGCGTAGAGCAGCGAGGCAAACGTCAGCACCGCGCCGATCAGGATGACGATGCAGCCGATCAGCGCCCGCCGCTCGGCATGCACGGCCGCGAGCAGCGAACGCATCGCCGGCGAATAGCGCACCAGCTTGAAGAACGGCAGCACGCCCAGCGCTGCCAGCGTTGCATGCCGGCCCGTGGCGAGCACAATCGCAGCCGGCAGGAACGCGAGGAGATCGACGATGCCGAGTGCGGAGAAGACGTAGCTGAGCCGGTCCGACAGCGCAGACGCCGTACGCTGGGTGTGACCCGCCACCGTCCACAGGCGCGCGGCATATTCCAGCGCGAACACGATCACGGCGAGGATGGAGATGCCTGCGAACAGCGCACCGAATTGCGCGTCCAGCTCCGGCACCGAGGCAAGGATCATCGCGGCGACGTCGAGCACGATGACGGCAATGATCAGCTGGATGAAGCGCGACCCGACCGAGTAGGCCAGCGGATCGTGCTCCAGCAATTCGTAGAGGCGATCCCTCAGATTGGGATCGGTTGAGCCACGCCCTCGCGGAACGGGGCGCACCTGCTTACGCGCCGGTCGATTTTTGTTCAGTCATGGCTTTTTCGATCGCCGTGAGTGCTGCGGCCGCATTCGCTCCATCGGGGCCGCCGGCCTGGGCCATGTCGGGCCGCCCGCCGCCACCCTTGCCGCCGAGCGCTTCGGAGGCGATCTTCACCAGATTGACCGCATTGAAGCGCGAGGTGAGGTCAGCGGTGACGCCGACCACCACGCCAGCCTTGCCGTCCTCGGTGACGCCGACGATGGCGACGACGCCGGAGCCGATCTGCTTCTTGCCGTCGTCGGCAAGGCTCTTGAGATCCTTCATCTCGATGCCCTCGACCGCGCGCGCCATCAGCTTGACGTCGCCGACCTCGCGCACGCCGGAGGCCGCGCCGTTGCTCGAAGCTGCACCGCCGCCCATCGCCAGCTTCTTGCGGGCGTCGGAGAGTTCGCGCTCGAGCTTCTTGCGCTCTTCCATCAGCGCGGCAATGCGCGCCGGAACGTCGTCGATCGACGTGCGCAGCTCGTGCGCGGCGGTCTTCGCCAGCGCCATGGTGTCGTTGGCGTGTTTTCGCGCGTAGTTGCCGGTCAGCGCTTCGATGCGGCGCACGCCGGAGGCGACCGCGCTCTCGCCCGTCAGCGTGATCAGCCCGATGTCGCCGGTGCGCCTGACATGGGTGCCTCCGCACAGTTCGACCGACCAGCCGAGTGCGTTGGCGCCGCGCTCGCGCGCGGTGCGGCCCATCGAGACGACGCGAACCTCATCGCCATATTTCTCGCCGAACAGCGCGCGTGCGCCGGCCTCACGGGCCTCGTCCACGCCCATGACGCGGGTCGAGACTTCGTCATTCTCCAGCACCACGTTGTTGGCGATGTCCTCGACGCGCGCGAGCTCTTCCGCCGTGATCGGCTTCGGATGCACGAAGTCGAAACGTAAACGATCCGGCGCGACCATCGAGCCGCGCTGGGCGATGTGGTCGCCGAGCACCTGGCGCAGCGCCTCGTGGATGAGATGCGTGGCCGAGTGATGCGCGCGGATCGAAAAGCGCCTGCCGTGATCCACTTCGAGCTGCAGCGCGGTGCCGAGCTTCAGCTCGCCGCTCTCGACCGTGCCGATGTGAACGAAGAAATCGCCGAGCTTTTTCTGCGTGTCGGTGACGCGGAACTTGATGCCGCCCTCGCCGGTCAATACGCCGGTGTCGCCGACCTGGCCGCCGGACTCCGCGTAGAACGGCGTCTGGTTCAGCACGATCGCCCCTAGCTCGCCGGCCTTGAGGCTGGTGGCTTCCTTGCCGTCCTTGACCAGCGCGGTCACCACGCCTTCGGCGCTCTCGGTCTCGTAACCCAGGAATTCGGTTGCGCCCAGCTTCTCACGCAGCGGGAACCAGATCGCCTCGGAAGCAGCTTCGCCAGACCCCTTCCAGGACTCGCGTGCCTTGGCCTTCTGACGCTCCATCGCGTCGGTGAACGAGGCCTGATCGACGCTGATGCCGCGCGACTTCAGCGCGTCCTGCGTCAGGTCGAGCGGGAAGCCATAGGTGTCGTACAGCGTAAAGGCGACGTCGCCGTCGAACATGTCGCCCTTCTTTAAGGACGCGCTCTTCTCGTCGAGAATGGCGAGGCCGCGCGTCAGCGTCTTGCGGAAGCGGGTCTCTTCCAGCCGCAGCGTTTCCTCGATCAGATTTTCCGCGCGCATCAAATCGGGATAGGCTTGGCCCATCTCGCGCACCAGCGCCCAGACCAGCCGATGCATCAGCGGCTCTTGCGCACCGAGCAGCTGCGCATGGCGCATCGCGCGGCGCATGATCCGGCGCAGCACATAGCCGCGGCCCTCATTCGAGGGCAGCACGCCGTCGGCGACCAGGAAGGCCGACGAACGCAGATGGTCGGCGATGACGCGGAACGAGGCCACGGTCTTCTCGTCCGGTCCGCTTCCGAGGGCCGACGCGGTCGCGTCGATCAAATGACGAAACAGATCGGTCTCGAACACGCTGTCGACGCCCTGCATGATGCAGGCCATGCGCTCCAGCCCCATGCCGGTGTCGATCGAGGGACGCGGCAGCGCCACGCGCTCCTCCTTCGTCACCTGCTCGTACTGCATGAACACCAGGTTCCAGAATTCGAGGAAGCGATCGCCGTCCTCCTCCGGGGAGCCCGGAGGCCCGCCCCAGATGTGCTCGCCGCGATCGATGAAGATCTCCGAGCACGGGCCGCACGGGCCGGTGTCGCCCATCGCCCAGAAATTGTCCGAGGTCGGGATGCGGATGATGCGATCATCCGAGAATCCCGCGATCTTCTTCCACAGCGCGGCCGCCTCGTCGTCGGTGTGGTAGACCGTGACGAGCAGCTTGTCTTTCTTGAGCCCGAACTCCTTCGTGATGAGCGTCCAGGCCAGCTCGATCGCGCGCTCCTTGAAATAGTCGCCGAAGGAGAAGTTGCCGAGCATCTCGAAGAAAGTGAGATGGCGCGCGGTGTAGCCGACATTGTCGAGGTCGTTGTGCTTGCCGCCGGCGCGCACGCATTTCTGCGAGGTGGTGGCGCGCTGATAGGGCCGCTTCTCGACGCCGGTGAAGACGTTCTTGAACTGCACCATGCCGGCATTGGTGAACATCAACGTCGGATCGTTGCGCGGCACCAATGGCGAGGACGACACGATCTCGTGGCCGTTCTCGGCAAAGAAGTTCAGAAAGGTCGACCTGATCTCGTTGACGCCGCTCATGTTCATCCAATCGGGTGTGCTTGCACCCGCCTTCCAGCCATCCAAACCGCAAGTTTGGGCTGATATCTGCGGGTCAAAGCGCTTTTAGACAAGGCCCGCTTCGCTGTCCAGAAACTGTGCAGACAGATCAAGGCGTTGCCGCAGTCGCGTAATCCGTTGGAAAGCCGCCTATGCCGCGTTGACAGGCTTGGCCGGCCTGTGGTCTTTACCCATCTGTATCGTACGGCCACGTCGGGAGAGACCGGCACTGGTGCCGGCGCCGAAGGAGCAACCGCCCCGGAAACTCTCAGGCAAAAGGACCGCGTGGCTTTGACAGCATCTGGAAAGAGGCGCCGACGGGCTTAGACCTTTTAGAAGGGTTGGTCCGGACAGCGTCCGCCGACGGGATAATACTCTCAGGCACAGCGACAGATGGGGCTTCGACTGGTGTCCACGGGAAATCGTTCCCGGGGAACCGCCGAGGGCCCCCCGATGCTTGCGCGTGACGACAAAGACTCCCTGAAACGCACCCCCCTTTACGACCTGCATGTCTCGCTCGGCGGCAAGATGGTGCCGTTCGCCGGCTATGACATGCCGGTGCAATATCCGGCCGGAGTCCTGAAGGAGCACCTTCATACCCGCAACGCAGCCGGCCTGTTCGACGTCTCCCACATGGGCCAGATCGCGCTCCGGCCGAAATCCGGCAAGGTCGAGGACGCCGCCCGCGCGCTGGAACGGCTGGTGCCGCAGGATATCTTGGCGATTGCGCCGGGCCGGCAGCGCTACGCCCAGTTCACCAATGCCGAGGGCGGGATTCTGGACGATCTGATGGTCGCCAATTTCGGCGATCACCTCTTCCTGGTCGTCAATGCCGCCTGCAAGGCCGAGGACGAGGCGCATCTGCGCGCGAATCTCTCGGACGACTGCATGATCGATACGCTGGCCGACCGCGCGCTGATCGCGCTGCAGGGCCCGAAGGCGGAATCGGCGCTGGCGAAATTATGTGCAGAGGCGCCCGCCATGAAGTTCATGGATTCCGGCCCGCACAAGGTCGCCGGCCTCGACTGCTTCGTCTCGCGCTCAGGCTATACCGGCGAGGACGGCTTCGAGATTTCGGCTCCTGCCGGCGATGCCGAACGGCTCGCCAAGGCGCTGCTGGACAATCCGGACGTCATGCCGATCGGGCTCGGCGCCCGCGACAGCCTGCGGCTCGAAGCCGGGCTTTGTCTTTACGGCCACGACATCGATACCGCGATCACGCCGGTCGAGGCCGCACTGGAATGGTCAGTGCAGAAGAGCCGCCGCACCGGCGGCGCGCGTGCCGGGGGCTTCCCCGGCGCGGCAAAGATTCTCGCCCATTTCGACCACGGCGCATCCCGCCGCCGCGTCGGCCTGCGCACCGAGGGCCGCGCGCCGGTGCGCGAAGGCGCGCTGCTGTTTGCGGATGCGACCTCCGCCGAGCCGATCGGAAAGGTCACCTCGGGCGGTTTCGGCCCGAGCCTGAATGCGCCGGTCGCGATGGGCTATGTGCCCACCGCATCGAGCGCGCTCGACACAAAACTCTTCGCCGAAGTGCGCGGCCAACGCCTGGCCGTGCAAATCGCCGCCATGCCCTTCGTGAAAAACACCTACAAACGCTGAGGACTGAGAAAATGACCACGACGCTCTACACCTCCGACCACGAATGGCTCGCGATCGACGGCGACGTCGCCACCGTCGGGATCACCGACTACGCGCAATCGCAGCTCGGCGATGTCGTATTCGTCGAATTGCCCAAGCTCGGCCGCACGCTGAAGAAGACCGAAGCCGCCGCCGTCGTGGAATCGGTGAAGGCCGCATCGGACGTCTACGCGCCCGTGACGGGCGAAGTGCTCGAGACCAACGCTGCGCTCGCCGCCGAGCCGGCGCTGGTGAACTCGGATGCGCAAGGCGCGGCCTGGTTCTTCAAGATCAAGATGGCCGACAAGAGCGAGCTCGGCGGCCTCATGGATGAGGCGGCGTACAAGGCCCACACGGCGTGAGATGAGAACAACTCGAACCACACTCTCGGTGTCATCGTCCGCGAAGGCGGACGATCCAGTACGCCGCGGCCCATCGGCCCTTGCCGAAGCGGCTGCGTTTACTGGATGCCCCGCCCCCGTGCGCAAGTGCGCACTAGGCGGGGCATGACGGCGACAGCGAACTCTGAAGCGAGGACCCATGATGACCGCGCACCGCAAATCCAACGGCGACACCACCAGCTTCGTTCGCCGCCACATCGGCCCCTCGGCGCGCGACGTCACCGCGATGCTTGAGGCCGTCGGCGCGAACAGCGTCGACGCGCTGATGGCGCAGACGCTGCCGGCCTCGATCCGGCAGGCCGCCCCGCTCGATCTCGGCAAGCCGCTCAGCGAAACCGAGGCGATCGCGCATATGGCCGAGCTCGCCGCCCAGAACCAGGTCTTCACCTCGCTGATCGGCCAGGGCTATTCCGGCACGATCTTGCCTGCGGTGATCCAGCGCAACATTTTGGAGAACCCGGCCTGGTACACGGCGTACACGCCCTACCAGCCCGAGATCAGCCAGGGCCGGCTCGAGGCGCTGCTCAACTTCCAGACCATGATCTGCAATCTCACCGGGCTCGACGTCGCCAACGCCTCGCTGCTCGACGAGGCCACCGCGGCGGCGGAAGCGATGGCGCTCGCGGAGCGGCACTCGAAAGTTGAAGCAAAAGCCTTCTTCGTCGACAAGGACGTGCATCCGCAGACGCTCGCCGTGATGCGCACCCGCGCGGAGCCCCTGGGCTGGACCCTGGTCGTCGGCGATCCCCTCACCGATCTCGACAAGACGGACGTGCTTGGCGCGCTGCTGCAATATCCGGGCAGTTCAGGCGCTGTGCGCGACCTCAGGCCTACGATCGCCAGCCTGAAGGCCAAGGGCGCGCTCGCGATCATCGCTGCCGATCTCCTCGCCCTGACACTGCTCGCCTCGCCCGGCGAGCTCGGCGCCGACATCGCGATCGGCTCTGCCCAGCGCTTCGGCGTGCCGATGGGCTATGGCGGGCCGCACGCGGCCTACATGGCGGTGCGCGATGCGCTGAAGCGTTCGCTGCCCGGCCGCATCGTCGGCCTCTCCGTGGATTCGCGCGGGATGCCTGCCTATCGCCTCGCGCTGCAGACCCGCGAGCAGCACATCCGTCGCGAGAAGGCGACCTCCAACATCTGCACCGCGCAGGTGCTGCTCGCGGTGATCGCCTCGATGTATGCGGTCTATCACGGCCCCGAAGGCCTTTCGCAGATCGCACGCAATGTGCATCGCCGCACGGCCGTGCTGGCTGCCGGCCTGCGCAAGCTCGGCTTTGCGCTGCAGTCCGACAGCTTCTTCGACACACTGAGCGTGGACGCCGGCGCGAAGCGTGCCGAGATCGTCGCGCGCGCCGCCGCCGAGAAGATCAATCTCGGTATTGGTGAGAGCGCTCTGCGCATCGCGCTCGACGAGACCACGACGCCCGCGACGGTGGAAGCGGTTTGGCGCGCCTTCGGCGGCGAGCTCGCCTATGCCGAGATCGACGCCACCACACGCGAGGCGCTGCCGGACGCGCTCAAGCGCGCGACCTCCTTCCTCACCCATCCCGTCTTCCATGCGCATCGCTCGGAAACCGAGATGCTGCGCTACATGCGCAAGCTCAGCGATCGCGACCTCGCGCTCGACCGCGCGATGATCCCGCTCGGCTCGTGCACCATGAAGCTGAACGCGACCACCGAGATGATGCCGCTGACCTGGCCCGAGTTCGGCTCGTTGCATCCGTTCGCCCCGCGCGAGCAGGCCCGCGGCTATCACGCGCTGTTCGCGCGGCTGGAAAAATGGCTGTGCGACATCACCGGCTATGACGCGATCTCGCTGCAGCCGAATTCGGGCGCGCAAGGCGAATATGCCGGGCTGCTCGCGATCCGCGGCTATCACGCGGCGCGTGGCGAGACGCATCGCAAGATCTGCCTGATCCCCTCCTCCGCCCACGGCACCAATCCGGCCTCGGCCGCGATGGTCGGCATGGACGTGGTGGTGGTCGCCTGCGAGAAGAACGGCGACGTCGACGTCAACGATCTCCGCGCCAAGGCCGAGAAGCATTCGAACGACCTCGCCGCTGTCATGATCACCTATCCCTCGACCCATGGCGTGTTCGAGGAGCATATCCGCGAGATCTGCGACATCGTGCATGGCCATGGCGGCCAGGTCTATCTCGACGGCGCCAACCTCAACGCGCAGGTCGGCCTTAGCAGGCCCGGCGATTACGGCGCCGACGTCAGCCATCTCAACCTGCACAAGACCTTCTGCATCCCGCATGGCGGCGGCGGCCCGGGCATGGGACCGATCGGCGTCAAGGCGCACCTCGCCGCGTTCCTGCCGGGGCATCCAGCGGCGAACGGGGATGCGCCGGTCGGCGCAGTCTCGGCAGCGCCGTTCGGCTCAGCCTCGATCCTGACCATCTCCTACATCTACATCCTGATGATGGGCGGCGAAGGCCTCAAGCGCGCCACCGAGATCGCGATCCTCAACGCCAACTACGTCGCGGCACGGCTCGATGCGCACTTCCCGGTTCTCTACAAGAACGAGAAAGGCCGCGTCGCGCATGAGTGCATCGTCGATCCCCGCGCGCTGAAGACGACCTCAGGCGTCACCGTCGACGACATCGCCAAGCGCCTGATCGACTACGGCTTCCACGCGCCGACCATGAGCTTCCCGGTGCCGGGCACGCTGATGATCGAGCCGACCGAATCGGAATCCAAGGCGGAGCTCGATCGCTTCTGCGATGCCATGATTGCGATCAGGAGGGAAATCGCCGAGGTCGAAGCCGGCCGCTTCAAGATCGAGGCGTCGCCCTTGCGCCACGCCCCGCACACCGTGCACGACATCGCGGATGACGATTGGAAGCGTGCCTACACCCGCGCCGAGGGTTGCTTCCCCGCGGGCACCTCGCGCACCGACAAATACTGGAGCCCGGTCGGGCGTGTCGACAACGTGTATGGTGACCGCAATCTGGTGTGCTCGTGTCCGCCGGTGAGCGATTACGCGGAAGCGGCGGAGTAGGAATAGGGCGCGACCAATGAGCGGCTCTCGCGATCCCATCGCCACAGCCGCTCGTTTGTCAGTTCAGCTTCTTAGGATGGGTAAAGCGAAGTGAAACCCATCACCCCACGCAAAACGAAACAGGCGCCGAAGACGTCGGCAACTCAACGTCCTCAGCGCCCGCTCCTCGCGAAAAACTTTACCGTTGAAGCTTACTCGTCTCCCGGCTCCTCGCCGTCGGCGTCACGCTCAGGGCTGCCGGCGAGAATCTGCTCGGCGATCAGGCCGGAGTTCTGGCGGATCGAGGTCTCGATCTTGGCGGTGATGTCGGGGTTGGCCTTCAGGAACGCCTTCGAATTCTCGCGGCCCTGACCGAGGCGCTGGCTGTCATAGGAGAACCATGCGCCGGATTTCTCGACGATGCCGGCCTTGACGCCGAGATCGAGAATCTCGCCCATCTTGGAGACGCCCTCGCCGTACATGATGTCGAACTCGACCTGCTTGAAGGGCGGTGCCAGCTTGTTCTTGACGACCTTGACGCGCGTGGTGTTGCCGACCACTTCGTCGCGCTCCTTGATCGCGCCGATGCGGCGGATGTCGAGGCGGACCGAGGCATAGAATTTCAGCGCGTTGCCGCCGGTGGTGGTTTCCGGCGAGCCGTACATCACACCGATCTTCATGCGGATCTGGTTGATGAAGATCACCATGGTATTGGACTTGTTGATGGAGGCCGTCAGCTTGCGCAGCGCCTGGCTCATCAGCCGAGCCTGCAGACCCGGCAGCGCATCGCCCATCTCGCCCTCGAGCTCGGCCTTCGGCACCAGCGCCGCAACCGAATCGATCACCAGCACGTCGACCGCGCCGGAGCGCACCAGCGTGTCGCAGATTTCCAGAGCCTGCTCGCCGGTGTCCGGCTGCGAGATCAGGAGCTCGTCGATGTTGACGCCCAGCTTGCGCGCATAGACCGGGTCGAGCGCGTGCTCGGCGTCGATGAAGGCGCAGATGCCGCCCTTCTTCTGCCCTTCCGCCACCGTGTGCAGCGCCAGCGTGGTCTTGCCCGAGGATTCCGGCCCGTAGATCTCCACGACGCGCCCCTTCGGCAGGCCGCCGATCCCGAGCGCGATATCGAGCCCGAGCGACCCCGAGGACACCGCCTCGACATCCATCGAGCGGTCGTTCTTGCCGAGCTTCATCACCGAGCCCTTGCCGAACTGCCGCTCGATCTGGGAGAGCGCGGCGGCCAGAGCTTTACTCTTGTCCATGGAAGATCCTTCGACGATACGCAGGGCAGTGGTGGACATTGGGTCGTGCTCCTTATGGCGAGGATTCGCTAGAGGGACAAACGGCTGGCGAGGCGGCGCGGCGATAAAATCAATGTACCCTATTTGTTCTATGTTCGCAATATGTTCTTTTGCGGATTTTGGTGCTGTCTGACGCGCATCAAAGACGGATGATCCGCGCGCCGTCAGAATTCCGTAATCCTGCGGCACCGAACCTTTCGCGGCCTGCGGTCTTTTCTTGGATGGGACCGCAACTCTGGGGACCTCAGTCATGACGAACAACACGCATCACGATACGAACCGGCGCAATCCGCTGCTGGAGGCGGCGCGGGAAGAGATGATCAAGTTCGAGCGCAAGGAAAACGAGTTCCGCAAGAAAGATCGCCAAGAGCGTGACGCCGAGCTCCATTTGCCGCTGGACGCGATCAAGGTTCATTAGGCAACCACGACGAGGCTTTAGGGGCTGACCGAGGCCGCCTGCCGGTTCGGGCAGGTGGTGGCGTGGTGGCGGGTTCGCCAGCGGCAACGCGCCGGCGACGATGCCGGAGCGGCCGCCCGCTGATCTCAAGGAATCGGTACGGGAATCGGGATTCGCATGGCCTGTGGAGGCGGGTCCGAGCTGGTATGGTATCTCAATACTACCAGTAAACCATTGATTGGACGATGGAATTTGTAGGCGGGCTACTGTGCATGGGGTTGTTTTCGCGTTTTTGAAAGGCGCGCATGGGCCTTTTGACCCCCGCGCCGTGTCCCGGCACCCCACACCACCTACAGCAAAACCAGCAACCCGATGCCGATCACCAGCACTACGAAGCCAGCCGCCGTCGCGGCGGCGAATGACCGCTCTACGTTGTCCATGATGCCACCCCGTTGCCGGCGCGCCACGTTTCCCCCATGGCAGCACCGTCGCTGCGGAATCTCGCCTGCGGTTGTGTCCTGAGTTGTGCGAACGGATGTCGAAATTGGGACCGGTGCAGGGCCAGTGTGCGGCCCCGAGCTCTGGTTTTCCCTGCCCACCGTCAGGCCTTGTCAGGCTGTCGTAAGCTGAGCCGGCTAGGGTCGTCCGGCTATGGTGTTGCAGCCCAGCACCTCAGCCTCCAATAACCTTTTCCCCGCTTGGCTCTCCAAGCGGGGTTTTTTCATGCCGGCCGGCCGGTTTGCGAACCGCCCTCCTCCTGCGTCAGCCGCAGCGAGAAGGCGCGGATCGCCGGCGCTGCGAGCAGCACGATCGGCAGCATCGCCGCCCATGCGATCAGCCACGACACCAGCCAGTGCGCGAGGAACTCCAGCGCGTTCCCTGCGGGAAGGCTGGCGATGCCCGCGGCGACCAGCGAGGTCAGTCCGGACTGGATGATTCCGAACACGAAATGAGAATAGCGGCGGGGAATGCCCAGCATGATGCGCCCATGTTCCTTAGCCTCATCGGGCCAAGCAAGGCACATGCCGCCGCGCGCCGGACGACGCCGCTGCCCGATCCAGGAACTCTGTTCATGGCCGGAGAACCACGGGAGAGGCCTCGCGCCGCCGCCGGGCGGCCGGCGCATCGATCGGGAGCTGAAGGCGATCGGGCGCGAAACCGCCTGAACGGCCGGACCGAGATCGTCGGCGGGATGGCGCCCCTGCGCGCTGCTGCCGCCATGACAGCAGGGCGCGCGGCGTCCATGGGGGCTATTCCGTAGCCGCCCGGAATTGATCTGCCGATGGTTTGGGATTGGACTGCCGCGATTATGGCCGTGGGGACTGAGCCATCAGGCGCGATCGGTGCGAACCATGCCGCTCTACTTTTTTCGAATCCGGAACGGCAGCTATTCCGGCTGTGCCGACCAGGCGTCGGAATTTGCAAATCGCGATTTGGCCTGGAAGGAGATGACCAGCGTCTGCGCCGACATGGCCGCCGGCATCGCCCGCAAGCTCCAGGAAAATTCCGAATGGCACATGGAGCTGCTGGACGAGGCCAAGGAGCCTGTGTTCCGGATCCGCATCACATCCGAAACCTTCGAATAGGGGCCGTCCCTAATCCGCGCTGGGCAGCCGCCGCATCGTGAATTCGATGTCGCCGCCGGGCAGCTCGCGCCAAGTCTCGACCGCGCTCATATAGCCGGCCTTGGGGTAGCGGGCGAAGAAAGCCTGCGCTCTCTCCCGCGCCGCCGCGCGCGGCAGCGTGAAGGTCTCGCGCAGATAGCCGTCGCCGGCCGTCGCGCCGGGCTTGCCGCCCATCTTGCGCCGGCGCGCCATCCGCTCGGCGAGATCCCGCGGACGATCGGCCATGTTCCGCCCTCCTCGACGCAATACGCTCCCGCGCAATGTAGGAAGCAGGCCGATCAAAGAGGAGTCCCGGCCGGAGACCTCAGCGGCCTCCGATCGAGGAGAAGGTCAATTGGCAGCCGTGCCGGATTTCTTCTTCGGCGCACCGGTTGCGGCCGACGCCTTTGGCGCCGCCGGCTGTTTCGGCGGGTCGGAGCGCATGCCGCCCCAGGGATCGTTGGAGGCCTTGGAGTCCGGAATCTTCTTCAGCGTTTCCTTGTAGGCCTTCTCACGCTCCGCTTCCGCGGCCTTCTCCTCTGGAGTCTTGCTCGGACCGTCCTGCAGCAAGTTGATATTGGGCATTTGCGCATAGGCCGGTCCCGCCAGCACGGTCGGTCCGGCCAGGACAGCCAGCACCGCGGCCATACGGAAAAGCTTCATCATTGACTCCTTGGATTATCCATGGCGGCGCGGGTCGTCCGCGCCGTGTCACCCCTGTCATTACCGCAGGGGCCGCTCGACCCGCTAGAGCCGGTCCGATCTGCACGATTTCGGCGCGTGGAGCCAGTCGTCCCAGATCGGGCCGCACCTGGTGCACCCGTTCAGCAACAGGCCGAGCCCGGCCAGACAAAACACGAGGACATACCGACGCGACATCACCCACCCATACCCACTCCGTGGCATCATACCGGGCGAAGTCAGGCATTTTCAAGCCGACGGGACCCGCGGCAGACCGGGTGACTTTGCCGCGCCGGTCGGCTCGGAATGCCGAACATCCGGCAATACGGAGGGAACGACAGCAATGCCATCGCAGCCAGAAGCCGAGTTCGGCATCACGGAAGCCCGACGCATCCTCGGCGAGGTCTTTGCGCCCTGGGTCCAGGATCTCAACCTCTCGGTCGAGCGCATCGAGCACCTGCCGCTGGCCGACGTGCCGGACTGGCAGCCCGCAGCGCTCCTGCGCATGCCGTTCTCGGAACGGCTGTGCCGCAACGGCGGCGTGGTCTGCGGCCAGGCGCTGATGGCGCTCGCCGACACCGCGATGGTGATCGCGAACCTCGCCGCCAACCGCGGCTATCGTCCGATGACGACGGTCGACCAGACCACGCATTTCATGCGCACCGTCTCCTCGTCGGACGTGCTGGCCGACGCCCGCGTGGTGCGATTAGGACGCACCATGAGCTTTGGCCGCGTCACGCTGCTCTCGGCCACCGACAACAAGCCGGTGGCGATGGTGTCGAGCGCGTTCGCGATGCTGCCGGGGTGAGCATCATCCGAAAACAAAAAAGCCGCGGGAGCGCAAAGCGCACCGCGGCTCTCAATGGCGTCATGTCGAGGAAACGCGATGGCGATCGCGCTTCGCATGGCCACGCGGGAAATTACTTGCCGAGCACTTCGTCGGCCGCGGTGACGATGCTGACGTTCGGATTTTTTCCGCAATAGCTGCCGAACTTCTTGGCGTTCTCGACGAACACGTCGGTGTCGAAGATCGCGTTGTCCTCGTCGCCCTTGTACCAGCCGTCCATCCAGGTCAGCACCATCTTGATGGTGTCGTCGCCACTATCGAGGAACTGCTTGCAGCTCATGGTCGCGAGATCGAGCTTGGTGGCGTGGGCGGGCATCGACGACAGCGAGAGCGCCGCGGCGAACAGAAGCGAAAACGTGGTCTTCATCAATATCTCCATCGGCGCGTAGCGCCACAAAAGGAAGGGCTCGGGAGAAAGTCGGCGGAGTGACCTCCGCTTCGACGTGGTAAACGAAGTCTGAAGCGCTATGCAAGTAGCGCCAGTATTGAGTTTAGTTCAACGTAATTTCTATGCACTACTTCACAGGCATCATTATGGATTAACGCGGATGATCGAGAAGCGTGCGGCGCAGCGTTACCGTGTTTTCAAGGGTGGAAAGATCACCTTTGAAAATTGCGGCATCACATGCACGGTGCGAAACATGTCGGCGAACGGTGCCGCAATCGACCTCGATGCCCTCGTCACATTACCGCAATCGTTCACGCTCGCGATCGCGCGCGACAATTTCGTGCGGAAATGCCGCACCGTCTGGCGCACCGAGAGGCGCATCGGCCTCGCTTTCGTACAGTAGTGCATATGATGTGAACGATCGTTCGCATCGCGCGCGCGATGCCGTGTTATCTTCGCGCGATACGACGCTGGCGACGCCAGCGCAGGCTTGCGATCACAAGCGAGACGATCGCGAGCGCGATCATTGAAGATGCTGCAAAAAATCGTCCACCGGGGCGATCGATGGTACGCGACCACAGCGACGGCGCTTCGCCCGGCCGTGCCAGGCGAAACGCAACGACACTGTCGCCAATCGAGGTGCCTGCCTCGGAGTGGCCGCCGGCGCCGATGGCGACATACTGCTCGCCCTTCCAGAAATAGGTCATGGGATTGGCGACTCCGGGCACCGGCAGCCGGCCTTGCCACAGCTCCCTTCCGCTTCGTGCATCGAAGGCGCGCAGATAGGCGTCCATCGCTCCGGTGAAAACGAGCCCGCCTGCCGTGACCGCGAGCCCGTTGACGAGCGGCGCACCCCACGGCAGCGGCACGCCGAGCGGGGCGAGATCCTCGGTGGTGCCCACCGTCGAACGCCAGAGGATCTTGCCGGCCTTCAGATCGACCGCGACCATCTCGCCCCAGGGCGGTTTGTTGCAAAGAAAACCAAGCGGCGATGTTGCCACCGCACGCGACATCGCAAACGGCGCACCCGTCTGCTGGCCGAAATCATGACCGGGCGGAGGATCGAATCCGGCCGCCTCCGCCCGCGGAATCAGCTTGATGAGATGAACGGCCCGGCTGGTATTGGCATAGAGGACCTGGTTGACGGGATCGAAGGCTGCGCTGCCCCAGTTGACGCCGCCGCCGGTGAAGGGAAACTCCAGCGTGCCTTGCGTTGAGGGTGGCGTGTACAGGCCCTCGTTACGTGCCTCCGCGAACTGCGTCTCGCAAGCTGAGCGGCGCAGGCCAGGAACAAGCGAGAGCGCATCCTCAGTCGAGATTTTTTGGGAAACCAGCGGCGGCACATGCGTCGGGAATGGCTGCGTGGGCGACAGCCGTTCACCTTCCGCTGCCGCCTGCGGAACGCTGCGCTCCTCGACCGGCCACACCGGCTTGCCGGTATCGCGATCGAGCACGAAGACAAAGCCCTGCTTGGTCGGCTGGATCACGACATCGCGCTGACCTTCGCCGGTGTCGATGCGCGTGAGCGTCGGTTGCGCCGGCAGATCGTAATCCCAGACGTCGTGGTGCACGGTCTGGAATGCCCATACGAGTTCTCCGGTCTCGATGCGCAGCGCGACCACCGAATTGGCATGCTCGTTGTTGCCCGGCCGCTTGCCGCCCCAGAAATCCGGCGACGGCGAGGACGTCGGCAGGAATACCAGTCCGCGCGCGGCGTCGACCGACATCGGCGCCCAGACATTGGCGTGACCAGCTTCGATGCCGTCGCGCTTGAGCGGCTCGAAGGTCCAGCGCGGCTGACCGCTGCGCGCATCGAACGCGCGCACCACACCGCTCGGCGCGTCGACGCGGCGGTTGTCGCCGATCGCGGAGCCGACCACGACGACCCCGCGGCCGACCGCCGGCGGCGAGGTGATCTGGAATTCGCCGGGCCATTCCAGCTTCATGCCGATATCGGGCCTGACCTCGCCATCCCTGCCAAAACCGGCACAGGGGATTCCCGTCTTCGCATCGAGCGCGATCAGGCGAACATCGTTGGTGCCCATGAAGATGCGCGATCGACATGCGGCATCCGCAGGCGCCTCGTCGTCGATCCAGTAGGTGACACCGCGGCAGACGTAGCGGTTGGCGGGACGCTGGTTGATCGCGATCTTGGGATCGTAGCGCCATTTCTGCGCGCCCGTGGCGGGATCGAGCGCGATCACCTCGTTGAAAGGAGAGCAGAAGACCAGGCTGTCCTCGACGAACAACGGCGTCGCCTGGAATTTGGTTCGCCGCATCACCCCGGGCGGCCGCGCCGCAAGATCGCCTGTGTGGAATTCGAAGGCCCGAACCAGGTTGCCGACATTGTCGGGCGTGATCTCCCGCAATGGCGAGAACCGCGAGCCTCCGGGATCGCCACCCCAGCTCTCCCAGGCGAGGCCCGGCCGCGACGAAAACAACAGGAGCGTGACGAGAGCGGCCAAATAGCAGGAGCGGGTCGCCAACGCCCGCCTCACCTATTTCGGCTTCTTGGCAGGTTCAGGCGGACGCGCTCCGCTCCACGGATCGTACTTCTCCTTGGACTCGGGAATGCGCTCGAGGGCGGCCTTGTAGGCCTTCTCGTCGACCTTGGGCTTGTTGTCCGCCTTCTGGCCGCCCTCGTTAGGCTGACGCCTGCCGCCGCCCATCTGCGCCTGCGCGGAGGCAACCGCCAGCGCCAGCACGGCGGCCGCTATGACCAAAATCCTCATGCGCGCAATCCCCCTCGTCTGGGGTACAAACTAACCGGCAATGGTGGAATAGCCAATGCCGCGGGCTCCAAGACTTCAGGAATCCTGACTTCAGGAAATCCTGGCTCCAAGAAATTCTGGCTCCAAGAAATTCTGGCTTCAGCAAATCTTGATCGGCCAGGTCTTCGTCGGATCGCATTCGTGCCTATGTTTTGGCCCGCAGGGGACCTTCACGGATGTTACGGATTATTGCTCATGCTGCGCTGCTGGCCAGCGCGCTCGCGCTCGGGGCCTGCGGTTTTGCCGACAGCCGCGCACCGGTGCCCGAGTTCATGCGCATGAAGGAGGCCGAGCAGCCGCCGCCCGAATCGCCCCCCGACGTCAAACGCGTCGTGCGCGAGCAGATCGAATTCGTCTTCCTCAGCACCTCCTATCCGCGTGAGGTGCATGTCGCCCCACCCCATCGCGAGGTGCGGGGACCGGGCTGGACAGCTTGCGTCCGCGCCCAGCTCACCTCGGCGACCGGATCGCCGCTCGGGCCACAGACCTACATCGTGACCATATCAAGCGGAAAGGTGGTCGATCGCCGCCGTGCCGAAGCGGACGACATCTGCGGGTCGGAAAGCTACGAGCCGATCTAGGGAACGGATCAAGCCGACATCGATCCGGTTCCGGGAAAAACGTGTAATTTTGCCGGAACGATCATGGCCTCCCCTTCTTGTTACCGCCGAGGGCAGTTTCGAGGAGGACATGATGAGGACATTCACGATTGCATTGCTGGCTGGCGTCGGAGCCTTGGCAGCGGTGAGCGGCGCCAAGGCCGCCGACGTCTATACGACCAGCGAATACACCAGCCCCGATCTCGTCCAGGAAGTGCGGTTGGTCTGCGACGATTCCGGCAATTGCTATCGCACCCGCGGCGGCTCGCGCGTGATCGTGCGCGACTCCTACGCGACCATGCCGCGTGATCGCTACTATGAGCGCCGCACCTATCGCGACTGGGATGACGGTCCGCGCGGCGGCGTCGGCATTCGCGCGCCCGGCGTTAGTGTTGGCGTCGGTGTCGGCGATCGCTGGTAATCGATGAAGCCATGACAGGCGGGACCGGACGAGACAACTCGCCCGGTCCTGTTCCATGTCAGATCTCGAGCGGCTCTCCCGGCGTGACGCTACGCGTTGCCGACGGGAGTTGCGCGATGAAGCGGGCGACCACCATGCCGGCACACATCGCGGCAACGAAGATGAAGGCGGAGGCCGAGCCAAATCCGAGCGCGGTCAACGCCGGGCCTGGACAAAAGCCTACAAGGCCCCAGCCGATACCGAAGATGGCGGGACCGGCGATAATTCTCGGATCGATATTTTTTCGCTTTGGGACATAGAAGCGATCGGCGAAGACAGGCCGCGCCAATTTCAAGACGCGGCTGAAGCCGATGAAGGTCACCGCGACCGCGCCGGCCATCACCAAGGCCAGGCTTGCGTCCCACGTTCCTGCCGGGATGCCGCCAACGTCCAGGAAATTCAGGACCTTTGCCGGGTTCGACATACCTGAGACGATGAGGCCGAGGCCAAAGACCAGACCGATCCCGAATTGAATGAGGATTGTCATCGCGGTCAGCTCCAGTGCCGCATCACGAAGACGGTCGCCATGCCTGCCGCCATGAAGGTGATCGTCGCGATCAGCGATCGCACCGACAACCGCGACAAGCCACAGACGCCGTGGCCCGAGGTGCAGCCGCTGCCCCACACCGCGCCGAAGCCGGTGAGCAATCCCGCGACGATCAGAAGCGGCGTTCCGGCGGCGATCGTTTGCGCCGGCAGGCTTCCGGTGACAAGGCGCACCAGGACGGGCGCGACGATAAGGCCCGCGACGAAGGCGAGCCGGCCGGCGAATTGCCGATCCTCGTAAGGTGGAAACAGCCGCGCCGCGATACCGCTGACCCCGGCGATCCGTCCCGTCGTCCACATCAGCAGGACGGCGGACAGGCCAATCATCGCGCCGCCAAGGAGCGACGCAATCGGCGTAAAAGGTGTGGCGACCATGATGATCCTCCGGGTCGAGAGCATTCTGGCTTATCCATCGAGACATCCGGCCGGCTCGCGGCCGGATGCTCAAGACGTTAATATTACCACTCGAATTGAAGCGGTGTCCCAACGGTATTTTCCAATCTTTGCGCTAAGCATGGCCTCCTGAACGGGGACGACGGGACGTGGTCGATATCGCGCACCAGGCTGCGATCAACCCGGCATCGGCAGAGCATGCCGCGGCCTCGCGCGCGCGTGTTCCGCTTACGGCGATCGAACCCGGCCAGTGGCGCGCACTCGCGCAGCGCGCCATCGAGTCGAACGGATATTACTTGCCTGGCTGGGAGCTCGCCGTCAGTGCAACCGCGCGCGGCCGCACGGATGCCTCGGCGCTTCCCGCATACGATGGATCGCGGCTGATCGGGCTGATGCCGGTGATCTCGCTCTGGCGGGCATGGAAGATTCCCCTGCCCGCGCTGGTGAGCGCGCATCCCTACGGCACGCTGTGCAGCCCCCTGATCGACCGCGATGCCCCGATCGAGGCAGCGGCGCGCCTGTTGCATCAGGCCCGCGCGGCCGGAGCGCATGCGCTCGTGCTGAAGGACGTCGCGCTCGAGGGGGCGGCAATGACCGCCGTCAACCAGGTTCTGAATCGCGACGGCTTGAAGCCGCGCCTCCTGAGCTCCTACAGCCGCGCCAGCCTCGACGCGACGCAGGACGGCGAGGCGCTGCTTCGCGACGCGCTCGGTACCAAAAAGGTGAAGGAGCTGCGCCGCCAGCGCCATCGCCTCGAGGAACACGGCGCCGTCGTGTTCGATGTCGCGCACAGCCCCGACGAGATCGGGCCGGCGCTCGAAACATTCTTGCGGCTCGAAGCCAGTGGCTGGAAAGGCAAGCGCGGCACCGCGCTGGTCCAGCATGCCGGCGATGCAACCTTCATCCGCCGCGCCGTTCCCGCGCTGGCAGAAACCGCGCAATGCGAGATCGTCACCCTTCGCGCCGGCGCGACGCCGGTGGCCGCCGGCATCGTGCTGCGGCACCAGGACCGCGCCTTCTTCTTCAAGCTCGGCATCGACGAGCGCTTTGCAAGATATTCGCCGGGCGTGCAGCTCACGCTCGAGCTCACCCGCCGCCTCTGCGCCGATCCCGCCATCGCCAGCGCGGATTCCACCGCGAGCGCCGATCACCCCATGATCAACCCGATCTGGCGCGGGCGCTTCGCCGTCGGCGACGTGCTGATACCGCTGCGGCGGAACGACCCCATCGTGGCGCTCGTGCACGGAGCGCTCGCGGCGCACGGCATCGCCTACGCGGCGGCGCGCCGCGCAGTTCGCCTGCTTCGTAAATAGATAGCTCCTACTCCGCCGCCTGGGCGTTGATCTCCGCTGAGACCTCGCGGATGGCGCGCGCGAGCATGTTGGGATCCTGCGCGCCTGAGACGGCGTATTTTTGCGCGAACACGTAGGTCGGCACGCCGGAGATGCCCTTCTCGGCGGCTTCCTGCGCGTCCGCCGATACCCGCGCGACGTCCTCGTCGGTGGCGAGGCGCCTGCGCACGTCGTCGGCATCGAGGCCGACATCGGCAGCCGCCTGCACCAGCACGTTCACATCAGTGAGGTCGCCGCCGTCGCGGAAGTAGAGCTCCATCAGGCGCTGCTTCATCTCGGGCGCCTTGCCGATCGCCTCGGCCCAGAGGATCAGGCGGTGGCAGTCGGTGGTGTTGGGCTGACGCGCGACAAGCTCGGGCCGGTAGACGAGCCCCTCCTCGCCCGCGGCCGCAACGACGCGCCCCGCAATACCCTTGTAGGCCTCGACCGAGCCGAACTTCTTGGTGAGATACTCTTCCCGGCTGATGCCCTCGGACGGCACCCAGGGATTGAGGAAGAAGGGACGGAAATTGAGCTTGACCGGAACGTCCGGCACCAGCGCCAGCGCGCTCTCGATCCGGTGCTTGCCGATATAGCACCAGGGGCATACCACGTCGGAAACGACGTCGATCTGGAGCGGCTTTAGGGTGCTCATGAGCGCCTCCTTCGGGCGTTGCGGGTTGTGCCCAAAGATAAGCCGAACCCATGCCGAGGCAAGGCCGCTAGCTCATGGCTGCTGCCATTTGTCGGAGCCGCTCGGCAGTGCGGTCGTCGGCCGGGAAGAAGGTTTCCAGAGCCAGCTCCGACAGCGTGATGTCGACGGGCGTGCCGAACACCATGGTGGTGGAGAAGAAACTGAGGATCTCCCCGTCGTGTCGCAGCTTGAAGGGGATCGCGACATTGTCGCTCGACAGCGGCGCCGCGCGCGCCGGGATCGGATAGCTCTTCAGGTCGTTGTACAGCTTGATCAGCTCGGGATCGGCGGTCGCCTCGCATTGCCGGTGCAGCCGCTCCAGGAGATGTCCGCACCATTCCGCGAGATTGACCGTTCGCGGCGCCAGCGCCTCGGGATGGAAGGCGAGCCGCAGCACGTTGAGGGGCTGGCCGAGCAGCCGCTGTGGAATGCCGGCAAGCAGCGGCGCCAGCATGCGATTGGCCGAGACCAGATTCCAGTGCCGGTCATAGGCCAGCGCCGGATTGGGCTCGTGCGCCCTGAGGACGAGGTCGATCGCCTGGCGAGCTGATTTCAAGGCGGGATCCTCCAGCGGGCGCTGCGGAAAGGCCGGGGCATAGCCGGCGGCGACCAGCAGCACGTTGCGTTCGCGCAACGGCACGTCGAGGCGCTCGGCGAGTCTGAGCACCATGTCGCGCGAGGGTGCGGCGCGGCCAGTCTCGACGAAGCTCAAATGTCGCGCCGAGATTTCGGCCTCGCCGGCGAGATCGAGCTGGCTCATGCGGCGGCGCTGCCGCCATTCGCGCAAATGGTCGCCGATATGGACCGGTTGGCTGCGTTCGGCCTGTGCCGTAGATGCATGTGCGTTCATGGTCGAAAACCTAGCACGCAGATTTCGGCGCTTCCATTACGTCAGAGGTAATCGAATTGGGCCTCGGGCCGGCGCATCTTCGGTCGTAACAGGAGACGACCATGATCGCACTGCTGCTCTACCGGACCGTCACAGACCACCTTGTCCCCTGGGCCATGGCGCTCGCAACCCGGATGCTGGCGCGCAGCCTCAACATGCCGGAGCCGCTGGTGCATTCGACCGGCGACTATGTCGTCGCGCAGGTCACGGCCTTCGAGCACAGCGTCGGCAGGAGCCTCTGCCCGTTCCGCATCGCCCCCCTGCTCCGCGTCTGGTGGCGCGGATGGCACTGAGTTTATTCCCGAGCCCACCCCAACCATGGAGACCACGATGATCGACGCATCCACCTTCCTTCGCCGCGCGCTTCTTACCGACGCGATCTTCAGCGGTATCGCCGCTCTCGGTTTCACTTTCGGCGCCAGCGCATTCGCGTTGCTGTTCAACCTGCCCGAGGCGCTGCTGCGCGAGACCGGCCTGTTCCTGATCGCCTACACCGCACTCGTCGGCTGGCTCGCTTCACGCGCCTCCGTGGCAAAGCCGCTCGTGCTGCTGGTCGTGGTCGGCAACGCGGCCTGGACGGTCGGCAGCATCGCGCTGCTGCTCTCGGGCGCGGTGTCGCCGAACCTTGCCGGCGAGCTCATGGTCGTGGCACAGGCGATCGCGACCGGCGTGTTTGCCGAACTGCAATATGTGGGATTGCGCAGGAGCGGGAGTGTGCTGGCTGTCGGAGGCTGACCAGAGCACGACAACGGAGCCGGCCGCGCAAGTGCTAGCTAGGCCCGCGCGCGGCCTTTCGCCTTGCCAACGGCATGGCCATTGAGCTTCTTCTTTTTGGCGCCTTTGGCGCCAGCCTTCTCGGCCTTGCGCTCCATGCGCACCTTCACCTTGGCGCGTTCGGTCCGCGCCTCGACGCGCAGCTTCTTGCGCTTCTTCTCGCAAGATTCGCACTTGCAGCCGATCGGCTTCAGGTAGGCTTTGAAATAATCGGTGCCGTAGTCGTAATTGATCTCGTCGCCCGGCTCGATGTTCTTGATGGCACGGATGAAGACCTTCCGCTCGCGCGGCCGGACGTCGGATTCGGCGTTGGGCCGACACGAATGGTTGATGTAGCGCGCGAGGTTCTTGCGCACCGAGCCGTCGATGGTCCAGCGGCCGTTGAGCTCGAACAGGTATTTGTTCTCGATGTCGTCGTGCTCGGGAATCCGGGAGTCCAGGATCGGTCCGTAATAACGGATGATCCGGGTGCCCTTCTTGATCGGCTTGGTTGCGAAGAGGCCGAGCCCGGTTTTCGAGCGGCCGACGCGATAAGGTTTGTTCGAAGAGGTGGCTGGCATGATCACGAAAAACGAGGACGCGAACGAGGCTGAAAGAGCCAAGCGAAGCCGCTCTTCTAGAACGATTCCGCGCCGCTGTCAGGTGTCTGTCGACCCTGTTTGAACCTTGCCCACAATCAAGACGTCTGATGGTACGGAGTTCCCGTTCGATCAAAGGCGTCGTCATGTTCCGCATCACCACCGCAGGCTTGGCCATATTGCTGTTGGCCATGTTGCTGATGTGCAGCGGTCTTGACCGCGCCGACGCCCAATCCGTGGGCAGCCAATATACCTCGACGGCGCCGAAGGATTGTCGCCAGATCGGCAAGCCCAGCGAGCTCGACGGCAGCACCGCGCGGGTATGCAAGGGCAAGGATGGCCTCGTGGTCCTGATCACCGAGGACGATCTTCGTGAGGTCGTCTCCGTCGGCCGCAATCGCAAGGCCGCGGCCGAGGAACCGGCGGCAAAAGTCTGGTTCGCTCCGTTCAACTCGTCCGAGACCACCGTCGAATGGCGCACCGCGGCCGCCAGACCGTTTGCGATCATCCAGCGCTGGCACATCGCCGACGGCACCGATCCCGACAAGCAGGGGCGGCCGAATACCAAGGCCATGCTCATCGTGACCCGGCTGCCACCTGGCCCCGTCTGCCACGTCGCCTATGTCGACGCGATCGCCAACCCGAACGCCAATGAGCTGGCGCGCAACGCCGCGGACGAGTTCGCCCGCAGCTTTACCTGCGGCAAGGATGAGGTGAAGATCATCGGCACACGGGGCCGCGCGGTCGAGCTGGCGACGATGCGCTAGGCTTCCGTCTTGGTGCGGTGTTAGCGCGACGTCTTTGCAGCCTTCTTCGTTGCGACCTTCTTTGTAACCTTGCGCTTGGGCGACTTCTTCGCGGATTCTTTCTTTGAAGCTTTGGCCTTGGACGTTTTCTTCGCTGCCATGCGCATGTTGTCCACGAGGTTGGGATAGCGGCGCCCGGCGCGGCGGGCACGCGCCTTGGCCGCCGATTTCTGCGCGGGCGTGAGATGCTTGGACGCCCTGCCGGCGCGCTTGCGCGGATTTTGACGTTTCCAGGGGGCGCGGGGTGCTCTTGCCATGCGGCGTCAACGCCGCATCATGGCTGGGGTTGCGTTGAGCCCGACTGAATCAAGGACCCGGCGGCTTCCCGGTCACCGGCGACATCAGCATCGCCTCGAGCAGGCGTTCGGGCGTCGTGCCCTCGGGCAGGCGCCCCAGAATATCCTCCAGCCGCCCATCAAGCAGCAGCATGGTAAAACCGTGCACCATCGACCAGGCGCGCGCGATCGCAGCGCCCTGACTGAGCGTCAGCGCGTCCCCGCTGATCTGCTCCTGCCGCATCATGCCGACGGCATTGGCGAGCCCGGCAAAGGACGCCTCGGCGGCCTCGTGCAGCGACGGTCTGGAATAGTCGAGCCGCTCGGTGCGGAACATGATGCCGTACATGCCGGGATGAGCCTGGGCATAGGCAACATAGGCTTTCGGCCGCGCCAGCGCGTGCTCGAGCGGGGTGGTGGCGGCGTTGGAGGACGACGCCATCGCCGCATTGAACTGGCGGAAGCCGACCGCCGCGAGCTCACTGAGAAGCCCGGTGAGGTCGCCGAAATGATGGGTGGGCGCGGCATGTGAGACGCCTGCCTCGCGCGCCACCGCGCGCAATGTCAGGCCGGCGAGCCCGTCACGCTCCAGCACCCGTTCGGCGGCCTGAAGCAGCGCCTCGCGCAGCGCGCCGTGATGATAGGGCGCCTCGGCCTTGACGCGCGCCGGCCGTGGCACGGGACGCGCCGGCGCGCTCGCCTTCTTTGGGGTGCGCGCACCGCGCGCGGTTGCTGTCCTGATTTCGCTTTTGCCCATGGGGCAGCTATAGGACGCAATATTGACAGTGTAAAGATTTCACTTGACCAGCGCCCCTCGTACGGCTAATTGGATCTTTACGATGTAAAGATAAAGAGGGATACGCTGTGCAGCAGGACGCCGTTGCCGAACGCCGCCATAACCTCGGTCCGATTCCATTCGAGGCCGACGCGCCCTTCCTGAAAATCATCGGTGAATTGCCACGCGAGCTGAACGGCACGCTGTATCGCAATGGTCCCAACCCGCAGTTCGACTCGCCTGGCGCGCACTGGTTCGTCGGCGACGGCATGCTGCACGCCTTTCAGCTCGAGAACGGCCGGGCCAGCTATCGCAACCGCTGGATCCGCACGCCGAAATGGCTGGCCGAGCACGATGCCGGCCGCGCGCTGTTCGGCGGCTTTGGCCGCAAGCTGCCGGATGCGCCGCAAGACCTCACCGACAGCGGCGTCGCGAATACCAACATCATCTTCCATGCCGGCAAGCTGCTGGCGCTGGAAGAAGCCCATCTGCCGACCGAGATCGAGCCGGGCACGCTCGCAACGCGCGGCTATCACAATTATCAGAGCCGCGTCGCCGGCAGTTTTACCGCGCATCCCAAGATCGATCCCGTGACGGGCGAGCTGGTGTTCTTCGGCTACAATGCCGCGGGACCGCTAACGCCCGCCCTCTCCTACGGCTCGATCGACGCGTCCGGCAAGGCGACACGCTTCGAACGTTTCGAGGCGCCCTATGCCAGCATGGTGCACGACTTCATCGTCACCGAGAACCATGTGCTGTTTCCGATCCTGCCCATCACCGGCAGCATGGAGCGCGCGATGAGCGGGCGGCCGCCCTATGCCTGGGAGCCGGACAAGGGCGCCTATGTCGGCGTGATGAAACGCAACGGCACGGCGAAGGACATCGTCTGGTTTCGCGCTGAAGCCTGTTACGTCTTCCACGTCATGAATGCGTGGGAGGACGGCAACCGCATCATCGCCGACGTCATGCAGTTCGAGGAAGCACCATTATTTACGCATCCCGACGGCCGGCCGACCGATCCGGAGAAGTCGCGCGCCCGCCATTGCCGCTGGACGTTTGATCTCTCAGGCGACACCGACCGCTTCCAACAGACCTATCTCGACGATCTCACCGGCGAATTCCCGCGCATCGACGACCGCCGCGCCGGCTTGATGAACCGTCACGGCTGGTACGCCTGCGCCAATCCGAAGCTGCCGATGTTCGGTGCGCTATCCGGCGTCGTCCATGTCGACGGCAATGGCAAGCGCCTCGGCCATTATCTGCTGCCGGCCGGCGACACCATCTCCGAGCCCGTGTTCGTCAAGCGGTCGAAGGATGCGGCGGAAGGCGATGGCTGGCTGCTGGCGGTGGTCTGGCGCGCGCGGGAGAACCGCAGCGACCTCGCCGTGTTCAACGCTGGAGATGTCGAGGCCGGCCCCGTCGCGCTGGTGCAGCTCGGCCATCGGGTGCCCGACGGCTTTCACGGCAATTGGGTCGACGCGCAGTAGCTGTTCCTCGTCATCGAGGATGTCATCAAAAGGTCTCTCATGCATATGTCTTCGCTCATCGCGGACTATCTCGTCGTCCTCGTCCTGATCTGCGCCGCGCTCACACTTCAGATGATCCGGCCGCGGCGGAGCGGCCAAACCATCTTCAACGGCGGCATCCTGCTCGCCTTCGTCCTCTCGGCCGCCTACGCGTTACCTGCCCTCTCGCACCTGCCCTGGGCCGGATTCATCGACGAGATGGCCGCCCAAGCCGTTGCAGTCACTGAATTTTTGGAAGTCGCCTACGTCATTTTGACACTGTAAAGATTTTGCTTGACCCCGCCTTGCTCCTGACTTATTGATCTTTACATCGTAAAGATAAGGCCTGACCGAGGCGGACCATGGCGATTTTCCTGATCCTCGCGCCCTACGGCGCCTTCACCTTCCTGATGCTGATGACATCGGCCACGATCAGCGTGTTCGCGGCGTCGGCGATCTGTCTCGCGACCGTCGCGATCGATGTCGTGCGCGGCCGCTCGGTGAAGATCCTGGCCGTGGGCTCGGCGCTGCTATTCGCCGCAATCGGCCTCCACCTCGCGCTGTTCAACCCCGCGCTCGGGACGCTCGGTGTCAAGCTGTCGATCGACATCGGCATCTTCGTCATCTCGCTCGGCTCGATGCTGGTCCGCCGCCCTTTCACGCTGCAATACGCACTCGAATCCGTGCCGGCCGAGACCGCGGCAATGCCCGGCTTTCTCTATGCCAATTACGTCATCACCGGCGCATGGACTGTGGCTGCGCTGCTGATGGCGGCCGCCAATCTCGTGCTGCTCTACGTCCCCGGCCTGCCGCTCTGGTCGAGCCTTGCGGTCGCCTTCGCCGCCCGCAACAGCGCGATCTACTTCACAAAATGGTATCCCGAATATCGGCAGATCAAGTACGGTGCGCCGGCCAGCGCAATGCCCAACTCCCGCTGAACAGGATCGACGATGAAGGACGTATTCGCCCGCCTCGCCTCCGACCTCTTCTCCGCCATCGTCTTCCTGGTCATCTACCTCGTTACCGACAACGTCGTCCTGGCAACGTCGGTGGCGATTGCCGGAGCGATCGCGCAGGTGATCTACGCGCGCGTCAAGGGGCAGCAGCTGAATTACATGACCTATGCGAGCGTCGCACTCGTCGTCGTGCTCGGCACGGTCACGCTGCTCACCAACGATGCCCGCTTCATGCTCGCAAAGCCCTCGATCGCGCATTTCGCGATCGGCGCCATCATGCTCAAGCGCGGCTGGATGCTGCGCTACATGCCGCCGATCGTCGTCGAGACCGTTCCGGAATACGTGACGGCAGCGGGCTATGCCTGGGCGGCACTGATGTTCGTGATCGGCGCCGGCATGATCGCCGTCGCCTCCACAGGCGATCTGAAGCTGTGGGCGTTCTATCTCACGGTGGTCGCGGGCGGCGGCAAGATCCTCGCCTTCGCCGTGCAATATGTCGTGCTCCGCCTCATCGTCACCAGCCGACGGCGCGCCGCCGCCCGCGCCTAAATGCCTCCAACGGAGCGTTAGGCAGCTGCTGCGAGTTGCGCTATACGCTCGGCCGGGACTGGTCCGCGGATCGTCGCGGTCCGCCGGGATATGGGAGACGCGAATGGCCGTGGACGGCAACTGGACTCTGACCATGACGACGCCCATGGGCGAGCGCAAGGCGACGCTGAGCCTGACTGCCGCGGGCGGCACGCTTACGGGTACGCAGGGTGCGGAAGGCAATACCGCGGAGATTTTCGACGGCACCGTCAGCGGCGATGCCGTCAACTGGAAGGTCTCGATCACCAATCCGATGCCGTTGACGCTCGAGTTCATCGGAACCGTTTCCGGCGACAGCATGAGCGGGGAGATGGGCATCGGCCCGATGGGCAGCTTCCCGTTCACCGGCACGCGCGCGTAAGCCCGCGCCGCACCGATGCGAGCGCTCCGTCTCATCGCGGCGACGATCCTGTGTGTCGCGACACAAGCGGCGCGCGCGGACGATGCCGAACCGCCGTGGCGGGCGAGCGCGCTCGCCATGATACCGGCAGGCTATGTCGCCGGCACGGCCTATCGAACCGAAGGGTCGACGGGCTACCTCGCCGTTTATCCGACCTCGTCGAACGATCCCAAGTCACCTGCAAGCGTGTTCGCTGCGCGCCAGGCTCTCGTGGTCGCGCTGACGCCGGATGCGACACGCGCAGTTTCGGTCGAATTGAAGCCGCGTAATGGGCCGGATCCTGACAACGACGACACTGAGTTCGCAAAGCTGCGCGCCGAACTCGTCGCCAAGCGGTCAACGCTCCCCGACGGCACCGAGCCCTGCGATCTCGGCGCCTGGTCCGTGGACAAGGATCCCAATGGCCTCAACGTGCGTGCCGAACCATCGGTCAAGGCGCGTGTGCTCGGCACGCTTCCACCACCCTACCGGCTCAAGCTCGGCGGCAGCGAGAACACGCCCGATGGCGGCTGGCTCACCGAATTCCGCATCATCGGCTTCAAGAACGGCTGGTTTCTGATCGAAGGCGCCAAGCCGCCGGGCAAGGACTACGAGGACGACAAGAAATATCCGCGTAGCGCGCCAAAGCCCTATGCCGGACGCGGCTGGGTCGCCTCCAACAAGGTCGGCGCGTCCTACGCCAATGGCGCGACACGCATGGGCGGCCTATTCCAGGCGCCTTTCGTCGATGCGAAATGGATGCCGGCCCAGCGCGAGCTCGGCGGCCCCATCGACACCGATGGCGGCCCGAAGCACATCTTTGCTTGCAGCGGCCTCTGGGGCCTGGTCGAGAGCGAGGACGGCATCCGCGGCTGGTGGCGCGGCCTGTGCTCCAACCAGGTCACGAATTGCAGTTGAGCGAGTAAGTCTCGTGTCCCGGACGCGATGCAGCGCGAAGCGGTGCGTCGCAGAGCCGGGACCTATGCCGCCACGTGGACCCCGGATCAGCAGCGCACCATTTCATGCTGCGCAGCGTCCGGGGAACGCGGCCTCAGCCCAGATTCAACTCCTTGAAGAAGTCGTTGCCCTTGTCGTCGATGATGATGAACGCCGGGAAGTCGACGACCTCGATGCGCCAGATCGCTTCCATGCCGAGCTCGGGATATTCGAGCACCTCGACCTTCTTGATGCAGTGCTCGGCAAGATTCGCCGCGGCACCGCCGATCGAGCCGAGATAGAAGCCGCCATATTTCTTGCAGGCCTCGCGCACGGCCGGCGCGCGGTTGCCCTTGGCGACCATCACCATCGAGCCGCCGGCGGCCTGGAACTGATCGACAAAGGAATCCATGCGGCCCGCGGTGGTGGGGCCGAACGCACCGGAGGCGTAGCCCTCGGGCGTCTTGGCGGGGCCCGCGTAATAGACGGGATGGTTCTTGAAATAGTCCGGCAGCGGCTCGCCCTTGTCGAGCCGCTCGCGCAGCTTGGCATGCGCGGAATCACGCGCGACGATCATGGTGCCGGTCATCGAGACCCGCGTCTTGGTCGGATACTTCGAGAACGTCGCCAGGATATCCTTCATCGGCTGGTTGAGGTCGATCTTGACGACCTCGCCGCCCAGCGACTGCTCGACCTCAGGCAGATATTGCGCCGGGTTGTGCTCGAGCTCTTCCAGGTAGACGCCGTCCTTGGTGATCTTGCCGAGCACTTGGCGATCGGCCGAGCACGACACGCCAAGCCCGATCGGGAGCGAGGCGCCATGACGCGGCATGCGGATCACGCGGACGTCGTGGCAGAAGTATTTTCCGCCGAACTGCGCGCCGACACCGAGCGACTGCGTCATCTTCAGGATTTCCTGCTCCATCTCGAGATCGCGGAACGCGTTGCCGTCGGGCGAGCCGTGGGTCGGCAGCGCGTCGAGATAGCGGGCCGAAGCGAGCTTCACCGTCTTCATGCAGAGCTCGGCCGAGGTGCCACCGATCACGATCGCGAGGTGATAAGGCGGGCACGCTGCAGTGCCCAGCGTCAACACTTTCTCCTTGAGGAAGGCGAGCAGCCGGTCCTTCGTCAGCACCGAAGGCGTCGCCTGGAACAGAAAACTCTTGTTGGCACTGCCGCCGCCCTTGGCCATGAACATGAACTTGTAGGCGTCATCACCTTCGGCATAGATCTCGCACTGCGCCGGCATGTTGTTGGCGGTGTTCTTCTCCTCGTACATCGACAGCGGCGCGACCTGCGAGTAGCGCAGATTGCGGCGCAGGTAAGCATCGCGAGCGCCTTCCGACAGCGCCGCCTCGTCGTCACCGTCGGTGATGACGTTGCAGCCTTTCTTGCCCATGATGATGGCGGTGCCGGTGTCCTGGCACATCGGCAGCACGCCCCCGGCGGCGATGTTGGCGTTCTTGAGGAAGTCCAGCGCGACGAACTTGTCGTTCGGGCTGGCCTCGCCGTCCTCCAGGATCGCGCGGAGCTGCTTCAGATGACCCGGCCGCAAATAGTGGTTGATGTCGCCAAAGGCCGTTTCCGACAGGGCCCGCAGCGCCTCCCGCGACACAACCAACATGTCTTTCCCCAGGACCTTCTCGACCCGCACGCCCTCGGCCGTGATCTTTTTGTAAGGTGTTTCGTCCTTGCCCAGCGGAAACAGCGGGGTGTGCTTGTAGGGCGGAACGGGCTTTGCGGGGTCGGGGAAGGCGGTGGGAGCGTTCATGGGCTGGAATCTCGGGGTTTTGGAGCCCTCGCATGGGCCCCTTTCATAGAAGCGTTCTAAGCTTTTTTGCCGCAAAGGGAAGGCGCTCTGGTGCGGTCGGGGCATCCCGATTCGGCGACACGGCGAGCTATCTTCGGCGGTTGTCGGCGGACACGAGGCCCTCATGATGCCAGTGAAGACCCTGGGTGCACCCCTTGCGCTACGCGCGGGACGACGGTTGAATGCACCCGCTAAGGGGCTCTTCATCATGACATTGAACTTGCACGTCCGCGGCGCGATCCTGGTCGCCGCCGCCATCACCGGCCTTGTGACCATCGCCTCGCCCGCCCGCGCGGACCGCTGCGACGACAGCGCCAAGGAGCTGGCGAACCAGGTCGATCGCCTCAAGGTGAATTTCCGCGCCGCGAATGTCGTCTACCTCACCCACCCCGCGGCCAAGGAATTGTCCGTGGCTTGCCGTGGCGACAAATATTCGATCGAGCTCTATGCCAAGGGCGATCGCAAGCCCAAGCCGGAGTTCCTGGCGCTGGTGGGGTCGACGGCAGCGATCGTCTTCACCGTGACCAAGGACGATACAACGACGGGCGCGACACGCTGCCTGAAGCGGATGGGGCTCTTGCGCGGCGACAAGATCAGCATGCGTTACCGGCGTCTGAACATGGAATGCACCCGCACCAAGACGGATGCGTCCATCGCGATCACGCGCGGCAAGGACGAATAGGCGGGGCGCCCCTCTTTCCACACATTCCGTCATTGCGAGCGTAGCGAAGCAATCCAGACTGTCTCTGCGGTGACAGACTGGATTGCTTCGTCGCAAGGGCTCCTCGCAATGACGAGGAGAGGTCCGAGAGCACATTCCACCGCACCGGATCCCTCGCATTTTAACGATTGGCTTGAAGGAAATTTCGCGTCTCGCGGCGCAGGGTCAATTGTTTCCATATGTGAGGATTTGTGGATGAGCGTTTCTACCGTTTCGCCGCCGCCGATCGCGATCGTGGTGCCGAGCTACGACACGACCAAGCAGCAGGACGATCAGATCAAGACCAAGGACAACGATCCGACCTATAAGCCGCCGCCGCCTGCGCCGCTGCCGCCGGGTCAGGGTACGCGGATCGATCAGCTCGCCTGATCCGCCGCGTCGAAGATGAAATGCCCGATCCGGTCGATCGGGCTTTTCGCGTGTCCGGCCGCATCTTTGCCGAATAGCGGGACCAATATCGTGCGCGGCTACTCTGAGATCTGCGCATGATCGCAAGACTGCTGTTGCAGAGCACGATCACCACCGCCGCCATGGGCGCGCTGCTGTTCGCGTCCGCCGGCACCCTGCATTGGCCGTCGGCCTGGGTGTTCCTCGCGACCTCCGCCGTACTCGGCCCGCTCTGCGGCTGGTGGCTTTACCGGGTCGACCCCGCACTGCTCGCCGAACGTCTGCGGCCGATCCTGCAAAAGGATCAGCCCGCCGCCGACAAGATGTTCATGACCGTCTTCGTCGTCGCGATGCTGGTCTGGCTGGCGGCGATGGGGCTCGACCGGCGTACGCTGTCCTCCGATATGCCGATGGCGCTGCAGATGCTCGGCCTCTTCCTGTTCCTGCTCTCGACGCTGTTCATCCTCTGGGTCTTCCGCGAGAACTCGTTCGCGGCGCCCGTGGTGAAGCTGCAAGCCGAGCGCGCGCAGCGCGTGATCTCGACGGGGCCCTATGCCCATGTGCGCCATCCCATGTACAGCGGAATGATCCTGTTCTTCGCCGGCGTGCCGCTGCTTCTGGGCTCATGGTCGGGACTTATAATGGTGCCGCTGTTCCTCCTCTTGTTTGCGATCCGCATTCACATCGAGGAGCGCACGCTGCGCGAGGGCCTGCCGGGCTATGCCGACTATGTGACGCGCGTGCGCTATCGCCTGCTGCCTGGCGTCTGGTGAGCGCGCGCATCACTCTGCTGTGCACTTCCCTTCGGACCGGCTAGCCATCCAACTCGCGGTAGCGGCGGAAGATGCCCTGCTCGTTGAACGGAATGCGGCGCTCGCTTTCAAGATAAGTCTTGATGTTCGGCCGCGCGGCAACGCGGTCGTGCAGGCCGACGAGGCCCGGGATATCGGTCTCGAACGCCTTCATCCGCTTCGGAAACGCATAGCGCAGCCCCGCGACGATCTGGAACAGCGAGAGATCGACATAGGTCAGCCTGCGGCCCGTGACATAGGGGCCGCCATTGTCCTGAAGGAGCTGCTCGAAATAGCCGAGATATTTCGGCACGCGCTCGCTCCAGAAGTCGGCCGTGCGCTTCTTCGCCGGCGGCTTCTGATCTTCATAGTAGAGCGAGGGTCCGAGCGGATGATGGGTGTCGTGAATCTCGACCACGAAATCGGTGATCGTCAGCTGGAGCTGATGTACCCAGAGTTGACCGGCCTCCGACTTCGGGGCGAGGGCGTGGCGGCCGCCGAGATAGAGCAAGATGTTCGCGGTCTGGCCGACGACGAGCTTGCCGGCTTTGAGGAACGGCGGCGCAAAGGGCGGCGTGCCCTTGTGCGCATCCATCATCTTCATCATCGCAGCTGTGCCGCGTGGGCCACGCGCCACGTCGACGTAAGCCGCGCCCGCCTCCTCCAGCGCCAGCCGCACATATTCACCGCGGCCCTGGATCTCGGGCCAATAATAGAGCTCGTATTTCATGGAAACTGTCCGTGATTGCGTTGCAGCGAGTGTAGCACGCAACCACGAACGCCATGGCGGCAGAGCGAGTTCCGCGTCTCAATTCGACGCGAAGCAATACAGCAGGCCGTCGCCGCCGGTGCTCTTCAGATCGGCCTGCGAGCAGCCGCCATCGGGACCGCGCGAGGGATGCGAGCTGTTCCACGATTTCGACGGCTCGTCATCGCGCAGGCCTTGACGGTCGGCGTGGCCGACGACCGCCGCGCCTTGCGTGCTCGACGTCCAGTTCTTGCAGGTCTTGTCATCACCCGCGGGAAATGCGCTGCCGTCGGCTTGCGAACCCGTGAGGATGTCGTGCCGGTTCGGCGTGTCACCGCGGCCGTTGATGACCTCGCCTTTCTCGCTGAGCGCGGTCTGCTTGGTGAGGTTGTTGGCCGCGCCGTGCAGGTCGGCAACGTCCTTGGCGATCACAGCGCCCTTGGCGTTCTGCCACGGTCCCTTGCCGATGCGGTCGCGCGCGTTGACGGCCGGCTTGCCGTCGGTTGCCTGGGTCGAAAGATAAGCGCGCCAGGTCTTGCTGTCGGCGCCGCCGGCCTGGGCCAGCTTCTGGCACTGCGCATCGGCCCCCTCCAGGCCGCCGAGATCGGCGCCTTTGCCAGGGCCGTTGGAAGTCACGAAGAACGTCATGTCGCCCGACTGCGCCTGCGCCGATGGCGCCGCAAGCAAGGCCGCAGCGAGCGCGAGGCCTGAAATCGTCACGGATCTCTCAATGCGGATCATCCTGTCCTCCATTTGTGTTGTCGTTGGCCGCCAGATTTCAACCCGACGCAGGCCCGCTTATTCCGATGCCGCAATGCGAGACGCCCAAAAGAAAAAGGCGCGATGCAAGAAGCACGATGCCCTGGTTTTTCATGCCGTCTGCGATCAGTTGGTCAGCAGGATCGCCGACGATTCCCGGCCGCTTCCCGACTGCCATGTCGATTAATTGCTTCCCGGGACAATGGTGCCGGGCGAGCATACCAAAATGGGCCGATCCTCAAGTGATGGTCCAGGGGAGGACGCGGGGACTGTGGCGGGACCGTTCAGGGCGGTATCCGCGATCACATCGGGGCTGCGCAGGGCGCGGCGCAAGGGGAGATCGTCATGCACCGGACCACAATCCGCCCAATCACGACAATTTCCGGCCACGCCACCCTTTGCTGCCTTGCCGTCGGTCTTGCCATCGGTCCGAACTGCGCCTTGGCCGCGGAACTGCTCAAAGCCCGGCTGGCACAAAATCTCGCACCGATCTCCGGCCTTGCGATCGTCGCCAAGTCGAAGGGAATCTTCGAAAAGCACGGACTGGACATCACGGTTTCGAACTTCACGTCCGGCAAGCAGTGCCTGGACACCGTGATCGGGGGCGGTGCTGACATCGCGACCACGGCGGAGGCGCCGGTCACCGCTTCGACGATGGCAAACCAGCCCATCGCCTTCGTCGCCGGGATGGAATATTCCGATCTCAAGACGCTCGTCGCGGCCAAGGCCGGCGTCAAGACCAGGGCAGATCTTCGCGGCAAGCGAATCGCCTTCACTGCCGGCACCGGTAGCGAGGTTTACACGGCGACCTTGCTGAAGTCGGCGGGATTGACGCCCAAGGATGTCACCCTCGTCAATCTGCGGCCGCAGGAGATGCTGCCGGCACTTGCAGCCGGAAGCATCGACGCGATCGACACCTGGGAGCCCCACGTGGCCAACGCGAAGAAGGCCCTGGGCGAAGCCGTCGCTGAGGTAGATACAAAGGGCACCTACTCCGAGACGTTCAATATCGTCGTCATGAAATCCTATCTGGACGCCAACCCAGTGCTGGTCGAGAAATTCATCGCCGCACTGATCGATGCCGAGATCTGGATGAAGGCACAGCCGGATGAAGCAATCACGACAGTGGCGGACGCGGTTGGAATGAAGCGGGACGAACTCGCCCCCATCTGGGCCGACTATGTTTACCGGGTGCGTCTCGACGACCGGTTGATCGAGATTCTGAAGACCCATTCCGCATGGCGCCTTGAGAGCGGCAACCATCCTCCGGGAGCGGCGATGCCCGACTTCAGCAAGGTCGTCGTCACCGAGCCACTGAAAAAGGTCGATCCCGCACGCGTCACCCTGTCATGGAAATAGCCACCCGCGCGGCCATGCAGGAAGCCACTTCAGCGGGACGCGATATTGCCATCCGCACTGGCGGTCGCGCTCGGCGGCCGAATTCGGTTCGGCTTCGCCGTCTCAATATTCTGGTCGGGGCGCTTTCGCTTCCCTTGTTCATTGGGCTCTGGGAACTGGTCTCCCGTTCCGGGACCGTCAACATGGTGCTGTTTCCGCCGCCGACGGTGGTTGCTGCGGCGGTGCTTGAATGGATACGAAGCGGACAGTTCTTTAGCGATCTGTTGGCCAGCCTCTTTCGCGTCACCACGGGATTCATCATAGGTGGCGCGCTCGGCATCCTCCTCGGTGTCCTCACCGGTCAATTCCCCCTTATCTCGAGCTTGCTGTCCCCGCTATTCCATATCTTGCGACCTATTCCGCCGATTGCGTTCGTGCCGATCGTCATTCTCTGGTTCGGCCTGTCGGAGGCGGGAAAATTGTTCCTCGTCGTATGGGGCGTATTCTTCACGGTATGGCTTTCGACTCACATCGGCGTGCAGAAGGTCGACCGTGGCCTGATTCGGGCGGCGTTGATGCTCGGCACGCCCCGACGGCAGATGCTGCAGGAGATCGTCCTGCTGGGCGCGCTTCCCTACATTGTGGTCGGGTTGCGCACCGCCGTCAGCATCTCCTTCTACACGCTTGTCGCGGCTGAACTGGCCGGCGCTTTCGCCGGCATTGTCTACAGGATCGAGATTGCGCAGCAGAATTTGCAAACGGGCCAGGTCATGGGCGGACTCGCAGCGCTCGGGTTGATTTCGTTCATCGCCGACCGGCTGTTTGCGGCTCTTGCCGAACGTATCGTCTGGTGGCGCTGATGTCGGGATCTCGATCGGGCATGAACCTGGCGCTGGCAAGTTCGCCTGCCTCCGTCGAATCGGCGCGGAAACAACCGGCCATTCAAGTCTCGAACCTGAGCATCGTTTTCGACACCAAGCGCGGGCAGATCATCGCGGTCGATCGCGTTTCGTTTGACGTGGCACCTGGCGAGTTCGTTTGCATCGCCGGTCCCTCCGGCTGCGGCAAGTCGACGGTGCTCAATACGATCGCCGGGCTGGAAGTGCCGTTCGAAGGCGAGATCCTGGTCGAGGGCGCGCCCGTCTACAGTCCGCGTCCCGATGTCGGCATGGTGTTCCAGCAGCCGCATCTCTTCCCCTGGAAGTCCGTCCGCAGCAACATCGCCCACGGTCCCAGGATGCTCGGGAAGTCCACGACGGAAGCGTATGCCATCGCCGACGATTTGATCGCGATGGTCGGCCTCAAGCGTTTCGCCGACGCTTATCCGAACACGCTGTCCGGCGGCATGCAACAGCGCGTGGCGATCGCGCGAGCGTTGGCCAATCAGCCCCGTGTGCTGCTGATGGACGAGCCCTTCGGGGCGCTCGACGCACAGACCCGTGCGGTGATGCAGGACAATCTGCTGGCGTTGCGCGACCGGATCAAGGCGACAATCGTATTCGTGACGCATGACATCGATGAAGCCATCGTGCTGGCCGACCGCGTTCTCATCATGAGCGCGGGACCCGGCCGCATCCTGCGCGAAGTCGCGGTCAAGCTGCCGCGCCCACGGTCGAGTTCTGTCATGGTCGAGCCAGCTTATCTTTCGCTCAAGAAGGATTGTCTCGACGTCATCCGCGCAGAAGGGTTGCGGGCGTTCAATCAGTCGGACGCCGACTGATGACCCGGAGCCCTCGGGTCTGAGGCGGACCGCAGCGGGCTGGCATGGTTCTTGAATAGTCGATGCCGGGTCTCACATGCGGAGCCGGCCATGCACAGGGCGAACAGCGCGATTGCGGCAGGTGTGATGCTCGCGGAGTCGGACGATCTCGTCAGACCGCTGCCCGGCTTGCTGGATGGTCTCAACCGGGCTGATTGCAACCGGTTGCGTGCGATCGGACGCGAAAAGATCCTGGAAGCCGGCCAACTGGTTTGGTCTCAGGGCGACGCGCAGGCCGGAATTTACCTGATCAGCGAGGGCCGCATACGCAGCTACTATGCGGCACCGTCGGGGCGCGAAGTCACGCTCGCCTATTGGTTTCCCGGCAACTTCGTCGGAGGGCCCGACATATTCGGGACGGGCCCGCACATGTGGACATCGGTTGCGGCCGAGCGCAGCCGGTTGACCTTCATGCCCGGACCGGCGCTGCGGCGGCTTGCGCTGGAATCGCCGACGATTGCCGTCGCCTTGCTGGATGCCCTGGCATTCAAGGCGCGATGCTATTCGGCGATGGCCCAGATGCTGGGGACGCGCTCGGTGACCGAGCGGCTGCACAGCCTGCTGATCTTCCTGTCGCACGTCTACGGCGTGAAGCGCGACAACGAGGTCGTCGTCGGCATGCCCTTCACCCACGGGGATCTCGCCAACCTCATCGGATCCACCCGCCAGTGGGTGACCGTGCAACTCGCGCGGCTCCAGGACGAAGGCGTGATCAGATACGAAAGATCCGTGATTTCGATCCTGGATGTTTCTACGCTCGGGCAGGCGATGGGATAATGTCCGCCCTTTAGCCGCCAGACTTCAATTCGAACGCCGATCCGTCTGCGCCGGCCTCGAACCGCCGCGCCAGTCCGATCAGCGCGCGATCGTGCCAGGCCGGCGCCAGCAGGGTCACGCCCATGGGCATGCCGTTTGACAATTTCGCATTCGGAACGGCGACGCCGCAGAGATCGAGTAGATTGGCAAAGTACGAGTAGTAGCCCAGACGATTGTTGAGGGTGATCGGATCACGATGCATCTCCTGCAGTGTGAACGGCCGCGGTGCAGTCGGAACCACCAGGGCATCGATGCCGGCAAAGATTTCTTCGGCGTCGCGGCGAAGCCGGTGCAGCCGATGAATGGCACCAAACGTGTCGATCGCCGAATAGCCGGCGGCTGAGTCCAGCACGGTCCTCGTGACATCAAGCAAGGAGCCGGATTCGACGTCGATGAGCGAAGCGATGGCAGAGTGCCTCTCCGCGACCCAGGGACCGCTGAACATCAACTCCCCGGCCTGGCGGAATGGGGCGAAGTCCACCTCGATCGCCGTTCCTCCGATATGAGAAAAACGCTCGCAGGCGCTCTCGTAAAGTTCGCCGCATTCCGACATGCCGAAGCATTCGAGATCCGCTGGCGCAACGCGGCCGAACCGGAATGATGCCGCCGCCCCGTTGGCGGGGAAAAAGGTTCTGGGCAGGCGACTGTAGGGATCTTCGAAATCAAACCCTTCGATGATGTCGAGGATTGCCTCGCCGTCGCTGACGGTATTGCAGAATACCGAAACGCAATCGATCGTCGGACAGTTCGGCACCAGGCCACGTGATGACACCAGCCCAACGGTCGGCTTGATTCCGACGATGTTGTTGAACCCGGCAGGTATGCGCCCCGAGCCGCCGGTATCGGTGCCGAGCGCAAAGGCGACGTGCCCGGCCGCCACGGCGACGGCGGACCCGGAACTGGAGCCGCCCGCAACATAGCGCGCATCGGCAACCGACGCGCAGGGGCCATGGGGCGACCGCACGCCGGATAGGCCTGTGGCGAACTGATCGAGATTGGTCTTTCCGAGGCAAATTGCGCCGGCCGCGATGAGGCGTTCGACGCTATGCGCGGAATGCCAGGGCGTATAGCTGAACGCCGGACATGCGGCAGTGGTCGGCATTCCCGCGACGTCGATATTGTCCTTCACACCAAATGGAATGCCGAGCAGCGGAAGATTTTCGCCCGTCCGCGCGCGCGCCACCAGCTTATGACATTCTTCGAGTGCCTCCTGCCGCGGGCGAAGATAGATCCAGCAATTGCGGTCGCACTCCGCCTCGATCCGGTCATACGCCGTTCCGATCGCCTCCAGCAGCAGGGACGAACTCCTGGCAATGCCTTCGTAGTTTGTCCTGAGGCGCGCGACACACTGGCTCACGGAATATCTCCTCATCCGACCCGGCAGGCGCGAAATTGCGGCAGCTCTGCGCGGCCAACAAGCAATTAAGTGCTTCGCCCAAATGGCCGCCTGACCGGAAACGCGCCGCTCAAACAAAAAGGGCGCCGTGCCGAAGCACGACGCCCTCGTTTGTCGCTATACGCGCGATCAGTTGGTCTGCTGGATCGCCGACAGTTCCCAGGCGCCGCCCGGACGTCGGGCAAAGGTCCAGACTTCGGTGGCCTCGCCCGGCTGCTCGCTGCCGGCGACAATTGCGCCGGTATTGCGGTCGAGCGTCTTGTCGGTGAGCGCGAAGCGCAGCGCCACGGTCGCGTAATCGGTCTCGCCTTCGCGCCAGGATTCCGCGAGGTCGCCCTGCAACAGCTTCACATCGCTGACCTTGTTGACGACGTTCCGCGCGCGGTTCTGGCCGAGGTCCTGCTCGAAATAGGAGACCATTTCCGGCGTCGCTAGCGTGTGCAGCTTGGCCACGTCCTCGTTGGACCAGGCGGACTGGACGTCGCCGAGCAGGCGCTCGAACGCCTCATAGTCGCCCGGCTTGATCTCGAGCGGTGCGTTGTTGGCGCCGAAGCCGAAGCCGCCGCCAAGACCGCCACCAAGGCCACTACGGTTGTTCGCCTGCGGTCCCGGACCGGCACCGGCTTCAGCGTTGGCATAGGCCGCCTGCGGGGTGTGGCGGCGCTGCCACCAGGACATCGCCAGCCGAACCACGAGCACCACGAGCACGATCTGGATGATCAGGCCGATGATCGACGACATGCCGCCGAGGCCGCCGAACAGGCCACCGCCAAACAGCATGCCGAGCAGGCCGGCGCCGAGGAAGCCGGCCGCAAGGCCGCCCATGAAGCCGCCGGCCCGGCCGAACAGACCGCCGCGCGCGGGAGCGGCGGCAGCCGAATTCATGCCTGCGCCCGGCTGGGTGTAGGTCCGATTGAACTGCGAGGTCGAGCCCGGCGCGGTCGTGGTCGATGGCGGGGCCGAATAGGTGCGCGAACCGCGCGAACCCGACGACATGCCGCCACCGACGCGCGCGTCGGCGGACGAGATCGCCAGCGCAGTCGGCAGCGCAAGCGCCAGCACGACGGCAATCGTCTTGAAGAGACTGCGGGAGCGTTGCGAGAAATTCATGTTCGTTTCCCAGATCCCCGGCATGGGGACGTGTCCCTAAGATGGGCAGCCTTCCGTAAAAAGGAAGCCACTATCGGAACTTATGGCTGCGGCCCTCAGTCGCGGGGATGTGGCAAAAGCCCATATTTGGCGGCGGCTTGGCCGGGTGTGCAAAGGAGCCGCGGTCGCGGGTTACCGGTCGGTTTGGCGACAGGAATTCCGCTTTGCCGTCATCATTCCGTTGAGGCCCTCACCCAGCCTTCGCCATCGTCTCCTTCACGGCCGCAACAAGCTGGCTGAGCGTGAACGGCTTGGGCAGGAAGTCGAACTGCTGGCCTTCGGGCAGGCTCTTCTCGAACGCGTCTTCGGCGTAGCCGGAGACGAAGATGAACTTGATGTCGGGGTTCTTCTCGCGCATCGCCTTGAGCAGTGTCGGGCCGTCCATCTCCGGCATCACGACGTCGGACACGACGAGATCGATTCCGCCGCTCTGTTCTTCCAGCACCTCCAGCGCCTCGACGCCGTTCTCGGCTTCGACCACGGTGTAGCCGCGAGAGCGCAGACCGCGTGCGTTGAGCGCGCGCAGGCCCTCTTCGTCCTCGACCAGGAGGATGGTGCCCTGTCCGGTGAGATCGGTGCGGGGCTTGGCGTCCGCCGCGAGCCCGGCGTCCTTCGCGGCACCATTGCTGGCGCCAACGACCGGCGCCGGCTGCTCGACCTGCACCTCCGGCTCGGCATGATGGCGCGGCAGGAAGATGTGGAACGAGGTGCCCTGCCCCGGCTCCGAGTCCACGTAGATGAATCCGCCGGTCTGCTTGACTATGCCGTAGACAGTGGAGAGCCCGAGGCCGGTGCCCTTGCCGACTTCCTTGGTCGAGAAGAACGGCTCGAAGATCTTGTCGCGGATATCGGCGGGGATGCCGGTACCGGTGTCGGCGACCTCGATCCGCACGTAGTCCGCTGCCGGCATGCCCTTGTAGGCCAGCCTGGCCGCTTCCTCGGTGGTGACGTTTGCGGTGCGGATGATCAGCTTGCCGCCGTCGGGCATGGCGTCGCGCGCGTTGACCGCGAGGTTGACGATGACCTGCTCGAACTGGGAGACGTCGACCTTGACCGGCCAGAGATCGCGGCCGTGGATGGTCTCGTGCTTGACCTTCTCGCCGATCAGGCGGCGCAGCAGCATGGCGAGATCGGAGAGCGCATCGCCGAGGTCGAGCACCTGCGGCCGCAGCGTCTGCCGCCGCGAGAACGCCAGCAACTGCCGCACCAACGTGGCGGCCCGCGTTGCGTTCTGCTTGATCTGCATGATGTCCTGGAACGACGGGTCGGTCGGCTTGTGCGCGTTCAGCAGGAAGTCGTTGGCCATCATGATGGCGGAGAGCACGTTGTTGAAGTCGTGGGCGATGCCGCCGGCGAGCTGGCCGACCGTCTCCATCTTCTGCGACTGGTTGATCTGGTTCTCCAGCGCGCGCCGCTCGGTGGTCTCGAGCATGTGCACGATGGCGACTTCCGCGTCGTTCTCGGCCGCGTCCACCGGCGTGACGAAGAACTGGCCCCAGCGCTCTTTGGTTCCTTCGAGCGCCACTTCGACCGGCGCGACGTCGGCTTGGCCCTCCGCGGCCTGGTTGATGGCCGCGATCAAAAGGTGCCGGTCGCGCGAATTGACCGCGCGGAAGATCGACTTGCTGGCGCTATCGAGCCCTAGCGCCTGCCCGAGCTTGGCGTAGCGCGCATTGGCGCGCACGACGTTGCCGCCGCGGTCGACGGTGGCGATCGCCATCGGGGTATGGTCGAAAAAGCGCATGAAGCGCACTTCAGCGGCGCGGTCCGGATCGCTGCGCTCGTCGCGGGCGCGGCTGATCACCAGCGTGCGCGACGGGCCCGGCGCACCGTCGGCGCCGAAGGCGAGCTTGTGATAGAGCCGCACCGGCATGGTCTTGCCGGTGCGCATGCGCAGGTCGATGTCGAAGACTTCCGTCTTGACCTCGCCCGGCACCGCCACGATCGCCGTGAGCAGCGAAGCGCCATCGCCGGAGACGATGTCGGTGAGCTTCAGCCCGCCCGAGCCGATCTCGGCGAGGTCGTAGTCGAGCCAGTTCGCCAGCGTCGCGTTGACGTAAGCGAGTTCGCCGGCCGGATTGACCGAGAAGAAACCGCAGGGCGCGTGATCGAGATATTCGATCGCGTGCTGGAGTTCCTGGAACACGTCCTCCTGACGCTCGCGGTCGCGGGTGATGTCGGCGATCGACCACACTGCGTATCTTGTCTCGCGCTTGCCGGTGCCGAGGGGCCGCACCCGCATGCGCAGCCAGCGGCCCTGGCTGCCGTCATTGCCGGAGATGCGCACCTCTTCCTGCTGCCGCTTGCCTTCGCGCGCGGCTTTCAACAGGCGGAACACCGCCTCGGAGACGTCGGGGTTGCCGATGAAGACGCGCTCCACGGGGCGCACGTCCTGCGGGCCGGCGGCGCCGGTCAGCGTCAGATAGGCCGCATTGGAATAGACCACATGGCCGCGCGGGTCGGTCACGGCGAGGCCGTCGAAGGCGTGGTCGGCGATGCGCCCCATCACGGGATCGTCGAGATTGCGATCGACGAAGCGGATGATGCCGGCGGCGAAGGCGAACAGGTTGAACAGGCCGACCATCGCCAGCACGGCGAGGATGCCGAGAATATAGGGCTGGGCCTGCGCGCGCCCGAGCGTCATCAGCCCGACCGCGACGGCGACGAGGCCGGCAGCCACCAGCAGCACCAGCGCAATGCTGCCCGAGCGCGGCGACGGCTCGTGCGCCGCAACGGGCTCGCGTGTGAGGTCGTGGTCGGTCTCGGCAGTCATCTCAAGCTGGCACAGCCTGTCGGCAGAGAATCAACGCGCTACAGGGCGCGCAGGGTCCTCCCTGCCTGAATCGGACCCGCAGGCGCAAGGGCAGCAGGGGCGAAAGGTACGCTGATTCCCAGATTACGGCCATTTCCAGTACTTTTCAGGGGTTTTATTGCCGGCTGGCGCCAAATCCGCTCTTCAGACGCATGACGTAGCCGATGACTTCGGCGACCGCATGGTAGTGCTCGGTCGGGATTTCCTCGTCGATCTCCACGGTGGCGTAGAGCGCGCGGGCGAGCGGCACGTTCTCGACGATCGGAATGTCGTGCTCGCGCGCGATCTCCCGGATCTTGAAAGCGAGGTTGTCGACGCCCTTGGCGACGCAGATCGGCGCAGACATGCCGCGCTCGTAGGACAGCGCGATCGAATAGTGGGTCGGGTTGGTGATGATCACGGAGGCCTTGGGAACCGCCGCCATCATGCGCTTCTTGGAGCGCTGCTGGCGCAGTTGCCTGAGCTTGCCCTTGATGTGCGGATCGCCTTCGGATTGCTTGTACTCTTCCTTGATCTCCTGGAGCGACATCTTCTGCCGCTGGAACCAGCTGCGATACTGGAAGAAGTAGTCGCCGATGGCGATGATCGCGAGCGCCGCAACCACCGCGCCGAGCAGGTGAATGGTCAGGCTGGTGGTGGCGCCGAGCATGGCGGCCGGATCGAGCCGGACCATCGCCTCCATGCGATGCCGTTCCGGCCACAGGATCGTGGTCATGACCGCGCCGAGCACGATCAGCTTGCCGAGACCCTTGAGGAAGTTTGCCGCCGCTTGCTTGCCGAAGATGCGCTTGAGGCCTTCGGCAGGCGACAGCTTGCTGAACTTGGGCTTGAGGGACTCGGCCGACCAGACCAGGCGGTGCTGCAGCATGTTGCCGGCAATTGCCGCCAGCACCAGCATCAGCAGCGGCACGCCCATCGCCGCCAGCACCGCGACTTCGATCTGCTGCATCAGGGCGAGCAGAGCCCTGCCGTCGGTCTTGATCATCCAGGAATTGGCGATCAGGTTGCGCATCGGCGCCAACAGCCCGCTGCCGACCGATGCCGAGAAGCTCGAGACCACGAGCGTGGCGCCCGCGATCATGAACCAGGTGTTGATCTCCTGGCTCTTGGCGACGTCACCGCGTTCGAGCGCCTCTTCGAGACGTTTTTGCGTTGGGTCTTCTGTTTGACTCTCTGGATCGTTGTCTTCCGCCATCGATCACCTGGTCACTTGAGTGGCATCATCTGGTGCATGACACCGATGAAATAGTCGAGATAGGTGCCCATCATCGCCGTGAGCACGACGGCGAGCACCAGGAAGCCGGCGAAGATCGAGAGCGGCACGCCGACGAAATAGACCTGCATCTGCGGCATCAGCCGCGCCAGCACGCCGAGCCCGATGTTGAAGACGAGGCCGAACACCAGGAAGGGTCCGGAAAGTTGCAAGCCGAGGCGGAACGCGGCGGCAAAGGCGCGCGTCGCCAGCGCGGCGATATCGCCGCTCGACACCGTCTCGCCCGGCGCGAAGATCGTGTAGCTGTCATTCAGTGCCGCGATCACCAGATGATGGCTGTCGGTGGCGAACAGCAGCGTGACCCCCAGTATCGTCAGGAAGTTACCGACCAGCACGCCCTGCTGCCCTTGCGTCGGATCGACCGAGGTGACGAAACCCAGCCCCATCTGCTGTGCAATCACGGAACCGGCAACCTGCAGCGCCGACAACGTCACCCGCGCGGTCGCCCCTAGCACGATGCCGATCACGATCTCATGCAGCATCAGGACCAGCAGCGGCGCGATGGAGCCCATGTCGACCTGATAGGCGTTGCGATGCAGCGGCAGGATGATCAGCGTGAGCAGCAGCGCGATCGACAGTTTGATCCGTGTCGGGATATTGGTTTCGCCCAGCCCCGGCAACAGCATCACCATCGCGCCGACCCGGGCAAAGGCGAGCATGAAGGAGGCGGCAAGCGCCGGCAGCAGCGAGACGTCGATGCGCATGACGGGCGCATTGTGCCTCAGCCGCCGATGATTCGCGACGATATCCGCAGCATGTGGGAATGCAGCGCGTCGGCCATGAACGGCAGGGCCAACAGCATGGTGGCAAAGATGGCCAGGATCTTCGGCACGTAGATCAGCGTCTGCTCCTGGATCTGCGTCAGCGCCTGGAACAGCGACACGACGACGCCGACCACGAGGCCAACCACCATCAGTGGCGACGACACGATCACGATGGTCCAGATCGCATCGCGCGCGACGTCGAGGGTTTCCGGTCCGGTCATTCGCAGTTCCTTTATTCAAGTCTCATCCGCACCGCTCGGTGAGGACGACACGAAGCTCTCCTCGTCATTGCGAGCGAAGCGAAGCAATCCAGACTGCCACCGCGGAAGATTTTGGATTGCTTCGCTACGCTCGCAAGGACGACCGAGAAAATCAGATCGGCATCTTCATGATGTCTTCATAGGCCGCGATCACGCGGTCGCGGACCGAGACCAGCGTGGACACGGCGACGTCGGTGTCTGCGACCGCCGTCACCACGTCCATCACGTTGGCCTTGCCGGCGGCCATCGCCACCGTCTGCGCATCGGATTTGCGGCCGGACTCCAGGACGCTGCCGACAGTGTCTTTCAGAAGAGAGGCGAAGGACTGCCCGCTCGGTTCGCTGCCCTTGCCGGCACCGCTGTTCTCCAGCACGCGGGCGAGGTTTGCATAGGCGTTGGCGGCAATTGTCGGTGTTGCCATGGTTCAAATGTCCTGTTCAGCTCTTGAGGATGTCGAGGGTGCGCTGGATCATCCGGCGCGTCGCGCTGATGATGTTGAGATTGGCCTCGTAGGACCGCTGCGCGTCGCGCATGTCGGTCATCTCGACCACCGAGTTCACGTTGGGATATTTGACGTTGCCGGTCGCATCCGCCGCCGGATTGTTCGGCTCGTATTTGGTGCGGAAATTGGACTGGTCGGGTTTGATCCTGCCGAGGGTGACGACCTGCGCGTCGAGTGTGCGGTCGAGCGCGGAGGAGAAGGTCGGCACCTTGCGCCGGTAAGGATCGCCGCCAGCGCTTTGTGAGGTCGAATCCGCGTTTGCGATGTTCTCCGAGATCACCCGCATGCGCCCGGCCTGCGCCCGCAGACCGGAGGTCGCGATCGCCATCGAACGGGCAAAGTCGCTGCTGTCATTCGCCATGATGCGCTTCCTCTAGCTCTAGCCTTTGCCGATCGCGGTCTTGAGCAGGTGCAGGCTCTTCGAATAGAGCGAGGTCGCCGCCGCATAATCCATCTGGTTGCTGGCGGCCTTCATCATCTCCTCTTCGAGATTGACGGCGTTGCCCGCGGGGCGGGTCTCAAAACCCGCATTCTTGTTCTGGTCGAATCCGGAAGCCGCGCCTGACGGCGCCATGTGGGAACCGCTGGTGCGGGTGAGCGTCAGGGGGCCCATCGAACCCGTGACGGCCCCGCTCTTGTCCAGCTTCGGCTCGACCAGGTCGCGCGGCCGGAATTTGGGCGTGTCGGAATTGGAGACGTTCTCGGACAGGACGCGCTGGCGCTCCTGGTGCCATTGCATCTTGGTGCGAAGCGCCGATAGCACCGGAAGATCGTTGATGGACATCGTTGCGGCTCCTTCCGCCTCGCAGGACCCATGGTCCGAAGCTAGGCAGAATTTGCCGCCTGTATCGTTAACAGCTGGTTAAGGAGTCGTAGGCAGTTGTCCCCCGCCGGGACACGAATGCGCCCACCCCGTGATTCTACGCCTCCAAAAGCGGCATTAACCCAACCGCTTGGCGGTGCGTACACAGGCCAAGAAGTCGTTTTGGATCGAGCGATTCATGGGTTATTAAGAGTTGGGGACGGCAAAACTTGCCGTGGGACGTTAAGAAATCGCAGTTTGGGCAACGTAAGCCGGTGGTTGGCGCATCTGACCACGGGCCCGAGAAAAGCGCCATTTGTCGGGGACAAGTATGCAAGGCAGCCCTATCACCTTCATCGTCGCGTTCATCGTCGTTCTGGCGTTGATCGGCGTCGCTGCATGGCTGGTTCGCCGATTCGCCACCAGCCGGCTCGGCGCCAACACCCAGCGCGGCCGGATGCCCCGGCTCGCCGTGATCGATGCCGCCGCGGTCGACGGCCGCCGCCGTCTGGTGCTGGTCCGGCGTGACAATGTCGAGCATCTTCTGATGATCGGCGGCCCCACCGACATCGTCGTCGAACCCAACATCGTGCGTGCAGCGCCCGGCCGCGACCAGCTCCCGCAGCGTCCCAATGCCGCCGAGCCGCCGCGTCTTGCACCGATGCATGATTCCAGCAGCTGGGCCGACGAAGCACCGCGGCCCGAACTGCTCGATCATCCCGAGCAGCAAATGCCCGAGCCGCCACCGCGGCCCGCGCGCCCCTCCTTTGCCGACGAGGTGCGCCGGCCCGCTCCCGGGCTGGCCGAACGCCGCAACGAGCCGCCACTGGCCGGCTTCGGCTCCGAGCCGATCGCGCCGCGCCCCGAGCGCGAGCTGCGTCCCGAACCTATTCCGCCGCGCGTTGCGCGCAACGAACCCCCGCTGATGCCGCGTCCGCCGCGCCAGAGCGAGCCGGTGAAAGCGCCTCCAGTGCGCGCCGAGCGCGTAGCCGCGCCTCCTCCTCCGCCTGTGCCGCAGGCTCCGCCCGTTCCGCCGCCGGCACCCGCTCCTGCGGCGCCATCGAGCGCCGAGCAGAATCTCGCCGAGATGGCGCAGCGGCTCGAAGCTGCGCTGCGCCGCCCCGCCGGCGAGACGCTTGCCCCTCCGGTCGCCCCGGAGCCCCCGGCCGCTCCTCCGCGTGTGGCCCGTAGCGAGCCGCCGGCACCAGCGGCCCCTCCCGCAAAGCCGGCTCCGGAAAAGACCAGCTTTGAAAATCTCGAAGACGAGATGGCCTCGTTGCTCGGCCGTCCGAAGCCGTCTTCGTGAGTCTGCCGGCCCTCCCGCGTAGAGTTTTTCTTCTTTCTGTCCTGATCGGCGCGGCTTCGCTCGCGATGCCGGCGCATGCGCAGGACATCAGCATCAATCTCGGCGGCGGAGGCGCTGGCGGTGGCGGCGTCACCGAGCGCGCGATCCAGCTGATCGCGCTGCTGACGGTGCTGTCGATCGCACCGTCGATCCTGATCATGATGACGTCGTTCACGCGCATCGTGGTCGTGCTGTCGCTGCTGCGCACCGCGATGGGCACAGCGACCGCCCCGCCGAACTCGGTGATCATCGCGCTGGCGATGTTCCTCACCTTCTTCGTGATGGGACCGGTCCTGCAAAAATCCTACGACGAAGGCATCCGTCCGCTGGTCGCCAATCAGCTCGGCGTCGAGGACGCGCTTCAGCGCGCCTCCGTCCCCTTGCGCGGCTTCATGCAAAAGAACGTGCGCGAGAAGGACCTCAAGCTGTTCCTGGATCTCTCCGGCGAGCCGCCGCCCGCGACCCCCGACGAGCTCGGCTTACGCATCCTCGTCCCCGCTTTCATGATCTCGGAGCTGAAGCGTGCTTTCGAGATCGGTTTTCTGCTGTTCCTTCCCTTCCTGATCATCGACCTCGTCGTCGCGTCCGTGCTGATGTCGATGGGCATGATGATGCTGCCGCCCGCGACCATCTCGCTGCCGTTCAAGCTGATCTTCTTCGTGCTGGTCGACGGCTGGTCGTTGGTGGCGGGGAGCCTGGTGCAGAGTTACGGGGGGTAGCGGGCCCGGGGAGCGGTCACCGCCCCCATCCTCTCTGACCCAAGGCTTGTAGGCGTGTACTTGAGCTTACCAGCGCAAGGGGGAAGCCTGCCACCGTGAGCGCGTTCGGCGGCTTGTGACATACCGGAATATGCTCAGATTGCGCATTCAGCGGACCTTTGATATGATGGTTATCATTCATTGATCCGAAGCGGCTTATGACCAGCAACGTCGAAAACCGTCCGCTCGCTCGAGTCGTGCCGCTTGGTCTTCAGGTCGCCGTTCTTGCTGCGTTGTCTGCGAGTGGCACGTTGGCCACCAATATTCTGTTGCCTTCGCTACCGAGTATCGCCGTCGCGGTAGGCGTCTCCAGCGCTCAGGTAACGTCAGCTATCACCATATTCCTCGCCATGTTCGCGGTCGGACAACTTGTTGTCGGTCCGTTGTCGGATCGTTTCGGCCGGCGCGTACCCGTGATGATCGGGTTTGCTGTATTTTTCGCAGGTAGCATATGGTGCGCGTTAGCCAATGATTTGGCGGCACTATTGATGGGTCGCGTTGTGCAGGCCGGTGGCGCATGTGCCACGTCTGTCCTTTCGCGAGCTATCGCAAGAGATCTCTTTCAGGGCGAAAAGCTCGCGCGCGTGCTCACCTTTGTTATGGTTGCGATGGCAGCGGCGCCCGGATTCTCGCCCCTGGTCGGTGGCGCGCTGGATCATTTTTTTGGCTGGCGTTCAGCATTTGTGTTCGTCGGAATCTTCGCCGTCGTCGCCGCTTCAGCATTTCTTGCGGCTTTCGGAGAAACGCACCACGCGCCACGCGCCGAGTTCAATTCCTCGACGATCGCCAAGAATTACTGGTCGCTATCGACTGACCGCCGTTTCTTGGTTCCTGCCGCAACTGTTAGCCTCATCTTAGGTGCGCTGTTTGCAATGTTTTCGGCGTTGCCGCGTGTCTTGATAGAAGGCCTCGACTTCACGCCCATGCAACTCGGCCTGTTCTTCGCAGGCACTGTCATGATCGTCTTTAGCGCTGGCATTATCGCTACAAAAATCGTTCCGCACCTTGGCCTTGATCGATCGATTTGCATCGGCCTCGCGCGGGCCTGTGTCGGCGGCGGCATGGTGTTGCTTTTCGCGCTTTTCGATGGGCGCTTTTTGCCATTTCTTGTCGGCGCATGCGTATTCTTGCTAGGCATGGGCATGGTCAATCCGCTCTGCAGTGCGCAAGCTCTTTCGCCATTCGGCGATCGCGCCGGTGCTGCCTCGGCCCTGTTGGGTTTCTGGCAGATGTTGGCCGCGGCGCTGGGGGTATCGCTTGCGGCGGTGATCGCAAGGAACCCCATGATCGGGCTTGGTCTCGTGCTAGTGCTTGCCTCGACCTTGGCCTCGGCAATCTATCAGGTGCGGGTAAAGCTCAACTAAGACCGTTAAGAGATCGCTTGCTGGCCCTTAGCTGCTTCCTGTTTCTACGCCCTAAGGTCGGTTTGCGGAGCATATGTTTCTCACAATGGACCTGAAGCCCTCAGCCGACTAACAAAGGCAAACGGGCCATGTCCGGTCTCAAGGACTGAATGGACGCGGCCTAGGTCCGCGGGGCTGATCGGGTTGATGAGTACGCGCCCCTGGGCGATAGGCTTCGGCCCCTGCCCGTCACTTCGAGGAGCTTGCTCACGGGCGCCAGTCGCGAGGCCCAGAAGGAGCAGCGATCTTACCGCGCCATCTTGATCTGCCGCACCACCGGGATCGTGGGCAGCGAGCCGGTGTGGTCGGACTGGTCCTTGGCTTGCGGCGAGGCCGGCGCCCGCGCGGTGGCGTCGGGGAAGCGCTGCTTCATCTCGCGCAGGAAGCCGTCGAGCGTGTCGACGCTGGCAGCCAGCTTGGCGATATCGGCGAATTCAGCGCTGGAGGCGCCGGTCGGTTTGCTCGCGATGTCGAAGGCGAGCCGATCGGCGCTCTCGCTCATCAGCGGCGCATATTTCTCGCGGAAGCGCGACATGCCGATCGAGTCGTCGGCGAGCGCATAACCGACGGCGGCGCGGATGATATCGCTTTTCTCCACCGCATTGAGCGGCTTGAAGTCGCGGAAGCGCTCGCCGTAATAAAGCTCGATCTGCTCGGCGGACTCGCGCCAGCGCCGCGCCGCCCAGAAGATGTCCGAGCGCAAGCGCAGCACCTCGCGCCCTGTAACGTTGGAGACGATGTCGAGCGCAAGATCGTGACGGCCGACGTCGCTCTGGGCACGCGCCTCCAGCAGCAGGCGTTGCTGCCTGAGCTCGCCTGAGAGGTCGCTGATGCGGCTCGCGCGCAACGCCGTGATCGCCATGTCGGGTCTGCGGTTGGCGAGATAGATCATGGAGAGGCGCGCGGCGACTTGCGCACGCGCCGCGCCTTCGAGGCGGTGGTCGACCTGGTACTGCAGGAGCTCGGCGGCCTGGTCGAGCAGATCGATCGAGGCGAGACGGTCGGAGAGGCGCCGGATCAGTTCGTCGCCGCGGCGGCCGATCGGCGTCAGCTCGCGGAACTCGTAGAACATCCCCAGCGCTTCGATCGGCGGCAGCTCGTCGCCCTTGGGCCCCAGGAAGATCTGCGTGAACAGGTCGGAGGCAAGGTCCTGCGCCTGGCGCGAGGCTTCCGCGTTCGGCTGCAGCTTTGTCGCGGTACGCGCCGCGGTGAGCGCGTCCCGGTAGCGCCCGTTCTCGGCAAACATCTGCGACAGCATCTGGAGCGTCTTGACCTCGATCGAATCGCCGCGCCAGGTCATCGAGAGCGTTTCGAGCTCGCGCAGCGCGTCTTCCTTGCCGATCTCGTCGCGCTTCTGCCGCAGCGCGACCTCGAGCTGCTTGGCCTCGGCCGCAGCCGGCCGGTCCGACGAGCCGACCGCGAACTTGTAGTCGTCGAGCGCGTCCTTGTCGTGGCCGAGCGCCTCGGCGAGCCGGCCGCGCAGCACGGCGAAGCCGGGCGCGGCCTCGGGCGAGACGCCGACCACCTCGAGCTCGCTGCGGCGCTTGGAGGCGCCGGCATAGTCCTTCACCTCGAGCGAAGCGCGCATCGCCTCCATCGTCACGATGCGCTGGATGTCGAGCGGCAGCGAGGCGATGGCGAATTCGACGTTCTTGAACTTCTCGCGCGCGTCCGCCCATTTGCCTTGGCGCGCATAGGCGAGCGCCTTCCAGAGCTGGGAATCGTGGCTGTTGCCGATCACGGGATTGGCGAGGTCCTTCAGGCCCTGTGCCGGCCGGCCGATCAGGATGCTCGCGATCGCATGCATGATCAGCGCACCGCTCTCCTCCTTGTTGAGGGGATCGGCCAGCATCAATTCGGTGACGGCCTTGGCCTCGTGATACATCGCGCGCGACATGTAGAATTGCGCGAGGTCGAGCCGCGGCAGCGAACGCATCGCCGGTTCGACGTTGGAGATCGCGGTGATCAGCTCGCTCTGGCGCGCGATGAAATTTTCCGACTGGCCCTTGCGCCAGCCTTCGGGGCTGAAGACCGGCCGCACTGCGGTCGGCGCGCGCTCGGCCGAGATGTCGACCGGCGACAGCGTCAGCCCGCCCTTCTTGCCGAGGATGACCTTGTCGGCCCCGACCTCGACGCCGACCTCATCGGAATTCGGTCGGATCGCGATGCCATGCGCGGATTCCAGCAGCGCGAGATCGACGAGGTCCTGCCGCTTGATGAAGCCGCGCACCGGCCGTTGCGCGGTGACGACATAAAGCGTGTCGCCTGCATCGGGATCGGTGAGCTTGTGCAGGAGCCCCGGATTGGCGAAGGGGATCGCGATGTTGGCGAGCGCTGGGTCGGTGATGTTGCGCGAGATCATCAGCGGCAGCGGCGTCGCCTGGATTTTGTCGGCGAGGGTCAAGAGCCAGTTGGTTTGCTTGCCGACCTCCTCGCTCGTCAGCGAATAGACCAGCGGCCGGGTGAGACGGATGCGCACCGCCTGTCCCTTCTCGAGCGGGACGCGGCCGACCTCGCCGATCATCGCACCGCCCCTGGTGCGGATTGCCTCGACGTCGATCGGCTTCGCCGTATCGAACACCAGCCAGACGGTGTCGCCACGGCGGAACGCCGCCGCAGGCGTTGCGACCTGAAGCGGGAAGCTCACGCGCAGGCCGTCGCTGTCGCGACGGACATCGACGCTGGCACCAATCGGCTGCGGCGCGGCGGGCGCCTCTGCTGGCGCGGCCTTGACCGGCTCCTTGACGGGCTCCTTGGCAGCTTCCTTCACGGCCTCTTGAGGCGCTTCGGCCATAACCGGCTTTGCAGGCGCGACCGCAGTTTCTGCAACTGGCGCGACAGTCTTTGAAACTTCCTTGGGCGCTTCCTTGAGCGCTTGCGCAGCGTGCGCGGCTTCGGACGCAGGAGCCGGCATCGGCTTCGGCGCTTCAGCAGGCTGCATGGCGGCGGGTGCTTCCGCCTTCACCTCGGGCTTGACGTCGATCCTGGCTTCGCGCGCGATCGTCTCGGACGTCGGTGGCGCGATCTCGCGCTGCGCCTCCTTCGGCTTCTCGACCGCCGGCTTCTCGGGCGCAGGCGCCGGGCCATGAGCGGCGGGCTTGGCCTGCGCGATCGCAGCCTCGGCCGAATTGGCCATCTTGCCCTTGTCCGGCTGGAAGGAGATGTCGACGACGTAGTTCTTCTCGTCGCGGAACGAATGCACGTCGGAATCGCCGATCAGCGCGATCTCGACACTGGTCTGGTCGATGTCGGCTTTCTGCTTGATCGAGGCGACGTTCGGCGGCGCTGCGACGACCGCGTCCGCCAGATCGAAATTCAGGTTGGCGTTGAAGGCGAGCGTGAGCTTCTGCTCGTTGAGCACGGAGGACACACCGACGCCGTCCGGCATCTCGAACACGAAGCGGACGAAGGTCGGCTGCACCGAGGCGCGCACGCGGATCTGCGGACGCTTCTTGCTCTCCGCCGCGGCGCGCTGGGCGCGCAGTGCGCGTTCGGCGACGCGCGCGCGCTCGGCGAGTTCCTTGACCACGTCCATCGGCAGGCTCGGCGGCGGCCCCTTCCATCCCTCCGGCAGGAGGTCGATAAAGGTGCGTTCGCCAGCATTCATGGTGTTGACGGTGACGCGCCGCGCCAGCGACAGGCGGATGGCGCCGCCATCGGGATCGCGGCGGGCGGAGTTGACGTAGTCGGGCGCGCCTTCCGGGACGCGGTCGACGGGAACGTCGACCGGCCGGTCGAAACGGATGACGAGAATGGAGCCGGCCGTCGTCACCTCGGAGGGGACGTCCTCTCCGAGCTTGATCACGAGACGGGCAAAGCCGCCGCCGGCCGAGAAAGTCGCCTCGCCCCGGATAGCATCGGCCGCCGGGACAGGCGCCGTGAAGCCGATCAGCAGGCCGGCTGCCAGCAGCGGCGCCGCGCAGACATGACGCGACAGGCCCTGCGCCAAAGCGCGGGCTCGCGACCACAATCCATCGGCAGCCTTCTGCGCCATTGGCAGCATTTCTTCCGGTCTGACAATCCAAGCCGGCCATCGCGCCGGCCGGTGCCATTGACTGTAGGTCTCGCCAATTAAGGACTTGTTAATGCTATATTTTGATTGGGGCCGCACGCCCTGCCGGATCGAGCGTGGTCGGCCCCCAGCTTTGGAGTTGAGACGCAGGCGGTTAAGGAGTTGTTAACACCCACGCAACAGCGCCGCCGCGATTTGTCAATCGTTAGAGGGCACTCCATAGCGGGCAAAGTCCTCGCCAATTCCAGCGTCGATTCTTCTTGCCGCGCTAATATCGCTATCGCCGCCAGCTCTGTCGCCGAGCTTAAGTCTGGCAACTCCGCGGCCATAGAGCGCATGTGCCAGCTTGGGCGCGAACCGCAGCGCAAAATTGTAGTCGTCGATAGCCGCGGAGAATTGCCCCATTTTCAGGTTTATCAGAGCTCGCGAATCGTATGTTGCGGCGTTGTTTGATCCCGATTCAAGCGCCCTATCGCAGTCTTCCAGCGCGGCCCGCAAGGCGCCGAGGACGGCTCGGGCCCAACAGCGTCCGCTCCACACCGCCTCCAGATTCGGATCCAGGCGAATTGCTTCATCATAGTCCTGCGTTGCACGGTCGTACGCATTCCTCTTCAGGTAGGCTGCCGCACGGTTGGCAAAAGCAGCGCCATAGTTTGGGTTGAGCTTGAGCGCCTCCCCAAAAGCGACAAGGGCCAGGTCGTGCGCGCCTTTCCTCAGATAAGCCACGCCGAGGTTGTTGAAAGCTTTCGCATAATCTGGATTGAGCCTGGTCGCTTCAACCAAATCACTGATCGCGCGTTCATAGTCGGTTTTGGCGCTGTAGGCATTGCCCCTGTTGTTGTGAGCGACAGCGAAGCCGTTCGCCGTCCCCTCGCCCGCATCGATGAACGCCGTGCAGCCATCGATCCGAGCTTCGGGCAATACGCGATCTGAGCCGTTACACAGTTCAACATTCTTGAGGGAACTGACCTTCTTCGGCTTCTGCGCTAAAGCCGACGGACCGGACAGCTCAATGACGAAAATGAGCATCACTGTCTTGATGACACTGGCTCTTGCGATCATTTTCAAACCAAGCGTCTGACTGCTTGAACGAAGGGCTAACCCTGGGGCTCTCTGCCCGACCGGCATTGCGGGTATCACGGCGCTTCGGAACGAGCAAAGTTCTCAACATCCCCGACAGATGTTGAGTCTGCGGTTGCTGCTTCGATCGGGCTCCGCTGCTGCGGATGCCGGCGGCTTCTTCAGGAGCTTGCTTTTGCCCTCTTCGATCAGGGTCGAGAATTTGACTGACCCGTCATCCGAAATCTCGATATGCGGCGTCGTGCCTCGGATTCCTAGCGTGGCGACGGGAGTATCGACCTTCATGTCGCCGGTCTTTGCGACACTGCCAGCGACAAACGTGAACGTTCCCCTAGTGAGATTGAACAGCGTCGCATTAGACTTGCCGTCCGGCTCGTACACATAATGATCCAACACCATACGGGCATTGCTCGACAGATTGAACGAGGTGCCGTCCGTAAAGTTGATGCCGATTCGGCCGTCGGCTCCGGTCCGCACCACGTCACCGAGATATACGGGATCACCCGTGTTGGCCTGGCCGGGCTCACCCGAGACATTCGCCTGAACGATCACTGCGCCCGCATGCTCGATCGAGACCGAGCCTGTGGCCGCCACTACCTTACCAATGGGTTTCGATGACGAGCTAACGACGGCGGGCTTGGCGGAATCGATTTGCGCTCGAGCCGCACTCGGCAGGAAACTGACAAGCGCCAAAACAAAGCTGGTCGCCAATGCGGCTATCATAGATCTGCGCATGATCCACCCTTTCTGAGAAGATCTTGTCGCTGTCGTCGGCCCATTTTTTGAACCGCGAAGCCTAGCTGCCACAAAATATAATATATAATTCTTGTTTAACTTGTTTTATCGTTTTAATTTATCTCCAGGGTTACGGAAACGCCACAAATTAAATGCTCCGCGTTTGAAAATTTAATCACTTTTGACGGGAGGGCAGGCACGGCGGGGATCGGAAGCACGCGTCGCTGTTCGCTGCGCAATGCGCCTCTCTCTAGAGCAGACTTGATTAGTTCGGCGGGCAAGCCTTCGGCTGCTGGCGCCCAGGATATTTGTTGTCCCTAGGCGAGGACGGAGCCGAGCAAGACCATGGCAGCGCGCCGAGCCTGAATCGATCACCCAAGCGAGGTCGAGCCATGTCAGTTGCGTCCGGCATCCAGGTTGGGAACGAGGCCGCCATAGCCCTGTCCGTCCCAATCATCGGCCACATTCATACAGTGATCGGTTGCGGTACGCTCAGGCGAGCCAGCGGCGTCGCCACACAAGCCGTAGCTGGTGCGCCGGTCGACCGGGCTGACGTGATAGAAACCGGTGCCGACGGACAGATTACAATTCGCTTCATCGACGGTACTCTTTTCAACCTGGCCTGCGGCACTCACGTCGCTCTGAGCGAATTTGTCTTTGAAGCCGAAGGCATATCACATTCGGCCTTGCTCGACGTGAGCCGAGGGAGCTTCGGTTTCGTGCCAGGCCGGCTGGCAGAAGCCGGGTCGCTCCGGCTGAATACGCCAGTTGCAGGCATTCGCGCCCGGGGCCACGCGGGCGGTTTCGGGATCCTGACGCTTGCAGCCTTGACTTTCTCCGCCGCTAAAAATGGCGAGGCCGCGGACCCGGATGTGACAATTCTGGATGACGATTCCATCACTTACAAGGACCTTGCCCACGGCGCATTCGAGCTCGTGACGAAGGAGCCGATCCCACGGCACATCATCGTCGAGGATCCCGGCGAGACGATCGTGCTCAAAAAGGTGGGGTCCTCGGTCAGCGTAAACCAGGTCACGAACACTGCTGCTCACATGGAGGAGTTGAGGGCCGCGCAACAGGACGCGCTCGCCAATCTTCAAGGGCAAGGACCCCACGGGTCGGGCACACCCCCCTTCGTCAAATCCCAGCCGCTACAGCCGATCAATTTCATTCCGCCCGAGGCTCCCGCACTGCAAGATCCGCTTGCGCATGCCCCGCCGTTCATCATCCCTGTGCCCCTGATCATACATGCACCGCCGACGCTGAGCATCGGAGCCGGCCCGGCCGAACTCGATACCGTGGTGTTTGACACATTCACGGCGACGAGCGGGACGTTCACCGCGAGCAGCAACAATAGTGATGCCAAGCTGACCTTCGGCGTCATCGGGGCGAGCGCCGGCAACACGGTCATCGGCGGAGTGACATACGATCTGTCGAAGACAGATCCCTACGGGACGCTCTACGTCAACAGCGCGAGCGGCGCCTATACGTTCGTGCCCAACAGCGCCGCGATCAACGCGCTGACGGCGCCCACGACCGAGAGCTTCGTGGTGACTGTTTCCGACGGATCCGCCTCTGTCAGCCAGACCTTCACGATCGCCATTAACGGCGTCAACGACACCGCATTCATCTCCGGAACCACGACCGGCTCAGTTGTCGAGGCTGGCGGCATCACCAACGGAACAGCCGGCACGCCGATTGCGAGCGGCACCCTCACCGACACTGACGTCGACGATCCGCCCAATACCTTTAAGGCAGTGAGTTCGCCAGCAACGAGCGCCAGTGGCTATGGCACCTTCACGATGACCGCAGCCGGCGTGTGGACCTACACGCTCGACAACACCAATAGCACAGTGCAAGCGCTCGATTCCGGCGAGACGCTGACCGACAGCTTTACGGTGACCACGATCGGAGGCACGGCCCAAGTGGTGACGATCACGATCCACGGCGCCAGTGACGCGGCGATCATCTCCGGCGCGGCAACCGGTGCTGTGATCGAGGCTGGCGGCATCGCCAATGCAAACCCCGGCACCTCCACCGCGACCGGCACGCTCACCGACACTGATGTCGACACGACCGCAAATGTTTTCACGGCAGTCGGCACGGCAACGGCGAGCGCGGCCGGCTACGGCGCCTTCACCATGACGGCGGCGGGCGTGTGGACCTATACCCTCGACAACGCCAACCCTGCAGTGCAGGCGCTCAATGCCGGCGAGACACTGATCGATACGTTCACAGTGACCACTCTGGACGGAACTGACGGCAGCAACGATGCCGCCATCATTTCCGGCGCCACGGCCGGCTCGCTGACCGAGGCCGGAGGCGTTGCCAACGCGACACCAGGCACGCCGAGCGCAACGGGCACGCTCGTTGCCGCCGACGTTGACAATACGTCCAATACTTTCACACCCGTAAGTTCGCCCAAGGCAAGCACGAGCGGTTATGGCACTTTTGCGATAAGCGCCGCCGGCGTGTGGACCTACACGCTCGACAACGCCAACGGCGCGGTACAGGCGCTCAATGTCGGCGGCACACTCATCGACAGTTTCACTGTAACAACCCTCGATGGAACGCCGCAGGTGGTGACGATCACCATCCAAGGCACCAACGACGCGGCCGTCATTTCCGGCACTACGACCGGCTCAGTGACCGAGGCAGGCACTTTCTCGCCCGGGCTTCCCCTCGCGACCGGCACGCTCACCGATACAGACGTCGACAACCCGCCGAACACCTTTACCGCGGTCTCTTCGGCTACCGCGAGCGACGACGGCTACGGCACCTTCGCCATGACGGCAGCCGGCGTATGGACTTACACCCTCGACAACAACAATAGTGTGGTTCAGTCGCTTGAGGTCGGCGACACGTTGACCGACACCTTCGCGGTCACTGCCATCGATGGTACGACGCAGGTGGTGACCATCGCCATCCATGGCGCCAGTGACGCAGACCCCAACGATTTTGATTACTTGGCCACCGGATCTGTCGTGATCTCGGATCCCCCCAACGTGTATGGAACGCCGGGGGGCGAAACCATCGCGGGCGGCGGCGACACAGGTCGTGACTCGTATCACGAAGGCCGCGCTGACCAAGCAGCAGTCTCGGATTCTTCCTCGTGGGGAGAAGCAGTTGCGCCTCGCTGGCCGCAGGGTGCAACCGGCGCTCGTGAACTAGACACGCGAGCCTCTCGCTCGGCCTCGCTGAAGCACCGCGGAATAGCGCGCGGGTTGCCGAAGCACGCTTCGACTTGAGCCCTCAATTCGGCTTTTGCGTCGGCTTGCCGTCGATCTTGGGCAGCTCGCCGGCCGAGGCGGACTGATCGCCGCCGCCATTGGCCCGACGGGCCATCTCGACCGTCAGCCGCTCGGCGGCCTCCGGGGACATCAGTCCCATGATGTCCGACATTTTTCGCGGCGCGATCTGCGAGGCGATCTCGATCAGCACGCCCATCTCGAGCCGGTCAAAGACCCGCGCGGCGTCCTTGGGCTTCATGCCCTCATACATGGTCAGGAGGCCCTTCATGCGCTGGGCTTCGGCGGCCTTCTGCTCGGCCTGCGTCGCGGAGATACGGGTTTCCACCGCCTTCATCTCCTCGACCTTGTTTTCGATGCGCTTCTCGGCGGATTTCAACAGGCTCTCGCGGATGTCGATCTCACGCTGCCGGGCCTCGATCTCCTGGCGGCGCGACTGCAAGCGTTCCAGGATCGCGCGCTCCGAGGCGGAGATCTGCGGCTGGGCTTCCTCCTTGACCGTGGCGCCTTCGGACTTGGTGTCGGGTGCGGCCGGCTTCGGCGCCTCCTTCGGCGCGCCATGGGTCGAGCCGGTGATATCGGGATCCTCGCGGCTGGCCGGGAAGTTCAGATTCTCCTGCGCCCAGGATTTCTTGGTCGGGCCCGACTTGTAGTCGAAGACATAGCCGCCATTGATCACAAGACCCGTGACCTTCAGCGTGGCGAGGCCAGCGACGGCAACCAGCACGATCGGAATGACGCGGATGTTGCGAAAAGACTTCATACCCTGACTTTATGCGGCAAGACCGTTGGAGCGTCGGCGCTCGGAGAAGGCTTCGGCCGCAGCCGCCACCGCCTTCGCCGACGAGGGCTTGGCTGCGGGCGCTGCGACCATTTCCGGGTTCGTCACGGGGCGCGCGGCGATTGCGATCTTGGACAGGCGCCGCACCACGTTGTCGGCTTCGCCGAGCTGCTTGTAGAGCTGCTCGGACATCTGGGTCGCCGACGCGAGCTGGCTGCCGAGGTTCTCGTTGACGTCGCGCACGGCGAGCTTCAGCCCGCCGATCGCGCGCTCGGCGATCTCGGTTGCGGTGATCAGCTCGCCGATGACCGCCTTCAGCGAATGCTCGTCCGCCTTCAGCCGCGTCAGTCGCTTGTTGAGCGTGACGCAGTAGACGATGGTCAGCATCAGCAGGATAGCCACCAGCGTCTCGATCGCCATTCCTAGGGAGTGGTTCATGGGGCCTCCATCATCTTGTTCTGCTCGTCGACCTTTTCGAACATCGCAAGTGTCGTACTTGGCTTGCGCAAGGGTTTCGTCACCCGTATCGCGACGCGGTCGCCGACCCGGCCCATGCGTCCTTCGGTGATCGTGACGTCGCCGCAGCGAACGGTGACGTTGGCATCCGCACGCATGTCCAGCGGCAGCGTGTCGCCAACCTTCAGCCGCATCAGCTGCTTAAGCGGAATGTCGGCTTCGTAGAGCACGGCGTCGACGGAGATTTCGGCCTGCACGATCTCGGTGGCGAAATGGCCTTCCCAGATCTGGTCGCGGCCGAACTTTTCGCCCATGAACATCTGGAGCAGGACGCCCCGGATCGGCTCGATGGTCGCGTAAGGCAGCAACAGCTCGATGTTGCCGCCGCGATCTTCCATGTCGATGCGCAGGCGCACCAGGATCGCGGCGTTGGCAGGACGGCTGATCGCGGCGAAACGCGGGTTGGTCTCGAGCCGGTCGATGGTGAAGGTCACCGGCGACAGCGGCCGGAACGCCTGTTCGGCATCGGCCATGACGACTTCGACCAGCCGCTTGACCAATTCCGTCTCGATCGTGGTGTAGGGCCGGCCCTCGATGCGGAGCTGGCTCGAGCCGCGGCGGCCGCCGAGCAGCACATCGATCATCGAGTAGATCAGGCTGGAATCGACCACGGCCATGCCGAAATTGTCCCACTCTTCGGCCTTGAAGACGGTGAGGACGGCGGGCAGCGGGATCGAGTTCATGTAGTCGCCGAAGCGCACCGAGGTGATGCGGTCGAGCGAGACTTCGACATTGTCGGAGGTGAAATTGCGCAAGGAGGTCGTCAGCAACCGCACCAGGCGGTCGAAGACGATTTCGAGCATCGGCAGACGCTCGTAGGAGACCATCGCCGAATCGATGATGGCGCGAATGCCGGAGTGATCGTCGAGCGTGACGTCGCCGACGGCGAACCCGAGGAGGTTGTCGATCTCCTCCTGCGACAGCACCCGTTCGCCGGAATTCTTGCCGGCGCCGAGATCGCGGCTGCCATCCTCGACCATGGCCGCCCATTGCAGGGCCATGGTCTCGGATAGTTCGTTTTCGGCAGCAGCCTTCGCGGCCTCGGCGGGATCCTCGGAATCGAGCGAGGCCTCCCATTGGGCGGCAATTGCATCCTGGTCTGGTTGGTCGGTGCCTGCCATGATCCCTAGCCCGTCATGCTCACTGGATCACGACTTCCTTGAACAGCACCGCGCTGACCTGGACCGGAGCGACCGCCGCGTTGACCCGCTTGGTCAGCTCTTCCTTGAGCCGGAAGATGCCGGCGGAACCGTTGAGATCGGAGGAGCGGAGTTCGCGCGCATAGGTCTGGAAGATGTCGGTGATGCGCGGCATCGTCGGCTTGATCGCCTCGACCTGCTTCTCTTCCTTCAGCTCCAGCACGATCTTGAGCTTCAGATATTGGACGCGCTCGCCCGGCGCGCCGGCGAGGTTGACCATGATGTCGGGAACCTCGACGAAAGACGGCGGCTTCGGCGGGGGCGCCGCCTCGGCGTGATGCTCGTCGTCGCCGTGACGGAAAAAGAAGAACCAGGTCGCGGCGCCGCCGCCGAGAACGGCGAGCAGGCCTACCGCCATGATCATCAGCTTGAACTTGTTCTTGGGCGGAGCGGCTTCCGCGCCTGCGCCGCCTTCCGCTTCATTCTCTGCCATGATCGCCGCGCTCGCTCATCTCTCAAAGGGGTCGAAAGAGCGAAGCTCCTGGCAGACAGTGACGCGATACAAATGCCCCAGCGCAGTGCTCCTCTTACCCGCAAACGCTACGGTAATAATGGTTAACGGAACCTTTCGATTGGGCCTTCGCTAGGAAAAATCTGCCGGGCAAACATGGCTAACAGACCCTTTCTGCCGCCTCCCCGCACCCTCGAAAAATAGACAAACCGTTGAGTTTGCAAAGATTTCCAGCTTGGCACGACTTTCGCTGAGAAAGGACCGAGACCCAAGGTTTGGGAGAACCCGCGGTCTCGTTCACGGGATTGGCCAATGCGCTTGGGAGAGCGAGCTGGCAGATCTCACTCAGGGGAGATTTCCGATGCAGAACGCGCTTCTGATCGGCTTGTCACGACAGATGACGTTGGAACGGCAGATGGATGTCATCGCCAACAACGTCGCCAACGCCAACACCAACGGCTTCAAGGCCGATCATTCGCTGTTCGAGGAGTACCTCAACTCGAACGCGCGTGAGGACAATTTCGTCGGCTCCGACCGCCGGGTCTCCTATGTGCAGGACCGCGGCACCTTCCGCGACGTCGGCCAGGGGCCGATGGAGCCGACCAAGAATCCGCTCGACATGGCGATCAGCGGCAACGCCTATTTCGCGGTTCAGGCCAATGGCGCCGAGCGCTACACCCGCGACGGCAAGTTCTCGCTCAACAGCACCGGCCAGCTCGTCACCTCCGACGGCAACCTCGTGCTGGGCACCGGCGGCCCGATCACCTTCCAGCCGACCGACCACGACATCAACGTCGCGCCCGACGGCACCGTCACGGTGCTCGAGGGCACGGCCAAGAACGATTCGATCCGCGGCAAGATCCGGATGGCCTCGTTCGACGATCCGGCCAAGCTGACCAAGCTCGGCGCCAACCTTTACAACATCGGCTCCGCGGTCCCGCAGGCCGACACCAAGTCGACCGTGCAGCAGGGATATGTCGAGAAGTCGAACGTGAACTCGGTCGGTGAGATGAGCCGCATGGTCGAAGTCATGCGCAGCTACACCGCCATCGCCAACCTGCTCCAGCAGCAGAGTGACATGCACAAATCGGCGATCGAGAAGCTCGCCGACGTTCCGGCCTGATTGAGGGAGAACTGACATGCAGGCGCTTCACACCGCAGCAACCGGAATGGCGGCACAGGAACTCAACGTTCAGGTGATCTCCAACAACATCGCGAACCTGCGCACCACCGGCTTCAAGAAGCAGACCGCGGCGTTCCAGGACCTGATCTACGAACACGTCCGCCGCGTCGGCGCCCAGTCATCCGACCAGGGCACCATCCTGCCGGTCGGCGTTGACATCGGCGGCGGCGTCAAGACCGTCGGCACGCCGCGCAGCATGACCCAGGGCACGCTGTCGCAGACCGGCAACGACCTCGACATGGCCATCACGGGCGAAGGGTTCTTCAAGATCCTGATGCCCGACGGCAGCTACCAGTACACCCGCGACGGCACCTTCCAGATGGACAATCAGGGGCGCATCGTCACCGCGCAGGGCAACCCGGTGCAACCGACGATCACGATCCCGAACAACGCCTCGGGCCTCACCATCAACGTGCAGGGCCAGGTCTCGGTGACGCTGCCGGGTTCGTCGACCTCGGCCGTCCAGGGCCAGATCGGCCTGACCCGATTCATTAACAAAGCGGGCCTCCAGCCCGTCGGCAGCAATCAGTTCACGGAGACGCCCTCCTCCGGCCCGCCGCAGGACGGTACCGCGAGTTCCGAGGGTTTCGGCAACATCACCCAGAGCAGCCTCGAGCAGGCCAATGTCGACGTCGTCTCGGAAATGAGCGACCTGATCGCCGCCCAGCGTGCCTACGAGATGAACGCCAAGGTGATCAGCGCCGCCGACCAGATGATGCAGTCGACCACGGCGCTGTTCCGCTGAGGTGATGACAATGATCCGCACCACCCTCGCCACGATCTCCGCTCTCCTCGTGCTGGCGCTGCCCGCACGGGCCGCCGACGATTTCATCGCGACGCCGACGTTGCGCGCGAGCATCACCGTGACCTCGGACGTGGTGCGGGTCGGCGATCTCATCGACAATGCCGGCTCGGCCGCGCTGATCCCGCTCTACCGCTCACCCGATCTCGGCACCACCGGTGCGCTGCCGGTCGCGCAAGTGCTGGCGGTGTTGCGCGCAAAGCAGGTGATCGGCGTGATGACCGGCGACATCAAGGAGGTCCAGGTCACCCGTCTCGCCCGCACGCTGGCGAACAAGGACCTCGAAACCGCGGTCGCCACGGCGCTCGAGCGCCGCTTCGGGCTTGGCGATGCCGCCAACATCACCGTCACGTTCGACCGCGGCATCGCCGACATGCGGTTGGATGCCTCCAACACCGGCGCGCTGCAGCCGGTCGCAACCCGCTACGACCCCCGCAGCGGCCGTTTCGACATCGCCTTCGAGATCAACAACGACAACAATCCGGCGCCGACCAAGCTGCGTTTCACCGGCACCGCGATCGAGACGGTGGAAGTGGCCGTGCTGACGCGCGACATCGATCGCGTCGATCTCCTGAAGTCCTCCGACGTCGCCATGGAACGCCGGCCGAAGGCCGAGGTCACCGGTGAGGCCGCCTCGCGCGATCGCACGCTCGGCATGCAGCTTCGCCGGCCGATGCGGGCGGGAACGCCGATCCGCGTCGCCGACATCGTCAAGCCCGATTTCGTGCAACGCGACCAGAACGTCACCGTCATTTACCAGGTTCCCGGAATCTATCTCACCACGCGCGGCAAGGCGATCGAGAGCGGCGCCGAGGGCGACACCATCAGCGTGCTCAACCTGCAGACCAAGCGCACGCTGAGCGGCGTCGTCACAGGCCGCGGGCAGGTGACGGTCCAGGGCGCCAGCCAGGCCGCGCCGATGCCGGCTGCGGTCGAGCAGACCTCCTCGCTCAAGCGCGACGAGGCGCCCGCCCCCGTCGATACCGCAGCCCTCGTCCGGAACCTGGTCCAGACCCCGGCATCCCCGGCCCAGATCGCGCAAGCCCAGATCCCGCAAGTCCGCGTCTCGCAAGCTCCAGCCAAGTCAGAGTAAGTCATGTCCACGTTCAGTTCGGCTTTTCGTCCCCGTCGCATCGCGATCTCTGCCCTGCTGCTGGCGACTTGCGCGCTGGCGAGCGGCTGCTCTTCGATCGACCGCCTGTCGCAGATCGGCGAGCAGCCGAAATTGTCGGCGATCGATAATCCGACGACGCAGCCCGGCTACAAGCCGGTGCAGATGCCGATGCCGAAGCCCGAGGTCGCCTCCTACAATCCGAACTCGCTGTGGCGCAGCGGCAGCCGCGCCTTCTTCAAGGACCAGCGCGCCCATCAGGTCGGCGATATCCTGACGGTGGCCGTGAACATCACCGACAAGGCCAATATCGAAAACGACACCCAGCGCAGCCGCACCAACAAGGAAGATTCCGGAATCACCGACTTCATCGGCGCCAAGACCTTGGGCGCCCAAGCGCAGAAGGTGTTGCCCGGACGCATCCTCACCGCCGACTCGACCGCGTCCAGCGAGGGCAAAGGAAGCGTGGACCGCAAGGAAGCGTTGCAGACCAACGTCGCGGCGGTCGTCACCCAGGTCCTGCCCAATGGCAACCTCGTGGTCGAAGGCAAGCAGGAAATCCGCGTCAACTACGAAATTCGCGAGCTCATCGTTGCCGGCATCGTCCGCCCCGAAGACATCCAGAGCGACAACACCATCGATTCCACCAAGATCGCGCAGGCCCGCATCGCCTACGGCGGCCGCGGCCAGATCATGGACGTGCAGCAACCGCGCTACGGCCAGCAAGTCATGGACGTGCTGCTGCCCTTCTAACTTCTCCCGAGCTCCCACATCGTGTTCGCGAACCTAGGCGCGGACGACGATGTACGACGCGGCCCTCGCTAGCTCCCCTGGCGAGGGCCGCATGTATTTTGGCGACGGTTGCATACAGCTGGCCAATGCGCGATCGTAGCGACACCGCTGCCCTAGCCTCCGTCATTGCGAGCGAAGCGAAGCAATCCAGACTGCCACCGCGGAGGGACTCTGGATTGCTTCGCTTTGCTCGCAATGACGCGGAGAGATCACGTAAACTCCGCCTCCACCGTGCCCAGCCCGTCCAGCTCCATCCGCACCTTGTCGCCGGCTTTCAGCCACAGCGTCTTCACCAGGCTCCCGGTGAGAACGAGCTGTCCCGCGTGCAGACCCTTGCCCTCGGCGGCGAGATGGTTGGCGAGCCAGGCGAGTGCGTTGTGGGGATGGCCGAGCACGTCGGCGCCGGTGCCATGGCTGACCTCTTCGCCGTTGACGATGGCGCGGCCTTTGATCGCATTCAGGTCAGGCACCGACGAGCGCGGCACGACCTCGCCCAGCACGCAGCCAGCGGCGAAGAAATCGTCGGCGATCAGCGTCGGCGCGCCCATGGTTTCCCACTTCACATAACGGTCGTCGACGATCTCGATCGCGGGATGATAGGCCTCGACGGCTTCGCCGACCCATTCGGCCGTGAACGGCGCCTCGCCGGCGGCGAGATTGCGCTTCAGCCGCACCGCGATCTCGCATTCGACGCCGACCCGGACATAGTCGGCAGCCGCGAGCCGTACACCGCTGTCGTGCACGCCCTTCTGGAACACGCCGCCGCCGCATGGGTGTGGAATGCCGATGTAATCCTGCATCACCTGGCTGGTGCAGCCGATCTTGTAGCCGACCAGCGGGCCGGCATGCGGCAGCAGCAGATCGTGCAGCGCGCGCTGGACCTGATAGCCCTCGGCTTCATCGGCCGGAGGAACTTCGAGCGGCGCGAGCGGCGCATGGTTGCGGCGCGCCAGCGCGATCGCCTTTGCGGCTGCGAGAATTCTGTCCATCGGCGCCGGCTCCTACACACCACAATCGAGGACGGCACTTCAGCATCCCCGCCGGGGCGTGACAAGCGCAGGAGGCCGCGCGGCTGCACGTCATTGCCAGCCCAAGCTGGATGAGCTGCTGACGCTGAGCGGCCACATCATGGCAAGCCGCATGGGCTGCGCCGGCGTTTAAGGAAATATTGAGCTGGTCCGGGCTTTATGGGGATGCGCGCCTTGGAGCGTCGCAACAGGCCTGATGCAGCAAGGCGTGAAGCTGCTGGATCAGTGCCTCAGCATTCAAGTCGATGTCCTTGATGCGACTCGCAAAACCTCCCGCACCTGAAGTGAAGGCTGTTTCTCATCCGAACTCACGTGAGCTCGGAGGAGTTGAGTCTAGCCCATTGATCGCGATTCACTTTTCGCGATTGCGCTCGCACGCCGAAGCGCGCGGTTGCAAGCGACAGGCAAATGCTGATCACGGCGCGAAAAGGCGCGCCTTGCGTTCAAATATGCCGCCACATTGAGAACGGGGCGCCTAACCCTCTGAAAGATCAAGACCCGACGCAGACAGAGCGAGGCGGAACTGACCTTAAGAACGAGTCGATTGGGAATGTCTGAGTTTAGATGCGAGTCGCAGCTCATAAGGCATTGATTTCCTTGAGTCCTCTGCCACTTCGGCGAAGTCCCGGACGACCTCAGCGCGCTATGAAAGCTGCACTGGATCCGGAACGACATCCGCCCGCTTGCACGGGCGGATTCGAGCCCGAGAGCGCGACATCCAGACGCTGCAGCGGGCCAGCGTCAAGTCGGCCTCGCCGAGCTGCCGCTCTCGATGCGCTGCGGAGAGCGCCGACCGTCTGAGCCGGCCTGCGAAAGAGTGAGCCGGGGGAGACCGCCTCGCGGCAGTCTCCCCCGAAGGGTACCAGTCTCAGGCTGCTCGTTTGAACGCTTCCTGGGCGGCCTGGTTGGCGCGATCGAAGTTGGTCCGCGTTTCGGCCAGAGCCACCATCAGGGCGGACCATGACTGCGCTCCGGCCTGGCTTAGCTTTTGGAGCTTTCCCTCCGCCTCGGCCGCGTCGGCCTTCATGCGCTTCACCGCCTCGTCTATTTTGGCCCGACGCTCTGCGGCAAACTGCCTGCCATCGCTGGCGATCTTGTCGGCCGCTTCGCGCCAGGCGTTCAGCTGGGCTGCGGCCTGAACCTCGAATGCGGCCCTCTGCTGTTCGACCCGCTTGCTGAAGCCATCGACGTATTTCGCCACATCGGCCTCGAAAGCCTTCCAATCCACTTCCAGTTTTGCCTTGGCGGCAACGAAGGCCGCTTCGTTCGCCTCGGCGTGCTTCTTGACCGTATTTCGGAATTCACTTTGCGTGGCGCGAAGGTCGGTGCGAAGTTCGTCGGCCTTGGCTCGAAGCTCCGCCTGCACCTCCCCCGCTTTGCCATCGAGAAAGGTGAGCGTAGCTTCCATTTCGTCGAGCCGCTCCTTAGCCCAGGACTGAAAGTTCGCTTGCGTGCTCATCGCTCGTATCCATCGGTTTCATCGATGCGATCAGCGTACGCACCCTGCGCCTGCTCCACCTTGACCAGGATCAACTAGCCTCGCCGCTCCGCGTCCATTGCCCCGCACCGGCGCGAGGCGCCGGTTCGCAAACGCAGCGCCGATGCAGGGTCTGAGCGGTTTCGGAGCCAAATGCCGTACCTTGCTTCCTACCCGTTTCGTTGAGCGGTCCAATATCCCGAGCAGCGCGCGCCTGCTGCGTGGCCACTCCAGCTCCCGCGGCCGGCGTCTCGCGTCAGCCTCCCGGAGCCTGCCGCATATTTGTCGTGGACCGTAACCGAGGCGTGAACCGCGCCCGAACGTCCGACGTGGCCGGCAAACTTCACCAGATTGGGATGCGTGACGAAGCCGTCGTTTATGTTCACCGTAAAGCTGTAGGTCGGATCACAGCTGCCGCGCTGCGTGACGAAAAGTAGATTCCAGGATCCATCGTAAGAGGTTCGGGCCTCGGCGGCCGTCGCCATGGTAAGGCACGCAAAGCCGACGACACTCGCGATTAGTCGCTTGTTCATGATCTTCTCTCCACATGATTTTTTGATGTTGGTACTAAGGGGTCATAGGTCGGAGCACCGGCGCTTGATCAAACGCAGGTGTTCGCGAGCAATTCTTCGCGAACCCCCTCTCGGTCTCTGACGTTTTTCTGGGGCTATGCGGCCGTCCAGCCGCCGTCGACGGAAAGGTTGGCGCCGGTGATCTGGGCGGCGTCCTGGCTGCACAGGAACAGCGCCAGCGAAGCTACCTGTTCCACCGTGACGAATTCCTTCGTCGGCTGGGCCGCGAGCAGAACCTCGCTGATCACCTCATCCCTCATCATGTTGCGCGCCACCATCGTGTTCGGGATCTGCTTCTCCACGAGCGGTGTCCAGACATATCCGGGGCTGATGCAGTTGCAGGTGATCTTGGACCGGGCGAGCTCCAGCGCCACCGTCTTGGTGAGTCCGACGATGCCGTGCTTGGCGGCGACGTAGGCCGACTTGAAGGGCGAAGCGACGATCGAATGCGCCGAGGCCGTGGTGATGATCCGACCCCAGCCGCGCTTCTTCATGCCGGGCACGACTGCACGGATGGCGTGGAAGGCGGACGACAGGTTGATCCCGATGATCGCATTCCACTTGTCGACCGGAAACTCCTCGACAGGGGCGACGTGCTGGACGCCGGCATTGTTCACGAGGACATCGACGCTGCCGAAGGTGCTTTCCGCCAGCGCGATGAGCTCGGCGATCTGGTCCGGGCTGTCCATGTCCGCAGCCGAATAGACCGCCTTGACGCCAAATTCCCTCTCGATCGCCGAGCGCTCGTTCTCGACATCGGCCCGCGCCCCCATTCCATTGAGCACGACGTTGGCCCCGGCGCCAGCGAAAGCACGAGCATAGCCTAGACCGATGCCGCTGGTTGAGCCGGTCACGACTGCGACTTTACCTTTCAGTATACTCATTTGGTCTTTCCTTCTTGTGAGGTGCTGCGGCTCCTCGCCGCGGTGTTGCCGGACCTACGCAGCCCGTCGAGACCGTCACTCAGGTGACAAGGGCTCGCTCGTAGCTCCCGACCGGACGTCGGACCGGCTGCTGCAGATAATCGTGAACGACCTTGCCCAATCCCAGCGTAAGGTCTGCGCGGATGTGAACCGCGGACACGATCTCGAGCACCGGCAAATCGGACACCGGAGCGAGGGCATGGGGCGTCAAGGAGAGAGCGGCGGGTCCGGTCCAAGCGCCTTTCAAGACAAGCTGCTCGAGGTGATATTCGACGAGCTCGCAGATCCGCGGGCTGCCGTCGACGTGCGGAATGATCTTGAGCAGGAAGTTCGGCTCCTGCAGCGCGGCCTTCACCTGCGCCACGTCGGCTTCGCGGTGCTTGTATCCCATCGTGCCGGTCGCTACCCGCAGCGGACCGTAATCCAGCGTACCGATCAGCGTATCGAGCTCGGTCCGCAACGTTGGCTGGCCAAGCTTTTTCGGAAAGCCCCAGAGCTCCCGGCCGCCCGCGATCGGTCCCTCATCGTTCAGGAACATGCAGTGGGTGTAGGCGCCCTTGCGACCGCGGAACGACACGGGGATGACCTGGCCGCTCTCGGCATAGTCGCCGAAACCGTTGGAATCCGGCATGCGGATGAACTCGTACTTGACCAGCGCTTCGCGTTCGTCGAGCTCGAGCGGAGCCGGGACGACCGATCGCAGCTTCGCCGGATCGGTGCGATAGGTGATGATCAGGTATTCGCGGTCGACGAAACGATACGGTCCCGGCGGATATGCCGGATTCGTCAGCGGCATGGCGAACGCACGCCTCACGACTTCACTCTCGTGCATTTGAATTGTCCTGTGATTGGGAAGAGCCGGCCTATTCGCGACCGTCGTGCTCAAGATCGAACGTGGAGACGCCGTCCGCACTCGTCGGGCGGGCCAGCACCTCGGGATGCCGAAGGGTGCGCAAGGCGTCGTGATAGCCGGCGCGCCAATGATCCTGCATCGACAGACGGGAAAACTCGTAGTCCTTGGAGTGGCCTTCGTAGTCCCGCGCGCGATAGATCAGGTGGACCAGGCTATGCACGTTGTTGGAGGCAGCGGTCCTGAGCAGCTTGACGTCCTCCTGATCGCGCAGATCTTCAGGCAACCTGCTCAAGAGAGCCGCCAGGTCTCGCTGCAACCGGTGCAGGCTCTTGAACTGGTCCGTGCTCGCCCGCGTGCGACTGGAGTATTGGATCTCCTTCTGGCGAGTGATCACTTCCGCCATGTTGCCCGGAATCTGGCCGCGCGCGCTCCAGAGATCGACCTGAAACACAAGCGTGTCCTGTCGGGCGCCGCACTCGATCACCCACTGCAACGGAGTGTTGGATACGAGCCCGCCATCCCAATACTGTTCGCCGTCGATTTCGACGGCCGGAAAGCCCGGCGGCAGCGCACCGCTCGCCAGGATGTGCTCCGGCCGGATGGTATGGGTTGCAGTGTCGAAATAAACCATATTGCCGGTCCTCACGTTCACGGCCCCTGCGCTGAACCGCGTCACACCGGCGTTGATGCGGTCGAAATCCACGAGACGCTCCAGCGTCGTCTTCAGCGCGCTGGTGTCGTAGATGCTGGTGGCGGCAAGCGTTCCACCCGCTTGAAGCCACGGCGCGAACGGCCGCGCGGAAAAGAATCCGTTCGCCCCGAACACCGCAGCAAAGCCCGCATTCACCTGATTGAGAAAATTGCGAGTGTGATCGCCGTTCATCAGATCGGTGAACGGCGCGTCGAGCGTCACCTGCGTCCAAAACTCGCGGAGCCGATCGACCCGGACGTTCGGCGGATTGCCGGCGATGATCGCGGCATTGATCGCCCCGATCGAAATGCCCGCGATCCAGTCGGGATGGATGTCGGCTTCGGCCAACGCCTCGTAGACGCCTCCCTGGTAGGCCCCCAACGCGCCGCCGCCCTGCAGCAGCAGGGCGATGCAATCGAACGGCAGACGCCGGTCGGCGGTCGCGAGGTTTTGTCGAGGCTGAAAGTTCATGGTTCTTGCCCTTGATTTGCGGTTGTTCAAGCCAGCGGCTCGTTCGGCCTACCGGGCCCGTATAGCCAATCATTTAATGAACTATACGGTATAGTTTATTAAATGGTCAAGACACTCGCGTTCACATGCGCGTGCTGCAGCTGATGCGTCCCGGGTGCGGAGTCGTCAGCCGCCGCTCCGCTCGGCAGGCCGACGCAACCCCAAAGGACGGACTTTCGTGATTGTCAGTCGCAGACCAGAACGCGGCGGTGGCGCGTGTAGGTGTAGTAGCAGTCGCCCTCGGACGAGTAGCCGCGTCCATACGCATAGCCCGCCGCGGCCCCCGCGTAGGCGCTCGCCGCATACGCACCGCGATAGCCGTACCGCGATCCATCGTAACGGCCATAGCCGCCGAAGCGGCCGTAGCCGGCCGATGCGGCACGGGTGGCGTTCGCCGGTCCGCCCCTTCCGACGCCGGCGAGATCGCCGCGCGGCGCAGGTCCGGCACCGAGACGAGGCGCCCCGCCGGCGAGGCCGGCACGCGGCGCAACGCCGGGTCCCATCGGAGGACGAGCCGCAAAGGCCGGAGGGCCCCCGGCTGCCAGCGGCGGCGGACCACCGGCTGCAATCGGCGGAGGTCCCGCCATCGGGGGCGGCGGCGGAAACTGCGCGAACGCGGCGTGCGTCGACAGCGTCAATGTTGCGAGCGTCGCGGTGAGCGACAGCATCAGTGTCATTCGTTTCATGGCGTTCTCTCTCTCAGGACTGTGTTTCGAGGACCGGCGTCGGCTTGGACGCGGGAACGGGTGCCGGCGTCGGCGCCTCCGGACGGGGGGCGTCGTGCGCAGGCACGGCAGGCTCCTCAGCCGAAGTTTCGTGGTCGAGATCGGGCTGAATGCGGAACCAGGCCACATACAGTGCCGGCAGGAACAACAGCGTCAGCAGCGTGCCGACGATGATGCCGCCCATCATCGCGTAGGCCATCGGGCCCCAGAAGATCTCGCGCGCGATCGGGATCAGTGCGAGACTTGCGGCGGCGGCGGTCAGCAGAATCGGCCGCATGCGATGCTCGGTCGCCTCCACCACGGCGTTCCATGCCGGGCGCCCCTCTTCCCTGAGGTCCTCGATCTGCACGATCAGGATCACCGAGTTTCGGACCAGGATGCCGATCAGGGCGAGAACGCCGAGGATGGCAACGAAGCCGAGGGGTGCTCCGCTCGGCAACAGAGCCATGACGACGCCGATCACGGCGAGCGGGGCGACCGCAAACACCAGGAACAGACGATGGAAACTCTGCAGCTGGAGCATCAGCACCGTCGCCATGACGAATAGCATGAGCGGAACGATAGCCACGATCGGCGCCTGACTCTTGGCGCTCTCCTCCACCGAGCCGCCGAGATTCACCGAATAGCCCGCCGGCAGCTCCTTGGTGAACTCCGCCACCTTCGGCGCGAGCTGATCGACCACCGTCTTGGGCTGCGCGCTGCCGACGACGCCCGCCTTCAACGTGATGGTCGGGATCCGCGCGCGCCGCCAGATCGTCGGTTGCTCGAGCTCGTAACGCAGGTTAGCCACGGCCCCGAGGGGCACAGACTGACCGCCGACGCCCGTCAACTGTAGATCGCGCAGAGTATCGATGGACGCTCGTTCCGCCGCGGTCGCCCGTCCCGTGACATTGACCAGGTAGATGCTGTCGCGCACCTGGGTGATCGGCGTGCCCTCGAGCACCGAATTCAGGGTGGTTGCGATGTCCTCCGAGGTCACGCCGAGTTGGCGCGCCTTGTCCTGGAGAACGTCCACCTTGACGACCCGCGCAGGCTCCATCCAGTCGAACACGACGTTGCCCAGATCGGGGCTGCTCCGGACGATCCCCGCAAGCTTCTGCGAAAGATCCCGCAGCTTGGCGATGTCAGGCCCGCTCAAGCGGTACTGCACAGGACGCCCCACCGGAGGACCGACCTCGAGCAGCTTGACGTAGGTGTCGGTGCCGGGGAACGCCTTCTTCAGGAAGGCCTCGAACTGCGCCTTGGCCTGGTCACGCGCCTTGATGCCGCCCTTGGTCACGACCACCATCTGGCCGAACCAGGTGTTGGCCGTCTGCACGTCGAAAGACAGGACGAAACGCGGCGAGCCGGTCCCGACATAGGTCGACCAGTGATCGACCGAATGGTTGTCCTGAAGCTGTTCGCGCTCGAACCGCGCCATCTGCACGTTGGTGTCGGCGATGGAGGCGTTCTGCGGCAAGTTCCAGTCGATCACGAGTTCGGCGCGGTCCGAGGACGGGAAGAACTGTTGCTGCACGAATTGAAGACCGAACAAGGCGACCAGGAAGGCTGCGGCAGTCACCGAGATGGTCGTCCAGCGATGATGCATGCAGAACAGAAGCAGACGCGCAAACATCTGCGCCACGCGGCCCTTCTCTCCATGATGGCCCTTCATTTTGGCGGGCAGGATCGTGACGCCGAGCAGCGGCGTGAACAGCACCGCGACGATCCAGGACACGATCAGGGAGACGGCGATCACCACGAACAGCGTGAAGGTGAACTCGCCGGCATTGCTGCTGTTGAGCCCGATCGGAATGAACCCGGCCACCGTGACCAGGGTGCCCGTCAGCATCGGAAACGCGGTCGACGTATAGACGTGGGTCGCGGCCTTCTCCAGGGGCTCGCCGATCTCTAGCCGCGCCACCATCATTTCGACCGCGATCATGGCGTCGTCGACCAGCAGGCCCAGAGCGATGATCAGCGCGCCAAGCGAAATTCGCTGAAGCGAGATCCCGGCATAGGCCATCACGACGAAGGTGATGGCGAGCACCAGCGGGATCGCGACGGCGACCACCAGGCCTGCGCGCAAGCCCAGGCTGAGAAAGCTGATGCCGAGCACGATGATCACGGCCTCGAACAGCGCTTCCGTGAAGCCGGAGACGGCATGCTCGACGATGACGGGCTGATCGGCGACCTGGTGAACGCCGACGCCGATCGGCAGGTCGGCGATGATCTTGCTCATTTCCTCCTTCAGCCCCTCGCCGAAGTGAAGCAGGTTGGCGCCGGACTTCATGCCGATGGCCAGCGCGATCGCGGGCTCGCCGCTGTACCTGAACAGGGTGCTGGGCGGATCGGCGTAGCCCCGCGTGATGGTTGCGACGTCGGTCAGGGGAAAGAAGCGGTCGTTGATGCGGAGGTTGACCGCCTTCAGGCTTGCCTCCGAGGTGAACTGGCCGTTCACCCGCACGCTGATCCGCTCCGGCCCTTCCTGGAACACACCGGAGGGCGCGACCGCGTTCTGCCCCTGCAGCGAGGCCATGATGGCGTGGACGTCGAGGCCAAGGGCCGCGATCTTCCGGGTCGAGAATTCGAGATGGATCACCTCGTCCTGCGCACCGAGAATGTCGACCTCGCCGACGTCCGGCACGGTCAGCACCTTGGCGCGGATGTCTTCGACGTGATCGCGCAGCTGACGCTGGCTCAAGCCGTCGCTGGTGAACGCATAGATGTTGCCGAACACGTCGCCGAAGCGGTCGTTGAAGCCCGGCCCGATCACCCCTTGCGGAAACTCGCCCTTGATGTCTGCGATCATGTTGCGGACCCGGATCCAGGTCGGCTTCACGTCGGCGGCCTTGGTGGTGTCACGCAGATAGACGAAGACGGTGGTCTGGCCGGCGACGGTGACGCTCTTGGTGTAGTCGAGCGATTCCAGCTCCTCGAGCTTCTTCTCGATCCTGTCGGTGACCTGCCGGGTCATCTTCGCGGGCGAGGCACCCGGCCACTGCGCCTGGATCACCATGGTCTTGATGGTGAAGTCTGGGTCCTCCTGCCGGCCCAGCTGAAGGTAGGCAAACAGGCCCGCCGCCATGAAGGCGATCATGAAATACCAGACGAGCGAACGATGACCGAGCGCCCAGTCGGAGAGGTTGAACGACTTCATGGCTTCTGATCCCGTTCGATGCGGACTTGCTGTCCTTGCTTGAGGCTGTGGATTCCGGCGGTAACGACGCGGGCGCCGGGGGCAAGACCGCCGACGACGCGGAGACCGGTTGGATCGGCAACGACATCGACCTTTTGCAGCGAGGCCGTGTTGGCGGTCTGATCGACCAACCAGACGAAATTTGCGCCCTCCTTGGCGAGCAGCGCCGAGGCAGGAACGTGCAGGGCCCGGGGTTGAGCCCTGTCGAGTCTGGCGGTCACGGTCGCGCCAAGCCGAAAGCTGTCGGGGGGACTGTCGAGGGCAATCCGGACGCGCCGCAATCGGGTGACCGCATCGGCTTGGGGCGCAATCTCCCGGACGGTCCCCTGCACCTGAACAGCCGGAAGAAGCTGTAGGGAGACCGTGAACGGCAGCCCGATCTCCAGCGGCAGCGGAAAGTCCTCGCCGATATCGACGACGGCTTCGCGAACGTCCGGCCTCGCGATCGTCACCACGGTTTGACCAGGGGACACCACCTGGCCGACTTCTGCGCCGATCGCTGTGACCACGCCGGCGAAGTCGGCCTTGATCTGCGAATAGCCGAGCTGCTCCATCGCCTTCGTCAGATTTGCCTGTTCGCGCGCTACCGTTGCTTCGCCGCCGGCGCGCGCCTGCTCGGCATTGTCCAGAGTCTGCTTCGTGGTGGCGTCGGTGGTGATGAGCGTCCGCTGCCGTTCCTCCGTCGCTCGAACCGTCGCGAACTGCGCCTCGGCCTTGGCAAGCTGTCCTTTGGCGGCGCGAACGGCGAGTTCGAGGGCCGTCGCGTCGATGGTGCCGATCGTCTGTCCCTCATTGACGAGATCACCGACGTAGACGGGACGGCTCGTCAGGCGTCCCAGCACGCGGAACCCGAGATTGGTCTTGTAGCGCGGCTCGATGACGCCTACTGCGACGGTATCGGCGGAATGATCGGCTTCGAGAAGCATCGATTGGACGGGACGCGTGGGCTCAGGCGCCTTCGCTTCCTGCTGACATCCGGCAAGCGCAAGCGCACATGCCAGCGCGCCCGCCATAGTCACGGGGCTCGTCATGAGTGATCTCCTTCGTAAGTCACGGGCTGGCCCACGCTCAGGAGCTTGCCACCGTCCACCACCACTCGCTCGCCCGGCTCGAGACCGGCCTTGATCAACACTTCGCCGGCCTCGTACCCACCGACGATCACCGGCTTCAGGGAGGCGATCCGCGTCGCCGGATCGACGGTCCAGACCGCGGGTCTGTTGCCCGCCGCCATCAAGGCGCTCCATGGCAGGGCGACCTGCCGCTCGGCCTTCACTTTCACCGTTCCCGCGACGGCGCTTCCAAGCGTCATCGTGGGGGGCGGAGCCTTGATCGCCACCTTCACCCGAATGGTCGAACTCCTCGGATCGACGGCCGGAGAGATCTCTCGAACCTCGCCGTTCGCGGTCACGCCCGAGTCGGCCACCAGCCTCAACGAAACGTCGCCGCCGTCGCCATTTCCAAGAAACAGCGACTCGTACACATCGAAGACCGCGTCCCGTTCGCCGTCTTGCGCCAGCGAAAAGACCGGCTGCGCCGCCTGTACGACTTGACCGGTTTCGAGGTTGCGGGCGGTGACGACGCCGTCTGCCTCGGCCCGCAGCGCGGTGTAGCCGAGGGCGTCTTTCGACGTCCCCAGCAACGCTCGCGCCGATTCAAGCGCACCTTCAGCGGTTCGCAATCCTTCCTGCGCCTGGTCGTAGGCCGTGCGCGTGGTGAAGCCGCTTGCGATCAGCGACTTCTGGCGCTCGAAAGTCGTCTTCGCCACACGAAGCTGGGCTTCAGCCGCCAGCACTGCGGCCGTCGCGGCATCGACATCGGCCTCCTGTTCGGCCGGGTCGAGCAGTGCCAACACTTCGCCCGCCTCGACGTGGGTCCCGACTTCGACGAAGCGCGCGATCACACGTCCGCTGACACGGAACGACAGATCGGCGCGGAAGCGAGGCTGGACCTCACCGGTCAAGGTGATGGAGGCTTGCCGATCCTTCGGCTGCACGATTTCCGTGCGCACGAAGGCGGCGCGGGCAGCGGGAGCGGCCGCGTGATCGTCGCAGCCTGCGAGCGCGGCGGCGACGAGCGCGAGCGTCAGTCCGCCGACGGGCCTCATCAAGCTCTTGTCACGGACGAATTTGGGACAGGGAGGTTTCATAGCGCGACCATGCGGTTGGAGGATGCGAACAGCTGACCCAAGGCATCGGACGGTTTCGGATCCGGCTTGGCTGCGACGGGTTGATTGGCTTGGTGCGAGACGGGGGCAGGCGAAGGAACAGGCGCGGGGTCGGCCGCCTTGGCCTTGACGGGCCGAGTCAATCTCATGCGCCGCGTCGCCATCCCCCAATTCGTCTGCCGCTCGCGTTCGGTCAGCGGAAACGAGAGAACGATCGACGTGAACTCGCTGCCGAAACCCTGCTCGATCCGACCGCCCAGGCTCCTGGCCAGGTCGTTGTCGGTCCGAACCCGCCGTCCGGAATCCGACCGCACCGAACGCGAGCCGTTGTCCAGAACGATGCAGTTCACCAGTGCGCCGCGGCGGGCCAGCTTGACCTTGATCTCACCGGCACGCGCATCGAAACAGGCGTGTTTGGCCGCGCTCGCGATCAGGTCATGGACGATCAGACCAAGCCGCCAGCACCGCTCCGACTGAAGGGGAACGCACTCGGTGTCGAAGATCAGCTGGATCTTCATGCCGTCCAGTCGGGACCGGCGCATCGCGCAGCCCAACTTGCGGACGTGCGCTGCGGCATCGACGAGGGCTTCGCCTTCAGGCCGTGCGAGCATCAGATGCACTTCGGCATGTCCGTGCAGCAGGGAGGCCACATCGCTCAAGGCGGCCTTCGCTTCGGCCCCTTCGGCCCGGACGATCGCAGCCGAGACCAGATCGAGCGCCGAGGCGACGCCGTCCGCGACCCTGTGGTGCGATTCCCGCAACAAGACGCCTTCCGGCAGACGATGCGAATCTTGGCTCAAAACCGGCACTGCGTTCTCCTGAAGTGGATCGGATGATCGGCCGCGGCGCGCAGGCTTTTGCGGCCCCGATCACCCGAAGGCGCTGCAAAGCGTTAATCAAACTATACCGTATATTTTCTTTTTCTTGCCTTTCCGTGCCGCCTATGTCAAGTGGCTTCTGCGTACGCACAGACTCGTGATTGGGAGACCGTCGATGACGAAGAAGACCACCCCGAAACGGGGCCGACCGGCGAAGGAATTCGCCGGCGACGTCCAGGCTCGGATCCTCGATGCGGCCCAGCAGCTTTTTCTCGACAAGGGCTATCGCAGCGCGAGCATCGACGACATCTCCGAGCTGGCCCCTGCGAGCAAGCCGACGATCTATGCGCATTTCCAGGGCAAGGAGGCCCTGTTCGCGGCGGTGGTGGCCCGGACCATCAGCGGCCTGTCGGATTTCGAAGGCTTCGAGCCGGAGGGCCGCACCCTGCAGGACAAGCTCATGAGCCTGGGCACCGCGATCGTGGAGAAGGTAATCGAAGAATCTCTAGGGATGGTTCGCGCCACCATCGCGGAAGCGCAGCGTTTCCCGGAGTTGAGCCGCAACGTCCACGACGCCGCGCGGGATCGTTCCGTCGGCGCCATTTCTCAGCTGCTGAACGAGACGACCCAGAAGGTCGCGCGCGCACCGAAAGGTCCCTTCACCGGAAAGCGCAGCATCGCCACCGCTCAGATCTTCCTGGATCTGATCCTGCTCCCGATGCTCTTCCGTTCGCTGGTGGGGGAAACGCCGAAAGACCTGCGACGGGAGTTGCCGTCTTTCGTGCGGGAACGCGTCCGGTTTTTCCTGTCGGCGTGCGAGGCGGATTGGACGCCTTGAAGCGGGCCTCCGCCGGACGCTAGGCCCGGCACGTCGCGCGGTAGTGCAGCGGCTGGCCGGCGACCTGCGCCGGCGCGGCGCTGCGGAGCGCGCCCGAGCAGAAGCTCATCATCTCGTCGAAGGCCGCCCTACCAGCCATCGTTCTCATGCGCGACGGATCGAGGTATGCACCCATCGCCTCGCACGTGCAGCGGGCCAGCGCCGTCGGGCTTCCTGCCCGGAATTCGCCACTCGCCTGCCCGGCCGCAATGATCGACCGGACCAGGCCGCGAACCCTGTCGGCGTGAGACAAGACGACCGGCCAATTCGCTTGTCCTGCGGCAACCACCAGTTCGTGCAGCCTCGCATCCTGCGCCAGCCTATGTTCATGACGCTGGGAGATCGTCCAAAGAGCGGCTTCCAGACGCTTTTCACCGGAGACACCACTGCGGGCCTCGATTCCCGCATCGGCGCACACCTCGCCGAGGAGTCCTGCCACCACGGCCTCCTCGACCGCTTGGCGGGAAGGAAAGAACCGGTAGATATTCGCCGGGGACATCGAGGCGCTGCGGGCAATGTCCGCAACGGTCGTCTTCCGATAGCCGACGGCCCGGTACAGTCGAATGGCGGCCTGCACGATTCTTTCGCGAGGGCACGGCGATCCGCCCGGTGATCCCTGGGTGTTGTTCATCTTCGGGCTCAATGCGGCGGAATTGCCTGCACCTCGCGCCGGCAAGCCTCGCCGAATTCACGCAGCGGATCCATCTCCTCGAGGAAGCCCGGCAGGTCGACGAACGAGGTGTTCGGTGCCAGGTAAGTCTCGATGATCAGCCGTCCCGCCCGCTCTGCGGCATGGACCACCTCGTCGTCGGACAGTATCCGCATTCGCCCGATCAGCGCATAGAGATTCACCAGTGCCGGAATCTCGGATTTGTCGCTGGTCAGCGCGTCCGCATACAGCCGGGACGCCTCCTCGATGAAGCATCGATACAGCTTTTCACGTTTGATGAACGCGTGAGCATGATGGCGTTCGCGGACCCTCCGACGACGGGTCGCCCACCCCGTGACGATGGTGGAAATCGCTCCGAAGGCCGAGCCTCCGAACGCGGCGAAAGCGGGGAAATAGATCGTGTTCATGCGATCACTCCTCATCTTTTGCGCCGCGATGCCGACGCGCTTCCATCGTTCTGATCGAGGCTGCGGCGGCTGCCTGGTCGAAGACGGCCCCGCAAGCTTCGCTCAGGTCCGACCTTCTTTGCCGGAGACAGGCTTCCACACCGGTGGGGTCGGGAATGTAGCCGATGCATAGGCGAAACGCGTCAGGCGCGCAGGCGGCCCTTTGCGCGGCCGTGCCGCGGTCCTCCTGCGCGAACGCCGCACTGGCCACTGAAACTAACGTCACACCGACGAGCGCTGCTCGCTTCCTAAACATATCCGATCCCTTTCACCGATTGATTCATTCGACGGCGCAGCGTCGCTCGGCCCGAAGCCCCGCGGCCGAGCAGCGCGAACACGCGCTTGTGAGTCTCTGCACTTGACACTTTCGCGACCCATGCGGTATGCGAAATATACGGTATAGTTTATTTAATGGTGGAACGATGTCAAGCCTGCTGTTGACGCTCGCAAGGGAAAATCCCTGGCCCGGAATCGCACTCGCATCTCTCAATTTCATCGTCGCCTTGTCGCTCGTGGGCATGAGCCTGCTGCTGACGGTGACCATCGGGGCACTCGCCTGGCTTCACGAGCTTGCCGACCGGGAGCCCGCGCCCCTGCGATGTGGCGAGCCGACCGGGCTCCGGATGCCTTCGACGACGCTCGGTTGCACCCCACGACAATCCTGGCGGAAATTCTGACATGCTCGGCGTGATCGAAGTTTTCGACGTCATGCACCCGGATCCGGCCACCGGCCATCCAGTGTGGACCGGCCTCACGGGCACGCGCACAGCCCTCAAGCGGGACGGGCACGAGATCGATCCAAAAGCCATGGCCTATTGCCCGGTCGAATGGATCGACGAGCGCGGGTATCTCGATGCCCAGCTCGCGCGCCGGCATCCGCGACCCTGGGGCATCTGACAATGAGAAGGTCTCGTGCCATGTCCAGGATCGAGCTGCCATGAGCAGGCAATCCATGCTGTCACGAAGTGCGAGCGGCCTCGTCGAACCGGAGCTACCCCTGCGGGGCTATTTTCTCTGGGTCGGAGGCGCGCTGCTCTTGCTGCTTCTGGCAGCCGGTTGGACGCTGCCTGCTCCTGCGCCGAGCCCACTCACGGACTCGCGTTCTGCGCTGCCGCCGATCCGGATCCGCTCCGACACCAAGGCACCGGAGGCGGTCGTCATCGATACCAGCGGGTTCGGACTGCGCGCGAGGGCTGCCGAGCATGACATCGCTGCCGAAGCTCGATCCCGGCTGCCCGAAACTCACCTCGAAAGTAGTGACGGCAGTCCGACACAGCCGACTGATCTGCGCCTTCGGCAAAGCCTAGCGCAGTCGCAGCCCGACGTTCACGACCACGCACGCCAAACCGCCGGTCGAGAGGAGATCGGGGCGCGAGAGCGTAAACTCGCTCAAGCGCATCCCGTAAAGCGGCGGCACGATCTGCATCCCGCTTTCGCAACGGGCTTGCTGCCTGCGGTTCATCGATCCGCGAGCGCCGCCATTGCCGAACCGCATGGTCGCCGAACTAATCGCCCAGCCATCTTTGAATGAACACCAAAGGACTATCCGATGCCAAAAATGCAGTTGCTTGCGCTCATGGTTTGCTCCGCCGCCCTGACCGGGACGGGAGCGATGGCCGACATCACCCAAGCTCCTTCCGACGCTGCACAGCAAAGCGCTGCCGCGCAGGACGATGTCGACGAAGCTGCCATCCGCCGAGTGATCGAGCAGTTCCATACCACCCGCGTGCCGCTGGATCAGGCGATGACGATCGCCGAGCGCTTGCACGACGGCTCAAGGACCGCTGACGTCAACTTCGAGATATCCGGTCCGCCCGTTTACCGCGTACGCACGGTCAAGAACGAGCATATCTACGAGAACGTGATTGATGCGAGCACCGGGAGCGTGTCGCAGCGCGAGATTGCATCGTCATTGAAGGAACTCGATCGAGAAGATCTCGCCAAGGTCGTCGCCCTGAAGTGGATCAAGCAGGACCTGTCGGATGCGGTGCGGGTCGCGGAGAAAGCGGCGGAGGGAAAAGCGCTCGCTGGCGGACTGATGAAGCAGGACGGCAAACTCAATTTCGTTGTCGTCGTCGCCACCGGGGATCGCTTGAAGGAAGTGCTGCTCGAGCCGCCCAAGATCGGGCGTCGAGAGTCAACGCACCGCTAGGCCGCTGCACCGGGGTGGCATGCGATCGTCGACGGCGCGCCTGCGCCGCCGGAGACAGAACGTCGGCCCGAGTTCTGGGATCACGTCTGATCGACAGTCCGGTAAGGGTCCTCTCGTTGCAGGCACCTGGTCTGCGGATCGCGGACGAACCCCAGATCGACGATGAACCTCGAGAAGCGAGTGTATGCAACCTTCATCTGCTCGCGTTTCATAAATTCGGCGTGCAACGCGTAGGTGCTTCGCAAGGGGCCCGCCTTGATCATCTCGGCGATGCGGTTCGCGTACGGCTCGAGCTTGCCGCCCGGGCGTATTCGGCCGGTGGCTTCCAATTCCTTGACCCACTTGGCGACCGTACTGTGGTACACGCCCATGCGCTTGGCGACGTGGTCGGGCGTCAGGCCGCTTCTGACGGCGGCCACGGCCTCCTCCTTGTCCTTCTGCGATAGGCGGTGGTTCTGCCGCTTTTCCGGAGCGACCTCCTCGAGCGGCTCGGGCTGCAGGTGCAACGCGCCCTCAAACTCGGCGCGGTCGTACACCTTGCCCTTCCCGTCCCTCAACGATGTCACAGGCAGCACGCCTACCGATTTCAGCCAGCGATTTAGCTGGGCCTTCTGGTTGAAGACGCTGCGGCGGATCATCTCGGGACCGAATACGCATCGCTGCGCGACGCGCTCCACGTCCGCACGCGAAAACATCGCCACTTGCCCTTCCCTCTTCGGCAGAAATCCGTTCTTGCCCAGCCCCCAGACGGTGGTCTCGTCGATCCCGAGCAACTGAGCGGCCTGGTCGCGGGTCAGCCACCGCTCCGCGCGACCGGCCTGAATCGCGCCTCCCGCCTTCTCGAGAAATTGGACGAACTCGGCTTCGTCGACGCCGAAGCGGAGATCGCGATACTGGCGCGCAATCACTCGCCCGGATTCTGGATTCATCTTCATCGGCGTCTTCGACCGATGCTTGCCGACGCGCACAACATGAAGAACGACGATGCGACTGTCGCGCTGGTGCGCCGGATCGCCGAACTCGCCTACGCGAAACATGGGGCGGTCAACAGGGCCGACGATCTCGGACCTGTCATGCGAACGAGACTGCAAACTTTTCTCGATGGCGCTTGGTACGAAGCGATGACCGAGGCGCTCGGAGGAAAGTTGAAAGCTCAGAAGGCGTACCAGGCGTTGCGCAGCCGTGGCGATATCGTCATGACGGACTTTCGTCGATCGGATCTGAGCGACGTCTTCGCCGTTGAAGGCTTCTGCTACGAATACTGGTGGGCCTCGGCAGCGATGAGGTCCATCTGGAAGGGTTCGATGGTCAAGTGGGACGCCGAGCTCGGTTCGCACCGATACAAGGACGTGGCCGCCCATCCGCTATCGTTCGAACTCTATGGCGAGAGGAACAGCGAGAGCTTCGGATTTCGGACGCGACTCGGTACCTGGATCGACGAAGCGAACGCAGGCGAGAGCGATGCTGAACGCGGCGACAAGATCAACTTCGCGCAGCTTCGACCGAACCCGCAGGCCAGGGAGTATTCCGTATGGAACCACGCTGACCGCACCTTTCGGACGTGGGCATGGCGCTACCAACTTCGACATCGGCTCGTTTTCATTGAATCAATTCCGCGCGGAGAACGCGTTCATGACCGAACCATTTAAGCTCAAGTACGGCATCGAACTCGACGCGGTGCTCTTCGTCGTCTGGGCAGCTGCATTCTTCGGCACCTATGTCGGGGTAACGATGCAACGCCTCTCGATGGCGGAACGCCAAGACAAGACGATGAGCAACTTCACGAACCTGCTGTTTCGCGGCTACACCATGGTCAACTTCACCTTGGACGAATTCGCGAGCGAAGCGGTCTGGTACGCGAAGGCGTTGCAGCACGAAAGGATATTTCCGGTCGACGTCGTGCGGAGCGCCCTCGAATTCATATCCTTGAGCGAGGCGGCCCAGAAGAACATCGGACTCTGGAGCGGAGGCAAGCGTCCGATTCTCCTCCCCTCCATGGGCAAACTCATGATCGATCTCGCCGCGATCATTCCGCTTCTGCAGACGATCTTCTTCGGTCTGCGGAAGGCACCCGGCGGTGGCGAAAGCTTCGAAAACTCGGTCCGCAGCGCGATCCGGGCTCGCGGTCTCGATCTGTGCCTCGAAGGAGAGATCAAATGGAAGGAAGGCAACCCGCGCGAAGTCGACGCCGCAGTGCGCCTAGGCGATCGCCCCGTCCTGATCGAATGTTGGTCCTACGAGTTGCCGCTCGACGTCCGAGGTCGGCAAGCCGAGCGTGTTCGAGAAGAGAAAAGGATTCATCACCGCAAAAGTCGAACAGGCGCAGACGTTGGCAGAGCGGGTAGCTAAGGAGCCCAAAGGGACCAACTTCGACGTGAATTGGGCCAAATCGATAGAATGGCGAGTCGTTTCGCCCTTCGTCGAGTTCGCGTGGAAGATCAACGAACCTCTGTATGACGACGATGGCGTGCCGCGCGTGCTCCAAGTTCAGGAGTTGCTCGACCACCTGACCGAGGGGCGGGTACCGACCAAGCGTCTGGTGCCATTGATCAAGGACTTGCGTAAAGTGGAGTTGACGGGAACCTGGCACTAGGCGCCGAGAAACCTAGCGCTCGCAAACGGACGCCGGCGCCCGTCCGCTCGATCTCCCGCCAGCAGAAAAAAAATCCGGCCCGCGCCGTCATCGACCTCAGGCAGAAGCGACGAACGCTTGCACTCGCCGCCTAATTCATTCTTAGCAAAACGTTTTTCCGCTTGCGCCGAATCGAGCGCGATCGAGAACGTTTTCCAGTCGTGCGCCGACTGTCGGTTGTGAGCGTGCCTTGGCACCAACCGACTCGTTCTTATTGCGCTACCGACTCGTTCTTTCGGTGGCGGCATATCAAAAAACGAAGAGCCGCATCGCTGCGGCTCGGACTCTATTCGTCGCGATAGACCTTCTCGCGTTTCTCGTGGCGCTCCTGCGCCTCCACCGAGAGCGTCGCGATGGGACGAGCCTCGAGCCGCTTCAACGAGATCGGCTCGCCGGTGTCCTCGCAATAGCCGTAGGTGTTGTCCTCGATACGCTGGAGCGCGGCGTCGATCTTGGCGATCAACTTGCGCTGGCGGTCGCGGGCACGGAGTTCGATGGCGCGGTCGGTTTCGGACGATGCCCGATCGGCGAGATCGGGGTGGTTCACGTTCTCCTCCTGCAGGGCTTGCAGGGTGAGCTTGGACTCTTTGAGGATCTCATCCTTCCAGGCGAGGAGCTTCAAGCGGAAGTACTCCTTCTGCCTGTCGTTCATGAAAGGCTCTTTTTCGGTCGGTCGGTAGTTTTTCAACTTTTCCAAGGGCGGCCTATCTGTCTAAGCAACGACTCGTACGCGGAACGGGGTCCGCTGAGCGGGGCGTTATATAGCGGCCTCCTGTGACAGACAATGTTTCCCTGATCGTCCGACCGGCGCCCCCAAGCCCTTGCACAGGAAAGGTTTATCCTGAAGGGCCCGGGAGCGGCCGTAGGCCTAGTAGCCGACCGTGAAACGTTGCCTCTCATGGGCGGGCCGCTCGATCTCGTCGGCGAGCGCGATGGCGTAATCCGCGAAGGTGATCCAGCTTTTGCCGTTCGCATCTGCGAGAAGCTGATCCGTCCCAAGCCGGAACTTGCCAGCGCGCTCCCCCTCGATAAAGAGGGCGGACGGCGAGATGAAGGTCCAATTCAGCTCCTTTTCCTGCCGCAGCAGGTCGAGAAAGGCCGAACCTGCCTCCGCCTCAGCCTTGTACTGAGCCGGAAAGCCGGGAGTTGTCACCAGTTTGACGCCCGGAGCGACCTCCAGGCTGCCGGCGCCGCCGACGACGAGGTAACGACCGACCTTCGAGTCCTTGGCCGCGCCGATCAGCTTGAGCGCGTCGCTGGCCAGGAAGTGCACGGAACTCACGGCGACGTCGTGCCCGGCCCACAGCTTGGTAAGGCCTGACTGGTCGAGCACGTCCCCCTTGGTGGGGATGACGTTCGGCAGGGCCGCGATCTTCTCGGGGTTGCGGGCGATGGCAGTAACCGTGTGGCCGCGGCGGGACAGTTCCTTGGTGATCTCCGACCCGGCCCGGCCCGAGGCGCCGGCAACTGTGATTTTCATGGAAGGCTCCTTTGCTTTGTTGGTAACTATCGGTAACTAGATATCGCAAAGAGCGCTGGTGTTAAGAGAGCACTTTGTGCTTACCTGATTACACAGGAGTAACCGGCGGCGCCGGCAAATGGGCGGAATGGATCGTGAGGACCCGACGATGAAGCCAGACGTCTATGCAGCGAACTGCCCCACGCGACAGATCCTCGACCGCGTCGGCGACAAATGGGCGGTGCTGATTCTGCTGCTGCTGCGCGAGGAGCCGATGCGCTTCAATCAGTTGCGCCGGACGATCGAAGGCATTTCGCAGAAGATGCTGAGCCAGGTTCTCAAGTCGCTCGAGCGCGATGGATTGCTCAAGCGTCACGCCATCGCAACCGTGCCGGTGACCGTGGAATACTCGATCACGCAGCTCGGCGTGACGCTCGCCGCCGCCGTCGATCCCCTGCGCGATTGGGCCGAGCAGAATCTGAAGGACGTGCTCGCCGCCCAGCGCCGCTACGACGCGCAGTTGAAGGATGAAGCGGCTTAAGACGCTACGCCTGCCCGGCCTTGGCGAGCTCGACCTCGACGCGCAGCTCGATCTCGGACAGCACCGAATCCAGGCCGGAATCGCCGGAGGACGATTTCAGGTTCGCCGCAGCGTCACGCAGCCGCATCACGGTCGAGGCGTCGAGCTTGCCGGAGAGAAGTCCCATCTTGAGATCGTCGAGCACGTCAAGCGCGGTCTTTCCGCGCACGACCGAGCGCTTGCGACGCTCGACGGGATCCTCCTCGATGCCTTGCAGCGCGAGCAGCCCGTCGATGTTGGCGGTGGCCTTCGGTGCGGCGGCGCCCCGCGTCTCCGGCGCCGACGAAGTGTCGGGCAGCACGAAGGTGCCGGAGCTCGTCCGCCTGGCCTGGCTGGCCGGCGTTCCAAGCGTGGTGCCGTTCGGTCCGTAGATGCGCATCGGAAGCAATCCGGGTGATCGATGCGCCACATTCGCCGTTTTATGGTTAACGCCCCGTAAACAGCCCGGCAAAATCTGCCGACAGGCGGCAGTTTCGCTCCTCAGGGACAACACAGGCTGAGATCGCTCGAAACAGATTTATTCAACCTATTCAGCTACCTACCCCCGCTGCCCCGACTTGGCACAGCGCTCGCAAGGACAGCGTCGGACCAGCTCGTCATGGGAGTGTCGTGATGGTCCTTCGATTTGAGGAGCCTCGGGGAGCAGAGGATGCCAAGCGTTCGTTGGGTGAGACTTGTGGGAGTGGCCTGCGCCGCGCTGTCAGCGCTGGTGCTCCCGGTCAATTCTGCAAGCGCGACATCGCGCATCAAGGATCTCGCCAACATCGAAGGCGTGCGGCAGAACCAGCTCATCGGCTACGGCCTCGTCGTCGGCCTCAACGGCACCGGCGACACCCTCAACAACATCCCCTTCACCAAGCAGTCGCTGCAAGCGATGCTCGAGCGCATGGGCGTCAACATCCGCGGCGCCACCATCCGCACCGGCAACGTCGCCGCGGTGATGGTGACAGGCAATCTGCCGGCCTTCGCCACCCAGGGCACGCGCATGGACGTCACCGTCTCCGCGCTCGGCGACGCCAAGAATCTCCAGGGCGGCACCCTGCTCGTCACCCCCCTCCTCGGCGCCGACGGCAACGTCTACTCGGTCGCACAGGGCTCGCTCGCGATCTCCGGCTTCCAGGCCGAGGGCGAGGCGGCGAAAATCGTGCGTGGCGTTCCGACCGTCGGGCGCATCGTCAACGGTGCCATCATCGAGCGCGAGATCGAGTTCGCGCTCAATCGCCTGCCGAACGTCCGCCTTGCGCTGCGCAATGCCGACTTCACCACGGCCAAGCGGATCGCCGCCGCGATCAACGACTATCTCGGCGTCAAGACCGCCGAGCCGATCGACCCATCGACCGTGCAGCTTGCGATCCCGCCGGAGTTCAAGGGTAACGTCGTCGCCTTTCTCACCGAAATCGAGCAGCTCCAGGTCGACCCGGATCTCGCCGCCAAGATCATCATCGACGAACGCAGTGGCATCATCGTGATGGGCCGCGACGTCCGCGTCGCCACCGTTGCGGTCGCACAGGGCAACCTCACCGTCACGATCTCCGAGAGCCCGCAGGTGAGCCAGCCCAACCCGCTGTCGCGGGGGCGCACCGTGGTCGCGCCGCGCAGCAGCGTCACCGTCACCGAGGACGGCAAGAAGCTGGCCGTCGTCAAGGACGGCATCTCGCTGCAGCAGCTCGTGGACGGTCTCAACGGCCTCGGCATCGGCCCGCGCGACATGATCAGCATCCTCCAGGCGATCAAGGCCGCCGGCGCGATCGAAGCCGACATCGAGGTGATGTGATGCAGACCGGCATGGTCAACACCGCACGGGTCGCCAGCTCCGCCTTCTCGGTGGAGAGCCGCAACGGGCGGCCGGACTTCGATCTCGCGGCGGCACTGCAGAAGGTCTCGCCGAAGCAGCAGGCCAAGGCGCAGAAGATCGCCACCGACTTCGAGGCGATGTTCCTCAACAGCATGTTCTCGCAGATGACCTCGGGCCTGAAGGGCGAAGGCCCGTTCGGCGACACACCGGGCACCGGCGTGTGGCGCTCGATGCTGACCGAGCAATATTCCAAGAACTTCGCCAACTCCGGCGGCGTCGGCATCGCCACCGACGTCTATCGCACCCTGATCATGCAGCAGGCAAAAACGATCCGCACGGCATAAGGTCAAACGAGATGAACCACTTCAACGCCTCGCGTCAGCCGGTGCAAGCGCAGCGCCCGAACACCGCACCCGGCAGCGCCGAGGCACGCAAGATCGCCGAGCAGTTGATGGATGCGATGAGTGCCCTGCTCGGCCTGATCGAGCGCGAGACCGAGCTCGTGCGCGCCGGCCAGGCCCGCGAGGCAATGACGCTCGAGAGCAAGAAGCAGGAGCTGTCGCGAAACTATGTCGGCGCCGTCACCCAGTTGAAGGCGAACCAGGCCCAGCTCGCCAAATCCGCGCCCGAGCTGCTCTCGACGCTGCATCGGCACCACGATGCATTCCGCGCGATGCTCCAGGTCAATCTCACCGTGCTCGCAACCGCTCACGCGGTCTCGGAGAGCGTCGTGCGCGGCGTCAACGCCGAGATCCAGAAGCGCAACGTGCCGAATACCTATACGGCCGCGGGACGACGCGCCGCGCCGGGCCCGCGCCACATCACGCCGCTCGCGGTCAGCCGCTCGCTCTGAGCGCGCGCAACAACAAGCGACAATTTTACGAAAAGCCGCGCGGCAACATCGTCGCGCGGTTAGGCACGTTTCCTTACCGGATGTTCAATCCCGGTGTTCCATGGTTGCGTATTGAGAGGGGTTGGGATTTGACTCACGTGAGGCAACCAGGAGGCTGCCATGAGTACAGATTTCAGCATCAGGCCGGTGGGGATACCGGCCGCCGTGCAGATCGTAACGACGTCGAATGCGGCGGCGAACGAGGCCGTGCAAACCGATCTGCCCGTCAGCCAGACAGTGGCCGCCGGCGATGCGAGCGCGCCTGCACGTAACGATTTGCGAAGCAACGAGAACGTCTCACGCCAAGTCGTGTTCGACCAGGCGGCGGCGTCGTTCGTCTTCCAGGTCGTCAACGACAGGACCGACGCGGTGGTCAACCAGTTCCCCGACGAAGCAATGCTACGCCGGCGGGCCTATTTCCATGCGCAAGATTTGAAATCCGAGCCCTCGCGTCCGGCAAGTACCGACCGCAGCGCCTGACGATCAGGCGTCGAGCGTCGCAACGGCAACATCGAGATCGCTCGAACCGGTCGCGGGATCGGTGACGACGTTCTTGATCTGCGCCTTGCCGCTATCCGTCAGCATGAACTTGGTGTTGCCGAAGCGGAACGAGCCGTGCTCGATCATGGACGGCCGGACAGACCAGCGGCGATATTGCGGTTGATCTCGATCAGCGGACGGAAGTGATCGAACTGCGGGCTCATCTGCAGCGCGGCGGTCTGACTCAGCACGAACACGCTGATGTTGGCGATCTTCTGCCGGACGTCGATCGGCTGCGGATTGTTCTCGCGCATGGCCTCGCTCAGGAAAATCGTCCAGAGCTTGCGATTGAACATCAGGGCCTGCGTGGTCTGCTCACTGAACGGCTCGGCGCTGTTGATCGCATCCTGAAGCTTGTTCGCTGCCTTGAGCAGGGTCTGCGCTTCGATGTCGCGAGGAGATGCGGTGGTCGTTGCAACACGTGCGTAGGCCGAGGCAGCGGAATTCGACATCAATCACACCCTGGAGGTTACCTAGCCCGTTGAACGCGCTTAAGGATTTCTTTCCCGACCCTAGGCAGCACCGCTTAAGATTTGCTTACATGTGTGCTTGGAAGCACTCCGGATTATTACGGGTCTCGGAGTTCTTCGTCATCGTGAAGCTAGACGCGCATGTGCACGCTGTAAACACGTCACGCGTTGTGCGCGTCGATCTCAGCTAATCCTGCCTTAGCGATCTCCCTAAAATGAACGGCGGAGCGTTAGCCCCGCCGCGAAATCGATGAGTGATCTTGCGCCGCGAAATTAGCGGAGCAGCTGCAGCACGCTCTGTTGCGACTGGTTGGCCAGCGACAGCGCGGACACCGCGATCGACTGGCGGGTCGAGAGCGCCTGGCTGTTCGCCGCTTCCTCGTTGGTGTCGGCGAGCGTCAGGTTGGACGAGCCGGTCTGCAGAACGTTGATCAGGTTCTTGGAGAAGTCCTGACGCACCTGCACGATCGACAGATTCGAACCGAGCGAAGAACCCTCGGAGCGCAGCGTGCTCGAGGCGGCATTCAGGCTGGCCAGCACCTTGTTGGTGGCACCGTTGTCGATGAAGTCCGTGCCCGGAACGAGATTGCTGAGACCGAGGCCGGCCGCGTTGAACACCACGCCGTTGATACCGAGCGTCGAGCTGCCGTTCTCGTTGAAGACCAGCTTCAGCGTGTCGCCGTTGAGCAGGTTGACGCCGTTGAAGGACGAGTCCTGCGAGGTCGTGTCGATCTGCGCCAGGATGTTGTTGAACTGGCTGACCAGGCCGGAGCGCGCGGTCTGCGCGACAGGATCCTGAATCGGGGGCTGCGCGGTGGTAAAGGCCAGCACGCCGGTGATCGTACCGCCGACCGTTCCGCCGGCGGCAGTCGAGCCGAGGGTCGAAGATGCGTACTCATTGACGGTGGTGACCGTCAGCACGCCGTTGGCATCGATCGTCGCCGTCAGGTGGTTGGCCTGAAGCTGCACATTGAGCTGGTCGAGCGTCTTGACGGTGCCGTTGGTGCCGTCGCCGAAGGTGACGTTCACCGGCGTGCCGCCGTTGAAGGACGTGAAAGTCAGCGTCTTGCCGCTGACGCCGCCGACACCGGAGTTGCGCGCCGCGGCGAAAGCGGTCGCCGTTCCCGTATTGCCGCTGAGACCGAACGCGTTGAGCGCATTCCCGGTGCCGGTGATCGACAGGTCGGCGTTGATGCCGGTGGAGAGCGCAAGCTGACCGCTGCTGTTGACCGACGAGGGGATCTGGCCCGCGGTGGTCGACAGCGTCGCCGCGCCGTTGAAGATGCTGGCGGTCTTGACCCCGGTGGCGAGGTCGATCGAGTTGAGCAGGTCGGTAAGCGTCGCGCTCTGGATGTAGACGGTCGAATTGCCGTTGCCGTCGGTGACGATGTTGCCGTTGACGCCACCGGAGGTCACGCTGATCGCCGACTGGGGCGTCTGGGCGTTCTTGAAGGTGATGGTGTGGCCGTCGATGTTCAGCGTCGAGCCGTCTTGAACGAGAGAGCCGAGCGAGCCCGCGGTGGTCGATCGGGCCGCAGTGACGCTGGCATTGCCTGCACCGGTCGCCGGGGTCAGACCGAGCTTGTTGAGGAAATCGGCCTTGCCCGTCACACTCAAATCGGCACCGGTCGAGCTCTTCAGCGTAACCGCGCCGCCTCCCGAGATGGACGATGCCACCTGGAGCGTTCCGACAGGACCGGCCGAGCCGCTGACAGCGATGGTTGCGGCGCCTGCGCTGATGGCCGCGGTCTTGACGCCGCTGGCGAGGTCGATCGCGCTGAGAACGTCGTTGACGGTCGCGCCGGGCGCAGCCGCCGTTCCCTCATAGACGATCGAATTGCCGTTACCGTCCGTGGCGATGTGTCCGCTAGCGTCGAGGCCCCAGCCGGTCGGCTGCGTGCTCGGAGCGATACCGGTGCGGAAGGTGATGGTCTTGCCGTTGACCGTGAGGGTGTCGCCGTCCGCGGGCGCCGTGCTGAAGGTGGTAGATGCGGTCGTGCCGAGCAGCGTGGCGGTACCGGACAGTGCGGTGGTGCCGTCGGCGGCGAGCGCCGCTGTGCCGGTAAAGGCGCCGGCGGTTGAGCCGAGCGAGGCGCCGAGCGCGGCGGTTCCCGTGACCGGGGTGACGCCACCGGCTGCGCCGGTATAGAGCACGTTGCTCTTGGCGGTCGCGCTCGCATATGAGGTCGTGCCGCGGAGGTCGGCGGGCGTCGCACCGGGAATCGTGGTGGAGACGTTCGATTTGGTGGAATAGCCGACCGTGGTCTGGAGCGCCTGGTTGGCGATCGACTTGGCGCTGTCGATCAGCTTCTGCAGCGAGGTGACGCCGGTGTTGGCCGCCTGGAGCACCTGCACACCGTTGTTGATGCCATCCAGCAGGTTGCTGATGTCGCTCGCCCGGTTGTCCAACCCCTGGGCCGTGAAGAAGTTGGTGGGATTGTCGAGCGCCGTGTTGACCTTCTTACCGGTCGACAGCCGCTCCTGCGTCGTGGCCAGCAAGTCGGCCGTCGACTGCAGCGACAACAGGTTCTGGCGAACGGACGCCGAGAGAACGATGTTGGACATTGGCGAGTCTTCCTCTTGAACCAGGTACGAATCGGCCGCGCGGTCTTGAAAGCGGGCTTTTGTCCAGTCTTAGAGGCTGTCCTTTAAAGTATGGTTAACGCCGGTTTAAGGGATAGGGTTAATGGCCGGTGAACGCCCCTGCCCGCCTCCAGACGCAAAAAAGCGGCGGGGCAAACGACCCCGCCGCTCTGGTTTTATTCAGTGATGCCAGCTACTTAGCGGAGCAGTTGGAGCACGCTCTGCTGCGAGGTGTTGGCCAGCGACAGCGCGGAAACCGCGATGGACTGGCGGGTCGACAGCGCCTGGCTGTTGGCCGCCTCGACGTTGGTATCGGACAACGTGAGGTTCGAAGAACCGGTCTGCAGCACGTTGATCAGGTTCTTGTTGAAGTCCTGACGCACCTGCACCACCGAGAGGTTCGAACCGAGCGCTGAGGCTTCCGAGCGCAGCGTGCTCGACGCGGCGTTCAGATTGGTCAGCACGCGGTTGGACGCGGCGTTGTCGATGAAGTCGACACCAACGGTCAAGGCAGCGAGGCCGAGACCCTTGGAGTTGTAGGTCACGCCGGTGATGTTGAGGCTCGACTTGCCTGTCTCGTCGAACACCAGCTTGAGCTGATCGCCGTTCAGCAGGTTGACGCCGTTGAACGAGGAGTCCTGCGAGGTCGTGTCGATCTGGTTCAGGATGTTGTTGTACTGAGACACCAGGTTCGCACGGGCCGTCTGTGCAACCGCATCCTGGATGGGGTTGGAAGCCGTCGAGAACGTCAGCGCCGACGTGAGCGTGCCGCCGATGCCACCGCCGGCGGTCGTCGAGCCGAGCGTCGACGACGCGTAGTCGTTGGACGCCGTGATGGTCAGCAGGCCGTTGGCGTCGATCGTCGCAGCCAGGTTGTTGGCCAGAAGCTGCGTGTTGAGCTGGTCGAGCGTCTTGACCGTTCCGTTGGTGCCGTCGCCGAAGGTGACGTTGACCGCCGTACCGCCGTTGAAGGCGGAGAAGGTCAAGGTCTTGCCGCTGAGGCCGCCGACGCCCGAGGTACGTGCCGCGGTAAAGGCGGTGGCGCTGCCGGTGTTGCCGGCGAGGCCGAGCACGTTCAGCGCATTGCCGGAGCCGGTGATCGAGAGGTCGGCATTGATCCCGGTCGAGAGCTTGAGCTGGCCGGACGTATTGATCGTCGAGTTCGATTGGCCGGTTGCGGTGCTCAGTGTCGCCGTGCCGTTGGCAGCAATCGCGGCAGTCTGCACGCCGGTGGCAAGGTCGATCGCCTTCAGCACGTCGTTGACGGTGCCTGCCTGCAGATAGACGGTCGAGTTGCCGTTGCCGTCGGTGAGGACGTTGCCGCTCGCACCGAAGCCGCTCGGAACGCTCGGAGCACCGGTCGAGCCCGGGATCGGCGCGTTCTTGAAGGTAATGACGTGGCCGTCGACGTTCAGCGTCGAGCCGTCCGCGATCGTCGCACCCAGCGAGCCCGCGCTCGTAGTCCGTGCAACGGACACAGTGGCGTTGCCGCCGCCCACAGACGTCGTCAGGGCGAGAGCCTTGAGCAGGTCGGCCTTGCCGGTGACGCTCAGATCCGCACCCGTCGAGCTCTTCAGCGTGACCGCGCCGGCAGCGGCGCTCGAGGCGGTCTGGCCGACGCTGGTGGCGATCGTTGCGGCACCCGCAGTGATGGCTACCGTCTTCACGCCGCTGGCGAGATCGATCGCGGACAAGAGGTCGGCGACGGTCGCAGCCGGGGTGCCCGCGGTGCCGAGATAGACGATGGTGTTGCCGCTGCCGTCGGTGACGAGATTGCCGCTGACGCCCGAGCCGGACGCAACCGCAGTAGAGGCCGGAGCGGAGCCCGAGCGGAACGTGATGGTCTTGCCGTTCACGGTCAGCGTGTCGCCGTCGGCGGGCTGGGCGTTGCCGGCAAGACCCGTTGCGGTCGTGCCGTTGGTGGCGATCAGGGTGATGGTGCCGCCCAGCGCCGTGGTGCCGTTGCCGGCCGTTGCGCCAGTGCTTGCAAAGCTGCCGATGGTGGCGCCAAGGGTCGTGGTGCCGCTCGCCGCCGTGGTGCCGCCGGCCGTGCCGTTATACAGCACGTTGCTGCTCGCGGTCGCACTGGCGAAGCTCGTCGTGCCGCGCAAATCGGCCGCCGTCGCACCGGCGATCGTGGTCGAGACGTTGGACTTGGTCGAGTAGCCGACGGTGGTCTGCAGCGCCTGGTTGGCGATCGACTTGGCGCTGTCGATCAGCTTCTGCAGCGAGGTCAGGCCGGTGTTGGCGGCCTGCAGCACCTGCACGCCGTTGGCGATGCCGTCGAGCAAATTGTTGATGTCGCTGGCGCGGTTGTCGAGCGACTGTGCGGTGAAGAAGTTGGTGGGATTGTCCAGGGCCGAGTTGACGCTCTTGCCGGTCGACAGACGGTTCTGTGTGGTGGCGAGAAGATCAGCGGTGGACTGGAGAGACAGCAGGTTCTGGCGAACCGACGCAGAGAGAACAATACCGGACATGACTCTTACCCTTCTGGTTTACGCGTCTTCGTTCGATCGCTTCGGATCGAGTGACGGGCCAGCGTGCCGCGACATGGCTAACAAAGGGTGAAACAACACGCGCCCGCATTAAGCGCGGGTTCACCATAAGCGCGCGGAAGGCGCGGTCGCGGCCGGCAATCAGGCTGAAATCATTGGCATTTATCCGCGCTTACTCTCCATTAACCATAACCGCTGGTTACTTTTTCAGAACGATGCGTGGCGGCGAATGTCGGCTGACGCACGAAAAAAAGCGGCGGAGCCGAAGCCCCGCCGCCGTAGTCGTCTTGCGATGTCTTCCGCTTGTTAGCGGAGCAGCTGCAGCACGCTCTGCTGCGACTGGTTGGCCAGCGACAGCGCGGAGACCGCGATCGACTGGCGGGTCGACAGCGCCTGGCTGTTCGCGGCTTCGACGTTGGTGTCGGCCAGAGTCAGGTTGGACGAACCGGTCTGCAGCACGTTGATCAGGTTCTTGTTGAAGTCCTGACGAACCTGCACGATCGTCAGGTTCGAGCCGAGGCTCGAGGCTTCCGAGCGCAGCGTGCTCGAGGCCGAGTTCAGGTTGGTCAGCACCTTGTTGGTAGCGGAGTTGTCGATGAAGTCGACGCCACCGGTCAACGCAGCGAGGCCGAGACCCTTGGAGTTGTAGGTCACGCCGGTGATGCTGAGGTTCGACTTGCCGGTCTCGTCGAACACCAGCTTGAGCTGGTCGCCGTTCAACAGGTTGACGCCGTTGAACGAGGAGTCCTGCGAGGTCGAGTCGATCTGCGCAAGGATGTTGTTGTACTGGCCGACCAGGTTGGCACGCGAGGTCTGCGCAACCGTATCCTGGACGGGGCTGGAAGCCGTCGAGAACGTCAGCGCCGTGGTCAGCGTGCCGCCGATCGCACCACCCGCGGCGCTCGACCCGATCGTCGAAGACGCGTAGTCGTTGGTGGTCGAAACCGTCAGCAGGCCGTTGGCGTCGATCGTCGCAGTCAGGTTGTTGGCCTGAAGCGAGCTATTGAGCTGATCGAGCGTCTTGACCGTGCCGTTGGTGCCGTCGCCGAAGGTGACGTTGACCGCCGTGCCGCCGCTGAAGGCGGAGAAGGTCAAGGTCTTGCCGCTGAGGCCGCCGACGCCCGAGGTACGTGCCGCGGTAAAGGCGGTCGCAGTTCCGGTGTTGCCGGCGAGGCCGAGCACGTTCAGCGAATTGCCGGTGCCGGTGACCGACAGATCGGCGTTGACGCCGGTCGAGAGCTTGAGCTGGCCCGAGGCGTTGATCGACGAGTTGGTCTGGCCGGTCGCGGTCGTCAGCGTCGCGGCGCCGCTGGAGATCGCCGCGGTCTGAACACCGGTGGCAAGGTCGATCGCCTTCAGCACGTCGTTGATCGTACCGCCCTGCAGATAGACCGTCGAGTTGCCGCTGCCGTCGGTGAGAACGTTGCCGGAGGCGCCATAGCCGCTCGGGACGCTCGGAGCACCGGTCGAGCCCGGGATCGGCGCGTTCTTGAAGGTAATGACGTGGCCGTCGACGTTCAGCGTCGAGCCGTCCGCAATGGTCGCACCCAGCGAGCCCGCGCTCGTGGTCCGTGCAACGGACACGGTGGCGTTGCCGCCGCCCACAGACGTCGTCAGGGCGAGAGCCTTGAGCAGGTCGGCCTTGCCGGTGACGCTCAGATCCGCACCCGTCGAGCTCTTCAGCGTGACGGCGCCGCCGGTAGCGCTCGAAGCGGTCTGGCCGACGCTGGTGGCGATCGTTGCGGCACCCGCAGTGATGGCTACCGTCTTCACGCCGCTGGCGAGATCGACGGCGGTCAAGAGATCGGCGACGGTCGCAGCCGGGGTGCCCGCGGTGCCGAGATAGACGGTGGTGTTGCCGCTGCCGTCGGTGACGAGATTGCCGCTGACGCCCGAACCCGAGGGAACCGCAGTCGAAGCCGGAGCAGAACCCGAGCGGAAAGTGATGGTCTTACCGTTCACGGTCAGCGTGTCGCCGTCGGCGGGCTGGGCGTTGCCGGCAAGACCCGTTGCGGTCGTGCCGTTGGTGGCGATCAGGGTGATGGTGCCGGACAGCGCCGTGGTGCCGTTGCCGGCCGTTGCGCCAGTGCTTGCAAAGCTGCCGATGGTGGCGCCAAGGGTCGTGGTGCCGCTCGCCGCCGTGGTGCCGCCGGCCGTGCCGTTATACAGCACGTTGCTGCTCGCGGTGGCGCTGGCGAAGCTCGTCGTGCCGCGCAAATCGGCCGCCGTCGCACCCGAAATCGTGGTGGAGACATTGGATTTGGTCGAGTAGCCGACGGTGGTCTGCAGCGCCTGGTTGGCGATCGACTTCGCAGAGTCGATCAGCTTCTGCAGCGAGGTGATACCGGTGTTGGCGGCCTGCAGCACCTGCACGCCGTTGGCGATGCCGTCGAGCAGATTGTTGATGTCGCTGGCGCGGTTGTCGAGCGACTGTGCGGTGAAGAAGTTGGTGGGATTGTCCAGGGCCGAGTTCACGCTCTTGCCGGTCGACAGACGGCTCTGTGTGGTCGCGAGAAGATCAGCGGTGGACTGGAGAGAGAGCAGGTTCTGTCGAACGGACGAGGAGAGAACGATACCGGACATTGAGTGTTACCCTTCTGGTACGCAACGCAACAAACTTCGATTAGGATTAATCGATGTCCGGAACGGTGAACGTAGACGGCTAACAAAGCATGAAGCGTGTCGCGCCAGTCCTTGCGCGGATTCACCATGTGCGCGATCGAAGCCGGATCTGGCTCGCTCATATCGTCATGATTGGATGACGCTTTTCCGTGCAGCGACGCGACGTTTGCGACTTGTCAACCATAACTGAGAGTGAGCAATCGGCTGCATCCGGATGCATCGTCTGCGCTTTGCCGCGGCACTCTGGTGCCGGCGCAAAAAGAAAGCGGCGGGGCCTGAGCCCCGCCGCCGGATCTTGCTTGCGATGTCGTCCGCTTGTTAGCGGAGCAGCTGCAGCACGCTCTGCTGCGACTGGTTGGCCAGCGACAGCGCGGAGACCGCGATGGACTGGCGGGTCGACAGCGCCTGGCTGTTGGCCGCTTCGGTGTTGGTGTCGGCCAGCGTCAGGTTCGAAGAACCGGTCTGCAGCACGTTGATCAGGCTCTTGTTGAAGTCCTGACGCACCTGCACCACCGAGAGGTTCGAGCCGAGGCTCGAAGCTTCCGAGCGCAGCGTGCTCGACGCGGCGTTCAGGTTCGACAGCACCTTGTTGGTCGCGGAGTTGTCAATGAAGTCGACACCGCTGGTCAGCGCAGCAAGGCCGAGACCCTTGGAGTTGTAGGTCACGCCCGTGATGCTCAGGTTCGACTTGCCGGTCTCGTCGAACACCAGCTTGAGCTGGTCGCCGTTCAGCAGGTTGACGCCGTTGAACGAGGAGTCCTGCGAGGTCGTGTCGATCTGGTTCAGGATGTTGTTGTACTGAGACACCAGGTTCGAACGCGAGGTCTGGGCAACCGTGTCCTGGACGGGGCTGGAAGCCGTCGAGAACGTCAGCGCCGAAGTCAGCGTGCCGCCGATCGCACCACCCGCGGCGCTCGAACCGATGGTCGAGGACGCGTAGTCGTTGGTGGTCGAAACCGTCAGCAGGCCGTTGGCATCGATCGTCGCCGTCAGGTTGTTGGCCTGAAGCTTCGTGTTCAGCTGATCGAGCGTCTTGACCGTGCCGCTGGTGCCGTCGCCGAAGGTGACATTGACCGCCGTGCCGCCGTTGAAGGAGGAGAAGGTCAAGGTCTTGCCGCTGAGGCCGCCGACGCCCGAGGTACGTGCCGCGGTAAAGGCGGTCGAGGTCCCGGTATTGCCGGCGAAGCCAAGCGCATTCAGCGCATTGCCGGTGCCGGTGATCGACAGGTCGGCATTGACGCCGGTCGAGAGCTTGAGCTGACCCGAGGCGTTGATCGACGAGTTGGTCTGGCCGGTCGCAGTCGCAAGCGTCGCGGTGCCGTTGGCATTGACCGTCGCGGTCTGCACGCCGGTGGCAAGGTCGATCGCCTTCAGCACGTCGTTGACCGTGCCGGCCTGCAGATAGACCGTCGAGTTACCATTGCCGTCGGTGAGGACGTTACCGCTCGCACCATACCCGCTCGGAACGCTCGGAGCACCGGTCGAGCCCGGGATCGGCGCGTTCTTGAAGGTGATGACGTGACCGTCGACGTTCAGCGTCGAACCGTCGGCGATGGTCGCACCCAGCGAGCCGGCGCTGGTGGTCCGGTTGACGCTCACGGTGGCGTTGCCGCCGCCCACGGCCGTCGTCAGGGCGAGAGCCTTGAGCAGGTCGGCCTTGCCGGTGACGCTCAGATCCGCACCCGTCGAGCTCTTCAGCGTGACGGCGCCGCCGGCAGCGGTTGAGGCGGTCTGGCCGGCGCTGGTGGCGAACGTCGCTGCACCCGCGGTGATGGACACCGTCTTCACGCCGCTGGCGAGATCGATTGCGGTCAACAGATCGTTGACGTTCGCAGCCGGGGTGCCCGCGGTGCCGAGATAGACGGTGGTGTTGCCGCTGCCGTCGGTGACGAGATTGCCGCTGACGCCCGAACCGGACGCAACCGCGGTCGAAGCCGGAGCGGAGCCGCTGCGGAAGGTGATGGTCTTGCCGTTCACGGTCAGCGTGTCGCCGTCGGCGGGCTGGGCGTTGGCCGACAGGCCGGTTGCCGTGGTGCCGTTGGTCGCGATCAGGGTGATGGTGCCGGTCAGGGCCGTGGTGCCGTCGCCGGCCGTCGCGCCGGTGCTGGCGAAAGAGCCGATGGTGGCGCCGAGGGTCGTGGTGCCGGTCGCCGCCGTGGTGCCGCCCGCCGCGCCGCTAAACACGACGTTGCTGCTTGCGGTCGCGCTGGCGAAGCTCGTCGTGCCGCGCAGGTCAGCCGCGGTCGCACCCGCGATGGTGGCGGAGACGTTGGACTTGGTCGAGTAGCCGACGGTGGTCTGCAGCGCCTGGTTGGCGATCGACTTCGCAGAGTCGATCAGCTTCTGCAGCGAGGTGATGCCGGTGTTGGCGGCCTGCAGCACCTGCACGCCGTTGGCGATGCCGTCGAGCAGATTGTTGATGTCGCTGGCGCGGTTGTCGAGCGACTGTGCCGTGAAGAAGTTGGTGGGATTGTCCAGGGCCGAATTGACGCTCTTGCCGGTCGACAGACGGTTCTGCGTGGTGGCGAGAAGATCAGCGGTGGACTGGAGGGAGAGGAGGTTCTGACGAACCGAGGAGGAGAGAACGATACCGGACATTGGGTGTTACCTTTCTGGTAAACAACGCTTACTGTTACGCGTCTGCATGGATCGAGTGACCCAGCGACCGGCGGACCGTGGGGCGGAGTCCTCTAACGAAACATGAAATGAAATGGGCACTTTTGCTGAGCCGCCGTGCGATTCGGCCGATATGCAGGCCCGTGACGCCGCTCCGCCGGGTGATTTCGACGTTGATATAATTGAGTTTTTTCGCGGCAATGACCGGGATTTACAACTCGTTAACTAGTCTTGATGGAGTATTGCGCCCTGATCCGCCGCAACACACGCTCGGTTACGAAAGCGTTGATGGAGAACAGGCATGGCCCTCAAGGTCGAGCTCAGACCGCACGAACGCATCATCGTCGGCAACTGCGTGATAACCAACACCGACCAGCGCGCCCGCCTTCTGATCGACGGCGACAACGTGCCGATCCTGCGCGAGCGCGACATCCTCACGCCGGAGACCGCCGACTCGCCCGCCAAGCTCGTCTATCTGGCGGTCCAGCTCATGTACATCTCGCCGGATCCGCAGACCCAGCACGGCACCTATTTCAACCTGGTGCGCGACATCGTCACCGCGGTGCCGAGCTCCTGGCCGATCATCGAAGGCATCAACAACAACATCCTCAACGGCGACCTCTATCGCGCGCTGAAGGATGCCCGCAAGCTGATCGCCTATGAAGAGAAGTTACGGAGCCAGTTCGAGGCCACGCATCCCAAGACGGAAGCGGGCCAGAACGACGTCAGCACCGCCGCCTGATCCCACGCGTTCGCGGGCCCACGCCGGGCGAACGACCGGGCCGGACGAACGACCAGCCATACGAATGAAAACGGCCCCGGATCGTCCGGGGCCGTTGTCGTTTCAGACATGCATCGAGCTATTGTGCCGCGAGCGGCGGCGCCTCGACCTCGATCACTCCCCCGCTCCGTCGTCCGCCGAACTCCAGCACGGCCGCGACCAGCGCGTCGATGTCGGACTCGTTGGTACGGTGATTGACGATCGCGGCGCGGATCGCAAACCTGCCGTCCAGCGTCGTACTCGATGGCGCCGCAATACCGGACTCCTGGATGTCGACGACGATCTCGCGATTGACCTCTCCGGCAGCGCGGTAACGGAAGCAGACGATGTTGAGATTGACAGGTGCCAGCAATTCCAGCCGCGGCTCGGCGAGGACGCGCGTCTCCAGATATTTCGCCAGCGCACAGCTTCGCGCGATCACCGCACCAAGCCGATCGGTGCCGAACGTCTTCAGCGTGAACCACGTCTTCAGCGCACGGAAGCCGCGCGACAGATCGGGGCCGAGATCACACGGCCAGATCGCGCCGGCCGCAAGCCCCCTCGCCTCGCGACGCAGATAGGCCGCGGGCTGCGCAAAGGCTTGCCGATGCTGCTCGCCGTCGCGTACCAGCAGAAAGCCGGCGTCGTAAGGCACCTGTCCCCATTTGTGGAAATCGAGCGCAATGGAATCCGCAAGCTCGATGCCACCGAGCAGCGGCGCAAGCTCGGGCGACAGGATCGCGAGCGCACCGAAGGCGCCGTCGACGTGAAACCAGATTCCTTCCTCGCGGCACAGCTGCGCGATCGCCTTGAGATCGTCGATCGCGCCGATATCGACCGTACCAGCGGATGCGACGACCAGGAACGGCTTGACGCCGACCTCGCGATCGATCGCGATCTGCGCACGCAGCGCGGCAACATCCATGCGATGATCGGCATCGACCCCGATCTTGCGCAACGCATCGGTACCGAGCCCGGCGATGTCCATCGCCCTCGAGACGCAGCCATGCGCGGCCTGCGATGTATAGGCGGTGAGAAGCGCACCGTCATTGCCGATGCCGTACTGCCGCGCCAGCGTGCCGAGCGCGCTCGTACGTGCCACCAGCACCGCCATCAGATTCGCCATCGACGTGCCAGTGACGAAGATGCCGCTCGCGCTTTCCGGGAAGGCGAACAGGCGGCGCATCCAGTCCACGACCTGGCGCTCGACCTCGATCGGCATGTGGTCGCGGCCGCCGAGATTGGCGTTGAGGCCTGCCGCGAGCATTTCCGCGACCATGCCGACCGCGGTGCCGCCGCCATGCACCCAGCCCATGAAACCGGGATGGACGTTCCCGGTCGCATAGGGCGCGACATGTTCGGAGAAGTCGCGATAGACGTCGGCGAGATCGCTCGCCTCGCGCGGCACGTCGGCCTTGAATGCCGCGCGGACGTCGTCGGGGATCGGCTGCCACACCGGGCGCGCACGGACGTTGGCGATGCCGTCGATCGTCTCGTCAAGCATGCGATGGGCGAGCGCGCGAAACTCGCTCCAGTCCTGCGGATCGAGCGAAGTGTGCGTGATGGAGCTTTGCGTGTTGCGGATGATTTCGTTCATGCCGCACTCTCCTCGCCCGCTCTTGCGTGCCGCGACAGCATCGCCGTGAATGCCGCAAAGATCTTGCGCATCTGCGGCGGCTTGTACGGAAACACGGCCGGCGGATCCATGTTGTGCACGACGGCGGTGTTGTCGGCTTCGAAGACCAGGAGCTCGCGGTTCTGGTTCTCGGCGCAATCGACGATGAAGTAATCGAGGCCGACGCGCCTGCTCATTTCGTCCAGCGCGATTTTGTGGCGCGCCGCGAACGCTTGGTCGAAGTCGAGCATGAAGACGGCTTCCTCGGCCCGCTTCTCCTCGCTGAACGCCATGAAGGCGTTGAGATACCAGATGTCCCAGCGATCGGCGATCGCCATGTGGCAGGCGTAGGGTTTGCCGTCGACCATGGCGAGACGATATTTGCGGTAGAGCCCGTCGGGACTCGCATAGTCGACGAAGCGCGCGACGAAGAAGTCCTGCTCTTGCCGCTCGGCAAGATAGGCCGGGAGCGCCGCCGCGTCGTCGAGCTTGGCAAGCCCGACGCCGGCATGCGTGCCGCGCGGCCTCACGATCATCGGAAAGCGCAGTTCGCCCGTGATCTCCTCGCAAACGATCTTGCCTTGCGAAAGCTCCGACAATTGCGTGCGCGTCGTGGGGGCGGTCACTGGAATGTCGAGACCGGGTACGCCCGCCAGCAGACGATACAGCTTGTCGCGATCGAGATTGCCGATGAGATCGGGACGATTGAGCAGCGGCCTCGGCCAGTGTGGCGCAGCCTTCTCGATCAGCGCGAGCGCGTCCCGGCACTCCTCGGAATCGGATGCAATCACGATGGCGACATCGTGCTCGGGCAGAGTCTCCGGCAGGCCGATGCCCTTGACCACGTAGAGCGTCAACAGCTCGATGTCGGAGTCTTCAAGCAAGAAGTCGATCGGCGTGTTGCCGCCCATGTCGATATCGGCAGCGAGCGCGAGCACGCGCAGCCGGGGTTTTGCAGCAGCGCAAGGCGTACGAAACAATTGGTGGAAGGAGAGCACTTCGGTCTGGATCACCAAACCGGCCTCCTTCTCGCCGAGAAGCTGGGCAATCAGCGAGAGATCGAGGCCTTCGCCAGCCTCCGCCGTCCCTTCCTCGATCCGCGCCAGCAGCCGCTCGCGCAATGGATGCAGGTCGCCGCCCTCGAAGGCGCGACGCGTCAACTGCGCAAAGCCGATGCGGTCGGCATGGTTCGGCGCGGTCACGCCGCTCTGCGCGGAAACTGGATGTTGCATCTCACACCTCGAACGCGGACTTTGCCGGCGCGGCCGTGACCGCGCCACGGTCAAGCAACAGCTCGATCTTCACCAGCACATGGGCGATGCGATCGAGAACGTGTTGCACATTGCGTTTCGCCTGCATTGGATCCGGCGACCAGGCTTCGGTCACCAATCGTGCGCCGACGCAGAGGCGCAACACGACCTGCGGCGCACCGTCCTGCCTCTCCAGTCGGACCGGCTGGCCGACGAGACAGCGCTGGGCGGCCACTTGCCGATCCGCCGCGCTGTCGCTGATCTCCTCGGCCATGTCGCGCGCCAGCGCCCGATGCACGGCGCTGGTCTCGGCGATCGAGACCGGCTTGCCGCCGCGCAGCAGCGTGAACGGAAAGATCGTGGCTTGCGCGAATTCCTCGTCGTCCGCGCCTGACTTCTCGATCGCGGCTGGAACGGCACGAAGTGACGGCGACAACGCGATCATGCTGTCGATGCCGGCTGCAAGCTCGGCCAGCATCCTGGCGCGGAAAGCCCCGGGCACGGCGTAGTAGCTGCCGATCTCGGCCAGCGCGGCCTCCCAGCGCAGCCATTGACCGAAATTCGGCCGCCGCTCGAAGCGCGAGCGTAGCGTCGTCCACGCTACCGGCCAGTCGCAGCGGCCGGCATAGTCGAAGATGCCGGGCGCGATCCCGCCAATCCGGTCGATCGAGCGCGACAGGCCTTTCGGCAGCAGCAGCGCACCGCTGAAGGCGGGGCCGCCGAAAAACTTCGAGCCGGTCATCAGCACCATGTAACCACGGTCGAGATAGGCGCGCAGCCGCCGGCGGCCGAGCCGCGCCTGACAGGCATCGACGACGATTTGAACCTTGCGCGGCCAGCGCCGCGCGATCTCGTCGAGACAGGCCTCGCTTGGGGCACGCCAACCGAGTTTTGACGAATCCATGATCTGCAACAAAACGCGGCGGCCTTGCGTGAGGCTGGTCTCGACCGCGCGCAGCACCGCGGCATCGGCATCGGTGCGCATCGCAATGCCGGCCGCCATGTCGATCAGCGGCACCGCAATGCTGTCGCCGGCGAGCCCCGTCACCGCGCCGTCCTTGCGCACGGCCACGCCGCCTGGCGTCATCGTGCTGAAATGGTGGCCGCGTGCGGTATGCGGCGTCCCGCTTCCGGTCTGGTCGGCGCCGACCACGATCGTCACCGGCGACGCACCGAGCACCGCGCGCGCCACGAACAGCGCGTGAAGCTGGTAGTCCGTGCCGGACGGCGAGAACACGACGTCGATGCGCGACGAGAGCGCAAGGTGGCCGCGCAGCTCCTCGCGCATGTCCTCGCAGCGGGCATCGAAGGCGATCTCGACCTCGTCGAACAGGCATTTGTGCATCAGCTCTTCGCGCGCCAGCGCGGCGCGGTCGTAGGCCATCTGCGAGATCGTCGACGCGGTCGCGGAGGCGAAATTCCAGAGCTCCGGCTCCGGCGAAGCCGCGCAACCATAGGCGTTGACACGGTCGTTCGCATCCAGCGCCAGCCGCGGATCTCCGCCGGAGGCGAGCAGCGTATCCAGCGGTGTGAAGAGATCGCGCAGGCGATAGCGCGAGCCGCCGTCAGACGCGCGCTCGCTGGCTGACAGACGGGATGCGCCGGCGCTCATCCCGAAAGGCTCACGCCGCATCGGCCGCCGCCGCGGGCGCCGGTGCGAATTGCGAGGTGATGTCGCCGTGGAACACCGACGGCCCGACGTGATCGAGCGAGCTCTCGATGTCGGCCCAGATCTCGCCGCCGATGTCGGTCCAGCGCTTGCAGAAGGCGAAGTCCTCGGACAGATAGGTGCCGGTCGCCGCATCGATCATGCATTCGAACAAGGCAAACCGGTTCAGGCTCGCCGCCAGCGTATCGTGCGAATGTTCGCGGAAGAATTGCAAGGCCGCGTAATCCGGATGACGGCACATCGTCTCCAGCACGGAGCGCCGGATCATCAGGAAGCCGGTGCCGGCGTAACGCACGCGGGTGAAGCCGTTCACCACCACGATGCGGTCGGGGTCCTCGATCTCGAGCACGTAGTCGAGCGATGCGGCCGGCACGTCGGCGCGGCCGGACTGGATCGCGCGCGCGGCCTTGTCCCAGTTGATCCGCTTGATCGGATAGCAGCCGGCGACGACGTCCGCGCCGCACTCGATCAGCCGGAACACCTGCTCCGGCTTGAAGCCGATGTCGGCGTCGATGAACAGGAAATGCGTCGCCTCTGGATCGTCCAGGAACATCGCCGCCAGATTGGCCCGTGCGCGCGTGATTAGCGCATCGCCGTCGCGCAGCTGCACCTTGAGCTCGAGATTGGCCATGCCGTGCACGGCGCGCTGGAGCGCGAAGATCGAGCTCGCATAGATGCTCGTCACCTGCCCGCCGAAACATGGCGTGGCCACCACCAGTTTCATCTTCTCCGACATCGTCAGCTCCGCCCCGCTGCAATCCTCACCAAGAGGTAAAGAGGCATGGTTAACGGCGCCTTAACGCCGGCTTACAGGAACTTGACGAGCGAGAGCTGCGAGAGGTTCGATGTCACCTGGTAGGACGCCTGGAGGGCGTTCTGGAGCGACAGGATCTCGCTCGCAACCTGGTCCGGTGGGGCCGATTCCGCCTGGTCGATGATGGTCTGGAGCTGCGCTTTGGCCTGGGTCTGGCGCGAGCTTGCGCCCTTCATGGTGTTCTGGGCCATCGCAATGTCGGTCTGGATGTCCTCGATGCGCTGCTGTCCGGGCTGCTTCGTCAGGGCCTGCGTCACCCGCAGGCTCAGTGCGGCGACCTGCCCGCCCGAATACTGCCCGGTCGGCGAGGTCGAGAACGTCCCGAACACGGCGACAGCCTGCAGCTCCTTGCGGATCGCGTCCTCGTTCGCCTGCGCGCCATACTGCACCGTGACGGAATCGTCGACCCGGGCCATCGCGGTGGAGCGCGGCGAGCCGGGGCCGTCATTGCCCAGGTACCATTTCACGGTGGTGGCCGAGCCGTTGACCAGCGTGGTCGCCGAACTCGCGGGCGACGAGCCGACGCGCAGCGGCGGTTGCGTGGCGGTGATCGGCGTCGAGCTGAAACCGAGCGAGGCGAGAGCACCCGTATTCGAGCTCGTGATGTTCAGGCTCGCCGCATCGTCGGTGTTGATCGTGATCGAGCCGCCGTGGATGGTAGACGGCCGCGAGGTGCCCGTGATGGCGTCGATCTTGCTCATCAGGGCCTGGATGCTGTCGCCGATATTCAGCTGGTTGCCAGTCGCCCCCGAAGTGACGAAGCTGATCGTGGTGCCGTTGACGGTCAGGGTGTCGCCGGCGGAGAAGCCCGGCGCAATCGAGTCCGAGGGCGAGGTGCCGGATAGCGCGGTGGTGCCACTGATCGGCACGGACGCCTGGCTGGTCTTGGCAACCCCGATCGCCGAGCTGTCGGTGTTGAAGAAATTGTCGCCGGCGGTGATGGCGGAGGCCGCCACCAGCGAGGTGCCGGCAAGCTTCTTGATCGCGGTGTTCAGCGCGCTGTTGAGGTTCGTCGCCGTGTTGTTCGGGTTGACCGGGACGCTTGCATCGATGGCAAAGCTGCCGAGCGGCGTCGGCGTCGCCGTCGATGCCGTCAGGTCGATCTGCTCGGTCGAGCCATCGGGCAGCGTGAACTGCACGCTGAGCTTGTCGCCATTGTTCGGATTGACGCCGTTGAGGTCGACCGAGAACGACACCGGCGAGCCGCTCGGGCCGGTGACCGTCGCACCGGTCAACGTCGAGGAGACCGCGGCGATCTTCAGGCCGAAGGGCGATGCCGCGGCGTCCTCGGAGACCATTACCGAGCTCGGCGTCGGCTGTGGCGTCGCCAGCACCAACCGGCCCATGCCGTTGGCGCCGAGGTCGGCGGCCTGGCGCTCCGCCATCACGGTCTTGAAGCCCGCCTGCGTCGTGGTGCCGTTGATGATGTCGCCGGCATTCGCGACGGACGGCGTGTTGAAGGCGGTTCCGGAGAACAGATATCGGTTGCCAGATTGCGTGTTGAGAACGCCGACCATCGACCCGAATTGCGCGGCTGCGGTGTTCTGCGCAACCGTCTGGCCGTTGACGTTGAGATCCTGCGCGGTGTTGGCCGAGCCCGTCTGCACCGTGTTGCGGATCGTGGTCAGCGACTGCAACGCGGTATTGGCGAGGTTGATGCTGACGTTGACGTTGGTCATCGTGTCGGTATAGGCGGCGATGTTGGAGAGCTGCGCGCGCCCGGCGATCGCAAAGCCCTCGTTGGTGCCCATCCCGGAATAGTTCTGCGACAGCTTGCCGGTCGAGAGCTGCGTCGACAGGTCGGTGAGCTGCTGATTGATGTTGCGGATCTGCGAACCGAGAACCGACGAGGAATAGTTGATGCTGCTGATCGACATGTTTCAGAGCCCTGTTACTTGTTACACCTGAGCCTGGAGCAACGTATTCATCATGCTCTGCACCACCGACATGACATGAGCGTTAGCGGCATAGGCATTCTGGAGCTGGATCAGGTTCGACATCTCCGAGTCCAGGTTGACGCTGGAGGTCGAGTTGAACTTGGCCTGTAGCGTCGAGACCACGACGCTCTGGCCCTGCTGGAGCTGGGTCGCCTGGGTCGCGGCATTGCCCTGGATGCTCAGGAACTGCTGGAGGTAGTTCGAGACGCTGCCGGTGAAGGGCTGGCTCGCCGAGCCCAGACCGGATTGCGGCGAATAGGAGAACACCGCCGAGGTGAGCTGCGAATAAAGATAGTCCGAGCGCGTGGTGTCGCCGGTGGGCGTCACCGGCGAGGTGTTGTAGACCGACAGCCTGGTCGGGTCGGTGGCGAGCTGAGTGTTCACGGCGATGCGCCCGGCAAGGCCGGTCATCTGCGAACCCGATGCCGTGATCGCGCCGGTGTAGAGCGCCTGCCCGCCATCGGTGAACAGCGGCAGTTGCGGATTACCCGAGGTCAGCGACGAGATCGTCTTGGTGATCGAGGCCGAATTGACCTTGGTGAGGCCGCTGTTGTCGTCGGTCACCCGCAATGTGGTGGCCGTCGCCGGCGACGGGGCGGCGGCGAACGACAGATGCGAGCCGTTAAGCGCGGTGTTGAGCGCCGAGGCGATCGCGCTCATGCCGCCGGAGAAGTTCACCCCGATCTGCATCGGATTGGCGTTGGTGGCGTTCTGGAGCGGCAGCGCCGCCGGATCGGTCGCGTTGACCAGCGTGACCTGTCGCTTCGTGTTGGTGGTCGTATCGGTGTAGGTGAAGTTGACGCTGTTGCCCGGCGCCGCCCCGGCAAGATCGAGATCGAAGCCGGCCGGCGGGCCGGTGACCGTGCTGCCGGCCGTGGTCTTGTCCGACAACGCGCTCGACATCGTCGCGGCGAACTGGTCAATCTGGTTCTGCGCCTGCACCAGCGTCTGATCGCGCAGCTTCAGATCGGCCGCGATCTGGCCCGAAGACACCACGCTGTTGGCGATGACATCGACCGAGGATCCGTTCGGGAGCCTGATGTTGAACGCGCCGACGCCGGATTTGGCCGGATCGATGTTGTAGAGCGAGGTCGCCGACAACGCGCCGGCGGACGCAAAGGTGAATTGCGAGGCCAGGCCGGCGCCGACCAGCTGGATGCCGGTGGTGGTGTAGATGTTGGCCTGATTGGACCCGTCGGTGGTGACGTGGACGTCGACATATTTCGACAGCGTGTTGATGGCCTGGTCGCGCTGGTCCATCAGCGTCGCGGCCGAGGGGTCGTTTGCCGAAAGGCCCTGGAGCCTGCCGTTGATGTCGGCGACCTGCTGCATCGCCGCGTTGGCGGCTAGCGCCGAATTGCCGAGATCCTGCTCAACGTTGGAGCGCAGCGACTGGATTCCCTTGGTGGCGAGGTTGAGCTGCTGCGCCAGCGTCTGCGCCGCGCCGAGCGCAACCGTCTGCGCCGACGACGAGCCCGCGTTGGTCGACAGCGCCTGCAGCGCCGTGGTGAAACTATTCAGCGCGTTTTCGAGCGTACCGCTGTTGCCGGGCGTGCCATAGACATTCTGAAGCTGCTTCAGGATGTTGGCCATCTGGTCGGCGTAGCCGCTGCCGCCGGTCTCGGTGCGCAGCTGGTTCTGCACATAGGTGTCGAGCTCGCGGCTGACGCCGGTCGTCATCACCGTCGAGCCGAAGTCGCCGGTGGTGACCTCGATCTGGTTCGGCGTCTGGACGACGTAACCCGGCGTCTGCGAGTTGGCGACGTTCGAGGAAACGATCGAGAGCGCAGCCTGATTGGCACGCAGACCGCTCATCGCACTGGCGAGGGCTGAACTCAAACCCATGTTGACTTGCCGCCTTTGGTTACGTCACGCGCGATCAGCGCAACACGTTCAAGAGGTCCTGCACCATCGAATTCGCGGTCGTGATCACCTTGGTGTTGGCCGAATAGGCCTGCTGGGTCACGATCAGCTTGGTGAATTCGTCGGCGATGTCGGTGTTCGAGCCTTCCAGCGACGAGCCGCTGATGGTGCCCGACGCGCCGTCGATCGCGGGCCCCGACTGCTCGGTTGAAGCGTAAGCGCCGCCGTCGATCGCCTTGAGATAATTGGTGCCGTTGAAGTGCGACAACGAGACCTGTGCGAGGTCGAGGTTCTGGCCGTTGGAGAAGGTGCCGACCACGAGACCGTTGTTGTTGACGGCGACCGAGCGGAGCTGACCCGCGGCGTAGCCGTTCTGGGTGATGGTGTTGATGGTCACCGCGCCGCTGGTGCTGGCATATTGCGTCAGCCCGCCCGAGGAGATGTTGAAGGACACCGAGCCGAGCGACTGCCCGCTGACGCTGACGTTGTTGATGGTGATGCCCGAACCGCTGGGCGAGGTGAGGGAGCCGTCGGAGGCAAAGGTGAAGGCCTGGCCGGTGTTGACCCAGCCGACCGTCGAACCGGTCGCATTCGGGTCGGTCTGGTAGAACATGTTCCAGGTATCGGCATGGCCGGCGCCGAGCGAGGCGCTGTCGGTCTTGGCCCAGCGCAATTGCAGGTTCACCGGCGTGCCGGCGGCGTTGTAGGCGGTCACCGCGCCACCGCTGATCGATTCCTTGGTGAAGGTCGCGATGTCGTTGCCGATGACGCCACCGGTGCCGGCGGTGCCGCCGCCGTCACGATTCTTGCTGATGGTCGAGGTGAAGCCGAGCGCGGCGAAGGCCGCACTGTTGGAGCTGGCTACCGACAGATTGGAGACCGTGCCGGTGTTCAGCGTGATGACGCCGCCGCTGCTGATCGACGACCCCGACGCGCCGGAGAGAGCGTCGATCTTGCCGAGCAGGGTCGTGATGTTGTCGGTGATGTTGATCTGGTTCGGACCGGTGGCGCCCGAGGCCACAAAGGTCAGCGTCTGACCGTTGACGGTGATGGTGTCGGCGGGCGGGCCTGCCGAAAAGCCGGACGAGAGCACCTCGGCGCCACCGGCCGTGGCCGCGCCGCTCAGCACCGTGGCGCCTGTGATCGAGGGCGAGGACAGCACGTTGCCGCCGCGCGCCACGCTGCTGATGCCGAGTGCCGTGGCTGCGGTGCCGCTGTTGACCGCCACGTCGGTGCCGGTACCCGTCGAGATCTGGATATTGCCGCTGGCGGAGAGCGAGGCCGTGACACCGGCACCGCCGGCCGTCTGGATCGCGTTCAAGATGCTGGCCACGGTCGCCGTCGTGCCCGCGCCGAGACCAATCGTGGTGTTGCTGCCAACCGTCGCGACGGTGGTGCTGCCGTCGAAGGTAATTGTGTTGCCGTTGATGGTCAGCGTCTGGCCGCTCAGCGCTGTGAGGATGCTGGAGGCGAGATGCGTGCCCACGGCGTTGTCGAGCGAAGTGGTGCCCGATGCCACCGCGGACGAGTTGTTCTGGAGCGGGACCGTGCCCGTCCCCGTCGTCGACGAATAGGCCGAGCGGATGTTGCCCGTGGCGGCTGCGCCGGACACCGTCGCGCTGGTATAGGGCGCGGGCGGTGTGCCCACCGGCAAGGGGTTGGCCTGGAAGTCCGAAGGATTGATTCCGCCAGCCGCGAGCAGCGTCTTGGTCGCCGCAGTCGTGCTCGCGACGGTGTTCGGCTGGGTCGGCAGGTTCGCCGCGTACTGGATCGAGGTCGTCGCCTGTGCCGGGATGAAGTTGTTCTGGAATTTCAGGACCGTCGCAACGTTGCCTTGCGGGTTGCCGGTCTTCGGGTCGACCGTGACGCCCATCAGGTAATAGCCGGCGCCGTTGACCAGATTGCCGTTGGCATTGAGCTGGAAGTCGCCGCGCCGCGTGTAATAGGTGACGCCGCTGAACACCGGCGAGTTGTCGACGATGCCGGTTGCCTTCTGGATCGAGAAGAAGCCGTCGCCGGTGATCGCCATGTTGGTGGCGACGGTGGAGCCCGAGATCGTGCCTTGCGTGGTGATGGTGGCCTTGGCATTGGCGGTCACGCCGCCGGCGACCTGCTTGCTCGGCACCGAGGCGTCCGGAATGAGATCGACGAAGCTGGTCCCGATGCCCTTGTAACCGGTGGTGGATGAGTTCGCGATGTTGCCGGAAATGTTCTGCAGCGCGTAGGACTGCGCCTGCAGGCCACCCACCGAGGTGTTCATTGCATCGAAGATACCCATAACTTTGTCTCCAGATCCGATCTCGGCGGCCGGTCGACCATGGCCGCAGTCGGAGGAGACTGTCGCAAGGGCTATGCCAATGCGGGTTTTCTCAGGAAATCAATGACTTGACGAAAAAGCCCCGGTCTGATGACCGGGGCACAATTGCCGGGACCGGCAACAATTGCCGGGACGATTGTCGTTCCGGAGCGATGCGTCAGCATCGAATCCGGAACCTCGAGATTCTCAGGTGCGCAATTGCGCACCATAGTTCGGTCCTGCGGACCGCCCCGGAATGACGAGGAGAAAGGCCTACGTTGCGGATGCAGCCGCGGGGTGGAAGACCAGCCCGAAACCGTCGATGCAGTAGCGCAATCCGGTCGGCTTCGGACCGTCGTCGAACACGTGCCCGAGATGGCCGCCGCAGCGCCGGCAATGCACCTCGGTGCGGAGCATGCCAAAGGTGCGATCCTCGGTCTTGCCGACGTTGCCCTCGATCGGCTGGTAGAAGCTGGGCCAGCCCGTGCCGCTCTCGAATTTGGTGTCGGAGGCGAACAGCGGCAGGTCGCAGCCGGCGCAGGCGAAGACGCCCTTGCGGTGCTCCTTGAGCAGCGGGCTGGAGCCCGGCCGCTCGGTGCCTTCCTTGCGCAGGATCTCATATTGCTGCGGCGTGAGCTGGGCACGCCATTCGGCGTCCGTCTTCTCGATCTCGAATTTCTGTGCGGCTTTCTCTCCAGCCTCCGCGGGCGATGCTCTGAGCCAGCGGAAGGCCGCAAGGCCAAACAGGCCGGCGACAGTCGTCAACAGGATGCGGCGGTCAAACATCTCATTCTCCATGAGGGAGCGTCCATGCCCTGAGATACGGGCTTTAACCGCGTACGTTACACTTCCGGGCGGGATTTTTCTCGGGTCTCGTGCGAGACGCTGTCGTCGCGCGAGGCTCGTTCCATGGTTTCGGACGCAGTTTTCGGCTGGACAAGCCGCGGCCTGACACCTGACGGCGGCCGGCGCGGCCCGGTGCCGGCAGCCCGGTTGGCTTCGGCGAGGCGCGTCTCGCGTTGCCGGTCCTTGATCCTGGCACGTTCACGATAGCGCGCAAGCGAGCCTGCCGCGGCGGAACTCGCCCTGCCCCAGATTCCGACCAGTTGGCCGGCAACCCGCCCCGTCGTTCCCCCCGCCCAGACCAGCTCGAACGGTGAGAACAGCTTCCAGCGCTCGTCGCCCCACAGGATGCTGCGCGCGATCATCTGCCCGGCCATGGCCGAGGTGTTCATGCCCTGGCGGCCGAACCCGCTGGCCACCCACAGGCCTTTGCGCAACTGGCCGATCTGCGGCATGCCATGCACGGTCTGGCCGGTGGCGCCGCCGAAGGTTTCGGTGATTTCGACATTGCCGAGTTGGGGAAAGATGGATCGGATCCGCCGCCTGACGGCGCCTGCAAAGCGTTGCGGGCGCGCCGCCCAGGTGGTCTCCGGGCTCTCCCACATCAGGCGGTCGCCATCGACGATCCGGAAATGATCGACGCCGTCGGAATCCATCACCGATCCGTTGAAGGCGATGATCTCGTGCAGGCGCTCGCCGAGCGGCGCGGTGATGCCGGCATAGCGCCAGACCGGCAGCAGCGTTTCCGACAGGCGTCGCAGCGGCGCCCCGAGATGGATGTTGCCGGCGAGCACGATGTGGGTGGCGCGCAGCCGCGCCGAGGGCGTGACGATGCGCTTGCGGATGCCGGAATGATCGATGCTGACGACCGGCGTATCCTCGAAGATACGCGCCCCCGCCCGCCGCGCGAGCGCCGCGAGGCCGTGCACATATTTGCGGCCGTCGACCTGGAACGCCCTCGGATAATACACGCCGTGGAAGTAGTGATCGGTCTTGAGCACCTCGCGGACGCGATCGGCCTGCCAGCCCTCGACCTCGGTGTCGAAATCCTCGGTGAGCATCTGCAACCGGCTGATCAGCCGGTCGCCGACATCGACGTTGGAAACCTCCAGCACGCCGTCGCTCTGGCCGATCCCCGGCATGTTCTCTTCGGTGGCGTTGGCCCGGACGAACTCGGCGCCCTCTTTCGACAGCGTCCACAATTCCCGCGCGTCCTCGAAGCCGATGCGCTCGATCAGCTCGGCGAGCGGCAGCGCGAAGCCCGGCATCACGGTGCCGAGCTGGTTGCCGGAAGCGTTCCAGCCGATGTGGCGGCCCTCGAGCACCGCGACGCTGGCCCCCAGCCGGGCCGCCTCGAGCGCGATGGACAGTCCGGCAAGCCCGGCCCCGATGACGCAAATGTCCGCATCGAGGTCGAACGACAGCCGCGCCCGGTCGCGAAAGCCGGCTTCTTCCTGGGACACGCTTGTGAAAGTCTCGCTCATGTCGTTTCTTAAAGGACTGAGCGGCCGCTTGTCACCTTGTCCCCGACCAGCGCCTGTAGATTATCCTGGTCGTGTAACGATTCGAGAATGCCATGCGCCGTTTGCTCCTGCTGCGTCACGCCAAGACCGAGACCGACGCGCCGAGCGGCCGTGACCAAGACCGCCGGCTCGATGACCGCGGCCACAAGGATGCCGCCGAGATCGGCGACTGGATGGCCTCCCATCCCCCCTTTCCCGAGGCCGTACTGGTATCGCATGCCGTGCGGGCCCGGCAGACCTGGGACATTGCCTGGGAGACCATGAAGGACCGCGTCGCCGCGCCGCAGGTGGAGGTCCTGCCGGAACTCTACGCCGCCGATCCCGCCCAGATCCTGGAATCCATTCGCACTGCAACCATTCCGGCTGATCCGAGACGATTGCTGCTGGTCGGCCACAATCCGGGCATGCACGAGATCGCCCTGATGCTGACAGGCGGCGGCGATCCGACCGCCGCCAAGGCGCTCGCCGACAACCTGCCCACGTCGGGGCTTGCGATCTTCGATTTTGACGTCAAGGATTGGGGTGACGTGGCTTACCGCCGTGGCAAGCTGGTGCTGTTCGTCAGTCCAAAGCTACTTCGAAATTAAGGCTGCTTCGATCGGGTTGATCGCGCGACGTGCCGGCAAGACGTCCTGACTGGAAGATTTGGAGGCGCAGATGTTCAAGTCCATCCTCGTGCCCATCGACCTCGCCGACACCGACCTGGCCAAGCCGGCGATCGCGACCGCCGCAACGCTGTCGCAGACCTGGAGCGGCGTAGTGCGCCTGCTCAACGTGCTGCCGATGACGCCGGTGATGCTGGCCGAATACGTGCCGGCCGATTTCGACGAGCAGCAGCGCCAGACCTCGGAAGAAGCGCTCGCCATCGTCGCACGCGAGTCCGGCATCGAGCCTTCCCGCATCTCCAGCGTGGTGCGCCAGGGCGGCATCTACCACGAGATCCTGGAGGAAGCCGTGCACATGAAGGCCGAGCTGATCGTGATGACCTCGCACCGGCCGGCGATGCGCACCTATTTCCTCGGCTCAAATGCCGGGCATGTCGTGCGCTACGCAAAATGCTCGGTGCTGGTGGTCAGGCACTAGGCACCGCACCGACTTCGTCATTGGGCGCAACTCGGGGCTAAGATGGAGCGTCCGAGCTACCCTATTTTCGGTTGCTTCGACCGATCCTGAGGGCCTTGGATCGGCTGCCAGCGACATTCGTGCGCAGCCTAAAAAAGCCGGGAAATACTTGGACGGTGGCGGCTGGCCGAGGCCCGCGCCAGGACCAATGAGGCGGGCAAGCTGGTGGCGCCTGGGGTCGCCCCCCGCTGGCGCACCGCAATGCCGAGCGGATGGCGGCCGGACCGCGGAACTGCACACCGCGACCTTCAAACAGGGTGCTCGACCAGCTGCTTGAAAGCCACGGGGACAAATGGCGGCACGAGCACGCGACGCAATACAGCAGCATGACCACCTACGCGAAGTCGCCGTTCAACGTGGCGGTCGGCGATCACCGCGGTGGTCGTCAATTGAGCAAGGCGAAGCGGAAGACGCGCGGAATCGGGTTCGCCGGAGAATCGGCGAGGCACTCGGTTTTGCCGAGGTGCGCGGCTTTCGCAAACCGCGACCGCTGCCGACGCGCTAAGCCGATCGCCGCAGCGCGAGGCAACCGGGCAAAGATAACTCAAGTTACGCATTCGATCGCGCTTTGATGCAATCTCGGTTTTGCCTCATGATGGGCAGGCCGCCGGGGCGGCCCAATAGGGGAGTTTTTGAATGAGAAGGTTTGCACTCGCATTGCTGTCAATGGTCGCTCTCGGCCCGATCACAGTCCGGGCGGCGGATATCGCGCCCGACCGTATGCCGCTGAAGGCTCCCGCTTTGGTAAGCAAATGGACTGGATTCTATATCGGCGGCAACGTTGGTTATGGTTGGGGCAACTACGGCGCTTCAAACGTCATCGGGACGATCGTGAACTCGAACGGCGGTTCGGCCCCATATGGCTTCAACGCCGTATCTGACAACGGTAATGGCATCACCGCCGGTATCCAGGCCGGCTACAACTGGCAAATCGAGCAGACGGTGCTCGGCATCGAGGCTGATTGGCAGTATCTCAATTCAAAGGCGAGCATCGGCAATTCGGCTATTGCCATCCCGCCCGCCATCGGCAGCAATTTCAACGGCAGCGCTTCCGTCAGCACCGATTGGTACGCGACCTTCCGCGGCCGAGTGGGTTATGCGTTTGGGCCGGCTTTGCTCTACGCGACTGGCGGTATAGCGTTGGCTGAAACCAAGCTGAGCGCGGCTGCTACGGGCAGTATCCCCACCAGCCTTTTCCCGCTTACCTATGGACCGTTAGGCTCCATGAACGCTTCTGACCGTGCCGTCTTGGTCGGCTACGTGGTTGGCGGCGGCCTCGAATATGCCCTTGGGGCAGGTTGGTCCGTCAAGGGCGAGTATCTGCACATGGGCTTCGGCACGAACGGCTACAACTTAACTGGCTCGCTTCAATCACCGGCCGGGTTAATTGGCGTCATCACGACTCGTGCCGATGTCAAGTCGAGCTTCGACATAGCCCGTGTCGGCGTAAACTATCGTTTCTGATCGGCAGGTCTTAAAAGTGAGTTGGGGAGGCCTCAGGTCTCCCCTTTTGCGCGCAGTCGTCTGATGGGGAAGGGCCCCAGGGCGCGGCTTGAGGCGCCCGCGCTGGCGGCTGCGACCCTCCATGGCCATGGTCCCTATCGATGGGGGATAGATCGGCGTAAGGATCGATATAAGTCGAAATAATGAAAACGACTTCAGAGCGGTAGCTCGGAGCGAAGCGTAATCCGGGGGCCAGTGCCTCTAGGGAGGGAATCCCGGATTGCGCTTCGCTCCATCCGGGCTACGAAATCTTGCGTTGCCTGACGGGCAAAATACGCGAGCGATGGGTCAACTCCCGATCGCCAAAATATTCCGCTTTACCGAAATTCAGAAACGGCGTATGTGTCGCCGCAACCCGGCCCAAGGAAGAGGGGCGTATCGCGATCGTCACGAACGCGGGCCGGACGGCGGCGGACGCTGGGCCACACCGGCGCGAATGGCTTCGCAGGGCGGGCAACCGTGAGCGTAGGCGTCGCGCACACGACCGGTGCGGTTCGCGTACGGCAAAACCGTGTCGTCCTGACGCCCGGGGTCTGTGCGTCAAGTCTTGTGGTGATGTGGCGGCCCGACCGGGCACGCAGCATCAGCGATCCATGAGGCGACGGGGGCAATAGTGCATCGCTCCCCGGGGAGAGCACGGCATAAGCCGTAAAACCGCTGCGCAGGGAAGGCCGGACGTTTTGGCTTCACCTGTATGCCGCTGTGCAGATTTTCTTACTGCAACTTTCGCACAGTGGACCGCGGGTGCCAGCCGGCGCCCGGTCTTCCCTGCGCCCTCTTTCTCAAGGGGACAAGGCGATGAAGCAAAGCTCGGGCGAACCAAGCCGCGAGAGGGCGAAGGTGTGTCTACGATGAAAGCACGAGCTAAGGAGCGACAGTGCTACCCACAAGTGCCGTCATTGCGAGCGCAGCGAAGCAATCCAGAGTCTTTCCGCGGTGTGATTCTGGATTGGCTTCGCTGCGCTCGCAATGACGATGTTGAAGCAGGTGTGCCTGAAAACTCAGTCTCATGCCCCGGACGCAGCGCGTCCGGGACAAGAGCGAAGCGCTTACAGATAGCGCGTCAGTTCTGCTTTGGCCTGACCGTAGACCGCATCCTCGATCTGGCTGCGCGTGATCCCGATGTCGCGCAAGGCGCGGTCATCGAGGTCGTTCAGCGTCTTGACGGCGGAGCGGCGCTCCAGGCTGTCGAACAGCGCATAGGCGCCGTTGGCCAGCTTGCGGAAAAATCCGTCTGACGAGGATGAGCGTAAACTCCGCCCGGCGGTCTGCGAGATCGTGGTCATTGTCCTTCTCCGGCCTGTTGTCCACGCGGCGAAGCGGATGCCGTTGGCGCAAGCGCCCGAGCGCATGCACCTCATTTGCCATCGGATTGCTCTCGCTCTCCTCGGCTCAATCGTGAAGCTTGATGGAACTTAAATGCTCCAGTACACTACTCGGAGCAAGTGAAACATTGCTCTCGGTGCAATAATGTCCAAGTTCGAATACGTGAAGCTTGCCGATGCCATTGCTCTCGATATCTCTAACGGCACGTTAAGGCCGGGCGACCGGCTGCCGCCGCAGCGCAATTTTGCCTATGACCGCGGCATCGCGGTCTCGACCGCGAGCCGGGTTTATACGGAGTTGCTCCGCCGCGGCCTCGTCGTCGGCGAGGTCGGCCGCGGCACCTTCATCTCCGGCGCCATCAGGCGGGAGGTCGAGGCGCTGAGCGAGCCGCGCGACGCGCGGATCGATTTCGAGGTCAATTACCCGCTGCTGCCGCAGCAATGGGCGATGATCGCCAAGAGCCTTGCCGGCCTCGAACGCGTCGACGCGCTCGAATCCGCGCTGCGCGTCTCCACCAGCACCGGCACCAAGAGCGCGCGCAATGCCGCCGCCGCCTATCTCGCGCGCAAGGATTTCGCGCCGCAGGCCGAGCAGATCGTCTTCACCGCCAACGGCAAGCAGTCGCTCGCGGCCGCCCTCGCAGCCCTCGTTCCCACCGGCGGCCGCTGCGGCGTCGAGGCGCTGACCTATCCGTACGTCAAGAGCATCGCCGCGCGGCTCGGCGTGACGCTGGTCCCGATTCCGATGGACGAATTCGGCGCGCGCCCCGACGCCATCCAGAAGGCGCATCGCGAGGCACACCTGTCGGCGCTGTATCTCCAGCCCATCATCCAGAACCCGCTCGGCGTCACCATGAACGCGACGCGGCGCGCCGACATCATGCGCGTTGCCGAGAAGCTCGATCTCACCATCATCGAGGATGCCGTCTACGGCTTCCTGGCCGACGACACGCCGCTGGCCGCGCTCGGCCCCGACCGCTGCATCGTGATCGACAGCCTGTCCAAGAAGGTCGCGCCGGGCCTCGCGCTCGGCATCCTCGTCGCGCCGCCGCGATTGCGTGAGAGCGTGATGAGCGCGGTCCGCACCGGCGGCTGGATCGCGTCAGGCCATGCGCTGGCATCCGGACAGCGGCTGATGGCAGACGGCACCGTCGCCGAGCTGACGCGGCTGAAACGCATCGACGCCGCGCGCCGCCAGCAGACCGCGGCAAGGCTGCTCGCCGGCTACCAGCTCTCCGCCGATCCACGCTCCTATCACCTCTGGCTCACGCTGCCGGCACACTGGCGCTCGCAGACATTCGTCGCCGCGGCAGCCCGGCGTGGCATCGCGCTGACACCGTCCTCGACCTTCGCGATCGCCCATGGCCACGCACCGAACGCAGTGCGGCTCGCGCTCGCCCCGCCCACGTTCGAGCAACTCGATTCCGGCCTGCGCACGATCGCGTCGCTGCTCGGCACCAAGGAAGAGGATTTCGACTCGACGGAGTAACGCGCCGTCCAGGGCAACACGGCCATTTAAGGCAGCAAGGCCCTCGGCACGCGATCGAAACTGTAGCTCCGCGGCTGGTTGCGCCGGACGAAGCCGCCGACCTGCCAGGCGAACAGCGCGGCAAAGCCGATGATGAACAGCGCGCCGGCAAATTCGCCGATCGCGAGCGCGCGGATCAGGAGCCCAGTCATCGCCACTGCAAGCACCGCAAGAAAAGCCAGCATCGCCAAATAGGTCCTGCGGCCAAGGCCCGCGGTCAATTCGGCGCGGCTGCCGGCCTGCGCCATGCGCGCGTGCAGCGCGACGATGAAATCGCGAAAACCATTGTCCTGCGGTGCCATCAGCGCCGCCGTCTGCCAGCTCGTCGACAGAATCCTGATGCGGCCGCCATTGGAGTGGCTGACATCGGCGCGAAAGCGGTGCTGCTGCATCGACACCGGGCGGAACGACAGCCGGATTGCACTGATCTCGTCATAACGCCACAGCGAGCTGCGGCCGCCGACGTGCCAGGACAGCCCCTCCTCCGTCAGCTCGAAGCGATGCGCCGAGCCGATCAACGAAGCCTTATAGGCATAGCTCGCACCCGCAGCCGCCTCAGCTCCCGAATCCTGCATCTTCACAAACAATCCAATCCGGGCGATCCAGTCTGCGATCCGCTTGCGCGAGCGCCCTGCCCCATCCTACAAGCGAGACATGGCTGAGACGATTTTTTTTCCGCGCCGCCTGATTCTCGGCGCGGCCGTGATCTCCGGCGTGCTGCTCGCGCTCGCCGTGCACATGCTGGGCGCGCGCTACGGGCTCGACCTCGGCGGCCTCTGGCATTCGGACACCCACGAGTTCATACCAGCGGGCGCGGCGATCGCCTGGTGGTTGATCGCCTCCGTCGGCTTCTCCGGCGGCTATTTCACGGCGACCCTGATGCAGAGCGCCGTCTCGGGCCAGATTCCGCGACGGATGCGGCAGTTCCTGATCGCGGTCGGCGTGCTGCTGCTTGCGGGCGCGGGCCAGGTGGCCTCGGCGCCGAGCCCGGTGCCGACGGTCTCGGGCGTGCTGGCCGGAATTGCCGCGCTGGGCCTCGGTGCCGTGATGGCGTTCTGCGGCGCGCATTTCGCACTGCGCCGCGGCTAACCTCAGGCGGTCGCGCGCAACGGCGGTCGGTCCAGCATGATCGCGACATCGGCAGCGGGCCGCGGCTTGCTGAACAGATAGCCCTGCGCCTGGGTGCAGCCTTCGCGCCGGAGCAGCTCGAGCTGCGCATCGTTCTCGACCCCCTCTGCCGTGGTGACGATGCCGAGGCTCCGGCCCAGCCCGGTCACGGCGCGGATGATCGCCATGGAATCCTCGCGCGTCGCGAGTTCCGACACGAACGAGCGGTCGATCTTGATCTTGTCGAAGGGGAAGCTGCGCAGATAACTCAGCGATGAATAGCCGGTGCCGAAATCGTCGAGCGAGATGCGTACGCCCATGGCGCGGAGGTCGTGCAGCGTGGCCAGCGTCGCCTCGCTGTTCTGGAGCAGCACGGATTCGGTGATCTCGAGCTCGAGGCGGCGAGCGTCGAGTCCGGAAGCGACCAGCGCCTCGGTCACGGATGCGATCAGGTTCGGATTCTTGAACTGCACCGGCGACAGGTTGACCGCAACGTCGACATCGTCGGGCCAGGTGGCCGCGTCGGTGCAGGCGGAGCGCAGCACGAACTCGCCGAGCTGGATGATCAGTCCGGTCTCCTCGGCGAGCGGAATGAAGTTCATCGGCGCGATCAGGCCGCGCTGCGGATGGTTCCAGCGCAGCAGCGCCTCGAACGCGACGACACGACCGCTGACGACGTCGCGGATCGGCTGATAGTACGCCTCGAACTCGTCGCGCTGCAGGGCGGCGCGCAGGTCCATCTCCAGCAGGCGCCGCGCCTGCGCGCGCGCATCCATGCCGGTCTCGAAGAACCGATAGGTGCCGCGGCCGTCCGCCTTGGCGCGATACAGTGCGAGGTCGGCATTCTTCAACAGCTCGTCCGGATTGCTGCCGTCCTGCGGCGACAGCGAGATGCCGATCGAGACGCCGATGATGATCTGATGGTCGTCGATCTCGTAAGGCGCCGAGATCACCTCGACAAGGCGGCCGGCAAGGGATCGTGCCGCCGTTTCCTCGGAACGTCCGATCTGGACCACGGCGAACTCGTCGCCACCGAGCCGCGCCACGGTGTCGCTCTCGCCGACGGTGGCCTTCAGCCTGCGCCCGACCTCCTTGAGCAGCGCATCGCCGATGGGATGGCCGAGCGAGTCGTTGATGTCCTTGAAGTGGTCGAGATCGAGACAAAGCACCGCGAGCTGGTCGTCCGATCTGGTCCGGCGCAGTCCCTGCACGAGCTGCTCGTGGAACAGCACGCGGTTCGGCAGGCTTGTCAGCGCGTCATGGCGGGCCATGTGCGAGATCTTGGCCTGGGCCTCCAGCCATTCGGTGATGTCCTCGAAGGTCGCGACCCAGCCGCCGCCCTGCATCGGCTGGTTGACGACCCGGATGGAGCGGCCGAACCTGGTCACGACGTCGGTCGTGGTCCGGCTTTCGCGCGCGTCGGCGACGAGGCGGGCGAAGAATTCGCCGGCATCGCCCTGCCACTGACCCTTTGCCTGCTCCTCCCGCAGCACGTCGACCAGCAGCCGGCCGGTGAGCAGGGTGTCGGTGCGGCCGAGCATCGCGGCATACCGCTCGTTGAACAGGATGATCTTGCCGTCCGCGTCGAACATGCACAGTCCCTGCGACATGTTCTCGAGCGCCGTGTCCAGCACGATCTGCTGGCGGCCCAGTTCGCCCTTGGCGCGGCGGTCGAGCAGCGCGGCCACCAGCGCAATCGCGATGATCGCGACCGCGGCGCTTGCGGTGAAGAAGGACAACGAGTCCGCCGGGATCGATAACCCGCTGATCGCGAGTGTCGGATCCGGCGTCAGCACGACCGCGCCCATCGCTGTGAAATGATGTACGACGATGGCGACCGTCAGCAGGGTGCTCGCGGTCAGCGCATGGAAGAGGTCGTCGCGCCGCGCAGCGACGAACAGGGCGAGCGCTGCAAAGACAATTCCGAACAGCACCGAGGCGGCAACCGTGCTCCCGATCCAATTGACGCGTGCCGGCATTTCCAGCGCCGCCATGCCGGTATAATGCATCGTCGCGACCGCGGTGCCAACGATGGCGCCGCCGAGCACGACCCACGGCGCGCGCACGGAGGATGCCGCGAGACTCAGCCCCACGAAGGTTAAGGAGATCGCGAAGATCAGCGAAAGGATCGTCACCGGGATGTTGTAGGCGCCGGCGCCGCCCGGCCCGTAGGCGAGCATCGCGATGAAATGCGTCGCCCAGATGCCGCATCCGCTGACGGCGGCATCCAGGGCGATCCAGACCAGGCGCCCGGGGCCGTGCGTCGCGCGCGCCCGGTGAAACAGGCTGATCGCCGCCGCGCTTGCGAGCAGGCACACCGCGCCGCCAAACGCGACGAGCCGCCAGTCGTGTTCTTCGGCGAGACAGTAGAGAACTTGATACATTGCGGGCCCCTATCGACCCGCACTTCAACCGACAGAAATGGACAGTCGGTAACCGGCTACGCGACTGTTTCGGGGATGGTGAACGGAAGCTGTGTTCATTCGCTCGGATTGTTCATCCGCGCGCCGGCGCGCCGAGGCCGATCACAGCGGCGGCGAGCATCAGCACGGCCGCGGACACGACCAGCGACAGGTGCAGGCCCGTCATGAACGCCCCCTCCGAGGCCACCAGCGACCCGAACAGCGCGACGCCGAGGACGCTCCCGGTTTGCCGCGTCGCGTTCAGGACGCCGGCCGCGATGCCGGAGCGCGCCTTCTCGACGCTGCCCAGCAAGGTCGAGGTCAGCGGTGGCACCAGCAGCCCAAGTCCGCCGCTGATCGCGATCATCTGAGCAAAGATCGCCCAATAGCTCGTGCCGGCTTCGATCCAGAGCAGGCCGACGCAACCGAGCGCCGAGACGCAGGCGCCGACGACGATGGTCGGGCACGCCCCGATACGCTCGGCGAGGCGCGGCGCCAGCAGATTGACCGGCAGCACCACTCCCATCATCGGCACGAAGGCGAGACCGGTCCACCACGCCGAAAGCCCGTTGATCCTCTGGAAATACAGGCTGAGCACGAAGATCAGGCCGTAGATCGCGATGTTGACGAGCAGGCCGACGAGCGAGGTCAGCGCGAACAGCCGCTGGCCGAACAGCGACAGCGGCAACATCGGCTGCGCCGTGCGGCTCTCGCGCCAGACGAAGAGCACGGCGAGAATTGCGGCTGCGACGAAGGCCGCGATCACGGCTGGATGTTCCCAGCCAAGCGCGCCGCCTTCGATGATCGCTCCGGCGAGCGCTCCCAGCGCGCCGATCGCGGCAAGCTGGCCGGGCAGATCGATCTCGCGCGAACGCGCCCGCGTGGTTTCGCTGGCGTAACGCCAGCTCAGCCAGAGGCCAACGAGCCCGACCGGCAGATTGACCAGGAAGATCGCGCGCCAGCCGACCAGCGTGATCAGCGCGCCGCCGACGAACGGGCCGGCAGTGAGCGCGAGGCTCGCACCGGCGGCCCAGATCGCAACGGCGCGGCCGCGCTCGCGGTCGTCCGGATAGGCATGATTGAGCAGCGCAAGAGAATTCGGCACCAGGATCGCCGCCGCTAGCCCCTGGACCAGCCGCGCTGCGATCAGGACGGTCGCATTGGGCGACAATGCGCAGGCGAGCGAGGCCGCGGTGAAGATGGCGAATCCCGCCATGAAGACGCGCTTGGCGCCGATCCGGTCGCCGAGCGCGCCGGCCGTCAGGATGAACGCGGCAAACGCGATGGTGTAGGCGCTGACCACCCATTGCAGCTCGGCAACGCCGCCTCCGAGCGTCCTGCCCATCGCATCGAGCGCGGTGTTGACGATGGTGACGTCAAGCTGCACCACGCCATAACCAAGGCTCATAGCGGCAAGGGTGAGGGATGTCGCAAGACGGGAGCCGGCACGCGGCGCGCCGGCTCCGAAGGCTTCGTATTTGACGGTGCTTACTCGCATGCTGCCATCTCGATTGCAGCCCCATGCGAACGATAAGCTTCCCGGGCGCCATCATGTTACGATAACGACCGAATGATGGATGCGTAATGCGCAAGCGTCGCGCGGATAACCGCGCGACGCTCTATCCCGATCCTGGCGACGCCCGGCCTTAGCTGGCCGCGCGCAGGTTCACCTTGCTCTCGGCGAGCGTGGTCAGTTTCTTGTCGGTCGCCTTCTCTTCTTCCAACGTCTTGGCGAGCACGCTGGCGCAGTCGTTGCGGCCGAGCTGCTTGGCCCAGGCGATCAGGCTGCCGTAGCGGACGATCTCGTAGTGCTCCGCCGCCTGTGCCGCGTTGATCAGCGCGGCGTCGAGCACCGCCTTGTCGGCGACTTCGCCCGCGGTCTCGTCGGCTTCCTCGATGATGCCGTCGATGGCGGGGCAATCGACCGCCTTCACCTGCGCACCGTGCATCTTGAACACTTCCTCGAGGCGCTTGACGTGCTCTCTGGTTTCTTCGAGGTGCGTCAAAAAGCCCTGCTTCAGCTGCGGATCGGTCGCCTTATCCGCCATTTTCGGCAGAGCCTTGGTGAGCTGCTGCTCGGCGTAATAGATGTCCTGGAGCTGATGCACGAACAGGTCGTTCATGGTTTTGATGTCTTTTGTGAACAATCCCATCGGTCCGATCCTCTCGGTTGTGGGAACACGGAGGCACCGGCTTGCTGGAGAAGCCGGTTATTCCGCCATGTTCGATTGCTGATGGGGGACTAACCAGCGCACGGCATCGTCGTTCCAAAAAAGCCCGCATCCCTTGCGCTGGAACAATGCCGGCCGTGCAGGATCTGAAATCATGTCACGGACGGACGCGACCGGTCCCACGACTCATATGCTTAACGCGCGTCCGATGTGAACCGCGTATGACAAAGTGGCTGGTCCAAGCTGGTCCAAAGCAGAACCTATCCTTGTCAAGGGCTGCACAAGTCAGTGTTTTTGCCTTAAATGAGCTACATCATGCCTAGCGATCAAAGCCCACATCGGGCACTGATCGCATCCGACCGGCCAATGTCTGGCCTGGTCGGTCTTGCCCCCCGCCGGGAGGATGAATGCACGGACTGCTGACCGCGCTGAAGCGCGGCTTCAAGAGATGGATCGGCTGGCGGCGACTCGGCGTTGCGGCGAGCGTCTTCATTATCGCGTTCGCGATCACCACGCTGGTACGGACGCTCAAGGGCATCGACACCGGGGTCATCCTGACGGCGTTGACCGAGATCCCCCGCGCCAATATCGGGCTGGCGGCGATCTGCGTATGCTTCGCGTTCTGTACGCTGACCTTCTACGACTTTTTTGCACTGCGAACGATCGGCAAGAAGCACGTGCCCTATCGCATCGCAGCGCTCTCCAGCTTCACGTCCTATTCGATCGGCCACAATATCGGCGCCACCGTCTTCACCGGCGGCGCGATCCGCTTCCGGATCTATTCGGATTACGGGCTGAATGCCATCGACGTCGCAAAAATCTGCTTCCTGTCGGGCCTGACCTTCTGGCTCGGTAACATCTTCGTGCTCTCGATCGGCATGGCCATCCATCCGGATGCCGCCTCCTACATGGATCAGCTGCCGTCGTCGATCAACCGGCTGATTGCGCTCGGCGGCCTCGCCTCGATCGGCGCCTATCTGGTCTGGCTGTGCATGGGCGAGAAGCGCCGCGAACTAGGCCAGAAGGGCTGGAAAGTGGTGCTGCCGTCAGCGCCTCTGACGCTGGTGCAGATCCTGATCGGCGTCGTCGATCTCGGATTCTGCGCGCTGGCGATGTACCTTCTGGTGCCGGCCACTCCGCAGATCGATTTCCTGTCGCTCTCCGTGGTGTTCATTTTGGCGACATTGCTCGGCTTCGCCAGCCACGCCCCGGGCTCGCTCGGCGTGTTCGACGCCGCCATGCTGGTGGCGCTGCCCGAATTCGGCCGCGAGCAGCTTCTGGCCACGCTCCTCGTCTTCCGCATCCTCTATTTCGTGATCCCGTTCGGTCTTGCCATCTCCATCATGGGCGCACGCGAGCTCTGGATGAATGTGGTGGAGCCCTGGCAGGAGCGCCGAAGGCTGGCGGAGGCCTGCGCGCAGGCCAACCTGCCCAAGCAGGTGGCCGCGATGGAGCGCGAGCGGTCGCTGCGGCAGGCCAGCAAACGCTGAGCGTGCTCCGGAAAAGCGCGAAGCGGTTTTCCGGGAAGATCATGCTCCAACGATAGTCCGCTAGACGACGGCCGGCAAAACCGTCAGGCCAATGTTGCAGGCGGAGGGCAGCTCTCTTATTTCCGCCTCAACTTTGCCGTTGAAAACGCAGGCCATGATCCCTGTATTCCTATGCCGTTTCCTCGCCGGTGCCCTGCTGCTCGCCGGGCTCCTCACCGCCCTGCCGCTGAAACAGGCGGCCGCGCAGGACGCGGGCGCCATGCAGATCAGCTGGGAGGTGCGCAACCGCTTCCGGCTGTTCCGCGAGGAGCGCGACTTCCTGCTCCATGTCGAGAACGCGCGTAACCGCAGCATCCTCGCCGCCGAGCAATCGCTGGAGCTCCAGAGCGAGGGCCGCGGCTGGGCCCGCAACATGGTCAACCGGCTCTGCATCGACCTCCAGGGCCGGGTCAACCAGCCCTGCACCCGCGACAACACGAAGGAAAACTACCTCACCCCCCTCGACCATCCCGTTACCGTGCGCCTCGCCGGCGCGGTGCCGGTCGGCGCCACCTGCGCCTGGTCGTTCGACGACGGCGACGGGCCGCAACAATCCACCTTCGACTGCGCCGAGCCAATCAATCTGCGGGTCCGCTACGGCAAGCAGACGGTCGCGAGCGTCGACGTCTCCTCCGGCTCCGATCCGACCCAGCGGGTCCAGACCGAGATCCAGGTCCGCGACATCTTCGTCGCTGGCCTCGGAGACAGCATCGCCTCGGGCGAAGGCAATCCGGACCGGCCGCTGGCACTGTCCGACGAAGGTTTTTGCTTCCGTTCCTATCTCGGCACCGCCGGCGCGCAGTATTATCGGCCGAGCCGCGCCGGCTTCAAAGGCGGCCGCGCCTGCGAAGCGCCGGATACGCTTGCCAACTGGCAGCGCTACAGCGCGCTCTGGTTCAATTCGCCCTGCCACCGATCGCTCTACAGCTATCAGGCCCGCACCGCGCTGGCGCTCGCGGTACGCTACACCCACGTCGCGGTGACCTTTCTGCCGCTCGCCTGCACCGGCGCCAGCATCAGCGACGGGCTGCTCGGCTCGCAGCGCGCCCGCGAATGCCCGCCCGGCAAGACCGGCGTCTGCAACATCAGCGTGAACGCGCAGGTCGCCGAGCTGCGCGAGGCGCTGACCGCCGCCAGGAAACGCCAGCCGGAGCGCACGCTCGACCTCGTGCTGCTCTCGGTCGGCGCCAACGACGTCTATTTCTCCGGCCTCGTCGCCGACGTGATCGTCGAGACCGCAACCGAGCGCGCGATATTCCGGCGCTCCGGCGTGATGGCGAGCGTCGATGATTCCCGCGATGCGCTGGCGCGCGAGCTGCCGCAGAATTTCGTCAAGCTGCGCGAGGCGCTGAAGCCGCTGGTCGGCGGCGACCTCTCGCATGTGGTCTACGTCTCCTACGCCAACCCGGCGCTCGCCGACGGCGGCGTGCCCTGCCGCGGCGGCCGCGCCGGCTTCGACATTCATCCGTCCTTTAACGCCGATCCGCAGCGCCTCGCCCGCGTCTCGAGCTTCGTCGACACCGAATTCCTGCCGCAACTGAAGGGGCTCGCCACCTGCACCCGCGGCGCCCTGTGCCGCGATCCCGAGGCCGACCGCATGACCTTCGTGGATTCACATCAGGCGGCGTTCGCCGATCACGGCTTCTGCGCGCATTCGGGCAACGATCCCGAATTCGACCGCACCTGCTTTGCCGAGAACGGCCAGAGCTTCAATCCTGACATCGTGAGCGCGGCGAGCCAGCCGATGCTGTGCGGCCGCGGCGCCTCCGAATTCCGCGCCTATTTGCCGCGCGCGCGCTGGATCCGCGACGCCAATGACAGCTATTTCGCCGCGATGACCTATCCGCAAGGCCTGCCGGCGGCGAGCCAGCCGACCGACATTCACGACGCGACCTGGGGCGTGCTCTCCGCCGTCTATGGCGGCGCGGTGCATCCGAGCGCCGAAGGCCACGCCGCGATGGCGGACGCGGCACTGCCGGCCGCAAGCGCCGTGCTGGGGCTCGATGCGGCGCCCCCGGGCGTGACACGCGGGTTGCTCGCGCCACTGCTGCCGGGCGCGCAGCAGTAGACGCGCGCAGCTTCTACCCGCACACTGTCATCGCCCGCGCAGGCGGGCGATCCAGTACTCCGTGACAGACGTGATTGAATCGAGACTTCGCGGCGTACTGGATTCCCCGCCTTCGCGGGGAATGACAACGGGGTGCGTGGTGCAATCGGGTTCGCCATCACCTCAATCGTTCCCCCACCTGCCGTTCCATCCATCCAAAAGCAGCATCGATCGATACTTCCTTGAACTTGGACACTTTGCCGCGCGCACCTCTAGGAGTCGCTGTGGGGAAACGTTCGAGTTCTAAGGAGGCGCGGAATGAGCGCAGTGATGTCCGCAGCGGACGTGAAGAGGTCTCGCGTCAGGCTGTTCATCGTGACCATGTTGTTCCTGGTCACGACCGTCAATTATGCTGACCGCGCCACGCTGTCGATCGCGGGCCCCGCGCTCTCCAAGGAGCTGCATCTCGATCCCGTCGCGATGGGCTACATCTTCTCGGCGTTCGGATGGTCCTATGTGATCGCGCAGGTGCCGGGCGGCTGGCTGCTCGACCGCTACGGCTCCCGCCTCGTCTATGCCTTCAGCATCATCGTATGGTCGCTGTTCACGACGATGCAGGGCTGGGTCGGATTCTTCAGCGCCGGCACCGCGATCATCGTGCTGTTCGGCCTGCGCTTCCTGGTCGGTATCGCCGAAGCGCCGTCTTTCCCCGCCAACGCACGCATCGTCGCGGCCTGGTTTCCGAGCAACGAGCGCGGCACCGCGTCCGCGTTCTTCAATTCCGGGCAGTATTTCGCCACCGTGATCTTCGCGCCGCTGATGGGCTGGATCGCGCATGATTACGGCTGGCGCTACGTGTTCTTCGTGATGGGCGCACTCGGCATCATCATGGGCCTGGTCTGGATCAAGACCGTCTACGGGCCGAAAGAGCACCCCGGCATCAACGAGGCCGAATTCGACTACATCAAGGACGGCGGCGCGCTGGTCGATCTCGACGCGCCCAAAGACGATCTGAAGCAAGAGCGCGCGCCCGAGGCCGGCTCCGGGTGGGACCATATCCGCCAGCTGCTTTCCAACCGCATGATGCTCGGCGTCTATCTCGGCCAGTACTGCATCAACACGCTGACCTATTTCTTCCTGACCTGGTTCCCGGTCTACCTCGTCAAGGAGCGCGGGCTGTCGATCCTGCAAGCCGGCTTCGTCGCGACACTGCCGGCGCTGTGCGGCTTCATCGGCGGCGTGCTCGGCGGCGTCATCTCCGACGCGATCCTGCGCAAGACCGGCTCGCTGACCATGGCGCGCAAGATCCCGATTGTCGGCGGCATGCTGCTGTCGATGTCGATCATCGCCTGCAACTACGTCGACGGTCAGGCGCTAGTGGTCGGCTTAATGGCGCTCGCCTTCTTCGGCAAGGGCATCGGCGCGCTCGGCTGGGCTGTCGTCTCCGACACCTCGCCGAAGGAAGCCGGCGGCGTCTCGGGCGGCCTGTTCAACACCTTCGGCAACCTCTCCTCGATCAGCACCCCGATCGTGATCGGCTACATCCTGGCCGCGACCGGCTCGTTCAACGGCGCGCTGATATTCGTCGGCGCCAATGCGCTGGTGGCCGCATTCGCCTATCTCGTGGTCGTCGGCAAGATCGAGCGCGTGGTGCTCAAACGTTCCTCCTGAGGGCTCCCATGGGAGCTTGACCAGGCAACTTAACGGCGGCTTCACGGCCGCCGTCTTTGTTTTGGGAGTAATCGATGCTAGAAGCGCCGGGGAAACGCCTTATCCATCTAAGGCATGTATCGATGTTCGACCTCAATCAGCTCCGCTGTTTCGTCACGGTGGCGGAGGAATTGCATTTCGGCCGCGCCGCCGCGCGGCTGAACATGACCCAGCCGCCGCTGTCCCGGCAGATCCAGGTGCTCGAGCACATCATCGATGCGCCGCTGCTGGAGCGTACCAGCCGCTCGGTGCGCCTGACGCCGGCCGGGCGCAGCTTCCTGCCGGAAGCGCGGCGCATCCTGAAGCTTGCGGAAAGCGCCTCGCAGGTTGCCCGCCGTATCGCGCTCGGCAAGTCCGGCTCGCTGAAGATCGGCTTCACCGCGGCCGCCGCCTACGGCTTCCTCCCCGAGCTCGTCGCCGCATGCCGCGCCAAGCTGCCCGAGGTGGACTTCTCGCTGAAGGAGATGGTGTCGGGCGACCAGTTCGAGGCGCTGACCTCGGGCCAGATCGATGCCGGCCTGCTCAGGCCCCCGATCGCGCGCCCCGAAATCGCCAGCCGCCGCGTGGTCGCCGAGCCCCTGCTCGCCGCGATCCCGAAAAAGCATCCGCTGGCCAATGCCGAGAGCGTCACGATCAAGGATTTCGACAACCAGCCCTTCGTGATGTATTCGCCCTATGAGAGCCGCTACTTTCACGACGTGCTGGTGGCGCTGTTCACCCGCGCCGACATCCTGCCGCGCTATGTCCAGCACCTGAGCCAGATCCACTCGATCCTCGCCATGGTGCGCGCCGGCCTTGGCCTTGCCATCGTGCCGGCGGCGGCGGCGAGCCTGAAGATCGCGGACGTCCGCCTGCGGCCGCTGAAGCTGCGCACCCGCGTCCCGGTCGAGTTGTTCATGGTCTGGCGCCGCGACGACGAGAATCCGCTGCTGTCGGCGCTCGTCAAAATCGCGAGCGAATTGTCCTCGGCGGAGGCGATGGAAGATTGATGCTGAATTCGCATCGGTCGATATAGGCTTTGGCTTGGACCCGCATCGAACGGTCTCCTAAACCACGGCGCATGGACGCGTAGGCTTGCGTCCTCCACAACGCGAGACCAGGGAGCAGCGCCCATGAGCAAGATGACCCCGCAGGAAATGGCCCAGAAGATCGGATCCGGCCTCCTGTCCTTCCCCGTCACGCCGTTCAAGGCGGATTACTCCTTCGACGAGACGACCTACCGGGCCAACATGGACTGGCTGTGCGGCTATGACGTCGCCGGCCTGTTCGCCGCCGGCGGCACCGGCGAGTTCTTCTCGCTGACGGCCGCCGAAGTTCCGCAGGTCGTCAAGATCGCCGTGGAGGAGACCAAGGGCCGCGTGCCCGTGCTCGCCGGCACCGGCTACGGCACCGCCACCGCGCGCGAGATCGCGATCGGCGCTGAGAAGGCCGGCGCCGACGGCTTGTTGCTGCTGCCGCCCTATCTCACCCATGCCGAGCAGGACGGCCTCGCTGCCCACGTTGAAGCGATCTGCGCCTCCGTGAAGATCGGCGTCATCGTTTACAACCGCGACAACGCCATCCTCCAGCCCGATACGCTCGCCCGCCTCGCCGAACGCTGCCCGAACCTCGTCGGCTACAAGGACGGCATCGGCGACATCGAGCTGATGACCCGCGTCTACACCAAGCTCGGCGACCGCCTGACCTATATCGGCGGCTTGCCGACCGCAGAGACCTTCGCGCTGCCCTACCTCGACATGGGCGTGACCACCTACTCCTCGGCGGTGTTCAACTTCGTTCCGGAATTCGCCACCAACTTCTACGCCGCCGTGCGCAAGCGCGACCACGCGACGATCCACGCCGGGCTGAAGGACTTCATCCTGCCGCTGATCGCGATCCGCAACCGCAAGAAGGGCTATGCGGTCTCGATCATCAAGGCCGGCATGAAGGTGATCGGCCGCGATTCCGGCCCGGTCCGCCCGCCGCTGACCGACCTCACCGAGCAGGAGATCGTGGAGGTCACGGCGCTGGTGAAAAATCTGCCCGCCATCCGATCGTCACAACAGGCTGCAGAATAACAAACGACACAGGGAGGAGCCTGCGATGGCCAAGACCGAGATCACTGGCGCACCGGTCGTCACCGCGATGCAGGTGATCCCAGTCGCAGGTCGTGACAGCATGCTCCTCAATCTGAGCGGCGCGCATGCGCCGTTCTTCACCCGCAACATCGTCATTCTCACCGACAATGCCGGTCACACCGGTGTCGGCGAGGTGCCGGGCGGGCAGAAGATCTGGCAGACGCTGCAGGACGCCCGTGATCTCGTGATCGGCAAGACCGTCGGCGCGATGAACAACATCCTCGCCGATATCAGGACCGCCTTCGCCGATCGCGACGCCGGCGGCCGCGGCAAGCAGACGTTCGATCTCCGCGTCATGATCCATGCCGTCACGGCCGTGGAGTCGGCCCTGCTCGATCTGCTCGGCCAGCATCTCAACCTGCCCGTCGCAGCCCTGCTCGGCGAGGGGCAGCAGCGCAACAGCGTCGAGACCCTCGGCTATCTCTTCTTCGTCGGCGACCGGCGCAAATCCAAGCTCGACTATATCGGCGGCGAGACCGGCAAGCCCGAATGGTTCAACCTCCGCCATCAGCAGGCGATGACGCCGGAAACCGTGGTGCGGCTCGCGGAAGCCACCCACGACCATTACGGCTTCGCTGATTTCAAGCTCAAGGGCGGCGTGCTGCGCGGCGAGCAGGAGATCGAGGCCGTCACAGCAATCGCAAAACGCTTCCCCAATGCCCGCGTGACGCTGGACCCGAACGGCGCCTGGTCGCTCGACGAGGCTGTCAGCCTCTGCAAGGACATGCACGGCATCCTCGCCTATGCCGAGGACCCCTGCGGCGCCGAAGGCGGCTTCTCCGGCCGCGAGATCATGGCCGAGTTCCGCCGTGCCACGGGCCTGCCGACCGCAACCAACATGATCGCGACCGACTGGCGGCAATTGTCCCATGCGCTGCGCCTCGGCGCGGTGGACATTCCGCTGGCCGATCCCCATTTCTGGACCATGCAAGGTTCGGTGCGCGTGGCTCAGACCTGCCGCGACAACGGCCTGACCTGGGGTTCGCACTCCAACAACCATTTCGACATCTCGCTCGCCATGTTCACCCATGTCGGCGCCGCCGCCCCCGGCAAGGTCACCGCGATCGACACGCACTGGATCTGGCAGGACGGCCAGGCGCTGACGAAGGAGCCGCTCCAGATCAAGGGCGGCAAGATCGCTGTGCCTGATAGGCCGGGCCTGGGTATCGAAATCGACAGGGCCGCCATCGACGCCGCGCATGACCTCTACAAGCAGCATGGACTCGGCGCCCGCGATGACGCTATTGCCATGCAGGACCTGATCCCCGGCTGGACCTTCGACGACAAGCGTCCCTGCCTGGTTCGTTAAAAACTCTGGAGGAAGCTATGACTGCGATCCTGAAGAACTTCATCGGCGGCGAATGGGTCGACGGCTCCGGCGTCACCAAGAACATCAACCCCTCCAACACCAACGACCTAGTCGGCGAATACGCCAAGGCCGACAAGGCGCAGACCGAGAAGGCGATCGCAGCCGCCAAGGCCGCCTTCCCCGCCTGGGCGCAGTCGACGCCGCAGGCGCGCTACGACGCGCTGAACAAGATTTCGCTCGAGATCATCGCCCGCAAGGAAGAGCTCGGCCGCCTGCTCGCCCGCGAGGAAGGCAAGACCCTCCCCGAAGGCATCGGCGAGGTCGCCCGCGCCGGCCAGATTTTTGCGTTCTTCGCCGGCGAGGCGCTGCGCATGATCGGCGAAAAGGGGGCCTCGGTGCGTCCCGGCATCGACGTCGAGCTCACCCGTGAGCCGATGGGCGTCGTCGGCATGATCACGCCCTGGAATTTCCCGATCGCGATCCCCGCCTGGAAGATCGCCCCGGCGCTCTGCTACGGCAACACCGTGGTGTTCAAGCCTGCCGAGCTGGTGCCGGGCTCGGCGCATGCGCTGTCCGAGATCATCACCCGTTCCGGCATCCCGGCCGGCGTGTTCAACCTCGTTGTCGGCTCGGGCTCCGTGGTCGGCCAGACCCTGATCGAGCATCCCGACGTCGCCGCGATCACCTTCACCGGCTCGGTGCAGACCGGCCGCAAGATCGCGCAGGCCTGCGTGACCTCGAGCAACATGAAGAAATTCCAGCTCGAGATGGGCGGCAAGAACCCGCTGGTCGTGCTCGACGACGCCGATCTCAAGACCGCCGTCGAAGTCGCCGTCAACGGCGCCTATTTCTCCACCGGCCAGCGCTGCACCGCCTCGTCCCGCCTGATCGTCACCGAAGGTATTCACGACCGTTTCGTTGCGGCGGTGACCGAGCGCCTGAAAGGCCTGACGGTGGACGACGCGCTCAAGGCCGGCGTGCATATCGGCCCGGTGGTCGACCAGAGCCAGCTCGACCAGGACCTGCGCTACATCAAGATCGGCCAGGACGAGGGTGCCAAGCTCGCCTGGGGCGGCGAGTTGCTCAAGCGCGAAACGCCCGGCCACTACCTCCAGCCGGCGCTGTTCACCGAGGCCAACAACAACATGCGCATTTCGCGCGAGGAGGTCTTCGGCCCGGTTGCCGCCGTCATTCGCGCCAAGAACTACGAAGAGGCGCTCGCGATCTCCAACGACACTGAGTTCGGCCTTGCCTCCGGCATCTGCACCAGCAGCCTGAAATACGCCTCGCACTACAAGCGCAACAGCGAGTCCGGCATGGTGATGGTCAATCTGCCGACCGCCGGCGTCGACTATCACGTGCCGTTCGGCGGCCGGAAGGGTTCGAGCTACGGTGCCCGCGAGCAGGGCTCCTACGCCCGCGAGTTCTACACGACGGTGAAGACCGCCTATACCTATCCCGGTTGATGGATCGTAGGTGTCGTAGGGTGGGTTAGCGCAGCGTAACCCACCTCTTGTGGTTCGACGGATGCAGACGGTGGTGGGTTACGCTGCGCTAACCCACCCTACACTTCGGAGTCCTTCCATGGACCAGTCGGTCGCAGCGAAAGAGCAGCCGCGCTACATCAAGCTCAACGATCGCGACAACGTCGCGATCGTGGTCAATGATTTCGGGCTTCCCGCCGGCTCGCGCTTTGCCAGCGGGCTGACGCTGCGCGCCTTCGTGCCGCAAGGCCACAAGACGGCGCTGGTCGACATCCCCCAGGACGCCCCGATCATCCGCTACGGCGAGGTGATCGGTCATGCGCTCGCGCCGATCCTGGCCGGCGAATGGGTGGACGAAGCGCGCATCCGCATGCCGGAGGCCCCTGCCCTCGACAAGCTGGAAATCTCGACCGCCGTTCCCGCGCCGCTGCCGCCGCTCGAAGGTTTCACATTCGAAGGCTTTCGCAACTCCGACGGCTCTGTCGGCACCAAGAACATCCTCGGCATCTCCTCCTCCGTGCAATGCGTCAAGGGCACGATGGAATACGCGGTGAAGCGCATCCGCGCCGAGCTGCTGCCGAAATATCCGAATGTCGATGACGTCGTGCCGCTGACGCATGCCTATGGCTGTGGCGTCGCCATCAACGCGCCAGACGCCGTGATTCCGATCCGCACGCTGCAAAACATCGCGCAGAACCCGAATTTCGGCGGCGAGATCCTGGTCATCAGCTTGGGATGCGAAAAGCTCGCGCCCGAGCGGCTGGTGCCGGAAGGCGTCAGCAATGCCATCGTGCGCATGCAGGACGAAGCCTTCGACGGCTTTGGCGCCATCGTCGAGGCGATCATGACCCAGGCCGAAGCCCGTCTGAAGATCCTCAACAAGCGCACCCGCGAGACCTGCCCGGCCGCCGATCTCGTCATCGGCCTGCAATGCGGTGGCAGCGACGCCTTCTCCGGCGTCACCGCGAATCCCGCGGTCGGCTTCGCGGCCGACCTGCTGGTGCGCGCCGGCGCCACCGTGATGTTCTCGGAAGTCACCGAAGTGCGCGACGCGATCCAGCTCCTCACCCGCCGCGCCATCAACGAGGACGTCGGCCGCGCACTGGTCCGCGAGATGGCCTGGTACGATTCCTATCTGGCCCGCGGCGGCGCTGACCGCAGCGCCAACACCACGCCGGGCAACAAGAAGGGCGGGCTTGCCAACATCGTCGAGAAGTCGCTCGGCTCGATCGTCAAGTCCGGATCAAGCGCCATCACCGGCGTGCTCTCGCCCGGCGAGAAGGCGACGCAGAAAGGCATGCTGTTTGCGGCAACGCCGGCGTCCGACTTCATCTGCGGCACGCTCCAACTCGCCTCCGGCATGACGCTGCAGGTGTTCACCACGGGCCGCGGCACGCCTTACGGCCTTGCGGCTGCGCCCGTGATCAAGGTCGCGACCCGCAGCGAGCTCGCGCGACGCTGGAAGGACCTGATCGATTTCGATGCCGGCGGCATCGCGACCGGCGAGAAGACCATCGAGGAGACCGGCTGGGACCTGTTCCGCCTGATCCTCGACGTCGCCAGCGGCCGCACGCAACCATGGTCGGATCGCTGGGGCATCCACAACGATTTGACGCTGTTCAATCCGGCGCCGGTGACCTGAGCGCCGCGCGCGGGCGCTGTCTCGCCGCGTGGATGCATTGGTGCGAGTCCGGTTTCGACGCTACGTTTCGCCCGGGATGACGCTTCAGTCTACGTCATGCTGCCCGGCATGAAGCAGCGCACGCGCGGATGGCCGTCGATATAGTGCTTCCACACCATGGTGCGGCCGATCTTGTTCGGCTCGGTGATGACGGCGCCGTCGGGCACGACCACCCATTCGCCGTCGAGATGTACGCGATAACGGCCCTTGTCGGACTCCCAGTCGACATCGGCGACCACATAGCCATCGGCATCCGAGCAGCATTGGCCGTATTCGCTGTGCAGGCTCTCGAACCAGGGCTTTAATGGCGAGTTGGCGTAGCGCCCGTCGTCGCGCGCCATCATCGGGGCCGTCAGCAGCACCGTCAGGACCAGCAGCATGGCGGCACACGTTATTGCACGTCTCATGTCGTCTCCGCGGATCGAGGTCATCGCCGCGGGGCGATAGTTGCCGTCCGCCTTCCGCGACTCGGCGAAGGCGTCAAGGACGGCGACTCATTCCCCCAACAGCTTTGCGGATAGCTATGCAAATCCGGCGCCACCGCGCATTCCGGGGAACTACTGGCGCGCGTCCGGCACGCATTGGTCTTTCGACGGGTATGACTGCTGCTCGCGCGCCAAGTTCTCCGCTGTCGCAGCCGGCCGCATGCGCGATTGCGCACGGGGCCACGGACACCGCGCAAGAACGCGGAGAGGCTGCGGCGTACTGGAGTCCCCGCTTGGCGGGCAATGACGGCCTGTGTGGAGCTACGGAAGTTCGGGCGCCACAGCGCGCGACCTAGACCCTACTGCTTCGGCGCCGGCGCCATCATCGCGCCGCCCTTCTTCGCCGCGGGCACGGGCTTGGTCGCAGCGGTTGCTTGCGCCGGGAGATATTTCGCGACGATGGCGGGATCGACCTGCGCGATGTTGGCGTCGGGAAGACGCGTCCAGGTCTCATCCTTGCCGAACAGGGAAATGCCGAGGAAGCCGCGCATCGTCAGGGTCTGCCCATCCGGACTGACCGTCATCTTGGCCTTCCAGATGTTGCCGTCGCGCGGGTTGACCACGTTGCCGCCGTCATACTTCAAGCCATCGCGCTTCATGTCGCGGATGAAGGAGAGGCCGAGCACCGGCGCGTTCTTGCGATCGTCCGTGCATTTCGCGCAGATCTCGTTCGGATCGTCGCCGGGCCGCGGAAAGGTTTTTGCGATGACGCCTTCGAAGATGCCGTTGTGGTCGACGAAGAGGAACCATCCCACCGTCTTGCCGTCTTCGACCTTCTGCCAGAGGCCCGCGGCGGTCGGCTGCTGCACTTGCGCCGCAACCGGGCTCACCGCGCCGAGCGACATCGCGAGCGCGAGGAGCGAGAACAACCGAAAGCCGGAAAAGAGAGTCCGCATTATCATCACCTTGCTGAGCCAATCGCCTTGCTAAGCCGCCTACTGCAATGGCCGCAGACTACGGCGATTTCGCGAACTGTTCCAGCACCAGAAACATGGGGCATCGCCGGCCGCCGTCAGTTGACGCCGAGCTTCTTTTGCAGGCTGGAGGACGATGTCGTGTACTGGAACACGAGCCGCTTCTCCGGATACACGTAGCGATGGGCTTTTTGCGACATCAGCGCGCCCTCGTGGAAGCCGCACAGGATCAGCTTGATCTTGCCGGGATAGGTGTTGATGTCGCCGATCGCGAAGATGCCCGGGACGTTGGTCTCGAACGCGGATGTCTCGACCGGCACCAGATTGTTCTCCAGCGCGATGCCCCAGTTCGCGACCGGACCGAGCTTCATGGTCAGCCCGAAGAACGGCAGCATGGTGTCGCAGGTAATTTCGCTCACGCTGTTGTCGTTGCCCTTGACCGTGGCGCCGCTCAGCTTGCCCTCGTTGCCTGACAGCCCGGTGACCTGGCCGAGCCGCAGATCCATCTTGCCGGCAGAGACCAGCGCGCGCATCTGCTCGACGCTGTGGGGGGCGGCGCGAAAATCGTCGCGACGGTGCAAGAGCGTGATGCGCTTGGCGATCGGATGCAGATTGAGCGTCCAGTCGAGCGCGGAATCGCCGCCGCCCACGATCAGCACGTTCTTGTCGCGGAACGTTTCCATCTTGCGCACGGCGTAGTGCACCGAGCTTCCTTCATAGGCTTCGATCCCCGGCACCGGTGGACGCTTGGGCTGAAACGAGCCGCCGCCGGCAGCGATCACCAGCACCTTGCATTCGAACACCTTGCCGGCATCCGTGGTGCAGCGGAACAGGGAATCGCCGATCTTCTCCACCGTCTCGATCATCTCGCCGAGATGGAAGGTCGGATGGAACGGCTTGATCTGCTCCATCAGGGCGTCGGTGAGGCCCTGCCCCGAAACCTGCGGAATGCCGGGAATGTCGTAGATCGGCTTTTCCGGATAGAGCTCTGCGCACTGGCCGCCGACCTTGTCGAGGATGTCGACGAAATGCGTCTTCATATCGAGAAGGCCCAGCTCGAAAGCGGCAAACAGACCGCAGGGGCCGGCGCCAATAATCAGCACATCCGTTTTGATCGCGTCGCTCATGTCGTCTCTTTATCGTCGTTCGGTGGGACGGCGCCCTTTGGGCCGAGGTGACCCTGCCTGTCTAGCCAACGGGGATGGATCAGGGAAGGCATAAAAGCGGGAGCGCCCCGCAGCCGCACCCACTTGCCGGGTCAGGATAACTGGGCTGTAACCAGGAACTCTATGACGGAGATCAATCGGTGAACGCACCAAGCCGCCTCGATACGACGCCGCGCCTGGAGGACTATCCTTTTCGCCTCAGCGACAATGTCCGCTTCGGCGATCTCGACCCCAACCAGCACGTCAACAACGCGGTCTACGCCACCTATTTCGAGACCGGCCGTGTCACGCTGATGAAGCTCCCGGAATACGCACTGACGCCGCCGGGACTTGCCTGGATCATGGTGCGGCTCGACATCCATTTTCGTGCGGAGCTGCACTGGCCGAACACGATCGAACTCGGCCTCGGCGTCGCGAAGCTGGGGCGAACGTCGGTGACGTTCGAGCAGGTGGTATTTTCGGAAGGGAAGTGCATTGCATCGGCGACGTCGGTCGCCGTGATGATCGACGAAGCGTCGCGCCGGCCAACGCCACTCACCGCGGAAGTGCTCGAGAAGCTCAGCCCCTGGCACAAGCGCGGCATCGAGGTCGCGCCGCCGAGCACATGATAGCTAAGAGAGTTAGGCCTGCCGCTCCGGCGTCGCCACGACGAGGCCGTCGAGATCGTCGGAGACCTTGATCTGGCAGGACAGGCGCGAGTTCGGGCGTACGTCGAAGCCGAAGTCGAGCATGTCCTCTTCCATCGGCGTCGGGCTGCCGACCTTCTCGCGCCACGCTTCGTCGACATAGACATGGCAGGTGGCGCAGGCGCACGCGCCGCCGCATTCGGCCTCGATGCCGGGAATGCTGTTGCGGATGGCGGCTTCCATCACAGTCGCGCCGTTCTCGACGTCCACCGTACGGGTTTCGCCCTTGTGATCGACAAAGTGAATTTTGGCCATGTGTGCTCGTACTGCCGCGATCTAGGGAATGAAGGAGGGTCCGGGCTGTCCTATAACGGGTCGGTCAGCCCGGCGCCATAGCGTTTTGATAAGTCGTGAATACCGCTTGGCGGGAAGAAAACCCGTCAAAACAAAACACTAGAGCACGGCTCTGGCCCTGTCGGCCTAAGGGTTCAGGATCGCCTCGATGGCGGCGCGCGCTTCGGTCACCGCCTCTTTCAGCGCGGCGAAGGCGTGAGGCCGACCCTGGCCGGTCTGGATTGCGGTCTCCAGGCTGGCTGCGGCATCTGCCACCGCAAAGGCGCCGATCCCGCGCGCCGACCCCTTGAGCTTGTGGGCGAGTACACCGGCCTCGGCCGGCAGCGCTGCCATTGCCGCGATCAGGCGCACCGCCTGCTGGGCAAACATCGCCAGCACTTCCTGTTCCAGCTCGGAATCGCCGAGCGTCATGCGGGAGAGATGATCGAGGTCGAGCGGGCTGTCGATGGGTGCAAGCGGGGGCGAAGGCATCCAGTCCATCCGTTGCAGTTCAGGCGTCATGGCGCAGGCCCCGGCATCGCGCGCTGTCCGCCGGTCCGGCGGTCAAGTTCCCTCCACCCAAGCACGGAAATGGTTAACGAAATGTTCCGGCCGTTTTACGCAAATCTGCCTGCTTATTGACGAAAAGTTGCCGCAATCCGGCGAGTTCCGTGGAGAATTCCATTTATTGCTAAGGCCTTACGGCACGATCCTGTTAACGATGATTAAGAATGTCTTAATCGCGGGCATTTCATTCGCGACGCTCTGCCAATAGGATGTTGGAGAAATTGGCGGACAAGCCGTCCGGGTGGAGATGGCTCGGAGATCCGCGCAAGCGGCATGATCCGGACTGTGGGCTTGCGTAGCGCGCAGAGCTCGCGGGGGGACGCGTACAAGTAACGAGGGCTCGGACTGAACATGGCAAACACTCCGAAAAAGGTCAAAGACCCCACAGAAGATGCGCTTTCTGCAATCCAGGAAGCCCTGAACATCAGCGACACGGCTGCGGACACCAGCCGCAATGCCTCGATGCGCAGCGAGACGCCGCCCCCGGTCGCGCCACCGGCTCCCCCGATCTTCGACGAACCGAGCTTCGACCCGCGTCCTGCCGCGAACGAACGCGCGATGTTCGACCAGGTCGAGGAGCCGCGCTCCTCGCGCCGCGCCGCCAATGACGACCGTGCGACCATCGGCCAGCTCTTGCAGACGCTGCAAACGGGACGCCCGACCCGCAACATCTATACCGGCGCGACAATCTTCACCGTCATCTGGCTGGCGGCCTGCGCCGCGCTGACGGTCGGCTTCCTGCCTTCGATCCAGGCGGCGATGGGCCAGAGCGGCGGCGTGTTGGCCATTGCCGGCCTCGTCACGATGTTCTTCGCGCCGATCATGCTGTTCTTCTTCCTGGCCAGCCTCGTCTGGCGCGGCCAGCAAATGAGCTCGGTCGCGCAGGCGATGGCCCAGGTTGCGATCCGCTTCTCCGAGCCGGAAGGCTCGGCTTCGGATTCCATGGTGACCGTGGGCCAGGCCATCCGCCGCGAGGTTGCGGCGATGGGCGACGGCATCGAGCGCGCCATCGCGCGCGCCGGCGAACTCGAGACGCTGGTCGCCAACGAGGTCGCGGCGCTCGAACGCGCGTATTCGGACAACGAAGTGCGCATCCGCGCCCTGCTCCAGGACATCGCGCATCAGCGCGACAATCTGGTCGGCCAGGCCGAGCAGGTCCGCAGCGCCATCTCCGGTGTGCAGATCGATTTGCGCCACGACATCGCGCTGATCTCGGACGCGATCGCCTCGCGCGTCGACGAGGTCGCCAAGTCCATCACCGGGGCGCTCGAAGAGCGCGGCGCCCACATTACCGGTGCGCTCAGCAACGCCGGCGACAACATGATCCTCGCGCTCGGCGAGCGCGGCGGCGACCTGCTCGACCGCCTCGAGGAGGCCAGCAACGAGACCACGCGCGCGGTGCTCGACGCCAGCGAGCGGCTGACCACCAGCCTCAATTTCAAGACCGGCCACGTTCACGACGAGTTCGTCGACCTCGCCGACCGCGTCCACGAAATGCTGAACGAGCGCATCGACCGCATCACCGGCGAGTTTGAGCAGCGCTCCGCCGCGATCGTCGACGGCATCTCCGAGCGCACCGAGCAGGTGCACGACAGCCTGAAGAATTCGTCGGACTCGCTGCTGCTCGAACTCGAGCTGCGCTCCAACGACCTCTCCGCCAAGATCGACGACGCCGGCAACCGCCTCGCCGGCCACATCATGACCTCCGGCGACAAGGCGAGCGAAGCGCTCGACGCCACCGTCAACACGCTGGTCGCCAAGGTCGTCAGCCAGACCGAGACCGCGCACGACTCGCTGTCGCTGCAGATGAGCGCCTTCGACGAGCTGGTGAAGAACCAGGGCACCGAGCTGGTCGAGAAATTCGCCCGCGACTCCGGCACACTGGGCGCGCTGATCACCCGCCACATCTCCGAGTTCGACCGCACCGTGAAGACCTTCGGCGGCGAGATCGTCGATCGGATGGGCCAGCGTACGCAGGACATCCATGAGTCGCTGAAGACCTATGTCGACAATTTCGACACCCGCTTCACCTCCAACGGCGGCGCGATCACGGCTGTGCTCGACCAGCGCCTGGTGCAGTTCGAGACCACGGTCGGCGAGCGCGTCAGCAACCTCGACACCTCGCTGAACGGCAAAATCTCCAGCCTCGACTCGACGATCGATGGTCACATCAAGACCTTCGACGAGCAGCTCGTCGGCCGCGTCGCCGCGCTCGAACAGTCGTTCGATACCCGTGCGAAGTCGGTCACCGAGACCATCGACGGACGGCTCAACACGCTCGCCTCGTCGCTGACCGACGGTGCCGCGCAGGCGATCCAGTCGATCGACAACCGCCTCACCCATCTCACGACGTCGCTAACCGATGGCGCATCGCAGGCGATCGAGACGATCGACAACCGCCTCAACCACCTCACGACCTCGCTGACGGATGGCGCATCGCAGACCATCCAGACGATCGACACGCGCCTCACGCATCTGACGACCACGCTCACCGGCGGCGCGTCGCAGGCGCTCGAATCCATCGACACGCGCCTCACCTATCTGACCACCGCGGTGACGAACGGCGCCTCGCAGGCGGTGCAGTCGATCGACACCCGCCTCACCCTCCTGACCTCGACGCTCACGGACGGCACCGCGCAGGCGATCGAGGCGGTCGACCGCCGCATCACCGGCGTCACCGAGATCATCGACGGCCGCAGCATGCACCTGACCGACACGGTCACGGCGCGGTTCCAGGACATCCAGCAGGCCATCGAGACCAAGGTCGGCTCGGTCGCCAGCGACATAGACGTGCGCGTGGCGCAGTTCGAGGACCTGCTCGGCTCGCGTGTCGAGGCCGTCGCCGGCCGCATCGAGAGCAGCGGACGCCAGGCCAGCGAGGACATGATGTCCCGCGCCGAGATGATCTCGACCGCGATCCGCTCGCATGTCGAGGACGCCGAGCGCTCGCTCACCAACCTCGTGGTCAACACCAGCGAGACCATCCAGACCGGTGCGCGCACCGCACAGCAGTCGCTGATGACGGTTTCCTCCGACGTCAACGCCCAGCTCAAGATGACCTCCGCCGAGGTCGAGCGCGCGCTGACGGCGGTCGGCACCGGTGCCGCGAACTCGATCCTGACCAGCGCTCGCGAAGCGCAGTCGACGCTGGTCGCAGCATCCGGCGATGCCTCCAACCAGATCAAGGGGCTCACGGCCGACGTCGAACGCACGCTGTCGTCGGCAGGCTCGGCGACCGCCGCCTCGATCCTGGCCGGTGCCCGCGAGGTGCAGACCACGCTCGTCACGGCGTCCTCAGACGCGGCCAACCACGTCAAGACCCTCACCGCCGACGTGCAGCGCTCGCTGTCGATGGCCGGCTCCGCCACGGCGGAATCGATCACCGCCGGCGCCCGCGACGCGCAGAGCGCGCTGGTCGCGGCTTCGAGCGAGACCGCCAACCAGATCAAGGCGCTGTCCTCGGACGTGCAGCGCTCGCTCTCGATGGCCGGCACCGCGACGGCAGAGACCATCATGACCGGCGCGCGCGAAGCCCAGAGCACGCTCGTCAACGCGTCCTCGGATGCGGCGAGCCAGGTCAAGTCTCTCGCCGCCGAAGTGCATCGGTCGCTCTCGCAGGTCGGCCAGTCGACCGCCGAGACGATCACGACCAGCGCCCGCGATGCCCAGAGCACGCTGCTGGCGGTTTCCGCCGAACAGACCGGCCAGGTTCGTTCGCTGGCGGCCGAGATGCAGCGCGCGCTGGCGACCGCCGGCGGCGCCACCATCGAGGCGCTCACCAGCGGCGTACGCGAAGCCCAGGGCACGCTGATCTCCGCTTCGACGGACGCTGCGAGCCAGATCAAGTCGCTGACCACGGACATCGAGCGCACGCTGACCTCGGTCGGCGCCGACACCGCCTCGACCATCCTCAACAGCGCGCGTGAGGCGCAGACCTCGCTGACCTCGACTTCGGCGGATGCCGCAAGCCAGATCCGCACGATCTCGAGCGAGATCGAGCGTACGCTGAGCACGGCCACCGCGAACGCGACCAACGACATCCAGACCAGCGCGCTCAACGCCCAGAACGCGCTGATCAACGCCTCCAACGAGGCAAGCTCGCGGGTCAAGTCGAGCTCGGCGGACGTCGAGCGTTCGGTGCTCGCCGCCAGCAGCAGCTTCGGCCAGGCCATGACCGGCAAGACCGACGAGATTGTCACCTACGTGCAGCAGCAGTCGGACCGTCTCGCCAACATGATCGACGCCAAGCGCGGCTCGCTCGTGGACGCGATCGGTTCCAAGACCAGCCAGCTCACGCTCGACATCGACCGCGTCACGTCCGACGCGCTGAAGTCGATCGAGACCCGCGGCCACGCGTTCTCGCAGACCATGATGGGCAACGGCTCCGAGGTGGCGCGAACCATCAACTCGGCGAGCGAGATGGCGACGGGTGCCGTCAACAAGTCGCTCAAGGACCTCGAGCAGGCCTCCCGCGCGGCGATCGACCAGTCGCGCCAGGTCTCTATCGCGGCCGTCACCGAGATGCAGGAGACCAGCAAGATCCTGCGCACCGACACGGTCGCCCTGTTCGAGCGCCTGCGCGAAGGCAACATCCTGCTCCAGGAGGTGCTGACCGGGGCGCACGACAATCTCAACTCGCTCGAGCGGGCACTGGTGACGCGCGTCGCCGACTTCGTCTCGGCGATGAACGACGTCACTTCGCGCAACGGCGCTGCGACGCAGAACCTGGAAGACCAGCTCAACGTCTTCAACAGCAAGACCACGCGGGCGCTCCAGGATCTCGGCGAGCTGTCGACCCAGTTCGACGCGCACGGCAAGGCACTGGTCGAGGCCGCGCAGGTCGTGGAGCAGAGCAACAAGAACACCACCGCTTCGCTCGCCGAACGCAAGCAGGCGCTGGAATCGCTCGTCACTACGATCGACCTGCGCACGGCCGATCTCGACCAGCGCCTGTCGCGCTTCACCGGCCTGCTCGATGAATCGCTGGCAGCCGCCGAAGAGCGTGCCCGCGACATCGCCCGCGTCGTGGCGGAGACCGCCGGCGCCGGTTCCGCCGCGATCACCCGCCAGTTCGAGGCGGTGCGGTCGGCCTCCGAAGAGGAGCACCGGCAGACCGTCGAGGCCATGCACGACATCTACCGCCAGACCACCGACGAGGCGGATGCGATGTTCAAGCAGTCGACCGAGAAGTTCACCAACCTCGTCTCCAGCATGAAGCAGATGGCGTTCGAGATGCACAACGAGCTCGAAGCCACCCGCAACGAGCTGCGCCGCGGCGTGCTCGAGATGCCCCAGGAGGCCGCCGAGAGCACTGCGCAGATGCGCAAGGTGATCGTCGACCAGATCGAGGCGCTCGCCGAGCTCAACCGCATCGTGGCCCAGCACGGCCGTGGCCTCGACGTCTCCACGACGGGCCGCGCCAGCGTGCAGCGTCAGGAAGAGCCGATGCTGGCGGCGGTCGGCGCGCGCAGCACCGAGACGCGCATGCGCGAGAGCGCCAGCGCCTCGACGCTGCCGCCGCCGGACCTCGGCATGCCGGCCTCCTCGCGCCGCACCGAAGCGCCGCCGGTCGCACCGGCCGGAAACGACCAGGGCCGCGACGGCTGGCTGTCCGACCTGCTGAGCCGCACGGACGCCAACCAGGGTGCACCCACCGGACGTGAGGCCCCGCGCGCCCGCCAGGCTGCACCGGCTCCGCAGCCGCAGGCTCCGCAAGGTGGCGGCAATCCGCTGGAATCGTTGTCGCTCGACATCGGCCGGCTGATGGACCGCAACCTCGCGTCCGAGATGTGGGACCGCTACCAGCGCGGCGAGAACAAGGCCTTCACCAAGCGCCTCTACACGCCCGCCGGCCAGAAGGCCTTTGACGAGGTCGCCCGCAAGTATCGCTCCGACCGCAACTTCAAGGGCACGGTCGACCGCTATGTCGCCGAGTTCGAACGTCTGCTCGACGAAGTCGCCCGCGACGGCCGCGGCCCGCAGGAGCTGCGCAACCACCTGACCTCGGAAACGGGCCTAGTGTACACACTGCTCGCGCACGCAGCGGGCCGGCTGGGGTGAGCGGTTCGCGGCGATAGCGAATGAAAAACGGAGCCCTCGCGGGCTCCGTTTTGTTTTGGGGCACATCGCTGCGCCTCCACAAACTCGTCATTGCGAGGAGCTCTTGCGACGAAGCAATCCAGACTGCTTCTGCGGAGGCAGTCTGGATTGCTTCGCTTCGCTCGCAATGACGAGGTGAGAGACGAGTGCAACGCGGCTACTGCCGCCGGCGCTCCGGCGCGGCCGGCTTCGGCGGCTCTGGCGGCGGAGGCGGAGCGGCCGGCGGTGCGCTGTTGCTGGCGCCGAACAGGACGCGGGTCGGGTTACGGTCGAAATTGTTGACGGCGCGACTGATGTCGCCGAGCGTGCGGCGGCCGTCGGTCATCAATGCGCCGGAGCGCTTGTCGAAATCGTCGGCCAGTTCCCGGATCGACTTCACCGCCTGGAACAGCTCGCCGCCATCCTTGCCGCCGGCGAGCGTGTTGAGGCCGAGCATGAGGCTATCGGCCTTGAGCATCACGCCGTCGACCTTGGCCATCACGCCGTCGATCTTCTCGGAGTTGCGGGCGAGCGAGTTGGTGAAGGTCTCGAGATTCTTCAGCGAGTTCTTCACCGACTCCTGATTGTCGGCGACGATCTTGTTGATGTTCTGGAGCGTGCCGCGGATCGCCTCGGTGACGTCCTGGAGCTTGTTGGGATCAGCCGTCAGCGTGGGGATGCCGTCCTCGTCGAGCGGCGGCGACGGCGCGGCCTCCTCGCCGCCCTTGAGCGAGATCGCGGCAACGCCGGTCAGGCCCTGAAATTCGAGGCCGACCAGGGTGTCCTTGCGGATCGGGGCGTTGTTCTCGACCATGGCGAGTGCGACAACCCGCCGCGGGTTGTCGAGCTTCACCGAGACCACCTCGCCCACCCGGATACCGTTGAAATTGACGCTGCCGCCGTTGCGCAGGCCCGCGGCCGGGCCCTCGAACACGACGCGCAGCGGGCTGCGCTGCTTGGTGGTGTGCAACGACTGAAACCACAGCACGAAGCCGATCGCGGCGGCGATCACCGCCAGCGTGAACGATCCGATCAGCACGTAATTTGCGCGCGTTTCCATCAGCTACTCCGGCACCTCAGCCCATCACCGCGCGAGCGCGCTTGCCATGGAAATATTGCCTCAGCCAGGGATGCTGCGAGGCCTGCATGTCGGCGATCGACCCTGCCGCAATGATCTTACCGTTGCCTAAAACGGCGATGCGGTCACATGCTGTGTAAAGGCTATCGAGATCGTGGGTTACCATGAAAACGGTCAGCCCCAAAGTACGCTGCAACGTCCTGACCAACTCGTCGAAGTCGCCGGCGCCGATGGGGTCGAGGCCCGAGGTCGGCTCGTCCAGGAACACGAGATCCGGGTCGAGCGACAGCGCGCGCGCCAGCGCCACGCGCTTGATCATGCCACCCGACAGTTCCGACGGAAAGCGATCGGCGACTTCCGGCTTGAGACCCACCATAGTGAGCTTGGCGATGGTGATCTCGTCCATCAGCCGCTGCGACACCCGCAGATATTCGCGCATCGGAAACTGGATGTTCTGCCGCACCGTGAGCGAGGAGAACAGCGCGCCCTGCTGAAACAGCACGCCCCAGCGCCGCTCCACGTTGCGACGCTGCGACGTATTGGAGGCATCCAGATCGACGCCGAACACCTCGATGCTGCCTGCGACCTTCGGCACGAGGCCGATGATGGTGCGTGTCAGCACGGACTTGCCCGCGCCGGAAGGACCAACGAAGCCAAGAATCTCGCCGCGCTTGACGTCGAGGTCGAGCCCGTCGAGCACGCGCGTCGCGCCGAACTGCACGGTGATGTCGCGGACGCGAATGATGGGGTTCTGGATCTCGCCTGCCATCGTCACATCCCGATCGCGGCGAAGAAGATGGCGAACACGCCGTCCATGACGATGACGAAAAAAATGCCTTTCACGACAGACGACGTCGTGTGCTGCCCGAGCGATTCGGCGCTGCCTTGCACCGCGAGCCCCTCGACGCAGGCGACGATGCCGATCACCGCGGCCATGACAGGTGCCTTGACGATGCCGACGATGAAATGGTCGATCGAGATGGCATCGCGCAGCCGCAGCAGGAAAGCCTCCGGCTGCACGCCCCCATAGAGCCAGGCGACGAGGCCGCCGCCATAGAGCGCGGCCATCGCGCCGAGGAAGGCCAGGATCGGCAGCGCGAGAACGAGCGCGAGCATGCGCGGCAGCACCAGGACCTCGATCGGGTCGAAACCCATGGTGCGCAGCGCGTCGATCTCCTCGCGCATCTTCATCGAGCCGAGTTCGGCGGTGTAGGCGCTGCCCGAGCGGCCCGCGACCATGATCGCGACCAGCAGCACGCCGATCTCGCGCAGCACCAGCACGCCGAGCATATCAACGACGAACAGGTCGGCGCCGAACCTGCGGAAGTGGAAGATACCCTGCTGGGCGATGATGCAGCCGATCAGGAAGGTGATCAGCACCACGATCGGCACCGCGCGCCAGCAGACCTGCTCGAGATGATGCACGGTCGAGGTCAGGCGGAACGAGCGCGGATGAATCAGGGTGCGCGCGACCGCCGCGAGCACCGCGCCGAGCATGTCGATCAGGCCTGCCACGGTGCCGGCAACGCCGGCCACGGCCCGGCCGATCTGCTCGAGCATGCCGGTGATGGTGATCGTGCTGCTGTCGATGACGGGCGTTGCCCTGACCCGCCGCACCTCGTCCACGAGGCTCGAATAATTGGCGGAGAGGCCGGCGATCTGCGCCTCGACGGCGCCCTGCGTCAGACTGCGGCGTAGCCGCTCGATCAGCCAGGCGCCGAAAGTGTCGAGCTTGGAGACCTCGGAAACGTCGATGAAGATGCTTTGCGAGCCGCCGGCGAGCTTCTCGGCGTCAGCCACCATCCGCTCCAGGACCGGCGCGAAGCTCGCGGTCCAGGTTCCGGTGGCGCAGAGTGCCAGCGCATTGCCCTTCGCAATCCGTTCCAGCTTCGGATCGCCGTTCAAGATGTCCGCTCCCGTGCCGCGGCGCGAGAAACGGATGAAATCAGATGGTTGCGCACGCGCCCTTACCCAGAGAAGGTATCCCCAACTGGTTAACCTTAGTTGCTAGAGGTAACCAGCAGGTTCAGATTTCGCCAGAGTTCAAAATGACTTCCAGCAAAGTTCCTGTTCTCTCTGCGCGAATCGAGCGCTTTCCCATCGCGGGCAGTTTCACAATCAGCCGGGGCGCCAAGACCGAGGCTGTGACCGTCCTGGCCGAGGTCAGCCGGGACGGCCTGACCGGCCGCGGCGAATGCGTGCCCTATCCCCGCTATGGCGAGACGCCCGAGGCGACCCTTGCCGCCATCCAGGCCATGCAGGAGGCCGTGGCCGGCGGCCTCACCCGCCAGGCCCTGCAAGCCGCCATGCCACCCGGAGCGGCCCGCAACGCGCTGGATTGCGCCCTGATCGATCTGGAAGCCAGGGCCGTCGGCCTGCGGGCCTGGAGCCTGCTCGACCGCCCCGCGCCGGGCGAGCGCACCACGGCCTACACGATCTCGCTGGGCACGCCCGAGGCCATGGCGGCGGCGACCGCCAAAGCGGCGCACCGGCCGCTGCTCAAGATCAAGCTGGGCGGCGACGGCGACGGGGAGCGGATCGCCGCGGTGCGCGAGGCCGCTCCTGAATCCGAACTGATCGTGGATGCCAACGAGGCCTGGACCGAGGCCAATCTGGAGCACAATCTTGCGGCCTGCGAGGGCGTCGGCGTCACCCTGGTCGAGCAACCGCTGCCCGCGGGCAAAGACGACGCACTGGCGCGGATCAAGCGGCCGCTCGTGGTCTGCGCCGACGAGAGCGTGCACGACCGCCACTCGCTCGCACCCCTGCGCGAGCGCTACGACGCCGTGAACATCAAGCTCGACAAGACCGGCGGCCTCACCGAGGCGCTGGCAATGGCCGATGCCGCTCAGGCGCTCGGCTTCGAGATCATGATCGGCTGCATGGTCGCAACCTCGCTGTCGATGGCGCCGGCGATGCTGGTGACGCCGCAGGCGCGCTTCGTCGATCTCGACGGCCCGCTGCTGCTGGCGCGCGACCGCGATCATGGCCTTCGTTACGACGACAGCCTGATCTATCCGCCGGACTCGTCGCTGTGGGGATGAGCTTTCAGCTGGTGCCGCGCCGACCAGATCAGAAGTGCGCCGGCAGCGGCCATCGCTGCCATGACGTAATACAGGCCATCGCCGATGCGGGCGTAGATCGCGCCTGACGCGATCGAGGTGGTCGCACCCAACAGCCCGTTGCACGCGGCGTAGTAGCCCTGCCCCCGCGCGATCTGATGCGACGGCACCCGCTGCACCAGAAGACTCATGGTGCCGAGAATGGTCATTCCGAAGGTCAGGCCGTGGCCAAGCTGCACGACCGCGAGCAGCGCGAGTGGCGGATCGTATGCGGTGACGACCCAGCGCACGACCGCGCTCGCGCCCCCGATCGCCATCAGCGAGGACGGATGCAGCGAGAAGCGCGGCGACAGCGCGAAGACGGCGATCTCGGCGATCACCCCTAATGTCCAGAGGCCCGCGATCGTCAGCCCGCCGAGGCCGTGGGCCTGCCAGTTGATGGCCGAGAACGTATAATACGCGACGTGACTGCCCTGGATCAGCGCGGCAGAGACGATGATGGCCCAGAAGCCGGCATCGCGCAGCAGCGCCTTGCTGTCGTGCACCGCCGTCGTCCTTCGCCTGACATCGTCGAGCGGCTGCAGCAGCATGCCGGCGGCGACCGCAATCACGGCCCAGGCGACGATGACCCAGATCAGATCGCGCGGCGCGATGTGGTCTACGAGATAGCCGCAGGCGAGCGAGCCGGCCGCGAAGGCTGCCGAGCCCCACAGCCGCACCGGCCCGTAGTCGAGCCCGTAGCGGGCGACGCCACGCAGCGCATAGGCGTCGGTCAGCGGCATGGTCGGCGTCCACATCATGCAGGTCAGCGCATAGATCAGGAACAGCGCCAGCGGCTGCTGCTGCAAGCCGACCGCCGTGAACCCGATCGCCGTCGCCAGCACGGACACCATCATGCCGGCGCGAATGGCATGTCGCTTTTCGGCAAAGGCGGTGATCTGCGGCAGCGTGGTGAAGCGCGTGATCGCGGGCAGCGCGTTGATGAGGCCGATCCAGGCAGCGTCGATGCCGATCGCCTTCAGCCAGACCGGAAAGAACGGCAGATGCGTTCCCGATACCGCGAACACGGCCGAGTAGAACAGCGCGAGGCTGACGGCGAATCGCCGCTTCTGAGATGCTGCGATGGGGATTTGTGATTCGGGTGCCATCAAACCAATTGCGATTCGGTCGATATCGTGGTGATCGTTACTGTAACGCGCGGTGATTTGCGCGACGAGATTGACATGGCCAACGAAGCATTCGCCCTCTCGCCTATGTCTGCCCGCGCGGCCGAGCCGAACGAGCAGGATTACGACGCGATCCGCGAAGCCTTCATGGAGACCGCGCGCGGCCGCTGGTTCCTCGGCGAATACGCCAAGCGCAACCGCAATGCCGACACCCGCATGGTGCTCGACGCGGTCGCGAAAATCGAAGAAACCCTTGCGGCACAGCGCCAACCCGTGGTCGAGGACCGCCTGCCCGAGGCGCTGGTCGCGATCCGGCACGCGATCCGCGAGGCCGAGACGATCGCGATCGCGGCGTTCGATCCCGGGGCGATCGAGGCGAGCCTCGCGCCGATCCCGCGCGGCCTGCGCATCATCAAGGAGATCTCCTGGCGCTGGCGCGAGATCGGCGCCGACGGGCGAATCTGCGATCTGATTGATTCGCAGCTCGCCTCCATCGAGGCAGCCTGCGCGCAGGTTTCGACCATCGACCCCCGCGCAGACCTCAAGGCCGCGTTCGATCTGCTCAAGGACCGGATCGACCAGACCGACGCTGACGCAACGCCGCGGGCCGCGCGCCCCTCGCCGGCTCCGGTGCAGGACGCACCGTCGCCCGTTGCGGAAGCTCCGCTTGCGGAGGCCGCACCTGCGGCAATGGCCGGCGAAGCCGCCGTGGCTTTTACGGAGCCGCAGGACATCGCAGAGGCGATCGATCCCGAAGCCGCCGTGGAGACGGCCGGCGTCGCTGAAGTCTTCTCCGTTGCGGAACAGGCGATGGACGCCACGCTGGAGCCGGAGACCGTCGCCGAGAGCCGGATCGCGCCCGAAGACGCCGCTCTTGAAGAGCCCGCCGCCTTCGCCGAGGTGACGGACGAATTTTCGCTCGATGCCGCTGCCGAAGCCGAGGACGAAGCCATCCTCGACGCGATCGCGCTGGAGATGGCCGCGCCCGACCCGGAATTCGACGAGATCATCGAGCCGGTCGAGATGGAAGCATCGGTTCCCGAGCCGGTGGTTGCGGAGGCCGCAGCGCCCATCGCAGCCGAGATAGCGGAGCCGATCGCACCAGAGCCGCTCGCACCAGAGCCAGTCGCCGCCGCAGCGGTCGTGGAGGAGCCCGTAGAGGAAGCGCCGATCGCGATGGAATCGCTTGCGCGCCTCACCAACGCCATTGCGGAAGCCGCCGCCGAAGTGATGGAGCAGCCGTCGCCTGTCATGGCCGCCACGGCGACATTCGGCGCGGCGCAGGCCACGACGCTGCCGATGCCCTCGCCGGTCCCGGAAGCCTCACTCGGCGCCACCATCCTCGCCAGCGGCATCCTGCAAAAGCCCCGCGCCGCCGCCAACGATCCCATGGCACCAATCCGCCGCATGACCCAGGCCGAGAAGATCGCGTTCTTCTCGTAAGGGGAGCGCCTACTCGGCCTCGTGTCCCGGACAGGCGAAGCGCAGATCCGGGACCCAGGAGCCACAGCGTCCGCCCCAACATGGGCCCCGGCTCTGCAGCGCACCGTCGAAGAGACGCTGCGCTGCGTCCGGGCCACGAGAGCGGCGTGGGAAAGCACCCTCTCCTCAACGTCATTGCGAGCGTAGCGAAGCAATCCAGAGTCTTTCCGCAGCGGCAGTCTGGATTGCTTCGCTGCGCTCGCAATGACGGATAGGCCGCCGCGCGCTCAGCCCATCAACCGCAATTCCAAACCGCGCCGATCGGCGTCCGCGTCCAGCACGGCCCAAAACTGCCGCCATTGTAGCGGCCGCCGCCGAAGCCGGGCCGGCCGAAATAGCGCCACTCACCGTCCCAGCCGTAATATTGCGGGACTGGATCGATGTACCAATGGCGGCGGTCGCTAGGCGACATCCGCCGCATCGCTTCCTTCTGCTTGTAGAGCGGAATGCTGTTGCTCAGCGGCTGGCGATAGCCCGGCAGAAAGCCGTAGCCATGCCAGGCTTGCTTGGGACGCTTTTGGATTGAAGCAGCCGGCGCGACAGCCGGCAGCAGCGATAGGACGATAGCGACAGATAGACACATAAGGCGCGACATGGTCCGACCATAAACAGTCGGATGCCGGCAGGCCATTCAAATTCGGGTGGGCGATGTAACAAAGCCATCGCGAAACCGAAGATATCGGGAACGGAAATCCATCACCGAGGGGCAAGGAAACATGATTGGCGAAGTGATTGTCATTGGCGATCTGCAATTGCGTGACGGCGCCTCTGTCGACGAACACGACCGACTCGGCGCGCGCATGTACGACATCGTCAGCCGTCTTCCCGGCTTTGTGTCGATCAAGTCGTTCAAGGCCGACGACGGCGAGGAGCTCACCGTGTTCCGTTTTGCCTCGGAGGAAGCGCTCGAAGCCTGGCGGACCCACCCCGAACATGTCGAGACGATGAAGCGAGGACATGCCGAGTTCTACGCCAGTGGCTTCCTGCAGATCTGCAAGGTGATCCGTGAGGTCGGACCATTCGAGCACGTGTGACGCGGCCCCGCATCGTTCGATCGTGCGCTGCTAGCCGATCACGCCCTTCCTGATCAGGAAGCATCCGTAACTGCTGCTGTCGCCGACCTGCACGACGCCAAAGCTCGCCGCCGCCGCGCGATAAAAATCAGGCCGGGAGAGTTTTCCGGGCGTGACAGGCCGGCCGGCGGCGCGTTCGATCTCGGCGAGCACCGCGCGCTGCACGTCGGGGACGCGGTCGGGATCGTCGACGGGCATCATCACGCGCACCGGATCGGGATCGAAATCGTCGAGCGGATAGACCGACATGATAGCGCGGATCGCAGTCTCCATGCTCATGCCCGGCAACTGGATCAGGCGCCGCGAATTCGTGCTCTGCGCGATACGTGCCGCGGGGTGATTGGCATCGACGAAAACGAGGTCGTCGCCATGCCCCATGGAAGCCAGCAGCCAGAGCAGGTCGGGCGTGAGGATCGGATCGATCGATTTCAGCATGTGACGGACTGTCCTCCCATCGTGCACCCACCTTGGCAGGTTCCAAGCGTGATTCAGATCACGCAGCCTACCATGGTGATAGGGATCACGGACCTCAAACTCGAACGCGGCCAAGCTCCCCGGCAACCAATCTCGTATCGAGATCAGTGCCAAAGGAGCACGCCATGTTCCGCCTAAAACCTTTCCTGATGACGGCCAGCCTGCTGGGAAGCCTGTTCGGCTTTGCCTGCGGCCCTGTTTCCGCGCAAGTCGCCCCGGTCGAGCCGGCCCCCACCGTGCTGCAAGGTCCGGAACAGCGGGTGGCGCTGGTGATCGGCAATTCGAACTATCAGAACGCGCCGCAGCTCGCCAATCCCGACAATGACGCGGAGTCGATGGCGAAGTTCCTGAATTCGGCCGGGTTCGAAGTGGTCGCCGCGACCGACCTGACCCAGAACGACATGCTCAAGGTGGTGCAGGACTTCTCCGCCAAAGTGTCGGCGCGCGGTCCGAATACGGTGGCGATGGTCTACTACGCCGGTCACGGCGTGCAGCTCGCCGGCGAGAACTACCTCGTTCCCGTCGACGCCAAGGTCTCGAGCCAGACCGAGCTCGTCAACAACTCCGTCCGCCTGGTCGACGTGATGTCGACGCTGGAGACGATCCCGAGCCGCATGCGCATCGTCATCCTCGACGCCTGCCGCAACAACCCGTTCCCGAACGTCAACGACGCCGGCCGGGGCTTGGCCATCGTCGATGCGCCGAACGGTTCGATCGTCGGTTACTCGACCGCACCGGGCGCGGAAGCACAGGACGGCACCGGCGGCCACAGCCCCTACACGCAAGCCTTCCTGAACGTCGCGCGCGAGCCCAACGTGCCGATCGAGCAGCTGTTCAAGCGCGTGCGCCTCGAAGTGAACCAGACCACCAGCGGCGCGCAGATCCCGTGGGAGAGCTCGTCGCTGACGTCCGACTTCACTTTCTTCGGCGACACCGCTGTTGCCGCCAACCGCGCGCCGGTGAATGCGCCCATCGTGCAGATGGCCTCCAACCTGCCGAGCCGCTCGACCCGCCAGGCCTATGACTACGTGGTGTCCGAAGCACGGCCGGAGTACTATCAGGAGTTCATCACGATGTATCCGCACGACCCGCTGTGCGATCACGTCCGCTGGCTGCTCAACAACCTGCTGCTCACGCAGGCCTGGCACAAGACGGTGCTCGCGAACTCGCCGGTCGCCTACAAGAACTTCTACGACAGCTACGGCAACACGCCCTATGCGCAGGTCGCGCTCAAGCTCCAGATGCAGCCGAAGCAGATCCCCCTGATGCAGGCGACCAAGTTCCTGGCGCCGCAGAATATCGCCCCGACCTTCAAGATCGGCAATCTCGGCCAGCCCAAATACATGCCGCTGCAGCAGGGTAATGGCGGCGCGCAAGTGAACGGCAATTTGCCGATCGTGCAGAAGTCGGGCGACAACAACGGCATCGGCAAGCTCGGCAATGGCGGCCAGATCATCAACCTGCCGGCGGGCAACAACCAGCCCAACCAGCAGAACGGCACGCCGTCGCAGACCCCGGGCAAGATCGTGACCCTGCCCGCGCCGACCAACACCACGACCACCAAGGGCGGCATCGGCAAGATCGTGACGCTGCCTGCGACCAATAAGACGCAGAACGGCGGCAACAATGGCGGCACTGCCAATGGCACAACCAATGGCAATCCTGGCAAGATCGTGAGCATGCCGGTGAATGTCGGCAAGGGCGGCACGACCATCGATGCAAAGCCCGTCAACGTTCAGACGCAGAACAACCCGATCCGCATCAACAACGGCGCGAAGATCAACAACAACCCGGTGAACAAGGTGCAGGTGCAGAACAACAACCGCCCGCAGTTCAACACGACCAACCGCATCGTCAACAACGGCAGCAACAACTTCCGTCAGTCGATGAACCAGAGCCAGGGTGGTAACGGCGGCAACAACCACCGCGGCTTCATGCACTGATTGCGGTCGGCCGTACACAACAAAGGGCAGAGCGGTGACGCTCTGCCCTTCTTCACGTCAGATGATTAGAATATCAGGCCACCAGCTCCGCAAACAGATCGGCATCGACATTGCCGCCGGACAGCACGATGACGACGTTCTTGCCGGCAACATCAAGTCGTCCCGCAAGCAGCGCGGCCAAGCCCACCGCGCCGCCCGGCTCCACCACGAGCTTCAGCTCGCGATAGGCAAACGCGACGGCCGCGCCGACTTCCTTGTCTGAGGCGGTCACGCCGCGCGCGAGCAGCTTGCTGTTGATCGCGAACGTCATCTCGCCGGGGATCAGAGCCATCAGCGCATCGCAGATGGTGCGGCCTGCCGGCCCGTGCGGTTCGCGATGACCTGCGGTCAGCGACAGGCCGTGATCGTCGAACGCCTCCGGTTCGGCGACGACGATTTGGGCCAGCGGGTAGCGTGCTTTCACGGCCGTCGCGACGCCTGCGATCAGGCCGCCGCCGGAGGCCGGGGCCACCACGATGTCGGGGGCGAGACCGAGCGCCGCCATATCCTCGGCGATCTCGCGGCCGGCGGTGCCTTGGCCGGCGATCACGAAGGGATCGTCATAGGGCCTGACCAGCGTCGCGCCACGCTTCTCGGCGATGCCGCGCGAGATCGCCTCTCGGTCATCGCGGTCGCGGTCGTACAGCACGACCTCGGCACCGTAGGATTTGGTACGCTCGCGCTTCGACAACGGCGCATCCGCCGGCATCACGATAGTCGCCTGCATGTCCAGGATCTTTGCCGCCGCAGCCACGCCCTGGGCATGGTTGCCGGAGGAGAACGCGACCACGCCGCCGGCGCGCTTGTCCTGCGGGATCGAGGCGACCTTGTTGAAAGCACCGCGGAACTTGAACGAACCGGTGCGCTGGAGCATCTCCGGCTTGAGATAGACCTTTGCGCCGACACGCTCGTTGAGCACCGGAAAGGACAACAGCGGGGTGCGGACGGCGAACGGCGCGATCACGCGCGCTGCGGCATCGATATCGGCAGGGCCGATCGGGAGGAGCTGTTCTGTCATGCCCGATGTTATCGCGGCGGATGAGGCGCGAGCAAGACATCTCCGCGCGAGGATTTTGGGCTCTCAGGCGACGAATCGCGCCGGCTCCGCCCCGTTCCGGCCCGGCAGCACCGCACCGACCGCCAAAATGCTGTCGACAAAAGCCCGGGCCGAGGCCTCCCAGGTGTAGTTGGCGGCGAATTCGACACAGTCCTGCCGGGGGACGTCCAGCGCGGCGAAGCAGGCGCTGCGCAGATCGTGATCGAGTGCGCCGACCGGCGCATCGCCGATCACGTCGCGGGGGCCCTTCACTGGAAACGCCGCGACCGGCAGGCCGCTCGCCAGCGCTTCGAGCAGAACCAGGCCGAACGTATCGGTCTTGCTCGGAAACACGAAGACGTCGGCGGCCGCGTAAATGTCCGCCAGTTCCTCGCCGTGCTTTTCGCCAAGGAAGATCGCGTCCGGATAGGCCTCCTCCAGCGCGACACGTTCCGGACCGTCGCCGACGATCACCTTGGTGCCGGGCAGGTCGAGGTCGAGAAACGCCTCGAGATTCTTCTCCACCGCGACCCGACCGACTGAGAGGAACACCGGCGCGGGCAGGCAGAGATCGATCGCGCGGGGATGGAACAAATGGGTGTCGACGCCGCGCGGCCACAGCACGACATTGTCGAAGCCGCGCTCGGTCAGCTCGCTGGCGAGCGCAGGGGTTGCCGCCATCACGGCGCGGCTGGGGCTGTGGAATCGGCGCAGCGCCCGCCAGATCAGCGAGCCCGGCACCGGCACGCGGGCGCGGACATATTCGGGAAATCGGGTGTGGAAGCTGGTCGTGAAGGGCAGCTTGCGCTGGCGGCAGTAACGCCGAACCATCAGGCCGATCGGACCCTCCGTCGCGATGTGGATGCTGTCCGGGCGCGCCTCTTCGATCAGCTTCGCGATTCTGCCCGGCCGCGGCATGGCCAGCCGCACGTCACGATAGCTCGGCATCGCAAAGGTGCGGAACGATTGCGGCGTCAGGAACGCGAATTCGACGTCGAGGCTTTTGGCGGCGTCGGCAAGCTTGGTCAGCGTCCGAACCACACCGTTGACTTGCGGGTGCCAGGCGTCGGTCGCGACCAGGATGCGCATCAGGCGGCCTTTGTCATGCAGCTCTGGCTGCAACCTGCGGGACCTGTGCCGGCTTCTCGGCCTGGTCCGCCCAGGTGATGATCTCGAAACGGCCGTCATCGTGCTCGACCAGCGCCGTGCAGCTCTCGACCCAGTCGCCGCAATTCATGTAGCGGATGCCGCCCTCGTCGCGGATCACCGCGTAATGGATGTGGCCGCAGATCACGCCGTCGGCGTCGTGGCGCCGCGCTTCGGCGGCGAGCGCCTGCTCGAACGCGCCGATATAGTTGACCGCGTTCTTGACCTTCTGCTTGGCCCATTGCGACAGCGACCAATAGGGCACCTTGAACATACGCCGGAAGAAGTTGACGAAGCGATTGAGCTGGATCGCGAAGTCGTAGGCTTTGTCGCCGAGATGGGCGAGCCAGCGCGCGTTCTGCACCACGAGGTCGAAGATGTCGCCGTGGATGACGAGATAGCGCTTGCCGTCCGCACCGGTGTGAACGGTGTTCTCGACCACGTCGATGCCGCCGAAATGCGTGCCGTAATAGTTGCGCAGGAACTCGTCGTGATTGCCGGGGATGTAGATGACCTTGGCGCCCTTGCGCGCCTTGCGCAAAAGCTTCTGGACGAGGTCGTTATGTGATTGCGGCCAGTGCCAGCTCGATTTCAGCGCCCAGCCGTCGACGATGTCGCCGACGAGATAGATCGTGTCCGCATCATGGAAACGGAGAAAATCGAGCAGAAGGTCGGCTTGAGAACCGCGGGCTCCGAGATGAACGTCGGAGATGAACAACGTGCGAAAGCGCCGCTCCGGGCTCTCGTCACTCACATCGTAACTTCCCATGCGCCAGCCTGTAACAATGTCCCGTGACAGGGGGATGACCAATTGAACCTCTGAGGCACCTTCGGATACGAATCGCGCTCGCCTCGCTCACCCCGCGAATATCAGTCGCATGCGACAATCAGGCGACATGCCGTCGCGGCAGCCTCCGCAAGAAGCCGAACCGCGGCGCGCTCGCGAGCGGCGTCAGTAGAATTTATGGAAATGATGGACCGGGCCGTGGCCGTGGCCGACGCTGAAGCGGTCGGCGGCCGCGATCGCCGCGCTGATCCAGGTCTTGGCGTTGCGCACGGCGCGCTCGAGATCCTCGCCTTTGGCGAGCCCCGCGGCGACCGCCGAGGACAGCGAGCAGCCGGTGCCATGAGTGTTGCTTGTGGCAACGCGCGGCGCGGCGAGCGCGATCGTGGTGCTGGCATCGACGAGATAGTCGATGCTCTCGGCGCCCTCGCCGTGCCCGCCCTTGATCAGGACCGCCCGGCAGCCGAGCGCCAGCAGCCGACGTCCCTGGCTCTCGATCTCGGCCTCGCTGGCCGCGACCGGTTCGCCGAGCAGAGCCGCGGCCTCGGGCAGATTGGGTGTGATCACCGAGGCCAGCGGCATCAGTTTGATGCGCAGGGCGTCGACGGCTTCGGACGCGAGCAGGCGATCGCCCGATGTCGCCACCATCACGGGATCGAGCACGATGTGCCGGGGCGCCCAGCGCGACAGCGCGGCCGCGATCGCATCGATGCTGGCGGCTTGCGCCACCATCCCGATCTTGACCGCGCCGACCTCGAGATCGGAAAACACCGCGTCGATCTGCGCGGTGACGAATTCGGCGGGCACCGCGTGAATGCCGGTGACGCCGCGCGTGTTCTGCGCCGTCAGCGCCGTGATGGCGGAAGCACCAAAAACGCCGAGCGCGGCGAAGGTCTTCAGGTCGGCCTGGATGCCGGCGCCGCCGCTCGAATCGGAGCCGGCAATGGTCAGCGCGACGGGCGTCGTCATGGGGCGATATTCCGCGTTTTCGAAGCCATGGCCCGTCCTAGCGCGCCTCCGCCAGCCCAGCAAGTTCGCTTGCTAAATCCGGTCGGGTTTGGCCTATTAGCCAGCAGATATGCTTTCGGAGTGACCGCGATGGTTCCCTTTTTCGTCCAGATCAAATGCAAGCTCGGCCAATCCTATGTGGTTGCCAATGCGCTTGCCGAAGCCGAGATCGCCTCCGAGATCTATTCCACGGCCGGTCAATACGACCTGCTGGTGAAGTTCTACGTCGACAACGACACCGATATCGGCCATTTCGTCAACGAGAAGGTGCAGGTGCTGCCCGGCATCCAGGACACCCTCACCATCATCACCTTCAAGGCGTTTGGCGCGAGTTGACCGTCCGGAAAGGGCGGCCCTGATCAGGCGCCGCCCTCCTTGCGCTTGGGGCGCGGCGGACCGTCCACCGGCGGCAGCGATTTGAGATAGTCCGCCATCGCCGTGAGATCGTCGTCCGGCAATTGCGAGGTGTTCTTGATCACCCGCGTCATCGCGCCGCCGACGCTGTCGCCGTCGGGCAATTCGCCGGTCTTCAGGAAATAGGCAATATCCTTCGCGCTCCACTCGCCAAGGCCCTTCTGGGTGATGTTGGGGACCCATCCCTCGCCTTCCGGATTGGGGCCACCGGCGAAGCGTTGTCCGGCGATGATGCCGCCAAGCGCATTGCGCGGGCTGTGGCATTCCGCGCAATGGCCAAAACTGTTGACGAGATAGGCGCCGCGATTCCACTGCGGCGACTTCGCGCTGTCGGCGACGAATGGCTTGCCGTCCAGAAATAAGAATTTCCAGATGCCGACGTTGCGCCGGATATTGAACGGAAAGCGCACGTCGTGGTCGCGCACCTTGCCTGCAACGGCCGGCAGCGTTTTCAGGTACGCAAAGAGATCGAGCACGTCCTCGCGCCTGGCGTGCTGATAGGACGTGTAGGGAAAGGCCGGAAAGTAATGTCGTCCGTCCGGCGAGACCCCGTGCATCACCGCGTTGACGAATTCGGCCTCGCTCCATTTGCCGATGCCGTCGGTCGGATCGGAGGAGATGTTCGGCGCGTAGAACGTTCCGAACGGCGATTTAATCGCAACGCCGCCGCCGAGCCTGAGACGATCGGGCTGGTCGGGAACGGCATGGCATGAGGCGCAGCCGCCGGCGTTGAACATCACCTCGCCCTTGGCAAGGTCAGGGACGCGGGCAGGCGCGGTGCCGGCGGCCGCCACCACCGGCGCGCTGAGCCACCAATAGACGCCGGCTGCGGCGAGTGCGGCGAGCAGCGCCACGGGGATTGTTCGTCGCAACATGCGGTCCTTTCGTCGTCGCGGCGAAGCTTATGATCGATGTCCTCGCGGCTCCAGCCACGAAGAATTTAGCCCAAGGCGGTCTGAAACGGGAATAAACTGAAATGCCGGCTGTTGGAAGTTTGGCAGCCCAAACGGGTTCAGCAGGGAGAAAAATCATGAACAAGATCGTCATCGCCATGTCAGTGCTTGGCGCCGTTGCTTTTGCCGGTTCGGCCAGCGCGGAAAAGCTGAAAGCAACGCTCGACGCCAAGTCCGAAGTCCCCGCAACGACCAGCAGCGGCACCGGAACAGCTGATCTGGATTACGACGCCGCCAGCAAGAAGCTGTCCTGGAAGGTCACCTATTCCGGCCTGTCCGGCCCCGCCACCGCCGCGCATTTCCACGGACCTGCCGAGCCCGGCAAGAACGCCGGCGTTGCGATCCCGATTCCCGGCGCTGCCACCAGCCCGGCCGAGGGCTCGGCAACACTGACCGACGCGCAGGCGGCCGATCTGCTCGGCGGCAAGCTCTACGTCAACATCCACACCGCGGCCAATCCGGGCGGCGAGATCCGCGGTCAGGTGATGAAGTAACCTTTTGCACCGTCCAACAAAAGGGCGGCTGTTACACAGCCGCCCTTTTCGATTCCCCGTGGCGCTGGCGCGGGCGTCACACCTCAGGTTCGGCTGCGTTCAGCGCCTGCGCGAGGTCGGCGATCAAATCCGACGGGTGTTCGATGCCGATTGACAGCCGGATCGTTGAATCGAGCACGCCGATCTTCCGGCGGATGTCGGCGGGTACGCCGGAGTGGGTCATGGTGGCCGGCAGGCTCGCAAGCGACTCCGTTCCACCGAGGCTCACCGCCAGCTTGAGGATCTGCAGCGCGTTGAGGAATTTCATGGCCGCGGCCTTGCCGCCGACGATGTCGAACGAGAACGTGGATCCCGCCCCCGAGCATTGCCGCGCGAACACACGTCCGTCCGGTGACGCCGCCTCGTGATGACCCAGATAGTGCACCTTGGCCACTTTGGGATGATCGCGCAGATAGTCCGCCACCAGGCGCGCATTCGCATCCGCCTTTTCCATGCGCAGGCTCAGCGTCTCGAGCGATCGGTTGATCATCCAGCAGGAATGCGGATCGAGCTGGGTGCCGATGGCGCCCCGGAGCGCCTTGATGCCTTTCACGACCGCCTTCGACCCCAGCGCGGCGCCCGCGATCAGGTCTGAATGACCGCCGACATATTTCGTGAGCGAGTACAGCGAAATATCGGCCCCGTGCTCGATCGGTCGCTGAAACACCGGTCCGAGCAGCGTATTGTCGCAGGCAATGATCGGAACGTGTCCTTGGGTCTTTCCGATGGTGTCGGCGACACGCCGCATCATCGCGATGTCGACCAGCCCGTTGGTGGGATTGGCCGGGGTTTCGATCAGGATCATCGAAACCCTTCCCTTGCGCATGGCCTCCTCCGCGGCCTGACCGACCACGGCTTCGTCGACGCCATCGGCGAAGCCGACGGCGCCGATCGACAGACGCGCAAGCGTATTCGTCAGCAGGGTTTCCGTGCCGCCATAGAGCGGCTGGGAGTGCAAAATGACATCGCCGGGGCGGACGAACGCCAGGATCGTAGTTGCGATGGCCGCCATGCCGGATGAGAACAGCGCGCAGCTCTCGGTGCGCTCGTAGATCGCGAGCCTGTCCTCGACGATTTCGCTGTTGGGGTGATTGAAGCGCGAATAGACCAGGCCGGCGCCCATCCCTTCCGGCGGCTCGCGCCGGCCAGAGACGAAATCAAAGAAGTCCTGCCCGTCCTCGGCCGTCTTGAACACGAAGGTCGAGGTCAGGAACACCGGTGGCTTGACCGCGCCTTCCGACAATTGCGGATCATAGCCATATGTCAGCATCAGCGTTTCGGGATGCAGCATATGGTTGCCGATGTTCGTCTTCGACGGGAACGGTTTTACCATGGCTTGTCTCGCTGTTGCTGATTGAGGTGCTCGCCGCGGATTGGAACTCCTGATGTCGTGACGTAGTCAGAAGCGAGATGCGTCAGCGTCAAAAGCTCACGCCAATGCCGCGGCGGCTGGAGCAAAGATAGCTGCTCCGGCAGCGATCCGTCAGGCCTTGCGAACAGAATTTCCAGCGGTGACACGCGACGCAATAAAAAGGGCGGCTGCTTTCGCAGGCCGCCCTTCTTGATTCCCAGTAGCCCGGATGGAGCGCAGCGCAATCCGGGGCAGTCTGTCAGCTCGATTGGATTTCCCGGATTGCGCTGCGCTCCATCCGGGCTACGATTTTTGCCTCAGCCGTTCTTCACGCGAAACGTTTCGTGGCAGCCGCCGCATTCCTTGCCGACCGCGGGAAAATTCGCCTTGAGCGAGTCGAGATCCTTGATCTTGCCCTTGGCCTCGGCGACGACCTTGGCGAAGCTCGCGACCTTGGCATCGAATCCGGCCTTGTCCTCCCACACTTTCGGCGAGGCGCTGTAGTCGCCCTCGGGCTTCATGCCCTTGGCGCTCGCGGGAAACAGGTTCGGCAGCTTCTTGGCGGTGTCCTCGAACTGCGCCAGTGCGCTGTCCACCGTGGCCTGATCGTAGGGCTTCTCGCCCTTGACGATCGCCGCCACCGCGCCGGCGTTCTTGCCGTTGCCCTTCATCAGCATCTGGACCTCCTTGACGGAGTCCTGTTGTGCCCAAACCGCGCCCATACCGAGCAAAAGCGCGCCCCCAACAACCAACACTCGCTTCATTCGCAAAATCCCTTTCCTTGCTGCAAGATCGCCTTGATGCAGGATCGTGCTGACCCCTCAATGGGGCCAACACCGCCTGGCAGATTTCATTCCCTGAAAAATTGTCACAGGCTGTGACGGCGATGGTGCTCGTTGACGGCGATCCACACCCGCTCCGGGGTCGCCGGCATGTCGATGTGGTCGATCTTGTATTCGCGCCAGAGCCCGTCGACGATGGCATTGACGACCGCCGGGCAGGACCCGATCGCACCGGCTTCGCCCGCGCCCTTCACCCCCAGCGGATTGGTCTTGCAGGGAACGTTGGCCGTCTCGAACACGAAGTCCGGCCCGTCCGCCGCGCGCGGCAGCGCATAGTCCATGAAGGTCGCGGTGACGAGTTGGCCGTCGCCCGCGCCATAGACCGCCTGCTCCATCAACGCCTGCCCGATGCCCTGCATGGCGCCGCCATGGACCTGGCCGGCCAGCAGCAGCGGATTGAGCGTCATGCCGAAATCGTCGACGATCACGTAGTTGACGATTTTGATGATGCCGGTGGCCGGATCGATCTCGACCTCCGCGACGTGTGTGCCGTTCGGATAAGTGCCGTCGGCGCTGGCGAAGGTCGCGCTCGCATTGAGCTTCGACGGATCGACGCCGGGACGCTTGGCCAGATCGGCGAACGAGATCGAACGGTCGGTGCCGGCGATGCGCACCAGGCCATCGGTAATCTCGAGGTCGCCGGCGCTGGCTTCCAGCGCCTGCGCCGCGATCTCCTTGAGCCGCGCGCCAAGTTCGCGGGTCGCACGCTCGACGCTGACACCGCCTGACGGGATCGAAGCCGAGCCGCCGGTCCCGAGTCCGGTGGCGATCATGTCGGTGTCGCCCTGGTGGACGTGCACGCGCTCGGGCGCAACGCCGAACTGCTCGGCAACGATCTGCGCATAGGCGGTCTGATGGCCCTGTCCGCTCGACTGGGTGCCGATCAGGACGGTGATATCGCCATTGGGGTCCATCCGCACATTGGCGGTCTCCTCGCCCATGGTGCCGCAAACCTCGACATAGCTCGCAAGTCCGATGCCGCGGATCAGACCATTCTTCTTGGCCGCCTTGGCGCGCTTGCCAAACTCCTTCCACTCGGCGATCTCCATCGCGCGCTTCAGATGCGCGGCGAAGTCGCCGGAATCGTAGACCTTGCCGGTCGCCGTCTTGTAGGGCAGCGCCTTCGGCTGGATGAAATTCTTGCGGCGGATGGCATCCGGCGTCATGTCGAGTTTTCGCGCGCAGGCGTCCACGAGACGTTCGATGACGTAAGCAGCCTCGGGCCGCCCGGCGCCGCGATAGGCATCGACCGGCACGCTGTTGGTGAAGATGGTGCGCACCCGGCAGTGGAACGCCTGGATGTCGTAGAGGCCCGGCAGCATGCCGGCGCCGCCATGCGGGATATAGGGCCCGAAGGTCGACAGATACGCACCCATGTCGCCCATCAGATCGCAATCCATCGCGAGGAACTTGCCGTCCTCGGCCAGCGCCATCTTCGCGGTGGTGACGTTGTCGCGGCCCTGCGCGTCGCCCATGAAATGCTCGGTGCGGTCGGCCGCCCATTTCACCGCCTTCTTCAGCTTTCGCGCGGCGACCGCCAGGAGGGCATATTCCCGATAGGGAAACAGCTTGGTGCCGAAGCCGCCGCCGACGTCGGGGCAGATCACCCGCATCTTGTCGGTCGGGATGTTGAGCACGTTCTGGCAGAGAATATCGCGCAGGCGATGGCTGCCCTGGCTGCCGACCGTCAGCGTCAGATGGTCGCGCTTGGCGTCGTATTCGCACACCGCCGCGCGCGTCTCCATGAAGTTCGCGACCACGCGCGGATTGACGATCGAGATCTCGGCCACCGCATGCGCCTTGGCGAACGCCGCTTCGGTCGCTTTCTTGTCGCCGATCGAGACGTCGAACAGCACGTTGCCGGGCTTGTCCGGCCAGACCAAGGCTGCGCCCTTCTTCACGGCGTTGACGACGCCGGTCACGGCCGGCAGCGGGCTCCATTTGACGTCGATCGCCTCGATCGCGTCGCGGGCCTGGTCGATGGTCTCAGCCACGACGAAGGCGATGGAATCACCGACATGGCGCACCTCGTCCTTGGCGAGGATCGGGTAAGGCGGCCCGGTGAAGGGATCTGTCTCGAGATTGAACAGGCAGGGCAGATTGCCGAGATCCCCAACGTCATCGGCGGTCAGGATCAGCGCGACGCCGGGAAGGGTTCGGGCGCGGCTCGCGTCGATGGTGTATTTGGCATGCGCATGCGGCGAGCGCAGCATCAGGCAGCGAAGCGCGGCCTGCGGCGCATAATCGTCAGTATAGCGGCCCTTGCCGCGGATGAGCGCGTCATCCTCCTTGCGCAACACGCTTTGGCCAACGCCGAACTTGATGGGAGCCGCCATTTTCTCGTCCCGTTTCTCATGGTTGTTTTGCCGGCATATTGCCGCGGAAAAACTGGCAAGGCAAACGGGTTTAGCAATGCGAAAACCATCCACCGCCCTCACATGTCAGAGCAGGATGGAACGGAAGAGCCGCAACTCGGTCATTTCGCTGTGAGGATCGGTCCGCTTGATGGCATGATAGTTGCCGAACCCACCCCGCGGTGCACGCCTGAGAACAAGCAGGCGTACTGACGACTGCTTGCTCACAAGGCGCATGTCCGCTTTGGATGACTGAACATTTACATTCCCGCGCGGCTCCATAGGTGCGTGGCGTGATCCCTCAACCTATCGATAGTTCGTTCAGGCGAGATGTAGTCGACCTCGCCACGGGTCAAGCCGATGTCCATCAGCTCCCTGTCACTCAGGTCCTGCAAGGCGATTTGTGGGCGCTGCCGCCAGCGCCACTCCTGAAGCGCACGCCAGTATTGCGCGAGCAAACCTAGGACGCTCCACGCTGATGCGAGCTCGAGGGGAAGCCCCTCGGCCTCGGATGTGATGTTCGTCTGTTGGGGTGGCATCGGACGCTCCTGCTGTTGTGCCGGCAGGGAAGCGTGGCCAAACAAAAGGCCCCGTCCGATGCCGGCGGGGCCTGGTGAAAAGATGTCGTCGTCGAATTCTAGCGCGCGACTCCTTCCACGGCCCAGCCGAAGCGGGTCATGTGGTTGCGGTTGAGTTTGCGCGACGATTTGATCATGAGACGCCAATACCACAGCCACTGCGCGATATCAAGGGATGTATGGTCGTCCGTCACATCCTGGGGGCGAGCACCTTACTCTGGCGCTTTCTTCCCCCTTAAACGGTCTTCACGACTTCTTCTGCTTCGCTTCCACGTATCGTGCGAAGTTGTCGAGGATTGCCTGCCAACCGCCTTGCTGCTGCTCGACCGAATGCGTCGATTCGCCATCGAAGACCACGCGGACGAGAATGCCCTTCGGGCCGGGCACAAACTCGACTTCAGCTTTTCGCTCGCCGAACGCGTATTCGATCCGCTTGTGCTCGATGATTTTCGTGTAGGTACCGGCGAAGTCAAAGCCCATGCTGCCGTCCTTGGCCTCCATGCGCGATGAGAAGACACCGCCTTCTCGCAGGTCGACGGTCGCCTTGGTCGTATGCCAATCGTCGGACGCGGCGTTCCACTTCATGATGTCGGCCGGCGTCGTATATGCGCGCCAGACCTGATCGATGGGGGCTGCTACGTTGGTTTCGACGGTGATCCTCATAAACAGTGCTCCTGGTTCGACTTTTTGCCGGCTCGAGGTGACGGCATCACGTCACGTGTGCGGGGTCCATCCGCCGCACTTCCGAGGTATGTCCATCCAAGGACGATCGAGACTGGCCCGTGCCGACAAGGTCGAGCCGTCAATGCGTTGAAAATATGAAAAAGTTAACCCCGCACCAGCGAGACCAGCCAGCGGCGGCCGAACAGCGCGAGGATGGCGAGCCCATAGACGATCGTGCCCCCGACGGCCAGCAGAAGCAGCGTCAATTCGTCCCGGAAGTGCATCCAGCCGAACGAAGGACCGCCGAAGCGCGCGATCAGCCAGAAGGCAGCCGCCAGGATGATCCCGGTCAGCAGGAATTTGGCGAGCGAAAATAGCCAGGCGCGGTCCAGCACGAGAAAGCCTCGCCGCACCGCGAAGAACAGCACCAGCAGCAGATTGGTCCAGACGCCGACGGCAGTGGCAAGCGCAAGCCCGATCTGGGCAAGCGATCCCATCAAGGCGACCTTGAGGGCGACGTTGACCGCGATGCCGGTCAGGGAGGCGCGAACCGGCGTCGCTGTATCCTTGCGCGCATAGAAGGTCGCGACCGCGCTGCGGATCAGCACGAAGGGGATGAGACCGATGGCATAGGCCGCGAGCGTGGCGCCTGCGGCGGCGGCATCGGCTTTCGAGAACGCCCCGCGGGCGAACAACGCGCGCATGATCGCGTCAGGCACGGTGAGGAAGGCGGCGACGAACGGCACCGAGAACAGCAGCGTGAAATCGAACGCACGGCGCTGCGCCTTCATCGCTCCGTCATGGTCGTTGGCCGTGATCCGCCGCGACATCTCCGGCAGCAGCACCGTACCGATGGCAATGCCGATCACGCCGATCGGGAGCTGGTTGAGACGGTCGGCATAATACAGCGCCGACAACGCGCCCGCGGGCAGGAAGGTCGCGATGATGGTGTCGGCAAACAGCGCGAGCTGCGTGCCCATCGAGCCCAGCGTCGCCGGCCCGAGCGCCCTAAAGAATGCGCGGACGTCTTCGTCGAGCTTGAGCGGCGCAAAGCGCGGCAGGCCGCCATGGCGGGCGAGATCGCCGGCGAGCAGGGCATATTGCAGGAAGCCCGAGATCAGGACGCCCCAGGCGGCGGCGTGGCCCGCGCTGGGAAACCAGGCGGCGAGCGCCAGCGTCATCATCATCGAGATGTTGAGGAAGATCGACGCGGCTGCGGCGCTGGCGAAGCGCTGCATCACGTTGAGCATGCCGCCATAGAGCGTCACCAGCGTGATCAGCAGCAGATAGGGAAAAGTAATCCGGGTCAGCTCGATCGCGAGCTTGCGCTGCTCGGCGTCCTCGCTAAAGCCGGGGGCCAAAATGCTCATGGCCTGCGGCATGAACAGCCAGGCGACGATCAGCAGCACCACCTGCGAGGCCAGCAGCAGCGTGAAGATGCGGTCGGCGAACAATCTTGCCGCCCCCTCCCCGCGCTCGCCATGGACATGCGCATAGGCCGGCACCCAGGCGGCGTTGAACGCCCCCTCGGCAAAGATCGCACGGAAATGGTTGGGCAGCCGCAGCGCCACGAAAAAGGCGTCGGCCACGGGGCCCGCGCCGAGAATTGCAGCGAGCATGATGTCGCGGGCAAATCCCGTCAGCCGCGAGAGCAGCGTGTAACCACCAACCGTGAAGATACGTCCGAGCATGCGTCTGTTTTAGAGGCTTATCGAACAGAGGTCGATTGCATCTTGCGAATGCGCATTGCTGTGCCCTCTCCCCCTGTGGGAGAGGGCAGCGCCGCAAGTAGACGCAAACTCATTGGGGTGAGGGGTCTCTCCCCGCGCATTCCGGGCGGAGAGAGACCCCTCACCCGTCTCGCCGCTTTGCGGCGAGCCACCCTCCCCCACAAGGGGAGAGGGCAAGAACGGCGAAATCAGGTTGAAAGCGCGCCGCGTACGGCCGCGATGATTCGCTCCTGATCGGCTTCGGTCAGATAGGCGTGCATCGGCAGGCTGATGACGTCCTGCGACAGGCTCTCGCAGCCCGGCAGGCCGCCTTCGGCGACCGGGTACTGCTTGTAGGCCGTCTGCTGATGCATCGACTTGCCGTAGTAGATCGCCGTCGGCACGCCCTGGGCCTTCAATGCGGCGGCAAAGCCGTCGCGGTCGGTGCCTTCAGGGAGGCGGATCGTGTACTGCGCCCAGACCGAACTATTGCCAGGCGCAACGCGCGGCACGGTGACCACATTGCTGAGACCGCGCGCGTAGCGCTCGGCGACCTTGTTGCGGGCAGCGATCTCGTCGTCGAAGATCTTCAGCTTCTCGAGCAGGATCGCGGCCTGCATGGTGTCGAGCCGGCCGGTCAGGCCGAGGCGGACGTTGTCGTATTTATCGACGCCCTGCCCGTGTACGCGGATGCTGCGCAGCGTCGCCGCGAGCTCATCGTCGTCGGTGAAGATCGCGCCGCCGTCACCGAAGCAGCCGAGCGGCTTTGCGGGGAAGAAGCTGGTCGCGGTGGCGAGTGCCAAGGTGCCGAGCTTGCGGCCCTTGTAGCTCGCGCCAAAACCCTGCGCGGCGTCGTCGAGCACGAACAGGCCTTCGGCCTTGGCGATCTCGGCGATGGCGTCGTGATCGGCCGGCTGGCCGAACAAATCGACCGGAATGATCGCGACGGGCTTGAGGCCGGCCTTGCGGGCCGTCGCGATGCCGCGCTTGAGCGATTCCGGGCTCATGTTGAAGGTCGCTTCGTCGACGTCGACATAAACCGGCGTCGCGCCGGTCCGCGCCACCGGCGAAGCCGTCGCGATGAAGGTGAAGGACGGACACAGCACGGCGTCGCCGGGCCCGACATTCTTCGCCATCATCACCATCAGGATCGCATCGGTGCCGCTGGCGCAGCCGATGACGTGCTTGGCGCCGCAATAAGCCGCAAGCTGCTTCTCGAGCTCGGCGACTTCAGGGCCGTTGACGAACTGGCAATGATCGAGAACCCGCTTCACGGCGGCATCGAGCGAGTCGCCGAGCCGGCGGCGCTGCGAGGCGACGTCGATAAAGGGAATGGGTTCGGAACGCAGATGCTGGTTCATGGCGCCTTCTTGGCTGGTCGACATGGAAAGAGTTCAGCCGGCAACGCGGCGCGGACCCTTGCGGGCAGACGACGAGGCTGCGGGGCGGGACGGCGTTTCCAGGCACTGCGTCGCGATCTCGAGGCTGGCGACGCCTTCGTCGCCGGTGACCGCCGGCGTCTCGCCATGACGCACGGCCTTGAGGAACGCGATCAGCTCGGCGCGGAGCGGCTCGTCATGGCCGACTGGCAGATGCCGCATCGAATAGCTGCCGTCAGGCTTGAAGCCGAAACATTCGGTGACCTGGCGCGTCAAGAGATCGCCCATCACGTATTTGCCGCGGGTCGCGACCGTGACGCTGCGTGCCTTGAACGGCGTCAGCCAGTTGGTGTTGATGTGCGCGAGCACGCCGTTGGCGGTGCGGAACTGCAAGAGCGCGATGTCCTCGCGCTCGGCGACCGCACTCGACAATTGCGGCTGCACCTCGACGATGTCGGATTCGGTGAACCAGCGGATCAGGTCGATGTCGTGCACGGCAAGATCGATGACGACGCCGACATTGGACATGCGGGGCGGGAACGGGCCGACGCGCGTGATCGCGATCGACAGAATATCCTCGCCCGCGATCGCCTGCTTGACGGCGGCGACCGCCGGATTGAAGCGCTCGACATGGCCGACCATCAGCGTCACGCCGGCCTTTTGCGCAGCCGTGACGATCTCGCGGCCTTCCGCGACCGTGGACGCAATCGGCTTCTCGACCAGCACGTGGATGTTCTTGGCGATGCAGGCGAGCGAGACCTCGTGATGCAGATGGGTCGGCGCCGCGATGGTGACCGCATCGACGCCTTCGGCCAGCAGCTGGTCGAGCGTCTCGAAGCTCGCGCAATTGGCAAGCTCCATCGCCCGGGTGCGATGTGCCGGCGAAGGATCGACGACGCCGACGAGGCTGACGCCGGGAAGACCCGCAAGCACGCGCGCGTGGTTGCTGCCCATCACACCGGCGCCAATGACGCCGACGCGCAAGCCGGCCTTTGCCGGTGCAGATCCTGTGGAACTCATTTGAGCAAACCCCGATTCAACGCAAATCCCCGAGGCGCTTCTAGCACGGACGCCACATTTGTGGCGAATGCGGAGCTAGCGGTCCGGACACGATTTGATTCAAACAGTTACACGCTCCCCGGGCTTAAGCCTCTGAAAGAGACCACTGTTTTGGCCCGGGTCGCGTGATTCGGAGTGTGCTGGTTACGACCTTTGATAGTCGTCTTCAATCCGGATGATGTCGTCTTCCCCGAGATAACTTCCAGTCTGGACCTCGATCAGCTCCAGCATGATTTTACCGGGGTTCTCCATCCGGTGCACCGCGCCCATCGGGATGTAGATCGACTCGTTCTCGTGCACGCTTTTGACGGTCTCGTTGACGGTGACGCGGGCCGTGCCGCGGACGACGATCCAGTGCTCGGCGCGATGATGGTGCTTCTGCAGCGACAGACGTCCGCCCGGCTTCACCACGATGCGCTTGACCTGGTGGCGCTCGCCATTGTCGACCGACTGATAGCTGCCCCAGGGCCGATGCACTTTGAGGTGCTCCTCGGTGACTTTCGGCGCGACCGCCTTGAGTTTTGTGACCAGCCGCTTCAGCCCGTTGGCATCCTTCTGGCGCGAGACCAGAACCGCATCCGCGGTCGCCACCACGATAAGATCGTCGACGCCTTCGAGCGCGACCAGCGCGGCATCGGTGGTGACGTTGCAGTTGCGGGAATCCTCGAACACGGCGGCGCCGTGCGAAGCATTGCCTTGCGCGTCCTTGTCCGACAATTCCCACACCGCGTGCCAGGAGCCGACGTCGGACCAGCCGCACGACACCGGCACGACCGCTGCGCGCGCGGTCTTCTCCATCACCGCATAGTCGATCGAGATCGCCTTGGCCGCGCCGAACGCCTCGGGCTCCAGCGTCACGAAGCCGAGATCGCGTCCGGCGTTACTAACAGCAGTGGAAATCGCCTCCACGCTCGCCGCATCGACCCTGCGGTATTCGTCGAGCAGGACACTTGCCGGGAACATGAAATTGCCGCTGTTCCAGAGATAGCCGGAATTGACGTAGTCGGCCGCCTTCACCGCATCCGGCTTCTCGACGAAGCGCGCGACCGCGTGCACCTCGCCGGAGATGACCTCGCCCGGGCTGATATAGCCGTATTCGGTCGCCGGCCGCTCCGGTTTGACGCCGAACGTGACGATGCGCCCGGCACTCGCGGCGGTGAGGCCTTGGCGGCACGCCGCGACGAACGCGGCATTGTCCTGCACCACATGATCGGCGGCGAGCGCGAGCACGATCGCCTCACTCGAGCGGTTCTGCGCGAACACAGCGCCGGCTGCGATCGCCGGGCCCGAATCCCGCCGCATCGGCTCGAGGATCACGTCCGCCTCGATGCCGATCTCAGCGAGCTGCTCCAGCACCATGAAGCGGTAGGACGCATTGGTGATGACGATCGGACGATCGAACAGCGAGGCCTCCGAAACGCGTAAGAGCGTGTCCTGGAAGGTCGAGCGCGTGCCGAACAGCGGCAGGAATTGCTTGGGGCGCACCTCGCGCGAAGCCGGCCACAGCCGCGTTCCGGCACCGCCGCACATGATCAGGGGGATAATGCGTTTGTCCATCGTCATCTCAAACCTTGAAGTCGTCCCGATACCAGGTGACACAATTACGAACTCCGTGCGCGATCGGCCTTGACGGTGCAAAGCCGGCGTCGCGCATCAGATCCTCGACATCCGCGAACGTTTCCAAAGGTTTCTCGGCAGCAATTCTTTGATCGCCGTCCGACCCAGCTCCTGCTCCAGAAATACGACGACGTGCGTCAGCTCTTCCGGGTGGTGGTTGTCGACATTGTAGACCTTAGACGGCGCATTTGCGGCAGCCGGGTCATCCGCGGGCACCAAGCCGATGAAATCGGCGGCACCTGTGACCAAAATCGCCTGATCCCTCATCCTGTTCCCAAGGACTGCTTCGCCCGATCCGTCGCTCGATCTTTCGCCCGCGGCGCCTCTTTACCCTCGGCGTCGACGGGGTCGCAATAGCCCGCCGCCCTGCATGCGGGCTCCCGATCACCGCTATTGCAAGATCGGCGCCAAAACCATACCAAAGCGGCCGAATTCGGCGCCTTGCGTCGGGTCGCTTCAAAACCCTTGTTCATGCGGGCGAAATGCGCCGAATCCTGCTGTCGACGGCCAAGATCCTGATTTCCGGAGCGCTGCTCTACCTGGCGCTGCGCAAGGTCGATCTGTCCGAACTGTTTTCGCGTTTCAACGTGACCAGCCTGTTCTGGATCGGCTTGGCGATCGCGATCGCGTTCCTGCAAATCTTTGTCGGCGTGTTGCGCTGGCGCGAGATCAGCGCCGAATGCGGCGCCCCGCTCGAGCTCAGCCGGGCCATGCGCTACAACGTGATCGGATCGTTCTTCAACCAGACCCTGCCCTCGGCGATCGGCGGCGATGCGGTCCGGCTGTGGCTCGTCGCGCGCGCCGGCGCCGGCTGGCGCGCGGCGACCTACTCGATCTTCGTCGACCGTGCGATCGGTTTGATCGCGCTCGCGATCATGATCGTGGCAAGCCTGCCTTGGAGCTACGCCCTCATCGCCGATCCGCACGGGCGCTCCGCGCTGCTGCTCGTCGACTTCGCGGCGCTTGCGGGTGGTCTCGGCTTCCTGGTCTTCGGCGCGCTGCAATGGCGCTGGCTGAAAACCTGGTGGGCCACGCATCACATTCACGCCTGTGCCGTGATCGCCAACCGCGTGATCTTCAGCCGCTCGCGCGGACCGGCCGTCGTGATCCTGTCGCTCGCCGTGCATGTGCTGGCCGTCGTGGTCGCCTGGTGCGTCGTGCAGTCGATCGCGGCGCCGGTCGGCTTCAGCGACGTCTTTGTGCTGGTGCCGCCAGTGATGCTGATCACGATGATGCCGATCTCGATCGCCGGCTGGGGCGTGCGTGAAGCCACCATGAGCCTCGCCTTCGGCTTCGCGGGCCTCGCCACGAACGAGGGCGTCAACGTCTCGCTGCTGTTCGGCGCCGTGTACTTCATCGTCGGCGCGATCGGCGGCCTGGTCTGGATCCTCAGCGCGGAGAAAGCCGCGCAGGGATCGGCGCCGCTCGGGGTGCCGGAGTGAACGCGGCCGTCGACGCGCTCGGCGCGATACCATCGCTGCTTGCCGTTGCGATGGCCGCGCTGGTGTCGGGCGTCATCACCTGGACCAGCCGCCCCCTGCTCCAGCGTTACGCATTGGCGCGGCCCAACGCGCGGTCCTCTCATCGTATCCCGACTCCGCAGGGTGCGGGCATCGCGGTGATATCAGCGACGCTGCTGGTCGCATCAGCCTGGGCAGCCTGGGCGGACGTTGCGATTCCGCCGGCGCTGATCGCTGCGACGGTCTTGATCGCCCTGGTCGGATTTGCCGACGACATCAAGTCGCTGCCGGTGCTCGTGCGTCTCGTGCTGCAGGCCGCAGCGGTTGGCGCCGTCGTGTTCACCACGCCCGAGACCGCGCGCATCGTGCCGGCGCTGCCGCTCGCGTTGGAGCGCGGACTCATCCTGCTGGCGGGCGTGTGGTTTTTGAACCTCGTCAACTTCATGGACGGGCTCGATCTGATGACGGTGGCGGAAGTCGTGCCCGTCACCTCGGCGCTGCTGCTTCTGGGACTGCTCGGCGACTTGTCGTGGCCGGCCGCGCTGATCGCCGCGACGCTGTGCGGCGCCATGCTCGGCTTTGCGCCGTTCAACAAGCCGGTCGCCAAAGTCTTCCTGGGCGATGTCGGCAGCCTGCCGATCGGCCTTTTGCTCGGCTGGTGCCTGCTCGAGCTCGCCTGGCGTGGGCAGCCCGCCGCGGCGCTGTTGCTGCCGGCCTATTACCTCGTGGATGCCACCATCACGCTGTTTCGGCGCATCGCTAGGGGCGAGCAATTCTGGTCGGCGCATCGCTCGCATTTCTACCAGCGCGCCACCGACCACGGCTTCACGGTCTCTCGCGTGATCGGGGAGGTGTTCGCCCTCAATATCGTGCTCGCGGGGCTTGCCATCGTCACCGCTCGCGCCAGCTCGGTGACGATCACGCTGATCGCGCTGCTGGCGGGCGCAATCGCGATCGGCGTCGTGCTGCGGCGGTTCTCCCGCCCTCAGGCGTCCTGAGCCGCCAGCGCCAGCCGCAGCCCCTCGTCCAGAGACACCTGCGGCTGCCACCCGGTTGCGGTCACCTTGGAGAGGTTGAGCTCGAGCGAGCCGATCAGGCTGTCCTGCGTATCCTCCCGGCCCATCACTCTCAGCAGCGTGCTGAGCAGGTCCTGCGGCATGCCGAACAGCCGCGAGTTCTTGCCGGCAGCCTTGGCCAGCCGCGCGATGAACTCGGGCGTCGAGACCTGCTCCCTGTCGGCCACCAGGAAGATCTCGAAATTGCTCGCGGGATCTGGATGAGAGAGCCGTCGCAGGATGAACGACGACAGGTTCTGCACGGCAAGGAAGGCGCGGTGATTGCGGATCGCGGCAAAGGGCAGCGGCAGACCGAGGTTCACTGCACGCGTCAACAGCGCGAAATTGCCCTTGGCGCCCGCACCATAGACCAGCGGCGGCCTGATCACCGAGATCGTCATGGCGCTGTCGCGCGCCAGCGTCTTCAAGCCCGCTTCGGCCGCGGCCTTGGACATGCCGTAGAGACCGCGCGGCGTCAGGATATCGTCCTCGCTGAACGGCGCGCGGCCCTCGTTGCTGCGACCGTGCACGAGAACGGTGCTGATGAAGATGAACTGGCGCACGCCGGCCGTCGCCGCGCTGCGCGCCAGGTGCAGCGTGCCGGCAATGTTGACGTTGCGATAGAGCTGGACCGCATGCTCTTCGTGCTTGTGATGCACCCGCGCGGCGAGATGAACGACGGCATCGACGCCTTCAAGTGCCGCCTGCCAGTCGGTGTCGGACCCGATCGTTTCGATCACGACCTCGTCGTCCATGCCTTCCGGTCTGCGCACCGCGCGGCGGACCGACCACCCCTCGCGCGCCAGCGCGGGTACGACATGACGGCCGACGAAACCGCTCGCACCCGTCACCAGCACGACTGGCTTGCGCTCGTTCATCGTTGCTCCGCCAGTTCGGGGTTGCGCAACAATTCGTCGACCAGGGCAGCATAGGCGTTCATCGCGGTGACGCGATCGAATTTCGCTGCCGCCTTTACCGCGCGCTCCGCAATGGCGACACCGTCGGAGCGAGACGCCGCGCGGATGACCTCGGCCAGTTGATCGGCACGGCCCGGCGTCACCACCCAGCCCAGCCCGTTCTCCACCACCGTCAACGCGGCCTCGGCCTCCGGTTCGGAGACCAGCACCACGGGACGGCCGACCGCCAGCAGATTGTAGAACCGGCTCGGCACCGACACCCCCGCAACGTCCTTCCGGTACGGAATGATCCAGAGATTGGCCGCCGCCAGGAATGCCTCGAGCTCGGCATCCTCGACCCGCCCCACGAAGGAGACATTGGGCAAGTTCGCATCGGCCTGCAACTGCTTCAATCGCTCGAAGCCGATGCCCCAGCCGGAGAGCAGGAAGTGGATGTCAGGCTCGGCCCTCAAAAGACGCGCCGCCTCGAACACGATCTCCGGATCATGGGTGAAGCCGAGATTGCCCGACAGGCCGACAACGAAACCCGCCGAGAGCGCTTTGCGGAACGGATTATCCGCCGTCACCGGCCGGGGTGCGGCCACGAGCGTCGCCCAGTTCGGGATGAAGCGGATCTTGTTTCGCATCATGCCGGAATAGCTCAGCAGCGGCCGTTCCGCATCGCGGCCGATGGTGATGACGGCATTGAGCGCGCGGAACATCAGGCTGTTGGCAGCGCGCATCGTCATGGTCACGATCGAACCGGGCTTCAGCAGGCCCGCCATCACCAGCACGTCGGGGAAGAGGTCGTGCATGATCAGCGCCGAGCGCGCGCCCTTCAGCCTCGCCGCCGCCGCAACCGCGTAAGGCAGCATGAACGGTGCAGTGACGGTGAGCACGACGTCACCTCGCCTCAGCTCCCGTGTCAGCGCCAGGAACGTGCGCGCCGCGAACAGCAGCTCGGAGGCGCCGCGCCGCACCAGCGCCGCCTTGCCCGCCATCCGGTTCTTGACGGCGACGACCCGCGGCTTGCCCGGGCCGGTCTGCGAGGCCGGCAACGCGCCTGATGAGCCCGACAGCACCACGACCTCGTGATCCTCGGCGATGCGGCAGGCGATCTCGGCCATGATCGCCGCCGTCGTGCTCGGATCAGGCGGGTAATGCTGGCTCGCCACGACGATCTTGCCTCGAGGCTGCATGATCAGGCCGCGGTCGACCCGAATTCCGGAACCGCGTCCTTCAGGATGGTCCTGATGGTGGCCCGATCGTCGCGCGCGATCGCCTGCTCCAGCGCCGCAATCCATTTGCGCAGCGTCTGCATCGGCGGCTCGTTCGGCTGTGCGGCCATGATGCCGGCGACGCCGATCTCGCGGGTCGGCTCCTCGGAGGCGAACAGTATTTCGTGCAGGCGTTCGCCGGGCCGCATGCCCGTGAACACGATTTCGATGTCGTAGCCGGGTTGCAAGCCCGACAGGCGGATCATGCGCTCGGCGAGATCGACGATCTTCACCGGCTGGCCCATGTTGAGCACATAGACCGACACGTCCGAACGCTGCGTTCCCAGCGCATGCGTTGCCGCCGTGATGACGAGATCGCAGGCTTCGCGGATGGTCATGAAGTAGCGGACCATGTCCGGATGCGTGACCGTCACGGGACCGCCGGCATCGATCTGGGCCTTGAACTTCGGCACCACCGAGCCGTTCGACGCCAGCACGTTGCCGAACCTGACCGAGATCAGCCGCATCGACCGCCTGGCGCCGCCGTGACCCGCCGCAAGATCATGGTCGAGCGCCTGGCAATACATCTCGGCGAAGCGCTTGGTCAGGCCGAGCATCGACACCGGCTCGATCGCCTTGTCGGTCGAGATCATCACCATCGCTTCGGCGCCGGCGCTGTGCGCGGCATCGGCAACGTTGATCGAGCCGAAGATGTTGGTCTTGACGCCCTCGCTCCAGTCGCGCTCGAGGATCGGCACGTGCTTGAGCGCGGCGGCATGGAACACGATGTCCGGCTTGAACTCGGCCATCAGGCGCATGATGCGCTCACGGTCGCGGATGTCGGCGATCCGCCCTTCGATCGAAGCAGCGGTGCCGAGCGCCGCAAGCGTTTCCGTGATCGCGTAGAGTGCCGGCTCGGAATTCTCCACGATCAGAAGGCGCGCCGCGCCGAACGCGACGACGCGCTCGCAGATCTCGGAACCGATCGAGCCGCCCCCGCCGGTGACGATCACCGCCTTGCCCTCGATCAGGGCCTCGAGCCGCGCATAGTCGATCTTTTCGCTCGGCCGCAACAGCAGGTCCTCGACGGCGACGGCCGTGAGCCGTGGCGTATCGCCGCTCTCGAGCGAGGGCATGCGGCTCACGATCACGCCGAGCTTGCGCGCCCGCATCAGGATCGATTCGGGATGGGCCTCCGGCTCGAATGCCGTCGGCGTCATCACGACGCGCGCGATCCCCTTGCCGCGCTTGGTGAAGTCGGCGACGACATCCTCGATGTCGTCGACGCCGCCCAGAACCGGGACGTTGCGGATGGACTGGCCGCGATCGGAACTCGATGGCGAGAGCACGCCGACCGGCCAGATGTGCTTGATCGCCCCGCTCTCGATTCCCCGCAACAGCACCTCGGCATCCGCGGCGCGGCCGATCAGCAGCGTCGGCGCCGCATCTCCGGTGCGGGCGTGACGCCGCACCCGCGTGTAGCGGAAATAGCGGTAGGTCATGCGCAACGCGCTGAGGAAGGAGATCTCGAGGAACCAGTAGAGGACGATGGTCACCTTGCCGAGGAAGAAGGCGCCGCGAACGTTGGGGGCGACGAAGATGTAGTCGAGCACCAGGAGTGCAACCGTGAGCACGGTCGCGACGCGGATGATGTTCAGCGCGTCGGGCAGCGAGATGAAGCGCCATTTCGTCGTGGTCAGGTTGAAGACGAAGCACACGACCAAGCTGAAGGCCAGAAAATAGGGCAGGATCTGGATCAGCAGCGGCAGGCGGTCGAAGAAGCCGTCGCCGCCCTCGAAGCGCAGATAGAAGGCGGCGAACAGCGCCGCCGTGGTCGCCAGCAGGTCGTGGAGCGCGATCATGGCATTGCGCAAGGTGAGATGCGAAAGACGCGTCATCCGCTGACCGAAAATCCAGTTAGATGCAACCTGATCGCGCTGATATCCCATCTCGGCCGGACATGCCAGTCAAGGCTTGCCCCTCAAGATTTGCCCGTCAAGGTTTGCCATCCGGGCGGCCGTTCAGGAACCGGCTACTGCCGCCTTCGCCTCGGCCTGCTGGGCCCGGATCACCATGCCGCCGGCAACGCCCACACCGATGACGTACATCCAGCCCTCGTGGAAGTCGAACAGATGGGAGTTGAACTGCGAGGTGAAGACGTTCTGGACCACGACCAGGAGGCCGACCCAGTTTGCGAGCCCGTCGCCACGAAACAAAAGCAGATGCAGGATCCAGATGGCGTAAAGAGCGGCGACCCCGATGACGCCCCATTGCACGGCCACGTTCAGCGTCTGGTTATGCGGGTTGCCGATCACCTCGGCGGACGCCTGGTACAGACCACTGCCCGGCGTCGCGGCACGCTCGAATAGCCCGCGCGTCGAACCCGTACCGTGCCCTTTGATCGGCGCCTCCGCGAAGAAACCGAGGGATTTCCGCCAGAATTCGAGCCGCAAGCCTGCCGAGGTCGACTCGCCTTTTTCCACATAGCGTGTGTAGTCGCTGGCAAAGCTGTCAGCGGTCTTGCGCAATTGCGGCGAGGCCTGCCAGGCGAGAACCGCGCCCACGAGCAGGGCCGCGGAGATGATCGCGATGTTGCGCCATCTCAGATGAAGCAACGCAAACACACCGAACAGGATCGGAATCGTGAGGAGCGCGGTGCGCGATACCACCACGAACACCATGTTGGCGAAGAAGGCGAGCGCAAGCGCCGTGAGCAGCCCGGCGATCCAGTAGCGCTTCTGGCGCAGCAACTGCACGATCGGATAGGCGAGCGCGACCGCGCAGAGCGTGAACTCCTGGCTCTGGTCGATGTAGTTCTTGACGAAGATGCCGCGCTCGACGCGATCGGATTTGAGCGCAAGATCAGGGTAGAAGGCGACGACCCAGGACATCACCGACAACAGCGCGCAGGACACCAGGAAGGCGACGAACACCCAATGTCCGCGCGGCGAGCGCGCAAAATGATAGAGCAGGACCGGCAGCACCAGCAGCTTGACGGTCGGATTGACCGCATGGAAGCGCGCGCCCCAGGCCGCGTCCGACCACAGCGTCCCCACCAGCGCGAGCAGGACCAGCGCAATCGGCGCCGCACAGATCGGACGCTTGAGCGATTGCAGGAACTCTCGGATGTCGAGGAACGGCACCATGGAGAGCAGCATCAGGACATTGAAGATCGCCGCAAGCGACGTCGACCATGGCAGCGAGGCCGCGGTCAGGATTGCAAACAGATCGACCGTCTCGGACCAGGCCGCCGGACTGCGCAGACGCCGCCACAGCACCTGGCCGGTCGTCTCCTCGGCGAGCGTCGTCATTTGCTCTCTCCCCGCGCGCGATGAACCAGCGCCGTCGTGCTGAAGCCCTGGAGAATGTCGACCAGCACGACCGTGCCGCCCGCGGCCTCGACGACCTCATGGCCGACCACCTGCTCGCGGGTGTAATCGCCCCCTTTGATCAGCGCGCTCGGCTTGATGCGGGTGATAAGGTCGATCGGCGTATCCTCATCGAAAATAACGACGAGATCGACGGCTTCGAGCGCCGCCAGCACTTCCGCACGCGCTCGCTCGTCCTGAACGGGGCGGTCGGCGCCCTTCAGCCGCCGCACCGAGGCGTCGCTGTTCAGGCCCACAATCAGGCGGTCGCAGGCGGAGCGCGCCGCTGTCAGCACCTTGACGTGGCCGGGATGCAGGATGTCGAAGCAGCCATTGGTGAAGCCGACGCGCTGGCCTTGCTTCTTCCATTCAGCAAGCTGCGCGTCGAGCGCACCGGGCTCGAGCACGATCTTCTCTTCGGCCGCGAGATAGGCATGCGGCAATATCTTTCGCTTCAACTCGGCCACACTCACGCTGGCGGTGCCCTGCTTGCCGACGGCGACCGCGGCCGCGGCACTGGCCATGCGCAGCGCCGTGTCCCAGTCCGCGCCGGTGGCAAGCGACACCGCGAGCGCCGCGGCGACGGTGTCGCCGGCGCCGGAGACGTCGCGCACCTTGACCGGAAACGCCGGAACGTGAACGGCCTCGCCGTCGCGCGGCACCAGCGTCATGCCGTGCTCGCCTTGCGTGACCAGGATCGCCTCGCAATCGGCGAGCCGCATCACGTCCTCGCTGGCATCGGCGATGCTCTGCGGCGTGTCGGCGCGGCTTCGGGTCGCTTCCGAAAACTCCTTGCGATTGGGCGTGAGCAGCGTCGCGCCGCGATAGATCGCCCAGTTCAGGCTCTTGGGATCGACGATCACGGGCTTGCCGAGTTTTCGCGCGGCGTCGATGGTGTGGCGGATGACGCGGGCGGTCAGCACGCCCTTGGCGTAGTCGGACAGCAGCACGATGTCGGCGCGCGCGATCTGCGGCAGGATCGCTTCGATCAGCTTGGTCTCGATCGTATCGGAAGCAGGTTGGGCCTGCTCCCAATCCGCACGCAGCATGTGCGTGGAAAAATGCTCGGAGACGAAACGGACTTTTCGCGTGGTGGGACGCGAGGGATCGCACACCAGCACGCTTTCGATTGCGCCCTGCTCCGCAAGCGTCGAGGCGAGCCGCCTGCCCGCATCGTCTTCGCCGACGAGGCCGACGAAGATGCAGCGCGCGCCGAGCGCGGCGACGTTGCGCGCGACATTGCCGGCACCGCCGATGTGGATCTCGCTGCGCTGTGCCGCGATGACAGGCGCCGGCGCTTCCGGCGAGATCCGCGACACCTCGCCATAGACGAACTCGTCCAGCATGATGTCGCCGATGCACAGTACCGTACGGCCCGAGATGGCTTGCACGAGGGCATCGAAATCGAGAATGGGCGTTGGCATGGTGATTGGCCTCAGCGGAAGCGGTCGGGCCGGTCGAGATAATCCCCGACATAGGCCTTCACCGCGTCCTCGAGCGTCGTGAAACCGCCATTATACCCGGCGCGGTGGAGGCGATCGAACTCGCTCTGGGTGAAGTACTGGTAGCTGCCGCGGATCTGCTCGGGCATGTCGATGTATTCGATGTTGGGGCTGGCGCCGAGCGCGGCATAAGCCGCCAGCATCAGATCCTTGAAGCTGCGTGCCTTGCCGGTGCCGACATTGAAGATGCCGGACACCGAGCGCGTCGCCAGCAGCCACATGATCACGCGCACGACGTCGTCGACATAGATGAAATCGCGGCGCTGGTCGCCGTCGGCGATGCCCTCGCGATGCGACTTGAACAATTGCACGACACGGCCCGCTTTGACGTCGTCGAAACGGCGCGCCAGCACGCTCATCATCGAGCCCTTGTGGTATTCGTTGGGGCCGAACACGTTGAAGAATTTCAGCCCGGCCCATTGCGGCGGCAGCTTCTCGCCGTTCGCTGCGCGCTCGGCGACGGCGAGATCGAACAGGTGCTTACTCCAGCCGTAGAGATTCATCGGCCGCAGTTTCTTCAGCGCAGGGACTGAGCTGTCGTCGTCAAATCCTGCCTCGCCGTCGCCATAGGTCGCCGCCGAGGAGGCGTAGATCAGCGGCACGGCATTTGCCGTGCACCAGTCCAGGAGACGCATCGACAGGCGGAAGTTGGTCTCGAACACCAGGTCGCCGTCGGTCGCGGTGGTCGCGGAAATCGCCCCGAGATGGATCACGGAGTCGAGCTTGCGGCCCTTCAGCCAGTCCAACAGCTCAGCTGGTGGGACGATATCCACAAGCTGCCGCTTGGCGAGGTTGCGCCATTTGCCCTCGTTGCCAAGGAAATCGCAGACGACGATGTCGCTGCGGCCGGCCTCGTTCAGCGCGGCGACGACATTCGATCCGATAAAACCGGCCCCGCCGGTCACCAGCAACATTCCAACTTCCCTGCCAGATTCCGCCTGCCCGAAGTTTTGCGGCCCGGTTCTGCCCTAGCGCATGATCCGCCAAAGTGTAAGCGGTTTTGGGATTGCCGCTCAGCCGGCTTTACCTACCGGCCCGGAGCGGCTAACCGAACCGTCACATCAGCGCACCTCGACCTTATTAACGAATGAACCAAGATTCGCAACTTAGTGGCGAGGCAGATCGGGGCGACACGCGCCCGATCCTGATCGTCCCTTACATGTGGATCGGCGATTTCGTCCGGAATCACACCGTCGTGCGGGTCCTGAACGAGCGCTGGCCGAACCGGCCGGTCGATCTGCTCACGACGTCCCTGTGCGCGCCCCTGGTCGATTACATGCCCGGCGTGCGCGATGCGATCGTCTGGGACCTGCCGCGCGGCCGGCTTGCCGTGGGCCGCCAGCTCGGCCTGGCGAAGCTCCTGCGTGAGCGGAACTACGGCACCGCCCTGGTGCTACCCCGGACCTGGAAGGCCGCCATTGCGCCCGCTTTGGCCGGGATTCCGGAAAGGGTCGGCTTCGTCGGCGAGTTCCGGTTCGGCCTGCTCAATCGTTGGCGCTGGGGCGAAAAGAAGCTGCCCCGCTTCATCGACAAGAACGCCGCCCTCGCCCAGCCCGATGGCGCCCCGCTGCCACCGGAATGGCCGGTGCCGCAATTGCGGGTCCCGGCCGAGGACATCGTCCGCTGGCGGCAGGCCAACGGCCTGAGCGCGGGCGCTGCCGTAGCGCTCGCCCCCGGCTCGGTCGGGGTGTCAAAACGCTGGACCTACTATCCCGAGGCCGCCCGCTTGCTCGCCGAGCGCGGCCTTGAGGTCTGGGTGGTCGGCGGCCCCGGGGAAAAGGGCCTGGCCCAGGAGATCGTCGCGGCCGGCGGCGCTGGGGTCCGGGACCTCACCGGCAATGATCTGCGCAACGGCGTGCTGGCCATGGCTGCGGCCGGCGTCGCGATCTCCAACGATTCCGGCCTGATGCACATCGCAGCCGCCCTGGCCACGCCGACCATGGGCATCTTCGGGCCGACCAGCCCCTACCTCTGGGCCCCCCTCAACGGCCTCGCCGCGACCGTGGTCCAGGACAAGAGCGTGCTCTCCTGCCAGCCCTGCCAGAGCACGATCTGCAAGATGAACGATCATCGCTGCATGCGAGATATCGCGGCGAGCGAGGTGGTCGAGATTGCGCAGCGGGTGCTTGGTGAGGCCGGCTTGCGAGCCATGACCTGAAGGCCGTCGAGGCTACGCCGATAATGACATCATACCGGTGTTTTGCCCGACGAGTCAAACCGACTTCGTAAAATCAGCAGAACAATGACCCGCCGGCCAAGCCATTGATTTCGTTGGTCCCGGCTACTGTGCATGGGGTTGTTTTCGCGGTTTTGTGTTGGGAATGCGACGGCAGTGGCTCAAAGCAGCGGCCGATACACTTCGCCGATCCGCGCCGCCTCGGCATCGAGGCTGAATCGTTCGAGCACCCGTGCCCGCCCGCGCTCGCCCATAGCGATCGCAGTGGCCACATCGCGCATCAGCGGTTCGATCGCTGCAGCCAGTGCATCCGCATCACCGGTCGGGATCAGCACCCCGGTCACGCCATCCTCGACCACGAGTTCGGCCGCACCGGCGCGCGCGGCGACCAGCGCGCTGCCGGCCGCCATCGCCTCGATCAACGTCAAGCCAAAGCCTTCGTTGCGCGAGGTGAAGGCGTAGATCGTCAGCCGCTGATACCAGCGCTGCACGTGTTCGATCGGCAGCTCGCCGGTGATGACGATGCGCGATTGCAGACCGGCGGCCTCGATCCGCTTCTTCAGCTCGTTTGCGAAAACAGTTTGCTCGGGCGTGACCTGACCGACGATGATTGCGGTGAAATCCGGATAGCGCGGCAGTAAGCGGCACATCGCATCGACGAACACATCGGTGCCCTTCTGCGCGCGCACCCGGCCGAAGCAGCCGATCGCGTAGCGGCCCGGCAGCGCGGCTTCGGCAAAGGCGGCAGTGCGATCTGCCGGCGGCGCATAGACGGCGGTGTCGACGCCGTGCGGAATCACCGTCGCCTTCACTTTCAGGAACGAGGCCGAAAGATCTGATGTCGCGATGATCGCGTCCATGCGCCGGATCAGCCAGCGCGTGATCCAGCTATGATGGCGCTGTGCCGCCGAGGTGAAGACGAGCTTGAGCCGCCAGCCGAGCGCGCGCAACAGCACGCCCGCGATCATCTCGTTGTTGCGGCGCGCGTGCCAGATCACCGGCGCCTTGCGGCGCCACAATCTCAAGAGATCGGCACCGTTCAGGCGCGCGATCCCCTCCGGCGCGTCGGAGCCGAACCACGCGGCGCGAAACAGCTTTGCCAGCCGCGGCGCCACCATCCGGTTGGTCGCGGTGACCCCGGAATAGCGCCTGTGCAGATTTGGCACGATCACTTCGAGATCGCTTGGGGAATTCGCCACGCCACGCTCCGTTTCGAAAGTCCTATACGCAACATTAAGCATAGTGACCAGTTCAGCCGCGCCGATACCCACTCTTCACCACGTAAACGTTAGCTTGGAGCGTTGATCGAAGACGGGTGAGATCATGACTGTGCTTGTCACCGGCGGTGCCGGCTATATCGGAAGCCACACGGTTCTGGCGCTGGCGGAAGCTGGCGAGGACGTCGTCGTGATCGACGATCTCTCCACCGGCTTCTCGGCCTATCTGCCCGAAGGCGTGCCGCTGTTCATTGGCGATGCCGGCGACGAGAACCTGCTCGAAGGCGTGATCGCCCAGCACAACATCGAGAGCATCATCCATTTCGCTGGCTCGGTGGTCGTGCCGGATTCGATGCGCGATCCACTCGGCTATTACCGCAATAATTTCACGACCGCGCGCAACCTGCTCAATGTCGCAGTCAAGCGCGGCATCGACCGCTTCATCTTCTCCTCGACCGCGGCGGTCTACGGCGATCCGGACCAGGTGCCGGTGCCCGAGCATGCGCCGACACGGCCATTGTCGCCCTACGGTTCGTCGAAGCTGATGACCGAGATCATGCTGCACGACGTCGCTGCCGCCTACGGCATGCAATACGTGACCCTGCGCTATTTCAACGTTGCGGGTGCCGATCCGCAGGCCCGCATCGGCCTTGCCACCGCCGGCGCCACGCATTTGCTCAAGATCGCGGTGGAAGCCGCGACCGGCCAGCGTGCCAAGATCGACGTGTTCGGCACCGACTATCCGACCCCGGACGGCAGCTGCATCCGCGACTTCATCCATGTCACGGACCTGTCGCAGGCGCATCGCTCGGCGCTCGCCTATTTGCGCAACGGCGGCGCCTCGACGACGCTCAATTGCGGCTATGGCCGCGGCTACTCCGTGCTGGAGACCATCGACGCCGTACGCCGCGTCTCGGGCCGCAGCTTCGCCGTGCAATACGCCCCGCGCCGGCCGGGCGACATCATGACCATGGTCGCCGACACCAGCCGCATCCGCGGCCTGCTCGACTGGAAGCCGCAATACGACGACCTCGAGATCATTGCAGCCCATGCGCTGGCCTGGGAGGACAAGCTGTTCCGCGAGCGTCACGGCGAGCTCCGCCACGCCGCCTCGGCCTAGATTCCATCCGGGCGCAAGCCCTTAATTGGGCTTGAAAAGCGCTGGCTTAGCGGGCACAGAGGCCGTTCGATCCCTGACGCGCGGGCAGGCTTATTCCTGTGCCGTCAATGGACTGCGGATGGCTCAGTTTCCAAAGAAAATCACTGACGATCCCTATGCGGCAGCGGTGCTGATTCGCCGCCTGGTCACGGAACAGGGGATCATCTACTGGCGGCGCTATCTCGTCGCCTTCGCGCTGATGGCGCTTGCCGCCGGATCGACCGCGGGCGCGACCTACGTGCTCGGCCAGGTCATCAACCAGGCCTATGTCGACAAGAACATCCCGGGTATCGCGATGTTCTCGGGCATCACGGTGATCCTGCTCTTCATCAAGGGCGTGGCGACTTACGGCCACATGGTGATCCTGACCAAGATCTCCAACGCCATCCTCGCCACCAACCAGCGCCAGCTGTTCGCCAAGCTGATGCGCGAGAGCGTCGGCTTCTTCTCCGAGCGGCATTCGTCGGAATTTCTGGCGCGGCTGACGGCCGGCGCAAAGTCCATCACCGATGTCCTCAACATGCTGGTCAATGCGGTCGGGCGCGACCTCATGATGCTGCTCGCCATGATCGGCGTGATGGTGTGGCAGGATCCGGTGATGTCGTTCATCGGCCTCGTCGCCGTGCCGCCGGCGATGCTGGTGCTGCGCAAGCTGGTCAAGCGCATCAAGGGCCTCGCCTACAACCAGTTCACCGGCACCGCCGACATTCTCGAGACGATGCAGGAATCGCTGCAGGGCATCCGCACGGTGAAGGCGTTCACGCTCGAAGACACCATGCAGAGCCGCATCGACGAGAACATCGCGATCGTCGAGCGCAACGCCAACAAGATGGCCCGCGTCGCCAACCGATCCAATCCCCTGATGGAGATGCTCGGCGGCTTCGCGGTCGCCGGCTGCCTGCTCTATGGCGGCTATAGCGTGGTCGCCCTCAACGCCACGCCCGGCGCGTTCTTTTCCTTCATGACCGCCTTCCTGATGGCGACCGAGCCGGCCAAGCGGCTGGCGCGGCTCAACATCGACCTCAACAGCCAGCTCGTCGGCGCCCGCATGCTGCTCGAAGTCGTTGACAGCCCCGCAAGCGAGCATTCCGACGACGACAAGCCGGCGCTGAAACTGTCGACTGCACGCATCGAGCTGCGTGACGTCAGCTTCTCCTATCGCAACAGTGAGACCGTCCTCAACCGCATGAGTTTTGTTGCCGAGCCCGGCAAGGTCACAGCATTGGTCGGCCCCTCCGGCGGCGGCAAATCGACGGTACTGGGGTTGCTGCTGCGCTTCTACGAGGTGACGCAAGGCGACATCGTGATCGACGGCCAGTCGATCGGCGCGGTCTCACGAAAATCGCTGCGGGCCCAGACCGCCTATGTCGGCCAGGACGTCTATCTGTTCCGCGACACCATCCGCAGCAACATCGCCTTCGGCAAGCCGGGCGCAACCGAAGACCAGATCATCGATGCAGCGAGAGCAGCCTGCGCGCATGATTTCATCATGGGCTTCCCGCTCGGCTACGACACGCCCGTCGGCGAGCACGGCACGCAGCTGTCCGGCGGCCAGCGCCAACGCATCGCGGTCGCGCGCGCGCTGATCAAGAACGCGCCGATCATCCTGCTCGACGAAGCCACCGCCGCGCTCGATTCCGAATCCGAACGGCAGGTGCAGGAGGCGATCGAGCATCTCTGCCAGAACCGCACCACCATCGTGATCGCGCACCGCCTGCACACCATCATGCACGCCGATGCGATCCTGGTGGTCGAGGGCGGAGAGATCGTCGAGCAGGGCCGGCATGACGAGTTGCTTCGCCGCGGCGGGCGCTACGCCTCGTTCTTCCGCCTGCAACATCACGACGCCGGCGCTCTGGCGCCGATCAGCGCAACCGCATAGAGTTCCTTTCACCTCAAGAGCAGCGAGATCGCACCATGAACGCCGCCTCCTACGTCATCCCGCTTCCGACCCAGGCTTCGCTTCCCGTCGTTGGGGAAAGCGGCCGTTATCCCGTGCGCCGCATCTGGTGCGTCGGCCGTAACTATCTCGAACACATCCGCGAGATGGGCAATGACGAGCGCGCCCCGCCGTTCTTCTTCGCCAAGCATGCCGACATGCTGGTGCCCGACGGCGCCACCATTCCCTATCCGCCGCTGACCAAGGATCTGCACCACGAGGTCGAGCTGATCGTCGCGATGAAGAGCGGCGGCCTCAACATTCCCGCCGACAAGGCGCTCGACCATGTCTACGGCTATGCCGTCGGCATCGACCTCACCCGCCGCGACCTCCAGATCGCCTCGCGCAAAAAAGAGCGTCCGTGGGAGATCGGCAAGTCGTTCGACTATTCGGCGCCTTGCTCCGCGGTGCAGCCGGCAGCGAAGATCGGCCACCCCGCCAAGGGCAAGATCTGGCTCACGGTCAACGGCAAGGAAGCCCAGAAGGGCGACCTCACCGAGTTGATCTGGAACGTGCCTGAGATCATCTGGCAGCTCTCGCAGCAGGTGAAGCTCGCCGCCGGCGACATCATCATGACGGGCACGCCGGCCGGCGTGTCGCAGCTCCAGCCCGGCGACAAGCTCGAATGCGGCGTCGACGGCGTCGGTACGCTGAAGGTCTCGATCGGCCAGCCGGAGTAAGGCTCACGGCGGCTCCAAATAAGAAGGCCCCGGGCATATCCGGGGCCTTTTGCATTTCCATGGCGGACGATGCCTATCTACCGGGCCTTCACCGGCCGATTGGCGTGGCTTGCCTGCGGCACACCGCGATTGAGCGACATGTGGGAATGCACGCACAGCCAATCATCACGATGTCTTGAAAACACCATCGTGGCCCGGCCCGGGCGCGGAAACGCGCTGCCGTCGGGATGATAGCCTGTGCTCGTCCACGGCACGATCACGGTCGCCATCGTGCCATCGGACGATGCCAGCATCGAGGCCTGGTCGATGACGAAACGAAAGTCGGCCGTCTTCGGCCAGACGTTGTCCCATTGCGTGGTGACCCATTGGTCGAGGCCGGGGATAACGTCGTTGTGGGTGCCGAAGGCCAGCACATCCGGATGGAAGAGCGGCCGCGCCGAAGCATAGTCGACCTCGCGGACATAGCCCGCGAAGGTTTCCAGCCAGTGGCGAAAGTATAGCGTGATCTCGGTATTCGCGGTCGGCAAGGAGGCCATCGCCTGCTCCATCTTCGGAAATTCAATCGCGGCAATCTTGTTGCCATGGGGCGAACCGTCCAGCAAGATACGCGGAGAGCACCGGTGGAGATCGATCGACGAACCGGGCCGATTTCATGGAGCCAGACTCATGAGACGCCTTCTCCTGCTTGCAGCCACGCTTATCGTCTCGTGCGACGTTGCCAGCGCGCAGTCCAGTCAGCCTTATGCTGGCCTTGAGCATCGCCCTATCAAGGCGCTGTCGCACCAGCAGATCGACGATCTTCGAGCCGGACGTGGCATGGGCCTGGCGCTTGCTGCCGAGCTCAATGGATATCCCGGTCCGAGTCATGTTCTTGAGCTAGGTGATCGGCTTGATTTGACCGCGGGCCAGCGCATCCAGGTTCAGCGCCTCTTCGATGCCATGAAGCAGGAGGCGGTCCCGCTGGGTAACAAGCTGCTCGAGCAGGAAACGGAGCTGGACCGGCTCTTCTTCACCCGCGTCGTGACATCGGAGTCACTCAAGGCGGCCCTCCTTGCCATTTCGGAAAACCAGGCACTGCTCCGCGAAAGCCACCTCAAATATCATCTGTCGACAACCGCCCTGCTCGATCAGAGGCAAATGCAGCGATACGCGGAGCTGCGAGGTTACCAACGGCCCGAAGGACACAAGCACCGTCATTAGAAGAATGCTGGCGGTCTGCTTCGCCACCCCATGCAAACGTGATCACCGCAACGCCGACAGCACGATGAGGCCGAGGATCAGCGCCGTCAGCGAAAATCTGAGCGTGGCGCTCGGCGAACCGCACCGCAAGCTGCCGCCGGCGAACAACGCCAGGATTATATGTACTTCCTCGGCAAGGCCGATCAGTTTCCCTATCTCGCCGCAACCGTGAAAGCGAACCGCCTGATCGCGCTTCAGGTCAGCGGGCCGGCACCGGCCCCCGGCTACAGCTTCAACTACATCAATCTCGGCGACAGCACCGAGAAACTGATGGCGCAGTTCGGCGGCCCGTTCCATGTCGGGCCGAGCGGGCTGGAGAAGACCCAGCTCTGGGCCTATCACTCATGGCCCTTCTCATTCGAAGTGCAGGCGGACCGCGTCACGTCAATCCGGATCAGCGATCCGACTAACCAGTAATAGATTGGCGCCCCGGGTCACGCCCGTGACAGGGCCTGGAGACCTTTGAAGGTCAGGCGCTTTGGGTCGGTGACGCCGGCGAGATACAGGCGGCGGATGAACGCGATGACGGCGTCGCGGTCGCAATCGGTCAACGCGACGACGGCGTCGACCGCGATTCTCTGGGCTTCCATTGGGCTCACCTCGGCCTTGCAAGTAACCCCGGCCGAGACAGGCTAGGACTCCGCGGTTAATCCGGCGTTAACCGTTCGGGCAGCATGGCCGATTCACCTGAGCGGCCGTATACGCAAAACAACGCATTGCCCGGGGTGCGGCGGCTCACCGCGCAGTGATGCTGTTCTTGAGCTGTGCGAACTGCTTCTTCAGCCGCGGCACTGCAAAGTCCGTAAAGGTCCGCACCTTCGGCACCGAGAGCCGGCCCTGCGGACAGATCAAATGCGCAGGCATCTCGGGATCCTCGTCGCCGGCGAGCACGATCTCGAGCTCGCCGCGCGCGACCTGCTCGGCCACCTGGTACGAATACATTCGCGCCACACCGCGGCCGGCGACGGCCGAGGCCACCGCCGCATAGGTGCTGTTGACGACGAGGCGGGGGCTGAATTGCACGGTGCGGGCAGCCGACGAGCCGGCCAGCGGCGCAAACGTCCAGGAATTGGGAAGGTGGGCCATCGCGACGATCTGGTGCTTGGCGAGATCGCCGGGCTCGGTGATACGTGGATGCTGCTTCAGATAGCGTGATGATGCCACCACGAGGCGGCTGATCTCGCCGACCCGCATCGCGACCATCGCCGAATCCGCGAGATGGCCGATGCGGAGCGCGACGTCGACCCCCTCCTCGATCAGATTGACGGCGCGATCGAACAGCAGGAGTTTTGCCGACACGGTCGGATAGGCGTCGAGAAACGCATCGAGGATCGGCCGCAGCACCATCTCGCCCGACACCACCGGGGCGGTGATCGTAAGCAGGCCGCGGGGTGCCGTGCGCGGCCCGGCCGCGATGTCGTCGGCCTCCTCCAGTTCGGTGAGCACGCGGCGACAGACCGCGACATAGCGCTCGCCCTCCTCGCTCAGCTTGATCGAACGTGTGGTCCGGTGCAGCAGCTCGGCACCGACCCGCTGCTCCAGGAACGCAATGGCGCGGCTCACAGCCGCCGGCGAACGGCCGAGCTTGCGGCCCGCAGCCGCGAGGCTGCCCTCGCCCACCGCAAGGACAAACACCTTCATCGCATCCAGACGATCCATACGTCTCCCACCAAGCCCATCGAGGTCCGACTGCAAGCTAGGCGTTCGCTCCCGCTGCAGCAACCATCGCCGGCGCCGGCCCGGCATTCGTTCGCGCCGCGAAAGAGTGTCTGCCGGACAGCGCATATTCGCAGCCGGCCCGCTGCGGCGTATTTCATCCGCCAAGCCAGCCACTGCTGGCGCAGGTTCTGAAAGCCAACAACAGGAGCCCATCATGGGTATCGAACAGAAGGTTGCCATCATCACCGGTGCTTCGCAGGGCATCGGCGCCGCGTTAGTCCAGGGTTTTCGCGATCGCAACTATCGTGTCGTCGCAACGGCACGCTCGATCAAGCCGTCGGCCGACGATGATGTCCTCGCCGTTCCCGGCGACATTTCCGAGCGGGCCACGGCGGAGCGCGTGGTCTCGCAAGCCGTTGCCCGCTTCGGCCGCGTCGACACGCTGGTCAACAACGCCGGCATTTTCGTCGCAAAGCCGTTCACGCAGTACACGGCGGAGGACTATGCGGCGGTGATGGGCACCAACGTCGCGGGCTTCTTCCACGTCACGCAGCTCGCCATCGGCGAGATGGAGAAGCAGGGGTCGGGCCATGTCGTCCAGATCACGACGTCCCTGGTTGACCAAGCCAATTCGAACGTGCCCTCGGTGCTGGCCTCGCTGAGCAAGGGCGGGTTGAGCGCCGCGACCAGGTCGCTCGCGATCGAATATGCCAAGCGCGGTATCCGCGTGAACGCGGTGTCGCCCGGCATTATCAAGTCGCCGATGCACCCCGTCGCGACGCACGCCCAGCTCGATGCGCTGCATCCCGTCGGCCATATGGGCGAGATGTCCGACATCGTCGACGCCGTGCTCTATCTCGAGGGTGCCTCCTTCGTCACCGGCGAGATCCTGCATGTCGACGGCGGCCAGAGCGCCGGCCATTAGCCCAAGAGGAGAGACGACATGCCCATTGTCACCATTCAAGTGACTCGCGAAGGAACGACGCCGGGAACGGCCTCGCTCACGGCGGAGGAGAAGGCGGCGTTGATCAAGGGATCGAGCGAGCTCCTGCTCGACGTGCTCGGCAAGCCGCTCGATTCCACCTTTGTCGTGATCGAGGAAGTCGACCTCGAGAACTGGGGCTGGGGCGGCCTGCCTGTGCCGGAATTCCGGCGGCGCCGCGCCGCCCGGACAGGATGATCCGGGCGCCATCGCGCGCGCAGGAGAATGAGATGACCGAACTCAATGCAAATTCCAAGCACGATACCCGGCCGCAGCGGCGGCCGGGAGCGGCATCACAAGCAGCTTCCCGGCAAACCTGGCGATATGCGGTGGCAGGATTGTCGGCATCGCTGGTCGGACTTGGCCTCGCGCGCTTTTCGTACACGCCGTTGATCCCGGCCCTGATCGCCGCGAAATGGTTCGGCGCGTCAGACGTCGTCTATCTCGGTGCCGCTAACCTGGCCGGCTATCTCGCCGGCGCGCTCGCGGCGCGGGCTGTGGCCTCGCGCATCGGGGCCGCCCGTGCCGTGCGGGCGATGATGTTGCTCGCCACCCTGTCCTTTTTTGCCAGTTCAACCCCGGTGTCGTTCACCTGGTTCTTCGCATGGCGCTTCCTGTCGGGGCTCACCGGGGGAATCATCATGGTGCTGGCGGCCTCCGTCATTCTGCCGCATACCTCGGCCGCGAGGCGCGGCATCGTCGGCGGCGTGATCTTTGCGGGCGTTGGGCTCGGCGTGGCCGCATCGGGCACTCTGGTGCCACTGCTGCTACAGCAAGGCTTGCAACAGAGTTGGTATGGCCTTGGCGTGCTCTCGGGCACGCTCACGCTGGTGAGCTGGTGGAACTGGCCTGCTGAAGTGAAAGCCGATACCGTGCCATCGTATCGCGCGAAGCACGACCACGCTTCGCCCGTTCTTCGCGGCTTGCTCGTCCAATACGGCCTCAACGCGGTGGCGCTGGTGCCGCACATGGTCTTCATCGTCGACTTTGTCGCGCGCGGCCTCGGCCAGGGTATCGCCGCGGGATCGCACTATTGGGTGCTCTATGGCCTTGGCGCAATCGTTGGCCCGCTGATCACCGGTCATCTCGGCGACCGCGCTGGGTTTGGACCCGCGCTGCGCGCCGCCTTCCTGATCGAGGCGGCCGCCGTGCTGCTCCCGACCGTCAGTACCGCGCCTCTCTCGCTAATCGTGTCGAGCGTGGTGGTCGGTGGCTTCACACCCGGCATCGTACCGCTCGTGCTCGGACGCATCCATGAGCTGGTCCCACATTCTGCCGAGCAGCAGCGCACGACATGGAGCCATGCCACGACCAGCTTTGCGCTGTTCCAGGCGGCCGCGGCCTACGGCTTCTCCTGGATTTACGCGCAGACCGGCGGCGATTATCTCGGCCTGTTTGCGCTGGGCGGCGGCGCCGTGGTGCTCGCACTCGCGATTGATCTTGCGCTGCCGCTTACCACCCACAACGCATAGAACGCCGAAATCGTTGCGATCAGGAGTACCGCATCACGCCGTCATCGATCCGGCCGAACCGCAACGAGACGATGTCGAGCGCGTAGTTTTGGTAGAGCCGCCACGGCTGCTTCGAGCCTTGCTTCGGCATCTTTGCGACCGAGCGCTGCACATAGCCCGAGGTGAAATCGAGCGATGGCTGCGCAGTGATCGTGGGGTCGTCATTGTGCGGCATGCACTGACGGAAATTATGCCGGTCCATGTAGTTGATGAGACGGCAGACATATTCGCAGGTGAGATCGCATTTCAGCGTCCATGATGCGTTGGTGTAGCCGAAGGCGGAGGCCATGTTAGGCACGTCCGCATACATCATGCCCTTGTAGGTCAGCGTGTTGGCAAAATCGACGGCGCGGCCGTCGACGATCACCTCCAACCCGCCGACGACCTGGAGCACCAGTCCCGTCGCGGTCACGATGATGTCCGCCGCAAGCTCGCTGCCGTCCTTCAGCCGGATGCCGTCGCGCGTGAACGTGTCGATCTCTTTGGTGACCACGGACGCGCGCTGCTCGCGGATCGCCTTGAACAGATCGCCATCCGGCACGAGGCAGAGTCGTTGGTCCCAGGGATTGTAGCGCGGCGTGAAATGGGTCGCGACGTCGTAGTCGGGGCCGAGCGCCATCTGCACGCCCTTGAGAACCAGCTCCTTCACCTTCGCAGGGCGGCGCCGACTGAGCTGGAAGAAGAACATTCCCCACATCACGTTGCGCCAGCGGATCAGGTGATAGGCAAGCCGCGTCGGCAGATTGCGCCGCAATTTGTTGGCGACGGGATCCTGCGCCGGGCGCGACACCACATAGGTCGGCGAGCGCTGGAGCATGGTGACCTGCGCGGCCGTCTTGGCGAGCTCCGGCACCAGCGTCACCGCGGTCGCGCCCGAGCCGATCACGACGACGCGCTTGCCGGCGCAGTCAATGTCGTCGGTCCATTTCTGCGGATGCACGATGCGGCCGGCGAAATCCGCCGCACCCTTGAACTCCGGCGTGTAGCCCGCCTCGTATTTGTAATAGCCCGAGCACATGAACAGGAAATTGCAGGTGAAGCGCACTGTTTCGGTCGCGCCCTCGCCGGTGTTGCGCTCGGCCTCGACGGTCCAGCTCACCTCACTCGTCGACCACGCCGCACGCCCGACACGATGGTGAAAGCGGATGTGCTTCTCGATATCGTTCTCGGCTGCGGTTTCGCGAACGTAGTTGAGGATTTGCGCACCGTCGGCGATCGCCTTCGGATCGGTCCAGGGCTTGAAGGAATAGCCCAGCGTGAACATGTCGCTGTCGGAGCGGACGCCGGGATAGCGAAACAGGTCCCAGGTCCCGCCGATGCAGTCGCGGCCCTCGAGGATGACGTAGCTCTTGCCTGGACATTTCGTCTGCAGGTGGAAGCCCGCGCCGACGCCGGACAAGCCGGCACCGACGATCAGCACGTCGAAATGGTCTTGAGCCATTGTTTCCTCCGCAGCCGAGGATTGTCTGACCGGGATCGTCGCTCGTCAACTGGCAATCGGCCTGACACAACCGGGAAGGAAACAGGTGCGTCGCGCTTAAGACAACAAAGCCCCGGATCGCTCCGGGGCTTTGCGTCGATAATGGATACGATCAGCGGATCAGTACCGGTAATGGTCCGACTTGTAAGGACCTTCCTGCTTGACGCCGATGTAGTCGGCCTGGTCCTTGCGCAGCTCGGTGAGCTTGACGCCGATCTTGGCGAGGTGCAGGCGCGCGACCTTTTCGTCGAGCGACTTCGGCAGCACGTAGACTTCCTTCTTGTACTTGCCGTCCTTGTTGTTGGCGAAAAGCTCGATCTGCGCCAGCGTCTGGTTGGTGAAGGAGGCCGACATCACGAAGGACGGATGGCCCATCGCATTGCCGAGGTTCACGAGGCGGCCTTCCGACAGCATGATGATGCGATGCTTGTCGGGGAATTCGATCTCGTCGACCTGCGGCTTGATGTTGGTCCACTTCAGGTTACGCAGACCCGCGATCTGGATCTCGTTGTCGAAGTGACCGATGTTGCAGACGATGGCGCGATCCTTCATCGCGCGCATGTGCTCGATTGTGATGATGTCCTTGTTGCCCGTCGCGGTGACGAAGATGTCGGCGCGGGGCGCGGCGTCTTCCATGGTCACGACTTCATAGCCTTCCATCGCCGCCTGCAGCGCGCAGATCGGATCGACTTCGGAGACCATGACGCGGCAGCCGGCCTGGCGCAGCGAGGCGGCCGAACCCTTGCCGACGTCGCCGAAGCCCGCAACCATCGCAATCTTGCCGGACATCATCACGTCGGTGCCGCGGCGGATGCCGTCAACCAGCGATTCACGGCAGCCATAGAGGTTGTCGAACTTCGACTTGGTGACGCTGTCGTTGACGTTGATGGCCGGCCATAGCAGCGTGCCGGCCTTCTGCATGTCATAGAGACGATGCACGCCCGTGGTGGTCTCTTCAGAAACGCCCTTGATGCTCTTGGCGATCTCGGCGAAGTAGCCCTTCGGCTTCTCCTTGAGCTGCTTCTTCAGAAGCGCGAAGAAGACTTCCTCTTCCTCTGAACCCGGCTTGTCCAGAAACTTGGTGTCGCCGTTCTCGGCGCGCAGACCGAGGTGGACGTACATGGTGGCGTCGCCGCCGTCGTCGAGGATCATGTTCGGGTGACCGCCGCCGTGCCAGTCGAACAGCTTGGCGGTGTAGTCCCAGTACTCGGTAAGGCTCTCACCCTTGACGGCGAACACCGGAATGCCGGCGGCTGCGATTGCCGCCGCGGCGTGGTCCTGCGTCGAATAGATGTTGCAGGAGACCCAGCGGATGTCGGCGCCGAGCGCTGCCAGCGTCTCGATCAGCACGCCGGTCTGGATCGTCATGTGCAGCGAGCCCGCGATACGCGCGCCCTTCAGCGGCTGCTTCGGGCCGTACTCCTCGCGGGTGGCCATCAGGCCGGGCATCTCGGTCTCGGCGAGCGAGAGCTCCTTGCGGCCGAAATCGGCGAGCGAAATGTCCTTGACGATGTAATCGGTGAAGCCGGGCTTCGCGTTCATTGCGGGCGTCCTGTTGTTGAATTGGTCATTCCGGGTCGCCCTGGAGAGGCGAGCCCGGAATCTCGATACGATGGAAGAATTCCGGGTTCGCCGCTGTCGCGGCGTCCCGGGATGACGTCGGCGATCAGACCGCGCGCTTGAGCGCTTCGACGAGATCGGTCTTCTCCCAGGAGAAACCGCCCTCGTTGTCGGGGGTGCGGCCGAAATGGCCGTAGGCGGAGGTGCGCGCGTAGATCGGGCGGTTGAGATCGAGATGGCTGCGGATGCCACGCGGGGTGAGATCCATCGCCTTGGCGGCGGCCTTCTCGAGCTGATCCTCCGACACCTTACCGGTGCCGTGGGTGTCGATGTAGATCGACAGCGGACGCGCCACACCGATGGCGTAGGCGAGCTGCAGCGTGCAGCGATCCGCAAGACCGGCCGCGACGATGTTCTTGGCGACGTAGCGGGCAGCGTAAGCCGCGGAGCGGTCGACCTTGGTCGGATCCTTGCCGGAGAACGCGCCGCCGCCGTGCGGGGCCGCACCACCGTAGGTGTCGACGATGATCTTGCGGCCGGTCAGGCCGGAATCGCCGTCGGGACCGCCGATGTAGAACTTGCCGGTCGGGTTGATGTGCCAGATCGTCTTCGCCGTGATCCAGTCCTTCGGCAGCGCCTCGCGCACATAGGGCTCGACGATGTCGCGAATCTGCTTGGACGAGATGTCCTCGACCAGATGCTGGTGCGACACCACGATCTCGCGCACGCCGACCGGTTTGCCGTTCTCGTACTGCACGGTGACCTGGCTCTTGGAGTCCGGGCCCAGCACCTTCTCGCGGCCCGAGTGGCGCGCTTCGGAGATGAGGCGCAGGATCTTGTGGGCGTAGAAGATCGGCGCCGGCATCAGATCGGGCGTCTCGTTGGTGGCGTAGCCGAACATGATGCCCTGGTCGCCAGCGCCCTCTTCCTTGACTTCGCCCGGCTGCAGCGCATCGACGCCCTGCGCGATGTCGGCGGACTGCGGATGCAGCAGGATCTCGATATCGGCCTTTTGCCAGTGGAAACCTTCCTGCTCGTAGCCGATGTCCTTGATCGCGTCGCGGACGACGCCTTCGATCTGCTCGTTGGTGACGGATGCGGGACCGCGGGTCTCACCGGCGATTACGACTTTGTTGGTGGTCGCGAGCGTTTCGCAGGCGGCGCGAATTTGCCAGGGATCGATGCCGGCTTTCGGTCCTTCGCGGTAGAACAGATCGACGATCTCGTCGGAGATCCGGTCGCACACCTTGTCCGGATGGCCTTCGGACACGGACTCGCTGGTGAAGAGATAGGACGCGCGCATCAGTAACCCCTTGTTCCGCCGCTAGCTGGCGGGCGTTGTGATATTTAGCTTTGAATGATGTCAATCACGCCGGCGCGAGATGACGTAGGATTCGTCGAGAAACCAGAGCCCATTGTACTTTCGCAGCACGTCCCTGGCGGCATCCAGAGTGCGGCCGTTTTGAGTCATTTCCGCCAACCGGTCGTCCTCAATCTGAGCGACATACACCGCCGCATTCCAGGCTGCAAAGGCCGTCGAGGTTCCGATAGTGCCTGTCACCTCGTTGGGCAGCGCTTCCATATCATACCTGAAGATCGAGCGGTTATCTGCATAAGCATTAAAATTTAAGTCGCGGCCCACCGAGCCGAGCTCGTACTTCACCGCGCGCAATAGCTCATGACGGCTCACCGAGAAAGGATTTTCTCCAGGCCAGATCGCCTGGATCATCTCCATGCCCGGATCCTGGCCGTGGGAGTGAATTCCGATCAGGCGGCCGCCTGCCCGCAAGGCCCGCGCCAGGGGCGCAATGATCCGTTTCGCCCTGAAATTAACCGAAGACAGCGCGCGGTATGGCTGGGATGCAATAACGAGGTCGAAATTTGCTTCGGCCTGGCCCGGCCGTGGAATGGTCGAATCGAGCAGAAACCGCTGGTCTTCACGGTAGAGCACCAGCACGACAGGCCGCTCATAGAGCGGCATCCCCGTGCGCGGGCTGACCGCCGCGCGCCAGTTTTGCTCCAAGAACGGCTTCAATTCCGTAATTTGCGTCTCGAACTCGCCCGAGGAAGCACCCCGCAAGGGAACCTCGTGCCAGACGGTCGCGGCGGCTGCCGCGGGCGATGCCGGCGTGAGCCAGGGCGCCTCCGCGTAGAGCATGTTGGTAAAAACGAACACCGAGGCCGGATGCTCGAAAATGCGATCCGGAACCTTGTCCAGCGTCAGGCGGAGGTCCTCGAGACTGAGCTCCTTGCCGGCGACATAGAACGGCATGTGCGGAAAGCGCTGATGCATCGAGCGCAGCACGCGCGCCAGCACCGTGCCGTCGCCAACGCCGGCATCGAACACGCGCAGCGCCGGCGGCCGGGGATGGATGCTGGCAAGCTCCAGCGCCACGCGCTCGGCGACCACCCGCTTCTCGCTGCAAGTGTGGACGAACAGCAGGTATTTCTGGCGATTCTCGAAAAAGCGGAAATTGCCGCGCGGATCGCGCTTTTCCAGGGGCACCTGAAGTCCGCGCGGGGGCGGCACGCCGCCGGCCATTGATGCGGCCATGTAGGCCTGGATCCGGTCCAGGGTGTCGATCGTGATGCGCTTGCCCTCGCGCAGGCGGTGCACGAGCTTCCCATCGTTCACCGCGCGCCGGCCGAACGTCGACTCCGCCATGTCCGCCTTACGGCAGAACTCGGTGATTTGGCTCAGGATTTCGTCATTCTTCATGAAGTGGGACGCAGTGGGCAGAAGGGTTGGGTAATGCCTCCTAGCAAAATCTGCCCACTGAGGGAATAGGGATACATCCACCTGGTTTGCCGTGTGGACAATAGCGAGGCCGTGAACCACCACGCGCTGCCGGGCAACAAACAGACGCCTCTCCTCAACGGGACCACTGCCAATGCGTCGCCTGCTCGTCGCGCTCTTCGTGCTCGCCGCAACCCTGTGGTCGGCATCCGCTTTTGCGCAGGCGCGCAACCAGCTTGGGCCGCTCTGCACCACCGACACCACGCCGGCCGACCAGATGATCGACGCTTGCACCAAGATCATTGCGCTGAAGGTGTTCAAAGGCGAGCAGCTCGCGACGGTCTACTTCTGGCGCGCGGTAGGCTGGAACAAGAAGGGCGATTACCCAAAGGTCATCACCGACGCCACGGAAGCGATCCGGCTCCAGCCGAGCCAGGCGGCCTATAATCTCAGGGGATCGGCCTACTACGACAGAGGCGAGTACGAGATTTCGATCGCCGATTTCGACGACGCGCTGAAGCTAGGCCCGCCGAGCGGTACCATCTTCCACAATCGCGGCAATGCCTGGCGCGGCAAGGGCGACTACGCCAAGGCCATTAGCGATTACGATATGTCGATCAAAGCTGATCCCAAATCGGCATTCTCGTACCAGAACCGCGGCATCGCGAAGGAGGCACGTGGCGATCTCGACGGCGCGCTGGCCGACATCAACCAGGCGATCCGGCTCGACCCGACGCTGCCGCAGCCGCTGATCAACCGGACCGCGATCTGGCGTGTCAGAGGCGATTACGATCGCGCGATTGCCGACGGCAGCGAAGCGATCCGGCTCGCGAAAGAGAAGCCGCCAGTCAATATCATGACGCCGCCGAACAGCGTGCTGATCTCAGGCTACACCCATCGCGCGCTAGCCTATGAGGTGAAAGGCGACTACGCGCACGCGAGGGACGACTACAAGGCGTCGCTGGCGATCGCGGCTTCCGATGCCGGCAGCAAGGCCAATCAGGCCACCGCAAAGGTGCGGCTGTCGCTGGTCACCGACGCAAGCGTGCCGATCCCGCGCGATGCGCCGTCACCGACGACGGAGCCGGCACAGGCGCCGGCTCCCCAGCAGACGGGTGCCGCGTCGCCCCCCTCGCCTGCTCCAGCTGCGCGCGGCACGCGCATGGCGCTGATCATCGGCAATGGCGCCTATGCGCATGTAAAGGCCCTGCCGAATCCCCCCAATGACGCGCGCGCCGTTGCGAAGAGCCTGCGCAACATCGGCTTCACCGTGTCAGAAGGCGTCGATCTCGACCGTGCGGCGATGCAGAAGATGACGCGTGACTTCTTGCGGGAGGCGGCGCGAGCACAGGTCGTGGTGGTCTACTATGCCGGCCACGGTGTGCAGGTCGACGGCCGCAACTATCTCATTCCCGTCGACGTCGAACTCAAGCCGGGCGCGAGGATGACGGAGGCGATGATCGACATGGACACGATCATGGCCGGCCTCGACGACCAGGTCCGCACCAACATTTTGATTTTCGATGCCTGCCGCAATAATCCGATGGCACAGCAGGTCGCATCCGCCGGCACCAACCGCGCCATCGAAGCTGCCTCCGGCCTCGCGGCGCCGACCAGCCTGGGAGCCGGCGCGACGCTCGGGGCCGGCACGCTGATCGCCTTCGCCACTGCACCGGGCCAGGTCGCGCTCGACGGCGAGGGTGCCAACTCGCCGTTCTCCGCCGCGCTCTCCCGCCATCTCGGCACGCCGGGCCTGGAAGTGCAGCAGATGCTGACGCGGGTGCGGGCCGAGGTGGTGTCGACAACGAAGAACAAGCAGGTGCCGTGGTCGAACTCGTCGCTACTGGGCGAGGTTTATCTGGCGGAGAAGTGAGGGGGCGTGTCTGCTGCGGTGAGGCGAAGCGTCGTGCTCATACTCAGTGTCGTCCCGGCGAAGGCCGGGACCGATAACCACAGGACGTAGTTTGGCGAAGACTCGGAGTTGCCGCCTTCGCGTCACAACATCTCCCTGGGGGTATGGGTCCCGGCCTTCGCCGGGACGACACCGAGGGTGTTGCACCAGTTAACCGTCACTCACGAGACGGGCTGTGTAGAGCTCAATTGCCCCACACTTCCTTTGCGATCTCCACGGCGAGGCTGAGCTTGGCCCACTGCTCCTCTTCGGAGAGGACGTTGCCTTCCTCCGTCGACGCAAAACCGCACTGCGGGGAGAGTGCGAGCTGCTCCAGCGGGGCGAACTTGGCGGCTTCCTCGAGACGGCGCTTGATGGCGTCCTTGTTCTCGAGCTCACCGAACTTCGAGGTGATGACGCCGACCACGACGACCTTGTTGCCCTTGGGCAGGAAGCGCAGCGGCTCGAAGCCACCGGCGCGGTCGCTGTCGTATTCGAGGAAATAGCCGTCGTAATTGGTGCCGGCGAGCATGGTCTCGGCAACCGGCTCGTAGCCGCCTGACGAAATCCAGGTCGAACGGAAATTGCCGCGGCAGACGTGCGTCGTCACCACCATGTCGGCGGGCTTCTCGGCCAGCGCATAGTTGATGATGCGCGCATAGATCTGCTGGAGGCCTTCCGGATTGTCACCGCGCTCGCGCGCTTTCTGCAATTCGTCCGGCGAGCAGAGATAGGCCCACACGGTGTCGTCGAATTGGAGATAGCGGCAGCCGGCATCGTAGAACGCCTTCACGGCCTTGCGGTAGGTCTTGCCGAGGTCTTCGTAGAAGGCGTCGAGATCGGGATAGACGTCCTTGGAGATCGCCTTGCGGCCACCGCGGAAGTGCAGCACCGCCGGCGAAGGGATCGTCATCTTGGCGGTGACGTGGGCCTGGTCGGCGACCTTCTTCAGGAAGCGGAAGTGATCCAGCATCGGGTGGTCATCGGGGAAATCGAGCTTGCCGATCACCCGCACCGCGTCATGCCGCGTCTCGACGCCCGCGAACTGAATGCCCGTGTCGGGGTGGAACATTTCGCAGCCGGTGAGCTTGGCCAGGAAGTCGAAATGCCACCAGGAGCGGCGGAATTCGCCGTCGGTCGCGAGCTTCAGGCCGAGCGAGGCCTGCTTATGCACGACCTTCTCGATCTCCATGTCCTCGATCTTGCGCAGATCGTCGGCCGAGATCTCGCCCTTCTCCAGCCTGGCGCGGGCTTCCTTGATCTTGGCGGGACGCAGAAGGCTGCCGACCTCGTCGGCGCGGAAGGGGGCTTTGGTTCGCTGCATTTCTTACTCCCAGTTATTTTTAGTGGGCCGCCGCCCCTGCGACGCCGAGGTGGCGCTCGAGGACCGACGGGTCGGCCTTCAGCGCGGCGCTCGGGGCGTCGTGGACGATCGTTCCGCGCTCCAATATCACAACACGGTCGGCCAGCCCCAGAATCTTTTGGGCATTCTGCTCGACGATGATCGAGCAGATGCCGCCCGCCCGCGTGATGGTCCCGATCGCTTTCAAGAGCTCCTCGACGATGATGGGGGCGAGGCCCTCGGTCGGCTCGTCCAGGAGAAGCACTTTCGGATTGAGGGTCAGCGCGCGGCCGATCGCCAGCATCTGCTGCTCGCCGCCGGAGAGCTGGTTGCCGAAATTGCTACGCCGCTCCTTCAGCCGCGGGAACATCTCGTAAACCCTCTCGACGGTCCAGGGACCGGGCTGGGCCACTGCGGACATGTTCTCCTCCACCGTGAGAGAGCGGAAGATGTTGCGCTCCTGCGGCACCCAGCCGATCCCGGCGCGCGCCCGCTGGTCCGGCCGCAAGGTCGTGACGTCGGTACCGCCCAGCCCGACAGTCCCGGAGAAGCGACGGGTGACGCCGACGATGGAGTTGATCAGCGTGGTTTTGCCGGTGCCGTTGCGCCCCAACAGCGCCAGCACCTGACCTTCGGCAAGACGCAGCGACATGTTAGGCAGCACCACTGCCTCGCCATAGCCGGCGCGAAGCGAGTCGATCGCGAGCAGGTCAGACATTGACCGCCTCCTCGCCGAGATAGACCGCCTTGACCTGCGGGTCGCGCGCGACCTGCTCGGGCGGGCCTTCGGTGAGCAGCGCGCCTGAGACCAGGACAGAGATGCGGTCGGCGAAGGAGAACACGAGGTCCATGTCGTGCTCGATCAGCAGCACGGTGACGTCGCGCGGCAGGCTGCCTACGACGGCAAGAATGTCGTGGCGCTCGCTCTCGGGCACGCCGGCGGCGGGCTCGTCCAGCAGCAGCACGCGCGGCTTGGCGGCGATCGCGACCGCGATCTCGAGCAGGCGCTGCTTGCCGTAAGGCAGCGTCACGGTCTGTTCGTTCATGACGTCGAGCAGGTGGAAGCGCGTCAGGAGGTCGGCGATCTCGCCGTTGACGTCGCTGCGCGTACCCATCCGCCGCCACCAGTCGCCGCCATGGCCGAGGCGCTCTGAGACAGCGAGACCGATGGTCTCGAGCGGGGTCAGGTCGGGATAGAGCTGGTTGATCTGGAAGGTGCGCGACAAGCCGCGCAAGACGCGCTTGTGCACGGGCAGATCCGTGATGTCCTGCCCTTCGAGCAGGATGCGGCCCGAGTTCGGCTTGAGCACGCCGGTGAGCTGGTTGATGACCGTGGTCTTGCCGGCGCCGTTCGGGCCGATCAGCGCGTGACGGGCGCCTTGTTCGATTTTTAGCGACAAGTCGCGAGTGACACGCAGACCGCCAAACTGCTTTTCGAGACTTTGGGTTTCGAGCGCAATGATCATGCGTCGCTCTCCGGTACGGCGACGACGGCCTTGCGCCCGGCTATCTGCCTGATGACCAGATTGGGCACATACAGCATCCAGCGATGCAGTCGCTGCCGGCCGACAAGGACGATCACGACGAGCACGAGGCCGATCCAGAACTGCCAGTATTGCGGGGTGATGGTGGAGAACAATTCCTGCAGCATTCGAAACAGCACTGCGCCGATCAGCCCGCCATAAAGATAGCCGGTGCCGCCGATCACGAGCACCAGCATCAGGTCCGCCGAGCGCTCGAAGGAGAACACGTCGAGCGAGGCGATCGCAGTGGTCTGGGTGAACAGCGCGCCTGCGATGCCGGCATAGAACGCTGCGAGCGTGTAGATCGCAATCAAGCGGCGGTTGACGGGGATGCCGATAGCGGCCGCGCGCAGCGGGTTGTTCTTGATCGCGCGCAATGACAGTCCGAACGGGGAATGCACGACGCGGCGGGCGAACAGGAACAACAAGAACAGAACGGCGAGCGAATAGAAGAAGCCGGTCTTGCCGAACATATCGAATGGGATCTCACCGAAGATCGGCTGCATCTCGATACCCTGCAGGCCGTCGGTGCCGCCGGTGATGTTGGAGAAGCGTTCGGCCAGCGCCTCGAGCAACAACGCGATGCCGAGCGTCACCATCAGCCGCGTCAGGTCGACGCCGCGGATCACGAGGAAGCTGGTGGCGAATCCGAGCACCATCGCGACAAGGCCGGCGACGACAAGCGCAAGCACGGGTTCGTTGATGATTCCGTGCAGCGCAAGAAGCCCTGCCGCGTAGGCGCCGACGCCGAAGAAGGCGGCATGGCCGAGCGAGACGATGCCAGCGTAGCCGAGGATCAGATCGAGCGACATCGCAAACAGCGCGAGCCGCAGGATGTCCGTCATGATCAAATAACGCGTGGGAAATACGAAGCCGCAGGCCAGCACGATCAGCCAGAAAGCGGCCTCGCCATAATGCCAGCGGGCCTTGCGCTGGGCGTGATAGCCGACGTCGGAGGAGGCGCTCATCGGCGAACTCAACGCGCGGCCGTGCGGCCGAACAGACCGTTCGGGCGCCAGATCAGGATCACGATCATCATGGTGTAGATCACGAAAGGCCCCATCTTCGGGACGTAATATTTGCCAGCGACGTCGCCGATGCCGAGCAGCAGCGAGGCCAGAAACGGGCCGGTGATCGAGGACGAGCCGCCCACGGTGACCACGATCAGGAAGTAGATCATGAACTTCAGCGGAAAGTACGGGTCGAGGCCGAGGATTTCGGCACTCAGCGCGCCGCCGAGACCAGCCAGGCCGCAACCAAAGGCAAATGTGAAAGCGAACACCTGCGGCACGTTGATGCCGAGGCCGCTCGCGGCGCGGGGATCGTCGACCGCGGCGCGCAGACGGCTGCCGAACCGCGTCTTCGCCAGCACCATCTGGAGACCAATGGTGAGCAGCCCGCAGATCACGATGATCATCAGGCGGTAGCGGCCGATGCCGACGCCGAACACGTCGAACTGGCCCTGGAGCGCTGCCGGCAAGTTGATGAAGACCCGCGAGGAGCCCTGGATGTAGTCGACGGCCGCGACCGACATGAACGTGAGGCCGATCGTGAACAGCACCTGATCGAGATGGCTGCGCGCATATAGGTGTCGGTACAGCGTGCGCTCGAGCACGATGCCGATCGCAGCAGAGGAGACGAAGGCAAGCGGCAATGCAGCGAAGAATGGCCAGCCAATCCGGTTGACCAGCACCATGCAGACATAGCCGCCGGCCATGGCGAAGGCGCCATGGGCAAGGTTGACGAAGTTCATCAAGCCGAGCGTGACCGCGAGCCCGCAAGCCAGCACGAACAGCAGCATGCCGTAGGCAACGCCATCGAACAGGTTGGTGAGGATTGAGGTCATCGTCTCAGCTTGGAGTTATCGTCATGGCCGGGCTTGTCCCGGCCATCCACGTTCTTGGTTCGGCTCTCGTGGTTGCCCGGGTCAAGCCCGGTCATGACGAGAGTGGCGGGCGAGATCCCCGATGCGCGCTCGGGGATGACGCGCTTTCGCGCGTTACTTCTTAGTCTTGCCGAGATCCTTGACGGCCTCGAAGGTCGCAAACTCGACGTTATAAAGCTCGCCGTCGACCTTCTCGACCTTCCGGATGTAGATGTTCTGCACGATGTCGCGGGTCTCGGGGTCGATCGAGATCGGCCCGCGCGGGCTCTCCCACTTCTGGCCCTTCATGGCTTCGACCAGCTTGGTGCCGTCGGTGTCGCCATTGGTCTTCTTCAACGCCTCGTAGATCAGGTGAATGCCATCATAGCCGCTCACTGCCATGAAGCCCGGCCGGTTTCCGTACGCCTTCTTGTAGGCCGCGACGAAATCCTTGTTCATCTGCGAGGAATGCGCCGCCGAATAGAGGTGCGCGGTGACCGTGCCCAGCACGGCGTCGCCCATGTTGTTGAGGAGATCGTCGTCGGTCACGTCGCCCGGTCCGATCACCTTAATGCCGGCCTTGTCGAGCCCGCGCTCGGCATACTGCTTCATGAAGTTGCCGCCCTGGCCGGCCGGCACGAACACGAAGATCGCGTCAGGCTTGGCATCCTTCATACGCTGGAGGAACGGTGCGAAATCCGGATTGGCAAGCGGCGTCTTCACCTCTTCGACCACCTCGCCGCCACCGGCGGTGAAGTTCTGCTTGAAGAAGTTGAGCGCGTCATTGCCCGGCGCGTAGTCCGAGGTCAGCGTCGCCACCTTCTTGATGCCGTTTTTCACCGCCCAGTCGGCGATGATGGTGGAGGATTGCGCCAGGGTGAAGCTGGTGCGCACAATATAGGGCGAGCGCTCGGTGATGATGGAGGTGCCGGCCGCCATCACGACTTCCGGGATCTTGGCTTGCGTGGCCAGCGGCGCCGCCGCGAGCGCGGCCGGCGTCACGCCGAAACCGGCGATGAAATGGACCTTGTCGTTGACAATCAGCTCCTGCGCGGCGGTCTTGGTCTTGTCCGGAATCGCAGCATCGTCCTTGAGGATGATCTCGATTTTCTTGCCGGCGACGGTGTCGCCCTTCTGCTGCATGTAGAGCTTGATCGCGTTCTCGATCTGCTTGCCGGTCGAGGCCTGGCCGCCGGTCATCGGCAGGATCAGGCCGACCTTGACGCTGTCCTCAGCCTTGGCCGGAGCGATGGCCGCAAGGCCCGCGATGGCGGTAGCTGCAGCGGCCCAAATAGTCGTACGAGACAGTTGTTTGCGTTCGAACATCAGATGTCCCTCCCCTTCATTCCTGATCTCTTGTGCGCCGGACCGAGTGCCCGGTCCTTGCCTTAAGTTTAGCTCACGCACGCGTGATGTCGCGCGCCACATGGCGTCTTTCGCGCCCTTATTGTCAATCGGACGTTTGGCGACCATTCGGCGCAAGCCGAGCGTTCCGATTGTCGACGGCAGAAGCGATATCGGTCACGTCCGGGTAACCTCGGCATCGTGACTACGATCACCTTCATTTGTACGATTGTACAAACCAAATGGACCTGTCAACGAAAAAGCTTCATCTCCAATCAAGCCACTTTGTCGCGAGCTCTTGCCGCAGTCTGGAAACGCAGCCAGCCGAGGGGATGGAGGATTTCGTCTTTGTTTGCAGAATTTGAACATCGGCCAAGGCTTGGGGTCGACATATTCCGGTACCAAGTTACCTACCTCGAATAAGTCTATTTTACCTGTTGAAGGCTACTCTCCCGGTGCCAGCCTGACTTGGCGTCCAACACGACTGATCGCGCGCGCCCCCGTACAATGCCCAGATTCTTCCGTTCCCTCCTGATCCTCCTCGCGCTCTCCGCGGGCCTGTCCGGCTGCGGCACCGTCAACGAAAAGCTCTCGTCCGGCATGGGCGACTACGTCCCGCAATGGGCCGGCGGCTTGCCGGCGGACGCCCCGCCGCGGGCGGGCACGCCGCAATACGATGCCTACATGAAGGAGCGCGAGCGCAAGCGGCTGATGCCGGCAGCGGATCGCGAAAAGGAAGAGCAGGCGCAGAAGGGCGCAACGGGCTCGGCCTCCGGCACCGCGGTGCGTTAAATCGTGCCCTCTCGCCGCTTGCGGCGAGAGGTGGGCCAAATCAATCCACGAACACCACGGTCTTGCGGCCATTGAGGATGACGCGGTCGTTGAGATGGTAGCGAATCGCGCGCGCCAGCACGCGGCGCTCGATGTCCCGGCCCTTTCGGACGAGATCCTCTGGCGTGTCGCGATGGCTGATGCGCTCGACGTCCTGGTCGATGATCGGGCCCTCGTCGAGGTCGCGCGTAACGTAATGCGCAGTGGCGCCGATCAGCTTGACGCCACGCTCATGGGCCTGGTGATAGGGTCTTGCGCCCTTGAAACCCGGCAGGAATGAGTGGTGGATGTTGATGCAGCGCCCCGACAGATTCGCCGAGAGATCGTCCGACAATATCTGCATATAGCGGGCAAGCACGACAAGATCCGTCCCGGTCTTGGCGACGAGGTCGAGGATCTGCGCCTCCTGATCGCGCTTGGTCTCTTTCGTAACAGGCAGATAGTGGAATGGAACCCCGCCGAAATCGAGCCCGTCATAGACCTCGCGCGGATGATTGGAGACGATTGCGGCCAAAGTCATCGGCAGCTCGCCGGTGCGCCAGCGATAGAGGATGTCGACCAGGCAGTGGTCGGACTTCGATACCAGCAGCATCACCTTGCAAAGCGCGGCGCGATCTCGCATCTGCCATTCCATGCCGAAACGCTCGGCGATCGCGGCAAAGCCGGTCTGGAGCGCCGACAGCTCCACGGCGAGATCGGCGGCGGTGAACACCACCCGCATGAAGAACTTGTTGGTCTCGATGTCGTCGAACTGCTGGGCGTCGAGAATGTTCTGTCCGTTATGGGCCAGGAAGGTCGACACCGCCGAGACGATGCCGGGACGATCCGGACAGGACAGGGTCAGGACATATTGATGATCTGGCATGGGCCTTGATGAAGGTTTGGGCAACGGCTGCGGAACGATCCGCGATTGCGCCCTGCTCTATCACCGACCCCACCCTTGCGCCAATCCCGACCGTGGAGTCAGGATGAACGCACCATTGCTTTGACTGACCGGAGTAGGCTCATGGCCGACCGCTTGAACGGCACCCGCATCCTGATCCTCGAAACGCGCGAGGAGGCGCAGTTTTCGAAGCTGCTGGCCGAGCAAGGCGCCGAGGTCGTGCAATGCCCGATGTTCACCATCCAGGATGCACCGGACCCCGCCCCGGTCGAGGTCTGGATCCGCCGTGCCATCGACAAGCCCTTCGACGATCTCGTGCTGATGACCGGCGAAGGACTGCGGCGGATCATGAAGCTCGCCGTCGCGCGAGGGCTCGATCAGGCCCTCGTGGCGGCGCTTGCCGGATCGCGGAAATTCACCCGTGGCCCGAAGCCCGGCAAGGCACTGCGCGAAGTCGGGCTCGAGGCGCAGCAGACCACGGAGAAGCCGACCACCGAGGGCGTGATCGAGATGTTGGGCAATCTCGACCTGAAGGGGCATCGCCTCGGCCTCCAGCTCTATCCCGACAAGGATCACAGCGCGCTGACCGATGCGCTGTCGGCGCAAGGGGCCGAGGTCGATAGCGTGCTGCCCTATGCCTACGATTCCAAGGCGGCGGATGCTAATATCGTCGCCGCCATCGACGACATGGCCGAAGGGCGGATCGATTCCATCGCGCTGACCAATCTCGGGCAGGTCCGCCGGCTGATCGAAGCCGCGAAAGCCCACGGCAGCGAGGCGAAGCTGCGCGTAGGTCTCGAGCGGACGCTGATCGCGTCGGTAGGACCGGCGGTCTCGGGCGAGCTCACCGCGCATGGTTTGCGCACGGACGTCTCGCCGGCCGACGAAGCCTATTTCATGCGGCCCCTGATCTCGGCCATGGCGACGGCGTTCGCGGAGCGGAAGCAAGCTCCTGCGCGTTGATCGCGCGTCGTCGGCGAGCATGGCACTATGCGGCAGCGCCGATTGACACCGGGATCGCCGGGGTTACCCTGCGAGCAGAAAAACGAATAACAAAGGGCAGGGAATCGCCGTGATACCCGTCGTCGAGACTTGAGCACGACCATACGCCTTTCCGCGCTCGCGCCATTCCGCATCCGCAACTATCGCTTTCAATGGCCGTCCGATCTGCTCACCTCCTGGGCATTCGAGATCGAGACGCTGGTGCTCGGTTGGTACATCATGGTCGAGACCGGCTCGGTGCTGCTGCTCACCGTGCTTGCGTCGCTCCAGTTCGTCGGGACTTTGGTGGCGCCGGTGTTCGGCATGATCGGCGACCGCATGGGTCATCGCGATCTCCTGGTCGCGATGCGTCTTGCCTATATGGTGCTCGCGTCGACCATCATGATTCTGGCGCTGACCGGTCACCTGACGCCGCCAGGCGTCATGATCATCGTCGCAATCATGGGCCTGATTCGACCCTCGGACCTCGGCGTTCGCGGCGCGCTGCTTGCCGAGATCATGCCGACCGAGCAACTGGTGGGCGCCATCAGCGTTGCGCGCACGACCCAGGACAGCGCGCGCATCGCCGGCGCGTTGACGGGCGCCGGACTATTTGCCGTCCTCGGCATTGGCTTCGTTTACGTGGTGATCGTCTGCCTCTATCTCGCGGCCGCGCTGCTCATGCTCTGCCTGACCCGGCCGGAAAGGACCATTGCCACAACTCATCTTCCGGCGGACAGTCGCGCCGTTTCGAGATTGCTGGTCGATTTGAAGGAAGGGATCGTCTACGCCTGGAATGGCCCGGGAATGCGCGCGGCGCTGTGCGTCGCCTTCCTTGCCAACCTAACCGCATTTCCTTTCACCGGCGGATTGCTGCCCTACATCGCGCGGGATATCTTTCATACCGACCAGACCGGCCTCGGTTATCTCTCGGCGAGCTTCGCCGTCGGCTCGCTGATCGGCTCCATCACGCTCAGCCTCGTCAGCGGATTGCGCATTGCCCGGCTCCTGATCGGAGCGACGCTGGCCTGGTACGCCATGCTGCTGGTGTTCGTCGAGATCAGGACCATGCCGGTGGCGATGGCCTGCCTCGTGCTCGCCGGCATCGCCCAGAGCATGTCGATGATATCAGCTGCCGTCATCCTGATGCGGACGGCCAGCGCACACCTTCGCGGCCGCGTCATGGGCGTGCGCATGATGGTGATCTACGGCCTGCCGCTCGGATTGCTCGCGGCCGGCAGCCTGATCGACCTCATCGGCTATTCCGCGACGGGGTCGCTCTATGCTGTATCGGGGTTCATCGCAATGATGGCGATCGCGGTGCGCTGGCGCGCTGACCTCTGGCCGGTGCACGCCCCCGCCAATGGGCGCTAATCCCCGTAACCGCGCAATCGCTCGATATCGAGGATGGTGACGCCGCCATATTCCAGCCGGAGCAAGCCCTCTTTCTCCAGCCGGTTCAGCGCGCGGTTGGCATTCTGGCGGGACATGCCGGAAAGCGCGCCGATCTCCTCCTGGGTGATCTCCAGATGCGCGGTGGATTCCGGATAGAGGATCGGATTGAACAGCGAGGCGATGCTGCGGGCAAGCCGCGCGGTGGCATCCAGCGTGCGGTTGACTTCGAGCATGCCGATGAACTGGCCGAGCCGCTCGTTGAGCTGGCGCACCAGGAAGCGGTTGAAGCCGACGCTGTTCTCGAACAGCCACATGAAGGCGCTACGTTCCATCAGTGCGACACGGCTGTTGCGCAGCGCGACCACGTCATAGCGGCGCGGCTCGTTCTTGAGCACGCTGCCTTCGCCGAACCAGGCGCCTGCCGTCAGACCGGCAAGACTCGTCTCCTTGCCGTCGCGCGAGACCCCGCCCATCCGGGCAAGGCCGAAGACCATGCCGGCCCAATAGTCGAACGTGTCGCCGCGCATGAAGACGGTCTCGCCGGTGCCGTAGGACCGCTCCGTTATCCCGGCGCGAGCGACCTCGATCTCCGCTTGCGTGAGCTCGCGCGACCAGGCAGCGACGCGCTTCAGTTGATCTTCTGAAATCATGATCCCGAAGCCAGCCGCACCGTGCGTCACTCCTTATTCTGCTGCAATGCAGCATGATCGTTCCGACCACCATCCGACGAAAGATGGAGGATGCTCCCATCCAAAAACTTTGTCGCAGAATTGTCAGCCGGGAGACATTTCAAAATAGCGCTTTCCCCTATTGAGGACCACCTCGGGCGATGCGGCTTTTGATCCCAAACGGGAACGAGAGCGGCGCGGCTTCGGTCGAGACCATCTGCTGCATGGTCTCACCGGCACGGCCGTACTAGGATCGCCCGATAGAACGGACGAAGAGCGCCACTGAAAGCGCCATCACCGGGAGGGATCTGTTTGGTGGCTACCAGTCTTGAAGTGCGCGGCGTGTCCTTGCGATTCGGCGGCGTTCGTGCGCTGACTGATGTCGGCTTCGCCATCAGGGAAGGCGAGCTGTTCTCGATCATCGGCCCCAACGGCGCCGGCAAGACCTCGATCGTGAACTGTATTTCCGGCCGCTACAAGCCGACCGAAGGCCAGCTGTTCTACCAGGGCCGCGACATCACCGGCCTGACGCCCAACGCGCGCGCTTCGCTCGGCATCGGCCGCACCTTCCAGAACCTGGCGCTGTTCCACCACATGAGCGTGCTCGACAACATCATGGTCGGCCGCCATCACCTCCTGAAGAACAATTTTCTCACGGGCTCGCTGTACTGGTTCACCGGCGCGCGCAAGGAAGAGCTCGAGCACCGCCGCAAGGTCGAGGAGATCATCGATTTCCTCGATCTCCAGTCGGTGCGAAAGGCGCAAGCCGGCACCCTCTCCTATGGCCTGCGCAAGCGGGTCGAGCTCGCGCGCGCCATGGCACTGGAGCCGCGCCTCATTCTCCTCGATGAGCCGATGGCCGGAATGAACTTCGAGGAGAAGGAGGACATGGCCCGCTACATCGTCGATCTCAACGAGGAGTTCGGCATGACCGTGGTGATGATCGAGCACGACATGGGTGTGGTGATGGACATCTCCCACCGCGTCATGGTGCTGGATTTCGGCCGCAAGATCGCAGAGGGCGATCCGGCCGCCGTGCTCGCCGATCCCCACGTCAGGCGCGCCTATCTCGGCGAAGAGGACGAGGTGCTGGTCGATCCTGACGATGCTCCGCCGGCGCAGGAGAGCGCGGCATGATGGATTACGCAGGCCGCGTCGCGCAGGCCGACACCTATCCGAAGATGCTCCGGCTCAATGCGAAGGAGTACGGCAATGAGATTGCGCTGCGCGAGAAGGATCTTGGGCTATGGCGCCCGTTCACCTGGAACGCCTACCAGAGGCGGGTGCGCGATTTCGCGCTCGGCCTCGTCGAAATGGGCCTTGGGCGCCAAGACGTCATAGGCATCATCGGCGACAACCGGCCGGACTGGGTCGCGGCGGAAATCGCAACCCACGCGATCGGCGGATTGAGCCTCGGGCTCTATCGCGACGTGCTTGACGAAGAAGCCTCGTATCTCCTCAATTATGGCGAGGCGCAGCTCGTCTTTGCCGAGGACGAGGAGCAGGTCGACAAGCTGCTCACGCTCGCCGACCGCGTCCCAAAGCTGAAGCACATCATCTATTCCGATCCACGCGGCATGCGGAAATACGATGATCCGCGTTTGATGTCGGCGGAGACGTTTGCCGAACTCGGCCGGGCGCGGGCGACGCGCGAACCGGAGCTTTACGACCGGCTGGTGGACGCGACCAAGGGCGAGGACGTCGCGATCCTCTGCACGACGTCTGGCACCACCTCGCATCCAAAGCTCGCGATGCTCGCCGCCGGCCGCGTGCTCGGCCATTGCGCGACGTATCTGGCTTTCGACCCGAAGGGGCCGGACGACGAATACGTGTCGGTGCTGCCGCTGCCCTGGATCATGGAACAGGTCTATGTACTCGGCAAAGGCCTCTTGTGCCGGATGAAGATCAACTTCGTCGAAGAGCCCGAGACCATGATGAGCGATCTGCGCGAGATCGCACCGACGTTTGTCCTGTTTGCACCGCGCGTGTGGGAATCGATCGCCGCCGACGTCCGCGCCAGGGTGATGGACGCAACGCCTTTCAAGCAAAGCCTGTTCGACATCGGCATGAAGAGCGGGCTTGCCGCGCTCGAACAGGGCCAGCGTTCCGGCTTTGCCGACGCGATCCTGTTCCGTGCATTGCGCGACCGCCTCGGATTCACCCGGCTGCGTTCAGCCGCAACCGGCGGCGCGGCACTCGGGCCCGAGACATTCAAGTTCTTCCAGGCGATGGGTGTGCCGCTGCGCACGCTCTACGGCCAGACCGAGCTGCTGGGGGCCTACACGCTGCATCCCGCGGGCAAGGTCGATCCCGACACCACCGGCGTGCCGATGGCCGACAGCATCGAAATCCGCATCGACAATGCCGACGTTCACGGTGTCGGCGAGATCGTGGTGCGGCATCCCCACATGTTCCTCGGCTATTACAAGAACCCGGAGGCGAGCGTCGCCGACGTCAGGGATGGCTGGATGCTGTCCGGCGACGCCGGCTATTTCAACGCGAATCGCCAGCTCGTGGTCATCGACCGCATCAAGGATCTCGCCGAGACCTCGCGCGGCGAGCGCTTCTCGCCGCAGTTCATCGAAAACAAGCTGAAGTTCTCGCCTTATATCGCGGAAGCCGTGGTGCTTGGCGCAGGCCGCGACGCGCTCGCGGCGATGATCTGCATCCGCTACTCCATCATCTCCAAATGGGCTGAGAAGAACCGGCTCTCGTTCACGACCTACAGCGATCTCGCCTCGCGGCCCGAGGTCTATGCGCTGCTCAAGAAGGAAGTCGAGACCGTCAACGCCACTCTGCCGCCGGCACAGCGCATCTCGCGCTTCCTGCTGCTCTACAAGGAGCTCGACGCCGACGACGGCGAGCTTACCCGCACGCGGAAAGTGCGCCGCAGCGTCATCAACGAGAAATACGAAGGCATCATCGACGCGATCTACCGCGGCCAGGCCGACATCCCCGTGGACACTGTGATCCGGTTCCAGGACGGCACCACACAGCGCGTACGAACAACGCTGAGGGTCGTGGATCTGGGTGGACCGGGCCAGCTCGCGGAGGCCGCGGAGTGAGCACGCTTTCAAACGGGCGCACGCTGCCAGTCGATACGCCCTCTCCCCGCAAGCGGGGAGAGGCGAAGGATAGCATAACATGAACACCGCTTTTCTCATTCAGCTCCTGGTCAACGGCCTCGTGGTCGGCACGCTCTATGGCGTGGTCGCGATGTCGTTCGTGCTGATCTACAAGGCCACGCAAGTCGTCAATTTCGCGCAGGGCGAACTCTTGCTGGTCGGCGCCTGGGTGTGCTGGACCCTGCTCGCGAAATATCAGGTGCCGTTCTGGATCGGCATGCCGATGACGCTGGTGTTCATGTTCGTGTTCGGCATCGCGGTGCAGGTTCTGATCCTGCGGCCGATGATCGGCGAACCCATCATCTCCGTCATCATGGTGACCATCGGCCTGTCCACCGTGCTGCAGGCGACGCTGAAATGGATGTTCGGCGTCAATCCGCAGCCGTTCCCGCGCGTGTTCGAGAGCCAGTCCGTCAGCCTGTTCGGGCTTCAGATCCAAACCGTCTATGTCATGAGCCTCGTGGTCTCGATCGCGATGATGATCGGCATGGCCTGGTTCTTCCGCGCCTCAAAGTACGGGCTTGCGATGCGCGCCACCGCGTTCAACCAGCAGGTCGCGCAATCGCTCGGCATTTCCGTGAAGAGCGTGTTCGCGATGGCTTGGGCGATCTCCGCAACGGTGTCGGCGGTGGCAGGCGTCGTTGTTGCCGTCGTGAACGGCGTATCCTCGGGCCTCGCCGCTTACGGCATAAAGGTGTTTCCGGCGGCGATCCTCGGCGGGCTCGATTCCGTCGGGGGCGCCGTGCTCGGCGGCATCATCATCGGCCTGCTCGAAAACATCGCGCAGTATGTCGACAGCGAATACCTGCACTGGGGCAATCTCTACGAGATCGCGCCGTTCTACGTCCTCATCATCGTGCTGATGATCAAGCCCTACGGCCTGTTCGGCACCCACGACATCGAACGGATCTGATCCATGGCCGGCCCCGCCCTCATCCCTGCTGGTGATTTCCGCACCTCTTACGCGGCCGACACCACGATCTTCCCGACTACGACCAGCCGCAATTTTGCGATCTTCGGCGTGCTGCTGCTCTGCCTTGTGCCGCAAATTCTCGGCGGCTACTGGCTCAGCATCCTGATCCAGATCGGCATCTTCTCGATCGCCGCGCTTGGCCTCAACATTCTGGTTGGCTTCACCGGCCAGATTTCGATCGGCCATGCCGCGTTCTTCCTGCTCGGCGCCTTCACGTCTGCCTACATCTCCAACAGCACATCGATTCCGGTCTTCTTCGCGATCCCCCTCGCGGGCGTCGTCACTGCGCTGGTCGGACTGATCTTCGGCATCCCGGCGGCGCGGCTGAAAGGGCTCTACCTCGTGATCGCCACGCTCGCCGCGCAATATATCCTGCTCGACTTCTTCTCCCGCGCGGAGTGGTTCACCGGCGGCTCGGTGCCGGCCAGCGCCAATCCGTTCTCGATCTTCGGTTACACGCTGCGCGGCGACAGGCAATATTTCTACGTCGTACTCGCCTACGTAGTTGCAAGCTACGTGCTCGTCACCAATCTGATGCGCACCCGCGACGGCCGTGCGCTGGTGGCGATCCGCGACCATTATCTCTCCGCGGAGATCATGGGCATCAATCTCACCAAGTACCGCACGCTGTCCTTTGGGCTCGCCGCCTTCTTCGCCGGCATCGCCGGCGCGCTCTATGCGCACTACCAGCTCGTGGTGTCGCAAGAGGGTTTCGGCATCGAACGCTCGATCCTGTTCCTCGCCATGATCATTATCGGCGGCACCGGTTCGATCATGGGCACGCTGATGGGCACCGCGTTCGTGGTGCTGCTGCCCGAGACGATGGAGTTCCTCAGCGTGACGCTGAAGGGCGGCGCGATCGACAAGGCGCTGTCGCTCAACAACAACATCACCTTCCTGCGCGAGATCGCGATCGGGGTGATCATCATCGCGTTCCTGATGTTCGAGCCGGACGGGCTCGCCCATCGCTGGCGACAGATCAAGGCGTATTGGAAACTCTACCCGTTCTCGCATTGAGCGCGGGCAACTCTCTAACCAACAAATAAACAGGAGGAGGCAACCAATGAAGACAAAATCCCTTTTGAGCACCGCTTCGCTCACCCTGGCGATCGCCGCATTCTCGTCATGCGCGCAGGCGCAGATCGCGATCGGGCATCTCGCCGATTATTCCGGCGGCACGTCCGACGTCGGCACGCCCTACGGCCAGGCCGTCGCCGACACCTTCGCCTGGGTTAACAAGAACGGCGGCGTGGGCGGCAAGCAGATCAACGTCGACACCAACGACTATGGCTACCAGGTACCGCGCGCCATCGCGCTCTACAAGAAGTGGTCGGCGCCGGACTCCAAAGTCGCGGCGATCATGGGCTGGGGCACGGCAGACACCGAGGCGCTGACCGGCTTCCTCGCACAGGATAAAATCCCCGACCTCTCCGGCTCCTACGCCGCCGCCCTCACCGATCCCGAAGGCGTCAGCGGCAAGGCCAAGCCCGCGCCTTATAATTTCTTCTACGGTCCGAGCTATTCGGACTCGCTGCGCGCGATGCTGATGTGGGCAGCCGAAGACTGGAAGACCAAGGGCAAGTCCGGCAAGCCAAAATTCGTCCACATGGGGGCCAACCATCCCTATCCGAACGCGCCGAAGGCCGCCGGCGAAGCGATGGCGCAGGAGCTCGGCTTCGAGGTGCTGCCGCCGCTGGTGTTCGCGCTCGCGCCGGGTGACTACAGCGCGCAGTGCCTGAGCCTGAAATCCTCAGGCGCCAACTACGCCTATCTCGGCAACACCGCCGCGTCCAACATCTCGGTGATGAAGGCCTGCAAGACCGCCGGCGTCGACATCCAGTTCATGGGCAATGTCTGGGGCATGGACGAGAATGCCGCCAAGACCGCGGGCGACGCCGCCGACGGCGTGATCTTCCCGCTGCGCACCGCTGTAAGCTGGGGCGGCGATGCGCCCGGCATGAAGACGGTGATGGAGATCTCGAAGATGTCTGATCCCACCGGCAAAGTCTATCGCCCGGTGCACTACATCGCGGCCGTCTGCTCGGCGCTCTACATGAAGGAAGCGATCGATTGGGCCGCCAAGAACGGCGGCGCCACCGGCGAGAACGTCGCCAAGGGCTTCTACCAGAAGAAGGACTGGGTGCCATCAGGCATGGAAGGCGTCTGCAATGCCTCGACCTGGACCGGCAAGGACCACCGCGGCACGCTGAAGGTCGATCTCTACCGCACCAAGATTGCGGGCGCGACCGACGGCGACCTCAACGACCTCATGGCCAAGGGAGCTATCAAGCTCGAGAAGGTCAAGACCGTCGAGCTGCCGCGCAAGCCGGAATTGCTGGGCTGGTAGCCACAACATCGGACGTCATGGCCGGGCTTGTCCCGGCCATCCACGCCTGACCACTCGGACGAAGTACGTGGATGCCCGGGCTAAGCCCGGGCACGACGAGCAAAGCAAATTGGCGGCACCTGATATGACCGACACCCTCGAAGCAGCTCGCCCCTCCCCCGGCATCGTACCCGCGCCGCCTCTCCTCGGCGTGCGCAACATCGAGGTCGTCTATGACGACGTCATCCTGGTGCTGCGCGGTCTCAGCCTCGACGTGCCCAAGGGCGCGATCGTGGCGCTGCTCGGCGCCAACGGCGCCGGCAAGTCGACGACGCTGAAGGCGATCTCGGGGCTGCTCAAGACCGAGGACGGCGAAGTCACGCGCGGCGAGATCCTGTTCGAGGGCGAGCGCATCAACGGCATCGATCCCGACAAGATCGTCCGTCGCGGCATCTTCCAGGTGATGGAGGGCCGGCGCATCGTTGCCGACATGACCTCGCTGGAAAACCTCAAGCTCGGCGCCTTCACCCGCAGGGACCGCGAGGTCGGCGCCGATCTCGACATGGTCTTCAACTACTTCCCGCGCCTCAAGGAGCGCACCGGGTTGGCGGGTTATCTCTCCGGCGGCGAGCAGCAGATGCTCGCGATCGGTCGCGCGCTGATGGCGCGCCCGAAGATGATCCTGATGGATGAGCCCTCGATGGGCCTGTCGCCGCTGCTGGTGAAAGAGGTGTTCTCGATCATCCAGAAGATCAACCGTGACCTCGGCGTCACCATTCTCCTCGTCGAGCAGAACGCCCGCGCTGCGCTGTCGGTGGCAAGCCACGGCTACATCATGGAGCAGGGCAAGGTCGTGCTCGACGGCACCGCGGACGAATTGCGCGACAACGAGGACGTCAAGGAATTCTACCTCGGCGGCGCCGGCGACCAGCGCAAAAGCTTCAAGAACCTCAAGAGCTTCAAGCGGCGCAAGCGCTGGCTTTAACCTTCCAGCACCTGCTCCGCTTCCGTGACTGCGCAGAGAACATGATAGAACGACGACGCAGGAATGGTGTCGATCAGCGATTTGCCGTCGCGGTCGAACTGGTCGTACCAGCCGCCCCGCACGGGATGGCTGAGATAATGGCGTTCGAGCCGCGCCAGCGCCATGCGCGCCTCGTCCGCCGCGCCCTCCTCGCCGGATTCGGCCTGCGCGATCCACGCCTTCGCGATCTCGGTCTGCGGCCACAGCCGGCGCGTGTTGCGGCGAATGTTGCCGGCGTCGTCACCCTCGTCGACCAGACAGCCGGTGGCTTCATCGCGATAGCGCAGCGCGGTTTCCAGCAGCTCGGCGCGCCGCTGTCCGGTCGGGCAGCCCGTGATGCGTTCGAATCCCTTCAGCAGCCAGACCCATTCCGCCTGATGGCCGGGCTCGACGCTGACCGGCGCGATCTTCGACCAGTCCTCTTCGAAATATTCGCCGAGCGCGCGCGTCCGCTTGTCGTAGAGATTGGCGAGGAACAGCGCGAAGAACTCGCCGGCACGGTTCTGGAACGACAAATCGTGGGTCGCGTCGAAGCACGCGATCATGGCCTCGAACAGATGCATGTGCGGGTTCTGCCGGCGCGGCAGCGAGACCGGAAGGCTCTCGTGGACGCCGCCGTGCGGCGAGCGCAGATGGCCGTCGAGGAAGGCGAGCAGCGCGTCGATCTCGGCGCGAATTTGTGCGTCCTGGTCGAGCGCATAGACGGTCGCGAGCGCAAACAGGATGAAGGCGTGGTCGTAGGCATCGCGCCGGCCGTCCAGCACCGCCCCCTCCGGCGTCAGCCGGTGCACGTAGCCGGGCCGGCCGTCGGGGGCCTTTGCCTTGGCGAGCAGATGCTCCAGCCCCTTGAGCGCGATGGCGCGCCCCTCAGGGTACCAGCCCATCTGCGCGGCCTTGGCATAGCACCAGATCTGGCGGGCCTGCACGAACACGCGTCGCGGCGCGATCACGTCCGCCGTGCCGTCGCGGTGCAGCCGATCGATGAAACCACCCGCGCCATGGTCCCAACCGACCGTCGACCACAGCGGCAGCGCCTCGTCGATCATGCGGCGCTTCAGGCGCGCGGCGACGTCCGCCGCCTCGTCCGCCGCACTGATTCCCTCGTCCGCCATCGCGTCCTCTTCAAACCTCGCCCATGGCCGTCTGATACCCATGCCGGCGGCGGCACGCAACGGATGCCAACCCGGAAAGATCAGCCATGATCGCCCATTACGACGCCCTCGAGACGCGCGAACAAGCCGCGCGCGAGGCCGATCTGTTCGCCCGCGTGCCCGGCGTGCTGCGCTCTGCGATGACCGCGCCCGTCTATGCAGATCGCCTGAAAGGCGTGGATCCGGCGACCGTGACCTCCAGGGCGGCCCTGGCGGGCCTGCCGGTGCTGCGCAAGTCGGAACTGCCGGCCCTGCACAAGGCCTCGACGCCCTTCGGAGGGTTGGTCGCGGCGGCGCCCGGTTCGTTCGCCCGTCTCTTCACCTCCCCAGGGCCGATTTTCGAGCCGGAGGGGCGGCAAGCCGACCCCTGGCGCGGCGCACGGGCGCTGTTCGCGGCCGGGTTCCGACCTGATGACATCGTGCTCAACACCTTCAGCTATCATCTCACCCCCGGCGGCTTCATCTTCGATGCGTCGGCGCGCGCGCTCGGTTGCGCCGTGATCCCCGCAGGTCCAGGAAATACCGAGCAGCAATTCGAGCTGATCGAGGCCTACCGTCCTGTCGGCTACAGCGGCACGCCGGACTTCCTGAAGATCTTGCTCGATGCTGCCGCAAGCTCCGGCCGCGACGTCTCCTCGATCAAGCGCGCGCTGGTCTCGGGCGCAGCATTCCCACCCTCGCTCCAGGCGGAGATCAAGGCGCGCGGCATCGATGCCTACCAGGCCTTCGGCACCGCCGATCTCGGCCTCATCGCCTTTGAGACCGTGGCGCGCGATGGCATGGTCGTGAACGAGGATCTGATCATGGAGATCGTCAAGCCCGGTACCGGCGATCCCGTGGCGCCCGGCGACGTCGGCGAGATCGTCGTGACCTCGCTCGACCCGCACCATCCCTGGATCCGGCTCGCTCTCGGCGACCTCACCGCGTCACTGCCGGGGACCAGCCCCTGCGGGCGCACCAACATGCGCATCAAGGGCTGGATGGGCCGCGCCGATCAGACCGCCAAGATCAAGGGCATGTTCGTCCGGCCCGAGCAGGTCGCCGAGATCGGCAAGCGCCATTCCGCGCTCGGAAGATTGCGCCTCGTCGTCACGCGCCAAGGCGAGGCCGATGCAATGACGCTGAAAGCGGAGACGGTGGCCGCGAACGATGCGTTGCGCGAGGAGATTGCGGGCACCTTGCGGGCAGTGACGAAACTCGGAGGCGAGGTTGAACTGGTGAGGCCCGGTGCGCTGCCGAACGACGGCAAGGTGATCGCGGACGAGCGATGACAATGAAATCAGGCGAAGACCGCGTTGGTACCCAAAGCCTATCCGCGACGTTTCGTGACTGAGCGTTCGTGCTTCAATCGAGAAACCACAGCCCCCCAGCCTTACGCAAGCCGTGCCGCTTAAGCCAACCGGCTCAGCGTCAGATGCGCGAAGAAGTCCGATTGCTGTATCGTTGCGATCACGGGGCGCAGCCTGTCGTCATGGATGTGAGCCGTCAGGTCAACGGCTTCGACCGCACCAACGATAACGTCTGCAAGCTCCCGTCTCAGGTCGCTGGTACGCGGTTCCTGAATATCCAGGAGCGGGGCGACATTATCGATGATCCAGGCCAAGACGTCGGGATCCCTCATCGTGCCCCCCCGCGCGAGACGGGCTGACACTGCCTTCGCCTCCTCTGCAATCAAGCGGATCCGCACCGCTTCAGCCAGCTCGACGGCACCGATGCAACGGGACGCCAGCTGGGGCGATGACGAGAAGTCCCGACCCGCGCGGACGAGGTCCAAAAAGCCAGCCAGCTCCGTCGCAAGCGGCCCGAGCCTGCCGCCGACATCGAAGCCTGGCAACTCGACGCCATCGATGAAGATCTGGCCGGGCTCGATGGTGAAATCAAGCTCGGCCCTGCCGCCATCGCGTAATTCGAGGCGGATCAATCGCTTGCGCGCCACAGCCCTCCGTCCGAACCGAAGTACGGCAAGCGATTGCCCCAAGCCCAGCGCAACCTCGACCGCACCTCGCGGCAACGGCTTCACCTCGCGCAATTGCGGCTCGGCGCTGTCGTCGATCAGATGCAGCATCGACCAAAGATGAGGAATGATCTCGTCGACCTTGTGCGTCGTGACGTTGGACAATTTGGCCATGCCGTGCCGCATCTCCTGCTCAGCATCCAGCCACTCCAATTCGATGGCAGCGACTTCACGCCCTGCGCACAAACCCAGAAAATGACGCAAGAATGGCGCACTGAGCAGATGCAGGCCGACAAGGAGCGGGATGTTGCGCTCAGCCGCCAGATCGACCAGGCGCCTTGCACTGTCGACGCTCAGCGCAAGCGGCTTCTCGACCAGGGTTGGCACGTCCCCGCGCAGCAGGCTCTCGGCAGTTCCGGCGTGATCGGCGGCAGGTGTAGCAACGATGGCGGCATCGGGACGCAGAGCCAGCGCAGCGTCAAGGCTTGGGAGCGGCGTGAACCGAGGAGGCACTCCTATACGATCGGCGAGAAACGCATTGAGGGCTTCGCCATTGTGGCGCGACACCCACAGCACACAACCGACACGGTCGGAAAGCTGCGCCAAGATGGAAGCGTGCGTCCGCCCCCATCGTCCGCCACCGACCAAAGCCACCGTGAGCCCGCTCATTGAAACTTTCCTCACCTCCGCACGGAGTGAGCCGTCGGAAACGTCCGGTCAGGTCGCGTGGCAATAGTCTCGGATCTGTCCGAGCGTGAAATCACGCATTGAGGAGGCCGACCGCTCCAAATCGGCCTTGTACCAATCGACAGTCATTTTCAACGCATCGTCAAATCCGAGCCGGGGTCGCCAGCCAAGCAGTGTTCGCGCCTTCGAGGAATCCAGCTTCAGGAAGGTCGCCTCGTGCAAGTCGTCGCTGCCGACATGCTGCCATTGCGCGCCATTGCCCCAAATCGCGGCCAGCGTGTCGGCGAGGCGTGATACCGGCTGCTCGCTCTCCGGCCCTGGGCCGAAGTTCCAGCCGTCCGCCACGGCGGCGCCTTGCCTGAACGAAGCCTCGGCCAGGAGCAGGTATCCGGCAAGAGGCTCAAGCACGTGCTGCCAGGGACGAATGGCCCGCGGGCGCCGCACCTCCAGTGCGCGTTGCATCGCAAAGGCGCGGATCGCGTCCGGCACGATGCGATCCTTCGCCCAATCGCCACCGCCGATAACATTGCCCGCACGTCCCGAAGCCGCCGGCGGCTCCGCGAAGCTGCGATTATACGACGTCAGCAGCAGCTCGGCGCATCCCTTGCTCGTACTATAAGGATCGTGGCCTCCCATCGCCTCATTCTCGCGATAGCCCCACACCCACTCGCGATTTTCATAACACTTGTCGCTGGTGACGATGACGAACGAACGGATGCCGTCACCCGTACCCTCCGCCTTTGCCTTGAGATTGAACTGACGCACCGCCTCGAGCAGGTTCACCGTACCCATTACGTTGGTCGAGATAGTGCCGATCGGATCGACATAGGATTCACGCAGGACGGATTGCGCGGCGAGGTGAAACACCACTTCGGGCCTGCTGGTCGCCAACGCATGCGACAATGCCCCGATATCCCTGATATCGCCGCGCGTGTCATCGACGACGGCCGCGACCTCTGCCCGATCGAACAAAGACGGCGTCGTCGGTGGAGCTAGCGAGAAACCGAATACGCGGGCGTTCATGGCGGATAGCCACAGGCTGAGCCAGGCGCCCTTGAAGCCGGTGTGTCCTGTCACCAGAACGCGCCGGCCACGCCAGAACTCCGGGTCTACGTCCACATACGCCACGGCGGGTTGTTCTCCTTCCAGAGCGCCTCGAGCAAATTGCGTTCTCGCAGCGTATCCATCGATCGCCAGAACCCTTCGTGGCGAAACACACGCAGTTCGCCGCTTTGGGCCAGTTGCTCGAGCGGCTGCCGCTCCCAGGTCGTGGAGTCGCCGGCAATCAGCTGGGCGATGCGAGGATCGAGCACGAAGAACCCGCCATTGATCCATCCGCCATCGCCGAGGGGCTTTTCGTTGAAGCCCTTCACGACGCTGTCCTCGAGTTCGAGACTGCCGAACCTGCCTGGTGGACGCACGCCGGTAACGGTCGCAAGCTTGCCGTGCGAACGATGAAACGCGATCAGCTTCGCGATGTCGATATCGGCGACGCCATCACCATAGGTCAGGCAGAACGCATCGTCGTCTTGCACAAAGGGGAGCGCCCTCTTGATGCGGCCACCCGTTTCGGTCTCGGCGCCGGTGTCGACCAGCGTTACGCGCCACGGCTCCGACCGGCTGGCGTGAAAGTCGATCTGATTGTTCTTGAGATCGATCGTGACGTCGGACGTATGCAGCAAGTAGTGTGAGAAATATTCCTTGATCAGGTAGCCCTTGTACCCCAAGCATATCACGAAGTCGTTGATGCCGAACGACGAGTAGATCTTCATGATGTGCCAGAGGATCGGATGACCGCCGATCTCGACCATCGGTTTCGGTCGGACGGAGGTCTCCTCGCTGAGGCGACTGCCGAGGCCTCCCGCCAGAATCATCGCTTTCATGACACCATTCCTACCGAGGGCGATCCGGCGCGCCGGCTTGACGTCCGGCCCACGCTCAATCCGGAAGTATGCTGACTTCGGGCAACGGCATGACCAGTTTCGACTTCAGTCCTCTTGCCCTCAATTGTTCGGCAATCGGCTGACCATAGTGCCAGGCGAGCAGCACCACGTAATCCGGCTGTTCGCGGATCAGGCGCTCGTTGTCGACGATCGGAATCTGCTTTCCGGGCAAATGCAAGCCGAGCTTGAGCGAAGTGGGTTGCTCGCAGATATACGGCATCAGCATGCGATCGATGCCGACATAGTTCAGCAGAGTGCTGCAACGGCCAGGGCACGAATTGCCGACGAAGCTCAGGCCCTTCTTGTTGCAGTCGAGAGCGAGCTCGAGGAGGTCGCGCTTGACCTTTTCGGCGCGTGCACGGAAAGCCGCGTAGCATTCGGGGTTCGAGAGACCGAAATCATCCTCGGCCTTCAGCAGTCGCGCGAGCGCGGGCTTGACCGGACGCCCCCTGCCCTTCGCCACGTACACGCGGATATTGCCGCCGTAACGGCTGACGCGCTGCGCGTCGACACAGGTGAAATCGAAGAACTCGAACAGCTTGACGATCGACTTCAGCGAATAGGTGCGAAGGTGCTCGTGGTAGATCGTATCGAACTGGCCGCCCTCGATGACGTCGAGCAGATAATGGTTTTCGAGGATGAAGACGCCGTCGGGCGCCAGCAGGCGTTCCAGGCCGCGGATGAAGCCACCGAGCTGGGCCACATGCGCGAAGACGTTGGTGGCGGTGGCGACCTTGGCATGGCCGTGCGTCTCCACGACCTTGCGGGCAGTTTCCTCGTCGAAGAACGCCTGCAGCGTCTCGATGCCCTGTTCCTGCGCAATGCGTCCGATGTTGGTCGGTTCGATACCGAGAACGCGCATGCCGCGCCGCTTGAACCCTGAGAGCAGCGTTCCGTCGTTGGACCCGATGTCGACAACGAGCTCGTCCGGCTTGAGCCCGAGGTCTGTGACCGCATCCTGCACGAACGCGTCCTGATAGACCGCGAGCTCCTTGGTGATGCCAGAGCGGTACGGATATTCGGGGTGAAATACGACTTCCGGCGGAACGACGTAGTCGATCTGCGACAGCGAGCAATCGCGGCACCACACCTGACGAAGCGGGTAGCTCGTTTCGGGACCGTCGAGCTGTGCCTTCGAGGGCAGCGAGTCGCACAGCGGTTGATGTCCAAGGTCGATGACGAGCTCGAGCCGCTCGGAGCCGCAGACCTGACAGCGCGTCAGCTTCCCGGTTGGGATGTCATGATGTGAGGCGTGGGGCATTCGGAACCTTAATTGCAACAACGAGATACGGCAGATTTCCGGGAGGCGATCCTCCCGAGCGGTGGCGCGACATGGAACGCGGCGGGCGAGCCTTACTGGAAAGCCCCCCATTAATCAAGCATATGCCCTTCGGAATACTACGTAATTTGCCCGCGAGAGGTCCGGGTGGCTTTGCGCGATGCGCAGCATCTGGTACTAGCATTTTTCAGCTGACAGCAACCCTCGATGAATACCGATACACACGGACAGGACAACAAACGAAATGCGCGGAAAGCCCGCCGACACGGAACGCAAGCTCATTTCCATTTTGATTCCTGTCTTCAATGAGGAAGGCAACATCCGCAGGGCCTATGACGCCGTTCGTCATGTCTTCGAACAAATGAATGATCGCTATACGTTCGAAATCATCTTCACGGACAACCACAGCACCGACAACTCGATTGCTATTGTCACCGAACTGGCAGCAGCCGATCCGCGCGTTCGCGCGGTACGATTTGCCCGAAACTTTGGCTTCCAGAGGTCCGTGCTTACGGCCTATCGTCTGGCCTCCGGAGACGCCGCCATCCAGATCGACTGCGACCTCCAGGATCCACCGACAGTATTCCCCAAATTTCTGGAGCTGTGGGAGCAGGGTCACGATGTGGTCGTGGGTATCAGGCGCTTCCGGCAGGAAAGCAAGCTGCTGCAGTGGGCGCGACGGGTCTACTACCGGCTGCTCAGGCGACTATCCGACGATAATCTGATGCTCGACAGCGGCGATTTCAGGCTGATCGACCGCAGCGTGCTGGATCAGCTTCATCTGATCAACGATGTCGCGCCTTATACGCGCGGTCTGACGTCGCTGCTCGCGACCAAGCAGATCGGCGTGGCCTACGACCGACACGCGCGGCAAGCAGGTGTCAGCAAATTCCCGCTCGGAAAGCTGATATCGCTGGCGGTGGACGGATTGATCACGCACTCGATCTTCCCGCTTCGCCTCGCCGCCTTCATTGGGCTGGGAATCTCGGTGCTGACCTGCCTCGCGAGCTTTTTCTACATCTTCTCGCGGCTATTCTTCGGCATCAACTGGCCGGCGGGCTTTGCCACGACAACGGTGCTGCTGCTGTTCGGGATCAGTCTCAATGCCATCTTTCTTGGCATCATCGGCGAGTATGTGGGACGCATCTACAATCAGGTACGCTCTCGGCCGACGACGGTCATCGAGTTCAGCGTCAATCTGCCGGATGTGTCCCTGGAACGTCTTGCACTACAAGCGCCGGCGGCGGCGGGCCTCCGAAGAGCACCAGTCGAGATCTCCCGCCGGACCGGGACGGAGCAGCCATCATGACGGAATTCGACCAATATCGCGACGGCTATAGCAAGCAAATCGACAGTGCCATCGCTTTCAGCGGCCAGCCGCAGGATTTCTTCACGCGCGCGAAGGCGCGCTACCTGCTGGATGCGTTCTCCAAGTTCCGCGCACAGAACGATATTTCATTGCGGCCGCTCGACGTCCTGGATATCGGCTGCGGGCAGGGCTTGATTCATCCCCACCTAAGGCCTGCGCAATCCGCCATCAAGCTCACCGGAATCGACGTGGCCGGTACGGTCATCGAAGAAGCAAAAGCGACCAATCCGGATGTCCACTACGATGTCTATGAAGGCACGCGGCTTCCCTACCAGGATCGCAGCTTCGACATCGCCTACGCGATAGCCGTCATGCATCACGTTCCGCCGGACGATTGGGAGTCCTTTCTCGTCGAAGCGGCTCGCGTGGTCCGGCCGGGAGGCCTCGTCATCATCATCGAGCACAATCCGCTCAATCCGCTGACGCAGAAGATCGTCAGGAGTTGCCCGTTCGACCAGAACGCCGTGTTGCTCCGCTCCGGTCGGCTTGCCAAGCTGTTTCGCGCCGCCGGCATGGTCGATCCGAAGCAGCAATTCATCATCTTCACACCGTTCGATACGCCATTCTTCCACAAGGTGGAGGCGAGCCTCGGCTGGCTGCCGCTCGGAGCGCAATACTGCATGGCAGCCCATGCGCCCTCCTGAGGCGCATCACTCAAGCCTCGCGCGGAAGCAGCCCGCATCGACCAATGTCGCGGCGCAGTGCGCCGCCCGTTGCCCTCTCACCTTGCCGCTTGAGGCTTTCGGTACGATTACATGAAATCAGTCATGCATGAGCATCGCCACGAGGCAGTGCGGCAGCGATCAGGCGTCTGGCTCGACGACGTGGCGCCGCTGCTGTCGAGCGCAGCTCTGACGTTGCTCGGCATTCTGTTCGAAATCGCGCTTGCCAAGCAGTTGGGCATTGAACCCCGGCTGCGAACCATGCTGGTCTTCATCTCGGGCATTTCGATCCTGCCGGTATGTACCGTGACGCTGCAGCACTGGCTCGACCGTCGTTCGCCTGAGGCAGGTCGTCTCCTGGAGGCGACAAATGTCTGGTGCGCTGTCGCAGCCCTAGTGAGCCTCGCGCTCGTCGCCATCACCGCCTGGGCCAGCAAGGACGGCTCCGAATTCTGGCGCAAAGGCGCGCTGCACGTGGCCGAGGTCTCGGCAATCGGGTATATCCTGCTGATCACCTGGCTGCGCTCCGCGTGCCGAAAGGAAGGATTCCTTGATCGGGCGGTCACAGTCATCAAGCGGCGAAGTTCAAGGTCCACGCAAACGATCGCTCTCGCGTTCGCCTTGGCAGCCGCCGTCATCGCCCTTTTCAGGATCGAGCCGGGATATAGATACTTCAACCCGGTCTTCGGCTTCGTTTTTCGCACCGTCCCCGGAGGATTTCCGGAACGGTCAAACCTCGTGCTCGCAACACTGACGGCGATGCTGTTCGTTTTGGTGGGCGCCGGCCTCCTGATCTTCGAACGGTGGCTTGTAAGGAACCGCCCCGCGCACCTACGGTCGTTTCAGCGAGCGGCACTCGCTTTGGCCCTCGTCGCCGGCACCGTCCTGACTTTCGATTTTTCGCTCGCCGCCGACCCGTTTCACTACATGACGGTGGTCGGCCCCGCCTTGCACCTCCTGCACGGCGGCACGCTGATGGTCGACACCTTTTCTCAGTACGGACCCGGCCCCGTCCTGGTTGCCTACCTTGCGTTCCAGCTTGGGCCACCATCCTTCGCCGTCGCCAACATCGCCATCCAGCTCTGCAACCTGATCTTCTACACCCTCTTCATCGTCGCGCTGTGGCAGTCCAGCCGGTCTCGGATGAGCGCGGTCTGGTTTGGCCTGGTGTTCATCCTATTCTGGCTATCCGATTGGAACTACGGCCAAGGCAACGTGAATGCCGCACCTTCCGTGCTGGGGGTGCGGTATCTTCCCATTTTGCTCATGGCCGTTGCGCTCGGCGCGCGACAGGGCGTCCGGCACTCGGCGTTCGTCTTCCTGGCCGGATTTCTCTCCAGCCTGTGGAGCATCGAGGCCTTTGTTGGAGCAGTTGCTCTTTATGTCGGCTCCCTGACCCTGTTCAACCTCCGCGATCGAAGTTACGGCAGGTTGGCAAAGGATCTCACCATCGCGTCGCTGCCAATGATTTCGGGGCTCTCCGCACTGTCCATCGGTACGCTTCTGGTGGCCGGGAGTTGGCCCGCCTTCGATATCTACTTCAGCTTTCTCTCCAGCTACAACCCGCTTGCACAGTTCTGGTCCATACCGTTCGACGCGAGATTCTGGGGCTGGATTCCGATGTTGGGTGCGGTTGCAATAGCGGTCGCTGGCTGCTGGCTGCTGGTGATCGACAACAAGCGCATCTCGCTGCAGGCCGCGAGTGACACTTGGCTGCGCCACGCATTGCCAGCAGCTATATTGACTGCCATCACCGGGGCCTATTTTGCCGGCCGGGCGGTCGACTTCACCGTGCTCATCGCGCTGTTGCCGTTCGCACTTTTGTTCTTGCCCGCCGCCCTCTGGCTAGCTGATCTTGCGCTCAGCGGGGATCGAGTGGCGATCAAGTTGACCGTGGTGCCTGTTGTCGCATTGTTCTGGGTCTCGGTCTTCTCCTGCCTCTACCTGTTTCGTGCCGAGTCGCCCTATTCGCTGCTGCTGCAGGAATGCAGGGATCACGGTCGTTGTACGCCCGCTGCTTTGACCCGGAACCTGTCCGACAGAGTAGCCAACGAGCTCGCGCTTCGTTCCCAAACCGGCCTTTGGTCTCTAGACGATTTCGATCGCATCGTCATCGCAGACGCGAAGAACTTCATTGACCGGTTTTCTGGGAGTTCAATAAGGGTTACGGTGCTGCTCGGCGAAAGCGCCGACCATGAGGATATGCTCAGCGACATTGCGCTGATGTACGCTGGCAAGTGGCACACTTGGCCGCGATCGTTCACCTTTTCCGATGAGCTTGTTCCGGCACTCGCCACCCGCATCCTGGCCAGTCGGGTGGCTCTCAAAACCGGCGATCTGATTGTCATGCGCCGCAACGATGCAGGTTTGGGACCACTCGAAAAGGCTATCCTGGACCGGATCCGAGCAAGCGGCTCGCTCTGCCATCCGCTCGGACGGACACGAGAGCTTGTTGCCTACCAGTTCCAACAGGCTGGCGACCCGCAATCGTCGGATCCGTGCATCGAACAGGACATGGCCGATGATTTCGCGAACCGGTCGACGGAGGCTCTGCAAGATATTGCATCACTGATCAGCGGTCTTCGAACGGTGGGCCATGCCCTCCCGGACGGTCCCGTGAATTTTTCCGCCCTGGGCCGCACAGGCGCAGAAATTCCTCAAGGTCTGGTGAGGGGGCGGCGACTGGTCTCCTTCTCGGGCATCATGGTACTGGCGAAGTCGGGTCCGCGGCTGACCATAGATCTCCATGACCTGCCTAGAGCCGCGTGCCGGCAGCTCTTGCCGCCAATCAGCAGCCTCGCGGGTGTGGAACGAATGGCCGTAACCGGAGCGCTGGCTGACGAACAGAGCGTACCGATCTCGGAAGCTCAATCCGAGCGGCTGTGTGCCCACGACACCGGATTCGTTCGGATCATCGTCGATCTCGGAAGTCGATCGAGATCCACGCAGGGAGGATAAAAGCCATCCTTGCATCGCCCCTTTGGCTACCGTATTACCGGGCTCATCTGCCCCTTCAAGGCCGGGGAACGGGCCTTTTCTGGACCCGAAATCGTGCTCGAGCGGACCCTTGTTACTATCGCAGAAACCGAGACGATTGAGGAGGCCTTTCGCCGCCTCAATGCCAACATGCTCGGTATCCTGTTTGCACAGGACGTTGGCGGGCGGATCGTCGGCACGGTGACCGACGGCGACATTCGCAGGCGGATGCTGACGGGCATCACGATCCACGACCAGGTCGCAACCTGCATCAATCGCAACTTCGTCTCGGCGCGGAGCGGCGGGCCGCGCGAGCAGATCCTCAAGCTGCTCGACCAGCGTGTGCACGTCGTACCGATTCTCGACGGTGAGGGACGCCTGGTCGACGTATTCAGCCGCGAGTTGTTCAACCTCTCGGAAGAGAGCGAGGTGTTTGCGCGTGCCCGCTCGCCGGTGCGTATCAGCTTCTCCGGCGGCGGCACTGATCTGACGCATTATTTCATGGCGAATGACGGCGGGTCGGTGATCAACGCGACGATCAAGATGTATGCCCATGCGACGTTGCGGCGCCGGAGCGATGTCCGGGTCCGGATCTATTCGCACGATTTTCGACGCACGATCGAGGCACACGATCTTTCCGAGCTCGGCACCGACGGCGATCTCGCACTGATCAAGTCGGTGGTGCGCCTCATCAAGCCGACTTACGGATTCGATCTCGAAGTCTCCGCGGACTTCCCGGTCGGGTCCGGCCTCGGCGGCTCGGCGGTCGTCTCGTCTGCCATCATCGGCTGCTTCAACGAATTCCGCTCAGATCAGTGGGACCGCCACGAGATTGCGGAGATGGCGTTCCAGGCCGAGCGGCTGATGCTCAACATTCCCGGCGGCTGGCAGGACCAATACGCCACCGTGTTCGGCGGCTTTAACCACATGGAATTCTCCTCCGACCAGAACATCATCGTACCACTGCGGCTCGACGCCAATATCATAGCCGAGCTCGAGGAAAGCCTGGTGCTCTGCTACACTGGTTCGGGTCATGACTCCGGCGCGATCCATCGCGATCAGAAGGCCCAGCACGAGACGATCGACGCCGCAGCGGCCGCCGCCAAGCAGAAGGAAGTGACGCGCGAGATCCGTAGGCATCTCCTGCGCGGCCGGCTGCTGCAATGTGGGCGCCTCATCGATGAAGCATGGCACGCCAAGCGCAAGCTCAGCTCGAAGATCTCATCGAGCGAGCTTGACGCTATTTACGATTTCGCAAAGTCGCACGGTGCGGTCGGCGGAAAGCTGCTCGGCGCCGGCGGCGGCGGCTATTTCATGTTCTTTGTGCGCCCGTTCGAGCGCTACCCGTTGATCTCGGCGCTGGAACAGCGAGGGCATGTCTGCTCGCGCATCATGTTCGAGGAGAACGGTCTTCGAACCTGGAAGTCGCGTTTCATTAACTGACTTGAGGCTGATGATGCTGAGCAGCGATGGAGCTTCGTTGGTAACTGCGGTTTCCGAAGGTCACGCCGGAACTATCTCTCGTGACGTTTGCCCGCTCTGCGGTTCGAAAGCACGATCTCCATTTCGCGCCGTCGAGCGCGGCGGATCGACCTATCACCTCGAACAATGCTCCGATTGTGGATTCGTGTACACCTCGACCGCACGTTTCGATACGGCGGATCACGGGGATCTGGCAAAACTCTACTGGCGTTTCCGCAACCGTCATCATCAGATCAGACGGTTGATCCATCTGCACTTGAAGCCGGGATCCCAGATTGTCGAGATCGGCTGCGGGCGGGGAGAACTCGGCTACCTCATGAAGGACGATCCTTACAGGTATACTGGCTACGAGCCCGCCAGCGGCCTGTCCCGTTTCGGTCAGCAGCACGGCGTGCATATCGTCCACGATTTCTTCAAACCGGAGACAGCGCCGCCCGCCGACGCCATCGTCATCGACAACGTCCTCGAACATGTGCTCGATCCCCAGCAGTTGCTTGCGGACGCGGTTAAGACGCTGAACGGCGGGGGGCTGGCCGTCGTGATTGTCCCCAATCGCAACGATCTGCGGCAGATGGTGCCGAGCTGGCGCGATGCAAGACACTGGATTCCGCCCGACCACATTAATTACTTCTCCATGAGCGACGTCAGGAGGATGTTCGCCTATTGTGGCTTGCAAGCCACGCCGTTCGGATTCCACGCGTTGACCGCGCGTGACTATCGATATTTTGCGCGCGCGGTGCTCGAAACCGCAAAAATCTCGCTGCTCGGACACAATGTCTACGCCGTGAAGCCCAAACCATCGGAAACAGGAGCCATGCAGGCGCGATGAATAGTGCCGTGATTCGGAATCCGCTGACCCCAAAGATCGGAAGCCGCTCTGTCGGAGACGGCGCGCCTTGCTACGTCATCGCCGAGATCGGCAACAACCACAATGGCGACTTCGATCGCGCCATTGCGCTGGTCGATGCCGCGGTCGCGGCCGGTGCCGATTGCGCCAAATTCCAGATGCGCAAGCTCGACGAGGTCTATCGCGCTTCGAGCCTGTCCGGGAAGGACGACGACCTCGCCGTCGAATATACGCTCGATCTACTGCGCCGCTTCGAACTCCCGACCGAGCAGCAGAAGAAGATCGCCGAGTACTGCGCGGCAAAGGGTATCCAGTATCTCTGCACGCCCTGGGACGCGAAGAGCGTCGCCGTGCTCGAAGGGTTCGGCGTCAAGGCCTACAAGGTCGCTTCCGCCGATCTCACCAATCTGCCGCTGCTCGCGTGCCTTGCCGCCACCGGCAAGACGCTGATCGTCTCGACCGGCATGAGCACGACGGACGAAATCAAGACGGCGGCGAAATTCCTCGACGACCACGATGCGAGCTACGTCCTGCTGCACTGCCAGAGCACCTATCCGGCCGCGCTCCACAACATCCATCTGCGTTTCATGGAAACGCTGCGCGAGATCCATCCGATCGTCGGCTATTCGGGCCACGAGCGCGGCGTTGCCGTTTCGACGGCCGCGGTGGCGCTTGGCGCCGTCGTGATCGAACGCCACATCACGCTCGACCGCGGGATGGAAGGTCCGGACCACGCCGCGAGCCTGGAGCCGGAGGAATTCAAGACGCTGGTCTCGGGCATCCGCGAGGTGGAGGCGGCGCGCGGCGAGAAGCTGACAGAGCGCGCGCTGAGCCAGGGTGAGCTGATCAACCGTGAAAACCTTGCCAAGAGCCTGGTGGCCGCGTGCGACCTTCCGGCAGGCACCGTGATCTCCGACAGCGACATCGCCGTGAAGAGCCCGGGTCAAGGCCTGTCGCCGCTGAAGATGCCGGCCCTGCTCGGCCGCAAGCTGACGCGGACGATGGCGGCCGATGACTATTTCTTCCAGAGCGACCTCGATGAAGGCATCGCAAAAGCGCGGCGCTACCGCTTCGACCGGCCCTGGGGCGTGCCGGTGCGCTATCACGATACCGAGCGCTTCCTGGAGATCTGCGAGCCAGATATCATCGAGTTCCATCTCAGCTACAGCGACATGGAACGCGATCCCGCGACGTATCTCTCCGGCACCTATGATCTCGGCTTCGTCGTGCATGCGCCGGAGCTGTTTGCCGGTTCGAAGCTGATGGACCTCGCAACTCCCGACGAGTCGCTGCGGCGATATTCGCTGGAGCAGACCCAGGCCGTGATCGACATCACCCGCGGCCTGAAGAAATTCTTTCCCAAGACGAAGCGCCCGCCCATCGTCGCCAATATCGGCGGTTTCACCATGGACGAGCCATTGCCGCCGGAGGCGAAGGCCGAGCGCTACCGCATCTTCGCCCAGAGCCTGAAGGAGCTCGACATGGACGGCGTCGAGCTGACGCCGCAGACCATGGCGCCGTTCCCATGGCATTTCGGCGGCCAGCGCCACCAGAACATCTTTATCTTCCCAGAGGAATCCGCCGCGTTTTGCGCCAAGCATGATCTGCGGATGTGCGTCGACATCTCCCACACCAAGCTCGCCGCCAACCATTTCGGCTTCGACTTCGCACAAGGCTTGGCGCAGCTCGGGCCGCACACCGCGCATCTGCATTTCGGGGACGCCAAGGGGCTCGACGGCGAAGGGCTCCAGGTCGGCGAAGGCGAGATCGATTTCGACGAGATCGGACGGGTGCTGCGCAAGCATGCGCCGACTGCGTCCTTCATTCCCGAAATCTGGCAGGGCCACAAGAACATGGGTGAAGGCTTCTGGGTCGCGCTCGAGCGTCTCGAGGGGCATATCTGATGGCGCGCAAGACGCTCGCCGTGATCGCCGCGCGCGGCGGCTCCAAGGGCATTCCGCACAAGAACCTGCTCGATCTCTGCGGTAAGCCGCTGATCGCGTGGACGGTCGAGCAGGCACGCGCGGCGCGCGGCGTCGACGTCGTGGCAGTGTCCTCCGACAGCGACAATATCCTCGCCGCGGCGGAAGCCGCCGGCGCCATCGGCGTGCGACGTCCCGAAGATATTTCGGGTGACCTCGCCTCCTCCGAGTCCGCCTGGCTGCACGCGCTCAATGCGACCGACGAGCGGATGGGACGGTTCGAGCGGATCGTCGCGCTCCAGGCGACGTCGCCGATCCGTGAGTCCAGCGACATCGAGGACGCGCTCGCGACCTTCGATCGCGACCATCTCGACAGCCTGCTCTCGGTTTGCGAGGTCGAGGATTATTTCAACTGGCGTATCGGCGCGAGCGGGCCGGAGCCGATCAACTACGACTATCGCAATCGGCGCATGCGGCAACAGATCGAAAAGCGCTACCTGGAGAACGGCTCGTTCTACGTCCTGATCCCATCGCTCCTGCGCGAGCAGAACAATCGTCTCGGCGGCAAGATTGGCTTTCACGTGATGGAACGTCACAAGATGTTCCAGATCGATCGTCCCGAGGACGTCAAGCTTTGCGCCGCCATCATGCGTAGTTACGGATATGCCTGACCTCAGCGCCTTCTCTCTCGCCGGCAAGATCGCGGTCGTCACCGGCGCCTCCCGCGGCATTGGCGCTGCGATCGCGACCGGCCTGCAGGATGCGGGCGCCACAGTGTTCGGCCTCAGCCGTTCCGGGACCGCACCACAGGGCGTGAGCGCGATTGCCTGCGATCTCTCCGATGACGAGGCCATCGAGAGCGCATTCCGCATCGTGGCCGCTCAAGGCGGACGCATCGACGCGCTGGTCAACGCCGCCGGCATCAGCCTGCCGGCCCAAAGCGCCGAGGGCGAGCTCGCGCGCTTCCGTGCCACGGTCGCAACCGACCTCACCGGCGTCTACGCCACCATCCTTGCCGCCCATCCACTTTTGAAGAATGCGGGCTCTGCTGCGATCATCAACGTCACCAGCATCAATTCGGTCCGCGGCTTTCCCGGAAATCCCGGCTACGTGGCGGCGAAGGCTGGTCTTGCCGGACTGACGCGTGCGCTCGCCGCCGACTATGCGCCCGACGGCATCCGCGTCAACGCGCTCGCGCCCGGCTATGTCGCGACCGAGATGACCGCGAAGAGTTTTGTCGATCCCGACATGCACGAGGCGCGGCGTCGCCACACGATGCTCGGCCGTTGGGGACAGCCCGCCGACATGGTGGGAGCCGCCGTCTTCCTGGCGTCGGAAGCCTCCGCCTATGTGACTGGACAGGAACTCTTCATCGACGGCGGTTGGACCACAAAGGGCCTCGCCATCAACTCGGACAAGCAACCGTGACCGCAACGCTCGAACGCATCGGCTTCATGCAAGGCAGGCTTTCGGCTCTCGTCGACGGCAAGATCCAGGCATTCCCCTGGGACGAGTGGCGCGAGGAATTCTCGCGTGCGAAGGAGCTCGGCCTGACGCGGATGGAATGGACCATCGATCAGGAACGGCTGCGCGAGAACCCGCTGACGACCGAGCCGGGCCAACAGGACGTTCTGGCGCTGTCACGCGAGAACGGCGTGCGGATTCCGAGCCTGACCGGCGACTGCTTCATGCAGGCGCCGTTCTGGAAGGTCGATGCCGTCGTGCGCGACGCGCTCGTCGCCGACCTCGATCTGCTGATCGCCTCCTGTAGCCGCATCGGCATCGAATTCATCGTGATCCCGCTGGTCGACAACGGCAAGATCGAGCGCGAGAGCGATAGCGATACGTTGAAGCGCGTGCTGCTCGCTCGCTCCGAGCAGCTTGCAAGACGGAACGTCAAGATCGTCTTCGAATCCGATCTGCCGCCGCGCGAGCTCGCCCGGTTCATGGAGGCCTATCCAGCCGACGTCTTCGGCATCAACTACGACAGCGGCAACAGCGCCTCGCTCGGTTACGACAGCGACGACGAGATCGGCGCCTACGCGCCGCGCATCCTCAATGTGCACGTGAAAGACCGCGTCCGCGGCGGCACGACCGTGCCGCTCGGCACCGGCAACGCAGACCTTGCCAAGACGATCCGGCTGATCGAGCGATCCAGCTACAAGGGCCAATACGTCCTGCAAACCGCGCGTGCCGCCGACGGCGACCACGCGGGCGCGCTGGCAAAATACCGCGACATGACGGTTCGCTGGATCGAGGACGCGGCGCGATGAAGCTCGAGCTGGACGATCGCGTCGCACTCGTCACTGGCGCCAGTCGCGGGATCGGGCTTGCAATCGCGACAACGCTCGCGGCAGAAGGCGCCAAGGTGGCAGTTGCGGCGCGCGGCGCCGATGCGCTGAACACCGCGCGCTCGACGGTCGGCGGACGGAGCTCGATTCACATCGCGGACGTCACCGATCCCGCCGCCGCGGCGAACCTTGTTCAGGATGTCGAAAAGCAGTGGGGCCGGCTCGACATCCTCGTCTGCAATGTCGGCAGCGGTGCGTCCGTGCCCCCGGGGCAGGAAACTGCGGCGGAGTGGTCGCGGGTGATCGACCTCAATCTGTTCGCCACCACCAACATGATCGAGGCCGCCAGACCGCTAATGGCCCGTGGCAGCGGCGACCGCGCCATCGTCTGCATCTCCTCGATCGCTGGCATGGCCGCACTCGGCGCGCCGGTCACCTACTACGCCGCCAAAGCGGCGCTGAATGCGACCGTGCGCGGTCTGGCGCGGCCGCTGGCGCTGAAAGGCATCCGCATTAATGCAGTCGCGCCCGGAAACATCTCGAGCCCGGACGGTACCTGGGCGCGCAAGATCGCCGAAAACAAGCAGGCGGTCGACGACATGCTCCAGCGCGAGGTGGCGCTACGCCGGCTCGGCACTCCCGAGGAGATCGCTGACGTCGTCGCCTTCCTTGCTTCGCCCCGCGCCGCCTTTGTCACCGGCAGCGTGATAGTGGCCGACGGCGGCCAGCTCAGAAGCTGAACAGGAGCCTTTGATGGCAAACCCCTCCTCCCGCTACGACCTGACCGGACGGACCGCGCTCGTGACCGGCGCCGGCGGCCTGTTGGGCAAGCAGCATGTTGCAGCGCTCAGCGAAGCCGGCGCGCGCGTGGTCGTCACCGATGTCGGCTTGACGCAGGCCCAAGCCGCCGTCGCGGCGCTGAAGCAGATCGCCGCTTCAGCCGATCTGATCGCGCTTGCCATCGACGTCACCTCGCTCGACTCTGTGCGTGCCGCGAACGAGCAACTCGCAGGCCGCGGCATCACGGTCGATATCCTCGTCAACAACGCCGCCATCGACCCGAAAGTGACGTCGAGTCCGGGCGTCATGCACTCCTCGCGCTTCGAGGCGTTCCCGGTGCCGCAATGGCAGACCGAGATCGCCGTAGGCCTGACCGGCGCGATGCTGTGCGCGCAGGTGTTCGGCGGCGACATGGCCAAAAACGGGCGCGGCGTGATCCTCAACATCGCCTCCGATCTCGGCGTGATCGCGCCGGATCAGCGGCTCTATCGTCAGCCGCAAGTGACGCGCGAAGAAGAACAGCCGGTGAAACCCGTGACCTACTCGGTGATCAAGCACGGCTTGATCGGGCTGACGAAATATCTGGCGACCTACTGGGCCGATCACGGCGTGCGTGTCAACGCGATCTCGCCAGGCGGTGTTTTCAACAACCAGGACCCCGCCTTCGTCGATCGACTGACACGCTTGATCCCCATGGGGCGTATGGCCGAGGTCGACGAATACCGCTCCGCCGTGCAGTTCCTCTGCTCGGATGCATCGAGCTACATGACCGGTCAGAACCTGGTCATAGACGGCGGCAGAAGCGTATGGTGATGGGTCCCATGAACGCGCAATGCGACCTTCGCCTGCTCGAGGCGGCGAGTGACAGGAACATGTCACGGAGCGCCAGTTGACCGATACATCGTCCCATCTCGATCGACGCCTCGTCGATCAAAAGCCTGTCGTGCCCGGATGGGATGCCATTCTGCTTCTCTGCGCCCTCGCGATCGCGCATGCGCCGATCTTCTTCAACGATGGGCTGATTGCAGATGACTGGTTGATTTTCGGGATCAAGCCGGGGTACCCGGCACAGACCGATTTCCTGCTGCACGGCGCCGGTCATCCGATCCTGTACATCTACTGCACGCTCGCGAATCTCACCAATCACCCCATCGCCTTTATGAAAGTGATGGCGATCACGGGCATTGCCGTCGGCGCAATCAATTTCAGGATTTTTCTGGGCCGCCTCCGAGTTTTCTCGGATTGCGAGGCGCAGTTTCTGACCTATCTGGTGTGGACCTATGCTGGCTTCCAAGTCTGGACCGCCAAGGTGCTCGCGACTTATATTTTCAGCTTCGCGCTGCTTTGCCTGGGCCTCAATCTGTTTGCCGCGATCACCACGTCGAAGAATCCGCAGCGCTGGTGGCGGCCGTTCAGCCTTGTCGCCCTGCTTTGCAGCTTCTCCGTCAATTCGATGATGGTGGCCTATTTCATCGGCTTGCTTGCGGTGCTTTTGGCGCGGCCGATCGCGGATCGCGACCGCCTGTCCTCGCTTCTTTCGCTTAGCCGTTGGGCGGACTTTTTTGCGCTGCCCTTCGTCTACTGGTTCTCGACCAAATTGCTCTTTCCCAGATCGGAGCTATACAGCGAATATTACCGCGCACGCATTCCCGACCTCAGTACGGCTCTGGCCGGGCTTGGCCAATTCGCTAGGGAGGGTGCGTATACGCCCTTGGCGCAAGCGACGAGGTTGATGGGTGAGAACCGTCGGGTCTTCGTTTTTGCCGCGCTCGTAGGCTTCATATTCGTCGCTCTCTCGTCCCTGTCGGAGCGCACCCGGCTGCCCCGGCGGGACGGTCCGATTTCGCTCGCTTGGCCCATGGTCGCGGGTCTTGCGACGTTCGCTGTGCTCATGCTGCCCTATATCAGCATCGCCGCCGCACCGACCGGCCATTTTTACGAGTCCCGCCATCTCTTGCTGTTCGGAATTCCGCTAGGCCTGCTGACGATCTCGGCGCTTCGTATCTTGCGTTCGAGCCCCAGAGCCGCGCCGCTTGCGCTCATGGCCGCGGTCTTCGCTCTCACGGTGAACCTGTCTTCGCTCTGGGGCAGCTACTTCCATCAGCAGGCGAGGTCGCTACGCCAGAACGCGCTGATTTACGGACTGCAGCGCGCCGATCACGAGCCGCCAGCGGCCGTGTTCGCCCTGACAGACCACTTCCTGGAGCGTTCCGCGCAGACCGGGTTCGGCGTAAGCGAAGTGACAGGCATTCTGCACGCGGCATGGGATGACAGACCGCTGCTGGGATTCGTGCGCCGCAACGAGTCGCCGACAATCCTTCGCGACATGGACAAGTTGAGCCGAACGCCGGGCAGCGCGTTCTCGAACGTCGCCGCATGGGGCCCACAAGCAAACATCGAATTCGTCCCCAAGGAACCAATATTGACCAACTATCAGTTGTCCATGCAATATTATCGCTGTGTGTTTCTGTTCTGCGACGCGGGAAAATTGGCTGACACGCTCGCCGAGACCCGCCTCGAGGTCGGCCCCATCCCTGGCGTCCTGGGGCCAAAACCGGACCAGTGACAACAGCTCGTTTCATTCAACATGGTCCTCAACCGACTGAGTAAGATCTGGTGAGAAGTTTGGGCCACATGGTCAACGCGGCTGCTTCAAATTCGCGATTACCCGCTCTTTGTGCACTCAGGCGGCGCCGATCAGACACAAGGAGCATTTTGCGACAGTTCTTCCGAAATAGCCGGTTTATCGAATCCGCCCGAGCCCTCTTCGAAACAATAGTCGTCGACGTGACGAGGGTCGAATCTGTCCAACAGGGTTCGATCGTTCGCACCGACCTGACCGTCTCATTGCACACGGATTTTACGATGAATTGTGGCACGTTCGGGTTTCGTTGATGGGCCTTTTGCTCGCGGTGTCGCTGGAAAGCTCTGACATGTGGCTGCAAACGATTGGCTTGACGCTGCTCTTCTTCGTCATTTCGACGGGCTTTGGGCTGTTCATCCTGGTATTGGCATCGCCCAGGCTGATCGAGGCGTCAGGCCTGAGCCGCCTCGAATTGCTGATCTTTGGGTTTACGATTGGAGCGCCCGGATCAGGAACCTTTCTTCAACTGCTCTGCCTCGTTCAGCGCGATCTGAAGATCGATCTCGCGGTGCTGTCGCTGATTTCTCTGATTGGCCTTTTCACGACAAGAAGCCTGTGGCGCGTGCGCCGGCAAGACCTGCGCGAGATTGCGATCTGGATTGCCATCGTCATCCCGCTTGCGACCATGACTTGGTGGAGCTCGTTTGGCGCCTTCTCGAGTTTCCCGTTCACCGACATCGGCGCCGATGCCCATTGGATGAAGATCGCACAGGAATTTGCCGATACTGGCGTTCTCAATCCCTACGCCGGCCAGACCTATTCGGACTTACGCGCCGCAGTCGCGGGCCTGCTGTCGGGAACACTGGGCCTGGACCTGCTACAGTTCCACTGGGCTTACCGCTATATCTCAATTCTCTGTCTGGGACTGTTCTTCTACGCCGCCGCCAGCAGGCTATTCCCCGACTCGGGCCGCAAATGGTTCTTCGTGCTCTTTGCGGTGAGCACAAATACGCTCGGTATCCTGACCAATGGCAGCCTTGCAATAGCCAGCAGCTTCGTCTTCTTGGCGATGCTCGTGGGGGTTGCCCCGATCGCGGCCTCCGGTCAAACTCTGCTTCCGTCCACCATCGTGCCCGCCGCAACCGCACTGGCTGCAGTGGTCATCGCCTTTTTGCTCAACAACAATTCGCTGCTATTGGCGGTCCTGCCTGCAGTGCTACTCACGCTGAATGCGGTCGGTCGCTCGAGCAGCCGCGGCGGAGGAACCGCGGCTAGTCTCCTCATCACAAGTGCTTGGCCGATCGCGTTGATATTCGTTCACCGCAGCGCGTATCTCTTCGTCGCCATTGTGATCGCGAGCTGGCTCTTCTATGTTGCGGTATTGAGCGCCGCGTCGCGGCCCGAGCCGCGGCTGTTGAAGTCCCTGTGGGTGGCCGGCCTGCTGCTCCCCTCAATATGTGTTCTCGGCCTGCTCTATATTGCGGCGGCCCGCGCCGGCTACGCGCCGAAAGTCAGCGCCAACGGCCTGTTCTCCCACCTCACACAGTTTCTTCTAGGCAGGGGCTTGAACGAGGGCGATGAGATCATGCTCGGCGCCGGACCGGAGGTCGCCGCGATCGAGATCAGCCGCGCAATAGGTCCGGCGTTCCCGATCCTGATCGGTAGTTTGTACCTGTGGTGGTGCGCAAAGAATCCGCCCGCCCGGCTCATTCAGCAGGTAGCCATTCCGGGTCAGAGTGCGGCCATTCTGCGTTTGCTCTGGTCGTGGATCGCCGCGTGCACCTTCAGCCTTGCGGTGCTGTCCGGCTTTCCCTTCCTGTACCGGATCCTCTTCGTAGTACTCGGGCTGTTTACCGTCGCGACTACTGAACTGTTCTGCCAGCTTATTTGGGATCCCGCTCCAGCCCCGGTCGGACGGCTGCGCCGCCTCAGCTTCTTTGCGTTGGCTCTGATTACGGCTCTCACAATTGGTGTTTATGCATTCAGTTGGTGGCCTGACCTGCCATACAGCACCTACCAAACCATGCTCAGGCCGATGCAAATCGGGCTGCTGGCTGTCGCAGCGGTTTGCGCCGGGCTGACATTTTCGGACCGGCGGCGCACACAGATAGTGGGGGCCGCGGTGGTTATCAGCCTCAGCGTTGCAATCGATCGGTCGGCCGTCGCAAATCTTTTCAGGGTCTACAGCTATGGCCGGCCTCCGGTTGGAGCGACCTTTATTTCTCATTATAGCGCCAGCGAGCTCGCGACCGATCGCTGGCTGCATGAAAATCTTCCGAAGTCCATCGTCATAACCGATCCTGTCACCTTGGCGATGGCAAGGGCGGTTGCCGGGGTCCCCGGCTTCTACCTCTTCTCAAACCTGGATACAGTTTACCCGCCCCTGGCCGATAACATCAGGGAAGTGATTTCGGCAATCGTGCGGCCTGAGTCCGACAGCCTTCGAACAGTCCCGAGGGCTTGCGCGATCATTGCACCCATGATGGACAGACTTAATGTTGAAGCGCGCGCTCAGATGGGCGCGGCGAGTTTGACGGAGGGCATGTTAAAGGCCGTGAGGCCAGGTGTGCAACTACCGGTCGTACCGATTCTACCTGACCCGGGCGTAGGAAAGGAAATGGCAGCCCCCCGGATCCGGGAAGAGACGCTCAAAAGAGCGGGAGAAATAGCTGCAGCCCGCGCAGTCCAGGCAGAGGCAATCAACAGCGCGATGGCCGCATTGCAGACGCCGGATGGCACTTGGAATCTGGTTGCCATCATCAATCCCCGGACGATGCAATGGCTTCACCTTGGCCCGGGGGGGCGGCTATCGTACTTTCCGGTGGACCGGCCACTTGACCCTGAACTGCTGGAAAAATTTGGACGGGGCGACTTTCCATTGTTGTATTCGGATGGACAGAACGCCGTCCTCTTGATCCGTTGTACTCAGCCGACGGCCTACTGAGCAACTCGTCGCGGAAGTCAGCGATTTGGCCTGTGCAACGCTGTCGCAAACCGTTTTCATCGCTGTTATCCCACTGAAGGAAGATTGGCGCACTGGTGGTCGTGCTCCTTGGAGGGCGTCTCGCCAGCGTCGGACGGCAGCTGCTGCAATTGGCATCATCTCCAGTGAGAAAAAATTGGCTTCATGCCGGGAGTTCCGACGAGTTACTCCTGCTCGTCCATACCGCCCGCGATGCAGTCCAGTCGAGAACAACCACCGATAGAAATCTGCGCTTCCGCGCCTTGCAACTAGCCCTAAGTGTCGGTAAGAGACCAGGAAACGGGCCAAATGGGTCGACAGGATGAGCATGACGATGAATGGCGCCGGAACGGCCGCGGATGCATCCTTCGGGCGAAAGCTGCGACATTTCGTTGGCCGGTTTCTGGTCCCAATGTCACCGGTCCTTTTGTCGCCGTGGCGGTATTTCACGCTTCTGCCGCCGATCTTCGCGATGCGGTTCCACTCGCGACGGCTCTACTGGCGGCTCACCGGTCATGGCCTGAAGCAGCTCGTCAAGGGCGGCGGCGTCGAGAGTGGCTTCGTTGCCGAGCAGGTGCTGCCGTACAACCTCGGTAACATCAACATCATCAACCGCGGGCGGACCGAGCGCATCATTGCCCTGCTTCGCTCGATCCGGGGATTGAAGCTTCGCGCGTTAAATACCCTGGTCGTCGGCCCCCGCAACGAGGCCGAGTTAATGCTGCTGTCCTCGTACGGGTTCGATCCGGCGAAGCTGACCGCGATTGATCTGTTCTCCTATTCGCCGGCCGTGCGCCTGATGGACATGCACGACCTGAAATTCGCCGACGGCCATTTCGATGCGGTCTACAGCGCCTTTGTGATCACCTACAGCGACGACATTCCGAAAGCTGTTGCCGAAACCATTCGCGTCGCAAGAGACGGCGCTCTGGTGATCTTCGCCTTCGAGCACCTCACTGAGGGTGCGGGCAACCGCTTTGGCAAGAACAACCTCGGCAGCGGTCCGGACGACCTGCTCGCACTGTTTGGCGACCGTGTCGGCCACGTGTTCTGGAAGGAGGATTTCGAAAGCGAGGGCCGTTTCACGTCCTCGGTCGTATTCCGCCTGTCCAAACCCAACAGCGCTGCTCACTAGATCAAAGGGGAGGCTCCGAATGCAGTCGCTTCGCAAGATGGCATCACGGGCGCGAATGAAAACGCGCGTCGCGATGTTCGGCAACAACCATTCGTTCAAGGTCAATCTGAAATACGCAGCCTACGAGAATACAGCGCGCCGCAGTTGGAAGCCGGAATCAAATCCGACGCCCGAGCAGCTTGCCGCCGCCGAGCGTTTCAAGACGAACGGCTTCGAAGTCTTGCCGCCGCCCAGAGGCATGACCCCGGAGAAGCTGCGGGCGATCAAGGAAGCCGTCGACAAACGATTCGAACAACAAAGCAACGGGTTCTCACTCGGCGTCGGCATGTCCCGGCTGATCGACGGCCTCGAAGTGATGCCCGAAATTGTCGACTTCATCGACGCCGATCTCGAAGCCGTGGTCGAAAACTACTACGGCAGCCACTTCAAGATCTTCGCGATTTCCTTCTATCGGACTCTGCCTACTCCGGACAAACCTGACTCGAGCTTCCTCTGGCATCTCGACAACTGCCCGAAGCAAGAGATCAAGCTGATGATCTATTTGGACGACGTGGTTGCCGACACGGGGGCGTTCAGCGTGAAGGACAAGCCTTTCAGCCAAGATCTGCGGAAAGAAGGATTCTTCGACCGCAAGCGCATCAACCAGTTCATCGACCGCCTGTCCGACACCAGCACGACGAAGGTTCTCGAGGGGCCGACCGGAAGCCGGTTGCTGTTCGAGAATGGCGGATGCATCCACAAGGCCACCTCGCCCAAGCGCGAGCACCGCGATGTTGTGACCTTTGTGCTGATTCCGTCGGACATTCCCTGGCGCCCACATTTCGCCCGGCATCGCAATCTGCTCAGCACCAATGGCGGCATTTGCGTTGATCCCTTCAGGGACCGTCCCGAGCACGTCGGGTACCAATACTGAGGGATGGCTCCGCAGCGCGCGGCCATGCCAACACAGGCCGTCATCCTCGTCGGCGGCCTCGGCACACGGCTGGGTGACCGCACCAGACTGGTGCCGAAGCCGATGCTCGATATCGGCGGACGTCCGTTTCTCGACACGCTGATCGACGAGATCGTACGCTATGGCGTGTTCGATGAAATTCTCCTGCTTGCGGGCCACAAGGCGGAGATCGTCCAAACGCACTACGCTGCGGCTTCGAGGGGACAGGCGCGAATCGTCGTGTCGCGCGAGACCGAGCCGCTCGGCACCGGCGGCGCGCTCGTGCATGCGCGCGATCTGCTGCACGAACGGTTCCTGCTGCTCAACGGCGACTCGCTATTCGACTTCAATCTGCTCGATCTGATCGCGCGCTCGCAGCGTGGGCGCGTTCACATGGCACTGCGCGACGGCGTCGTCGGAGATCGCTACGGGCGCGTCGTGCTTGAGGGTGACGTGGTGCGTGACTTCATCGCCCCGGGTGCGGGCGCGACGGGGCCGGTCAATGCCGGGATCTACGTCGTGGATAAATCCGTTCTCACCGACATCGCGACGCTTCCCGCCTCGCTCGAGCAGGACGTGTTCCCCGGCCTCGTCAAGTCCGGCGCACTGCGCGGCACGGCCTATCGCGGCTACTTCATCGACATCGGCGTTCCCGATGATTTCGCACGCGCCGATCGGGAATTGCGGGAGAAGCTGCGCCGGCCAGCAGTGTTCTTCGATCGCGACGGCGTGCTCAACCACGATTCAGGATACACTTTCGAGACGCACAAACTCGAATGGACCGAGGGCGCACGCGAGGCAGTGAAGGCCGTCAACGACGCCGGCTACTTCGCCTTCGTCATCACCAATCAATCCGGCGTCGCACGCGGCTACTACGAGGAGCATCACGTCGTCACCCTGCACCGCTGGATGGCGGACCAGATGGCGCTGGTCGGCGCACACATCGACGCGTTCGAATATTGCCCCGATCACCCCGACGGCACCGTCGCAAACTATTGCCGCACGAGCGACCGGCGCAAGCCGGCGCCTGGCATGATCAATGACCTCGCACAACGTTTCCCAATCGACATGACGCGCAGCATGGTAATCGGAGACAAGGACAGCGACATGGGGGCGGCGCAGGCCGCGGGCCTTGCCGGCCATCTGTTCGAGGGCGGAAATCTGGAGGCGTTCGTGAAGCAACGCCTGATCCCCACTGGGAACGCCTAGACGGGCGCCCAAAAGCGCTGCATCCCCGGGCATTTGACCGATATCGAACGGTGCTCTGTTGCACGCGACGGCCAGTGTGCTATAGCGCCATCTTGTTGCGAACACTGGCTTAATCGCCCTTTGGGGTCCGGCATGGCAGATCTGAGGGACGCCCGCGTCCTCGTTACCGGCAGCGACGGCTTCATCGGTTCGCATGTCGTCGAGGAACTGGTGAAAGCCGGTGCCCGCGTCAAGGCGATCGTCTACTACAACTCCTTCAATTCCTGGGGCTGGCTCGACACGGTGCCGGCCGACATCATGACGTCGGTGGAGGTCGTGGCAGGCGACATCCGCGATCCGCACTTCATGATCGCGGCCGCGAGCGGCTGCACCGACGTGTTGCATCTGGCGGCGCTGATCGCGATCCCGTTCTCCTATGTCGCGCCCGACTCCTATGTCGAGACCAACGTGCGCGGCACCGTAAACGTGCTCCAGGCCGCGCGCATGGCCGGCGTGCGCCGCTTCGTGCAGACCTCGACCAGCGAGGTCTACGGCACGGCGCAGATCGTTCCAATCAAGGAGAGCCATCCGCTGGTCGGACAGTCGCCCTACTCCGCCTCGAAGATCGCCTCCGACCAGATGGCGTTGTCGTTCCAGGCCTCGTTCGATATGCCCGTCGTGGTAATCCGCCCGTTCAACACCTTTGGCCCGCGACAGTCGGCGCGCGCCGTGATCCCGACGATCATCAGCCAGATTGCGACCGGCAAGCGGAACATCCGCCTCGGTGCCGTCAGCCCGACGCGCGATTTCTCGTTCGTCACCGACACCGCGCGCGGCCTGATCGCGGGCCTTACGGCGCCTGCGGAGCAGGTCGTCGGCCAGACCATCAATCTCGGCAGCGGTTTTGAGATAGCGGTCGGCGCGACCGCGCAGATGATCGCCGATGTCATGGGGACAACCATCGAAATCCAGACCGACGAGGCGCGCCTGCGTCCCGCCAACAGCGAGGTCGAACGGCTCTGGGCCGACAATTCCAAGGCGCGCCAGCAGCTTGGCTGGAGCCCTGAATTCGGCGGTGTCGACGGCATGCGCCGCGGGATGATCAAGACTGTCGAGTGGTTCACCAATCCTGCAAACCTCAGCCGCTACAAGGCTGACGTCTACAACGTCTGAGGCGATGGTGGACAGTCCAGTGACCAGATCAGGTTTCGAACCCAAGACCATCGTCGATGCCGTACGGCGCGCTGTGGGAACACCCAACGGAATTCTCGGCCTGCACGAGCCGGTGTTCGCCGGCAACGAGATCGCGTATCTCCAAGAGTGCATCAAGAGCACCTTCGTCTCCTCGGTCGGGCCGTTCGTCGATCGGTTCGAGCGCATGCTGGAGGAAGCCACCGGCGCCAAGCGCGCGGTAGCCGTCGTCAACGGCACGGCCGCGCTGCATGCCTGCTTCCGCCTCGCCGGCGTCGAGCCTGGCGACGAGGTCATTTCGCCGGCGCTGACTTTCATCGCGACGACCAATGCGATCGCCTATTGCGGCGCGACGCCGCATTTCGTCGATAGCTCGCTCGTCACGCTCGGCATGGATGCTCGCGCACTCGCAACGCGCCTCGACGAGATCGCCGAGCGAACCGCCAAGGGGACAGTCAATCGCGAGACCGGGCGCCGCATCGCCGCTATCACGCCGATGCATACGTTCGGGCATCCGGTCGAGCTCGACGAGATTGCCGCGACCGCCCGCGAGTGGGGCATTGCGCTGGTGGAGGATGCCGCAGAATCGCTGGGCTCGACCTACAAGGGTCACGCCGTCGGATCGCAGACGCGGCTCGCGGCGCTGAGCTTCAACGGCAACAAGATCGTCACCACCGGCGGCGGCGGCGCCATCCTGACCAATGACGAGGAACTGGGGCGCCGCGCCAAGCACCTGACGACCACCGCGAAGCTGCCGCACAAATGGGCCTTCATCCATGACGAGATCGGCTTCAACTACCGTTTACCCAATCTGAACGCCGCGCTCGGCTGCGCGCAGCTCGAGCAGCTCGACGGCTTCCTCGCAAGCAAGCGCAAGTTAGCTGCAGCCTATCAGCGCGCCTTCGCCGATATTCCGGGGGTCTGCTTCTCGCGCGAGCCGAAGGACACAACGAGCAATTACTGGCTGAACGCGATCCTGCTCGACGAAGCCCATGCCGATCGGCGCGACGATCTGCTCGCCGCGCTCAACGACGCCGGCTTCGGCGCCCGTCCGGCCTGGACCTTGATGCACAAGCTGCCGATGTTCGCGCAAAGCCCGCGCGGCGATCTGTCGACCGCGGAATCCATCGAACGTCGGCTAATCAACCTCCCCAGCAGCGCCAGCATCAGGGTTCGCGATGAGTAGCGTCGCGCGAAAAATCTGCTTCGTTACGGGTAGCCGCGCTGATTTCGGGCTGCTGGTCTGGCCGATGCATGCAATCCGCGAGACGCCTGGGTTGACACTACAGCTCGTCGCCACCGGCATGCATCTCGCACCGGAGTTTGGCTACACCTTTGCCGCCATCCGCGACGAGGGGTTCGAAGTCGACGAGCGTGTCGAGACGCTGCTCAGCAGCGACACCGGGGCCGGCATCGCGAAATCGGTCGGGCTCGGCGTCATCGGCTTTGCCGATGCTTTCACGCGGCTAGGACCGGATCTCGTCGTCGTCCTCGGCGACCGCTTCGAGATGTTCGCGGCCGCGCAGGCGGCGATGTTCATGCGGCTGCCGATGGCGCATCTGTTCGGCGGCGACGTCACCGAGGGCGCGGTCGATGAGTCCATTCGTCACGCCATCAGCAAAATGGCGCATCTACATTTCACCAGCAATCCGGACTCGACGCGGCGGCTGATACAGCTCGGCGAGCACCCCTCGCGCATTCACACCATCGGCTCGGTCGGCATCGATGCCATCAAACATCTCGCCCTGATGGACCGCGACGGCATCGGTCGCGCGGTCGGGATGGCGCTCGGCGAGCGCAATGCGCTCGTCACGTTCCACCCCGTCACGGTCGGGGCCGGGCGCTCGGTAGCCGAACTGGACGAGTTGTTTGCGGCGCTGTCGGCGCTCGATCCCGACTTTCGTTTCGTGTTCACCCTCGCCAACGCCGATGCCGAGGGCCGCGCGTTGAACGCACGGATCGAAGCTTTTGCGGCAGGCCGGCCGAACACGATCGCGGTCGCCTCGCTTGGGCAGCTCCGCTATCTCAGCCTGATGAACCAGGTGGACCTGGTGATCGGCAATTCCTCGAGCGGCCTGCTCGAAGCGCCCTCCTTCGGAGTTCCCACAGTCGATATCGGCGACCGCCAGAAGGGACGTGAACGCGCCGCATCGGTATTTCACGCAGCGCCCGAGCGCAATGCAATCGCCGCCGCCATCTCGGCGGCGCTCCAGCGTGGCCGTCAAGCCACCGTCAATCCTTACGGCGACGGCGAATCCAGCCGGCGATTTGCCGACATCGTCGCCGGCTTCCCCGATTTCAGGCAGCTTCTGGCGAAGGGCTTTTACGACCTTCCGGCAAGTGGAGCGCGGCCATGACGACGCAAACGCTGATCATCGCGGAAGCCGGCGTCAATCATGACGGCAGCCTGGAGAAGGCGCTGGCGCTGGTGGACGCGGCCGCCGACGCCGGCGCCGACATCGTCAAGTTCCAGACCTTCAATGCGAAGGCATTGGCGGGCGGTGCGGCGAAGAAGGCTGAGTATCAGCGGCGCACGACGAACGCCGCCGAGAGCCAGCTCGCAATGCTGGAACGGCTCGAACTGCCGCAAGCCGCGCACCACACGCTGATCGCGCGCGCCAAGGAGCGTGGCATCGAGTTCCTGTCGACGCCCTTCGACGACGCGTCGCTCGCCTTCCTGCTGTCGCTGAACCTGCCGCACATCAAGATCGGATCAGGCGATCTCACCAATGCGCCGCTGCTGCATGCGGCGGCGAGGGCCGGCGCGATGCTGATCCTGTCGACGGGCATGGCGACACTCGGCGAGATCGAGGAAGCGCTCGGCGTGCTCGCTCATGGCTACGGCCAACGCAACGATCCGCCCGGCATTGCCTCCTTCCGCGCGGCGTGGCGCGATCCGGCGGCACGCACAATGCTCGCGCGGCACGTCAGCCTGCTCCATTGCACCACCGAATATCCCTGCCCCATCGCGGATGTGAACCTCGCCGCAATGGCCACAATGCGCTCCGCGTTCCAGCTCCCGGTCGGATATTCCGATCACACCGACGGCTTCGAAGTTTCAGTGGCCGCCGTCGCGCTCGGCGCCACAACGATCGAAAAGCACCTGACGCTGGACCGCAACGCCACGGGCCCCGACCACGCGGCCTCGCTGGAGCCGGACGATTTCAAGCAAATGGTTGCGGCCATCCGCAACGTGGAGCGTGCACTGGGCGACGGCGTGAAGGCGCCGAAAGAGTCCGAGATCAGGAACGTTCCAGTCGCGCGCAAGAGCATCGTGGCGGCGCGTGCGCTGAAGGCCGGCGAGACCATCGGCCCGGCCGATATCACCGCCAAGCGCCCCGGCGCCGGCCGTCCGCCGATCGAATACTGGTCACTGGTTGGGACGGCAGTGCCGCGCGCGCTCGAGCCGGACGATCCGGTCTAGCCTTGCGGCTTTGCCGGAATGCCGCGAAGGACGGACCCTGGCGGGCATGGGGCGGTGACCACCGATCCCATCGCCACCAGCGTGTCGTCGCCGATCGCGATGTGGTCCCTGACCCGGCTGCCGAGACCGACGAAGCAGTTCTCGCCGATCTTCGCGCCGCCGCCAACTACGGTTCCCGGCGACAAATGCGTGCAGTCACCAATCCGTACGTCATGCTCGACGACGACAGCGGAATTGATGATGCAGTGATCACCGATCCGGCTTCGCGCATTGACGATTGCGCCGGGCATAATGACGGTGCCTGCACCAATCCCGGCCGAGGGCGAGACGATAGCGCGCGGATGAATCACGGTCGCCCAGCGCTCGACCTGCATGCAGCCGATCATCTGCCGGCGAGCGGGCCCCGCCTGCATCGTTCCGATCCCCATGACGAAGGCCGCGTCCGGATAGTTCGGCGCAGCGTCGTCGGTTCCGAGATAGCTGACGTCGCCCAGTGTTGCGGGCTGGCGATCGAGGAAGCCGATAACGTTGAACTGGCCGGAGAACAGCGCCGCTTCGTAGACCATAAAGGCGTGTTCGCCGCCGCCTATGATGATGAGATCGTTCATGCCGATTCCCCTGCGCTGCACAACCTTAGCGGCCGGACGGCGGGTGTTCAAACCGTTGATTCGACCGCGAAAAGCTGAGGTTAACGGGGCTGCCTTAGAAATGCGGTTGGGGTTGACGCCGCGTCTCGCAGCCGCGATATAGCAGACTTAAGCCGCGGGCGGCCCCGATATCCGGCGTATACGAGGCAGATTGCCATGAAATCCTGGCGTAAGGCCGTCGTTGGAACGCAGGCCACCGTGGGCGAGGCCATTGCCGCCATCGAGAGTGGAAGCATCCAGATTGCGCTCGTGCTCGACGACCAGAATCGCCTTTTGGGCGTGGTCACCGACGGCGATGTGAGGCGCGGCCTGCTCCGCGGCATCCCGCTCGCAGGACTTGCGACCGACATCATGAGCCGTGCGCCGGTGTCGGCTCCTGCGGCACTGCCGCGCGAGGATCGCCTGCAGCTGATGCGGCAGAAGTCGATCAAGCAACTCCCGCTCGTCGACGAGGGCGGGCATCTTGTCTTGGTCGAGACCCTCGATGAGTTGCTCGAACCGCGGCACTATCCCAATCCGGTCCTGATCATGGCGGGCGGCCTCGGCGAACGCCTGGGCGCGCTGACGCGCGAGGTGCCGAAGCCGATGCTCAACGTCGGCGGCCGGCCGCTGCTCGAGACGATCGTTCGCAACGTCGTGCAGCAGGGTTTTGGCAACATCTTCATCTCGGTCAACTACAAGGCGGAGACAATCAAAGAGTACTTTGCCGACGGCACCGCCTTCGGCGCCAATATCCAGTACGTACACGAAACGGAACGCCTGGGAACCGCAGGCGCGCTCGGCCTCTTCCCGACGCCACCGGCTCTGCCGATGATCGTCACCAACGGCGATATTCTCACCACGATTGACTACCGGGCTCTTCTCGACTTCCACAACGGAACGCCGGCGGAAGCGACGATGGCCGTCCGCGAGCACAAGGTGCACGTACCGTACGGCGTGGTTTCCACGTCGGAGGGCTTTCTCGATGCCATCCGCGAGAAGCCGACCGAGAGCTGGTTCGTCAGTGCTGGCATCTATGTGATCGGCAGCTCCGTCTTTCACCATGTCGCGCCGGGAGTCAGCGTCGATATGCCGACCGTGCTGGAGCGCGTGATCGCCGGCAAGGGACGCGTCGCGGTCTATCCGATCCGCGAATACTGGCTCGACATCGGTCGCCTGGAGGATTTCGAGCAGGCGCATGCGGAATTTCACGAGGTCTTCCCGTGACATCGACAACCGCCGTCGTGGTCGGCCTCGGCTCGATTGGCACAAGGCATGCGCGCGTCCTGAGAGAGCTGGGGCTTCGTGTCGTGACCGTCAGCCGCCGCGAAGGCGGCGACTACGGCTCGATTGCGCAGGCGATCGCCGGAGCAAATCCGGACTATGCGGTGATCGCCACCGAGACTGCGCGCCATGCGGACGATCTGCAAGAACTCGCGCAGGTCGGCTTCCATGGCAAAGTCCTTGTCGAAAAACCGCTATTCGCAACACCGGCACCGCCGCCGAAATATCCGTTTTCCCACGTCAGCGTCGGATACAATCTGCGCTTTCACCCCGTGATGACGGCATTGGCCGAAAGATTACGCGGGCGCGAAGTGATCACGGTCGCCGCCTATGTCGGCCAGGACATCAGGGACTGGCGCCCCGGCCGCGATCATCGTGCGACTGCATCCGCCACGGCTGACGCCGGCGGCGGCGTGCTGCGGGATCTCAGCCACGAACTGGATTATCTGTTGTGGCTGTTCGGACCGTGGCATCGCGTCGCGGCGCTCGGCGGCGCGTCCGGTGCGCGCGATATCGACGTCGACGACCACCTCGACCTGCTGCTCGATATGCAGCGGGCGCCATCGGTCCACGTCCACATGGACTATCTCGACCGTCAGGGCATCCGCCGCATTCGCGTCAACGTCGACGACGACACCATCGAGGCCGATCTCGTCGGCAGCCGGCTTGCGATCAACGGCAAGATCACCGAGATCCCCAGCGAGCGCGACCAAACCTATCGCGACATGCATATCGCGGCGATGCATGGCGCGAGCCCAGCCTGCTCTCTGCCCGAGGCGCTCGGCGTCGTACATCTGATCGATGCCAGCGAGCGCGCTCTGCGCACCAAGACCTGGATATCGCCATGAGTCTCCTCTGCACGATCTGCGCGCGAGGCGGCTCGAAAGGGGTCGTCGGCAAGAATGCGCGCGAGCTCCTGGGCAAGCCCGTGCTCGCATGGAGTATCGAGCAGGCGCGCGAGACCGGCCTGTTCGACGCGATCGCTTTCAGCAGTGATTCTGACGCATTGCTCGATGCGGCACTGAAGGCGGGCGCCGACATCGCCGTGAAGCGTCCGGACGAGATGGCGACGGATACCGCGCCGAAGCTGCCGGCGATCCGCCATTGTCTCGAGCAGGCCATCGCGCAAACGGGCAAGACGCCCGAGATTTTCGTCGATCTCGACGTCACCTCGCCGCTCAGGCTCGCCTCCGACATCGCCGGCGCGGTGGCACTGCTGCGCGAGAGCGACGCCCGCAATGTCATCACCGGCGCGCCGGCACGCCGCTCCCCCTATTTCAATCTGGTCGAGCAGCGCACCGATGGCAGCGTTGGCCTCTCCAAATCCGCCAGTCCTCCAATCACGCGCCGGCAGGATGCGCCGCGCTGCTTCGACATGAACGCATCGATCTACGTCTGGCGCGTCGCGCAGTTCCTGGCGCAGCCCGCGGTATTCTATCCGGACACGCGCCTGTTCGAGATGCCGGAAGAACGCTCGATCGATATCGATTCCGATCTCGACTTTGCGTTGGTGGAGCTGTTGCTGCGCCAGCGACTGCCGGCCTGAGGGGGCTTAAGCAATGACCACGAGCTTCAAGGCTCTGTTCGATCTCACCGGACGTACCGCCGTCGTCACCGGCGGCTGCGGCATTCTCGGCCGACGTTTCGCAGAGGGCCTCGCCGAGTTCGGCGCCAATGTCGCGATTGTCGATCTCGACCAGGCCGCGACCGATGCGGCGGCAGCCGACATCACGTCACGCCATACCGTCCGCAGCAGGGGTTATGGCTGCGACATCACCCAGCCCGACGCGGTACGCAACACCGCCGATGCGATCGAAGCGGACCTCGGGCCGGTCTCGATCCTGCTCAACAACGCCGCGAGCAAGACCCGCGACGTCGACGCCTTCTTCGCGCCGGTCGAGCAGTTTTCGTTGGAGACCTGGCGGGAGATCATGGCGGTCAATCTCGACGGCATGTTCAACGTCGCCCAAGCCTTCGGCGGTCGAATGGCTGAACGCGGCTACGGCGCTATCGTGCAGACCGCCTCAATCTACGGCCTGATGGCGCCCGACCAGCGCATCTACGAAGGCTCCGAATATCTCGGCCGCGCCATCAACACGCCTGCGGTCTACACGGCGTCCAAAGCCGGGGTCATCGGACTGACCAAGCATCTGGCGACCTATTGGGCGGCGAAAGGCGTTCGCGTCAACACCCTCACCCCGGGCGGGGTGGAGAGCGGGCAAAACGAAACCTTCAAGGCGCGCTATGCTGCCCGCATTCCGCTCGGCCGGATGGCCCGCGCGGACGAGATGGTGGGCGCAATGCTGTTCCTGGTGTCCGATGCGGCATCCTACGTCACCGGACAGAACGTCGCCGTCGACGGCGGGTTGAGTTCCTGGTGATATAATATCGCAATGATCAAGCGCCTGATCCACAACACCCTGATCTCGATCATCGCCTTCGGCGGCGCCGCCGTGCTCGGCCTCGTCGTCATTCCCGTGATCCTCCGCACGTGGGGCGTGACCGAGTTCGGTCTCATAGTGCTCGCACGGCTGCTCCTGCCGACCGGGATGATGGCCGTGTTTGATCTTGGTCTTTCGGAGGTGGCCACTCAGACGGTGGCGCGGGGCCGGGAGCATCGCGATTGGGCTCTGGCTGCCCGACAGCTCTCTTTTCTTAGCGTGGTGTCAATCGTCCTCGCGTTGACCCTGAGCACCGCGATCTGGTTCGGAGTTCCGTACCTTGCGATGTTGATGAAGGTCGACGCCGCTCACTTCGAGGCGTTCGTCAGCATACTCCGCTTCACTGCACTCGGAAATCTGATCCTTATTCCGGCCTTGGTGTGGGAAGGGATCATCAAGGGATTCGAACGCTACAATCTGTTGCGGGTGACGGAGGTTGCTTCGACCGTCGCCTATGTCGGGCTGACAATATTAGCCTCCTATAGGTCTGTTGGCTTTGAGGTCGTCGCCTATATCTATCTCGCCACGCTTATCGGCCGCGCGCTCGTGGTGCTGCTCGGCGCCGTGGTCGCGCTGGGGCGGAAGAACACGCGTTTCTCATCATGGACTTCCGACATTCGCCGCGACCTCCTGCATCGCTGTATGCTTCTTCTGCAGGGCCGGTTGATCGGCGGCATTTCCGGCCCCCTCCAACCGTTGGTGGTCGGGTTCCTATTCGGCCCAACGGGCGTCGGCACTTACGATGCGCTGGTGCGGCTTTCGCGCGTATCCAGGACCGTGGTCAGCCTACTAACCTCGGCACTACTTCCGGTCGCGAGCCGTCTCGACGAGCGCGGCAGCTCGACAACGTTTCAACGGTTGGGTGAACTGGGTCTTATTCTGCTGCCCATGTTTACGGTTCCTATCTTCGTAGCCGCCGCCATCCTGTCGCCGGACATCCTGCGAATTTGGATCGGTCCGCTTTTGACGCCCTACGCTGCCTGGATGGGCATAAGTTTCGTGTCACCGATCTGTACGCAATATATTGCGATTGGCAGCTTGATTTTTCTGACCCGCCCAGAGATCCAGGCACGGCTCAATTTGCTCATGGGGCTTCAGCTGCTGATCTGGGCGGTCGTATCTGCCGCAACGCTGCACCTGTTCGCGGAGCGGGCCTTGATCTTGGGCCAAGCCGTGGCCAATGTGTTGGTCCTGCCGCTGCAACTCAGCCAATTGCGCAGTGCGCTCGATCTCAACCTTGAACGCTTTGCAAAAGCGATCGGAACTCAGGCCGCCATCCTGCTCCTGAGCAGCTTATTACTGTGGTTATTTGCGGGTTACATTCACCCGGACAGCGTGCTAAAGCTTTGCCTGATTTCGGGAATATTCTGCGTGCTGACGTGGGCCGCGCAGTACTTCCTGGTACTCGAAAAGCGGCATCGCGCCATTTTTCCCGCAGTCGGTTCCCTCATGGGGCTAGCCCCCAAAAGCAACTGAGCGGATGCTCTCTGGATCGATGGAATGAAAACGGGTGCGAACGATATTCTGGAGTCGCTCTCTCCGGCATCCCTGCCCGACCGCGCCGCCTCCTACGCGCTCGACGGCGCCAAGAGCCTCTATCGCCTCGCAATGCGGCGGATGGAGCGGACCCAGGATAAGGTGCAGTCGGAGTATGACGGATCGCACTGGCAGAAGATTCTGTCTCGCAAGGCTTGGCGCGACGCCAAGAGCCTGTCCGATTTCTTGATCTTCCCGGATCAGTCCGTGCGCCTGCGCAAAGTCGACGGCAAGATCATGCGCATCAGCGCTCAGCAATATTATCGCTACCGCTTGTCCGCGCTGGGAGAACTGATCGCTCGATACGCCGACGGCGCCAGCCGGATCGTCGAGCTCGGGACAGGTTACGGCTACAATCTGTTTTCCCTCCTCCACAGCCATCCCGATTGGACGCTGAAGGGCTTTGACATCTCACCGAACGGCATCACCATCGGACGCGAGATCGCTGCGCATTTCGGCGTATCGGGCAAGGTGACGCTCGACCGCATCGACCTGACCGACAGCTCGGATCCAAATCTGGCGGCGATCAACGGCGAGGTCGTGCTCACTTATTTCTGCATCGAGCAAATTCCCTACGACGTTCGCAAGGTGATCGAGAACATCATCGCGGGCAAGCCTCGGCGCGTGATCAACATCGAACCGAATGCCGAATTCCTCGACCTCAAATCGCCCCGCGACATCGTCAGCCTGCTCTATATCCGCTCGGTCGATTACCAGACCGTGCTGTTCTCCACGCTCGACCAGTTCGAACGCGAGGGACGGATCCGCATCATCGCACGCGAGCGAATGCCTTTTGCGCCTGCCATCAACAATGATGGATTCCTGTATTGCTGGGAGCCGCTATGACAACCATCAACACCGCTTCGGATGCACCGGCTGTGAAGAAGCAGAAGATCAGCCAGTTCCGCCGCCTGCTATGGCACATTAACCGGACTGATCTCGGCTGGGTTACCAAGGCGGCCCTGAGCAGCCTGCAACCGGGCGCGCGCGCCAAACGGATCGCGCTCCTGAAGCAGCTTCCCTCGAAGCCGGAATGGGCCGCCGCGAGCCGTAAGCTCGACGAGGACGGCTATGTCGACGTCTCGTCGCTGATGGAGCGCAGCCTTGCGGAAGCCGTCGCTGCAGTTTCAGAAAGCAAAGTGAGCCGACTCAACGAACTCTCCGGCAAGCAGCAGCTCGGACACAAATCATTCTGGGTTAGCCTCCTGGATGAGGATCTCGTCAACGGTGCGTTTGCGACCGACCATCCCTTCGTGCGTTATGCACTACAGCCCGCGGCGCTTCGCATCATCGGCGATTACATGCGTGACTTGCCGCAGCTCTCCGACGTGCTGCTGACCTTGTCTCAGCCGACAGCAAGCCAGATGCTGAGCTATTCCCAGCTCTGGCATCTCGATCACGACGACAAGCGCGTCTGCAAGCTCTTCATCTATCTCACCGACGTCCGCGACACCGCTGATGGTCCATTCACCTTCATTCCGGCAGGCCCCTCAAAGCCGTTCCGCAACACGCTGAAGAGCCACATGAGCGACCAACAGGTGTTTGCCAAGACCGGGCCCGATGCGGTGAAGGAGATGGTTGCGCCGCGCCTGTCGTCGTTCATCGTCAATACGGCTCGCTGCCTACATATGGGCAGCCGGATTCAATCCGATCGCAACCGCCTTCTGTATACCGCAACCTATATTCAGCAGCCGCGCATCTACCCCGAACCGGCTCCGCGCTTCCGGGCAGCCGGGCCGCTCACGGATATCGATCGCGCCGTGATGCGCCTCTGAATCGGGCCTGCCGGGAGCCACGATCTTGCGCATAGGCCTGGTGGTCGATCACCCCAAGCGTGACCTGCCGGGGGCAGTCATGCTCGGTTATCAACTCGCGCGGCGCGGCGCCTCCGTCGTGCTGGTGCCGATGTACGAGCAGGCGGTCGATGTGCCGCGGCTCGGGCTCGACGCCCTGGTCGTGAACTATGCGCGCCCGGCCACTCTCGACCTGATGCGCAGCTTTGCCAAAGCCGGCCTCGCGCTGTACGTGCTCGATACCGAAGGCGGCGTGCTCGCGGAAAAGGGCGGCAACTCGCCGCCGGCGATGGCGGCGCACATCAAGAACAGCGGCTACGCCGACATCCTGGCGGGCTATTTCTTCTGGGGCAGCCGGTTGCACGACGCGTTCCTGGCGGCCGGAACGATGCAGCCGGCGCAGCTTCACCTCACCGGTTGCCCGCGCTTCGATTTTGCAGCTTCACGCTGGCGCGCGCTGCTCGACGGCGAACCGCGCGGCTATCTGCTCGTCAACGCCAACTTTCCGCTGGTCAACTCGCGCTTCACCGGCAAGCCGGGCGGGGAGCGCGAGGCGATGGTGCGGGCCGGTTGGGACGGCGCCTATGTCGATCGCTTCATTGCGGACCTGAAGCAGGTCTTCGCGAACTATCTCGCCGAGATCGGGCGGCTCGCCGCAGCGCGACCCGACCGCAAAATTCTCGTACGTCCGCATCCCTTCGAAAGCGAGGACGTCTATCGCAACGCGCTCTCGCGCCATGCCAACGTCGTGATCGACGGCACCGGCAGCGTGCTCGACCGCATCCGCAACGCGGCCGCAGTCATTCATCTCAACTGCGGGACGGCCGTCGAATCGGTCTTGCTCGGAAAGCTGCCGCTCCAGCTCGAATATCTGAACACACCGACTACCGCGGGCCATGCCGGACTGCCCGCGCGCGTGAGCCGGCAGGTCGCCTCGTTCGACGAGTTGCTTGGTGCAATCGACCACGTCAAGCGCGAGACCGAGACCTTCGACTTCGAAGGCGTTCACGCCGCTGACATCGAGGCCTTCTTCCATCTCAACGACGGACAGGCTGCCGATCGTGTCGCCGATGTCCTGACCCGCGCACAGGGTTCGCACCGACCTTACGTGTCGCTGCTTGCGACCGTGAAGGGCACGCGCGCCAAGCCGAGCCTCGGCCAGATCGTCAAGGGCGCCGCGAGCGCCGCGCTCGGCTCGGCCGTCACCGAGCGGCTGCGCAGCCGGTTCAATCCAGCCCGGCGGGACAAGCGGATCGAGCCGGTTTTCGTCAAAACCCTGCTTCAGCGGATCGCAGCTCATGATCGCGCGAGTCCGTCGCAATTCGCGGCGCGACGCGCCCATTGCACCACGACAGGCTTGCCGCTCGCGAGCATTGCGATCGAACAGGTCCAATAGCACCATGACCACATCTGCAGAAACCTTCCTGATCACCACCCTCGCGGAATACCAGACCCGGTTCTGGATTCCGGTCGCGCAGCGGTTGCGCGCCGCAGGCCATAATGTCGAATTGCTCGCCTTCGACGATCGCAGCGCGGAGATTTCGGCCGCTGCAGGCGTGCCGGTCACGAACATGTACCGCGAGGGCCTCAAGGCTGGCCCTGCACCCGACGACCGCAAGGCGTTCGACGCGCGCGTTGCTGCCTACGGACTCGATGGGACCAATTTCCTGTTCAGTCATGAACGTTTCACTTTCGGCATCCGCGACACGGCCGCGCTGCGCCGGCGATTCATGATCTACGCCAACGCCATGGAGGCGCTGCTCGACCGGCTGGAGGCGCAAGGCACGCGCGCCGAGCTGGTGCAGGAGCTCGGCGGCTTTCTCTCCGTCATCGCGAGCTTCTACGCCGCAAGGCGCCGCAACATTCGCAACTGGTTCATCGAGCCGTCGTTCTTCCGCGGCCGGATGTATTTTACGCCCGATAGCCTCGCAGCTCCCGACGTGATGGCGACGCCGGCGGACACGGTCTCATTAGAGGTGCGCGCCTATCTGGACGACACGCTGACGCAGCGTGCGATCGTCATCCCCAAGAAGGACCAGCACCATTATTCGGCGGCCTTCAAGAAGGTCGTGAACCTGGGCAATGCCCACCGTCTTGTCGAAAAACTCTGGGACCAGTTTGCGCTCGGCAAACACCAGGAGTTCGGACACAATCTGCGCCACGCGCGTGTTCATGCGGCAATGGCGCTCAACGCGACGCGGCTGCGCAAGCTCTATCGCCCGCTTCCTGAAACGCCCTTCGTCTACTACCCTTTCCACGTTCCCGCCGACATGGCGCTGACTTTGCGCTCGCCGGATTATCTCGACCAGGTCGCCACCGTCGACTTCCTGCTGCGCACGATTCCGGATTCGCATGTGCTCGTGGTCAAGGAACACCCCGCCCAGATCGGCGCGATCGCGGCTTCGCGCCTGTTCGAGCTCGCGCGACGGTTCGACAATTTCGTGCTGCTGCCGCCGCAGACCAACAACTACACGGTGCTCAATCGCGCCGAGGCCGTCATCTCCGTCAACAGCAAGTCGGGCGCCGAAGCACTGCTGCTCGGCAAACCGGTCGTGGTGATGGGCGATGCCTTCTACCGCTCCTGCCCGCTGGTGTATGCGGTTGACCGCCTGGCCGATGTGCCGGCACGGCTACGCGAAGCGCTCACCGCCGGGCCATTCGATCCGGCCAGGGTGGCGCCCTATTTCGAGTCTGCCTGGCGCCGGTCTTATCCGGGCGAGCTTTATATCGGCGATCCCAAGCTGCTCGACACGTTTGCGGCCTCCTTGCGTGCGGCAATCGCCGCTCCGGCCCGCGTGAACTGAACGGATCCATGATGCCGCTCGTCTCGATCATAACACCCTCCTGGAATGTCGAAGGCCTGATCGAGGAAACGATCCGCTCGGTGCAGGACCAGACGTTCGCCGATTGGGAACTCTTGATCGCCGACGACTGCTCGACCGATAGGACGCCGGCGATCATCGCCGCGATCGGCGAGCGCGATCCCCGCGTCAAGCTGATCCGGCAGGCCCGAAATGGCGGCCCGGCACTCGCCCGCCAGGCCTCGATTGACGCCGCGCAGGGCCGCTATCTCGCTTTCCTCGACAGCGACGATTTGTGGCTGCCGGGGAAGCTCGAGTGCCAGCTCGCCTTCGCCCGCGAGAAGCGGGCCGCCCTCAGCTACACCGCGTTCCGCCGCATCGACGAGAGCAACACGGTCACCGGACGGCTGATCGAGGTGCCGGCGTCGCTCACCTATGACCAGCTCCTTGAGAACACCGCGATCGCGACGCTGACCGCGATGGTCGACCGCGAGATCGCCGGTCCCGTCGTGATGAAGAACGAGGGCTACGACGATTTCTGCTTGTGGCTCTCGATCCTGAAGCGCGGCCATACAGCCTACGGCCTCAACGAGGACCTTGCACGCTACCGCGTCAGGGGCTCTTCGGTCTCGAGCCGCCCGGTGCGCTCCGCCAAATGGGTTTGGCATATCTACCGCAATGTCGAACGCCTCTCCCTGATCAGATCGAGCTGGTGTTTTGCTCATTGGGGTGCGCGGGCCTGGCTGAAGCGGCGCGAATTCTAGCCAGCGCCCTGACGAGCGCTCCGACAAAAATACCGAAAACAACCCCATGCACAGTATCGGTATTTAGATACCACGGACCAAGCCATTTGGCTATTGGCGAGTCCGGCCGTTGCCGATACCACTCAGCGCGCGCCGCCGCGGACAATCTGGAACCGATCATGCCGTTTGACACCTACAAGAACAGCCGCATCCTCGTGACCGGAGGCGCCGGCTTCATCGGATCCCATCTCTGCGAGCGGCTGCTCGATACGGGGGCCGAGGTGGTGTCCGTCGACAATTACTTCACCGGCAGCCGGCGCAACATCGCTCATCTGATCGCAAATCCGCTGTTCGAGGCGGTCCGGCACGACGTCACCTTTCCGCTCTACATCGAGGTCGACGCGATCTTTAACCTGGCCTGCCCGGCCTCGCCGATCCACTACCAGCGCGATCCCGTACAAACCACCAAGACCTCGGTGCATGGCGCCATCAACATGCTCGGCCTCGCCAAGCGGCTCAAGGCGCGCATCTTCCAGGCCTCCACCAGCGAGGTCTACGGCGATCCGCTGATCCATCCCCAGACCGAGGACTATTGGGGCAACGTCAACCCAATCGGCATCCGCTCCTGCTACGACGAAGGCAAGCGCTGCGCCGAAACGCTGTTCTTCGACTATTGGCGCCAGCACGGCCTGCCGATCAAGGTCGCGCGCATCTTCAACACGTACGGCCCCCGCATGCAGCCCAATGACGGGCGGGTGGTGTCGTCCTTCATCGTCCAGGCGCTCAAGGGCGAGCCGATCACCGTGTTCGGCGACGGCGGGCAGACCCGCTCGTTCTGCTATGTCGACGATCTCGTGGAAGCCATCATGCGACTGATGGCGACCGGCGAGAACATCACCGGGCCGATCAACATCGGAAACAATTCGGAGTTCACCATCCGCGAGCTCGCCGAGAAGGTGATCAAGCTCACCGGCTCGCGCTCGCAACTGATCTTCCAGCCGCTGCCGCAGGACGATCCGCGCCAGCGCCAACCCGACCTCACCAAGGCAAAGGCGGCACTGGACTGGGAGCCGAAGGTCGCGCTCGAGGACGGGCTGAAGGAGACGATCGCCTATTTCAAACGTACGCTCGAGCTGGCCTGATCCGGCTCGCAACCTCCGTCGGCCGCAAGCGAGCTTCCGCAGAGAGGTGATTACGACTGGGGCACCGGCTGTGGGCCGGCGAGCGAATGCGGTTGATCGCTTGCCTCGTGCCCGTCATTCTGCGGCAGCCCAACCGCCCAACCCATAAATCCAAATAGCAGCGCTGAGTTCGTCAGCGAACCACTCATCAAAAACTCGATCCCGACGAATATCAGGCCCGCAAACACAAAGGACGCGGCGGCATTGGAGCGCGCACGCCTTCTCGCCGACATCGCCGCTAAAATGAACGCAGCAGCCAAGAGCAGCGCTGCGGCAACACCAACCTCGACTGCGGCTTGCAGCACAACGTTGTGAGGCTCCGTCTTATAGCAAGATTGTTGAGCGAACGTTCCGAGGCCCTTGCCGAGAAGGCCAACCTTCGGCAACAGGTTCAAGGCTTCCCGTGTGAGGATTATGCGAATCGCAAAGGTATCCTCGGTGTCGCATGCCACGACCGATTTCTGCGCATTCTCGAAGACAAGCCCGATGATCTTGCCGGACATCTCGGGGCGCGCGGCCAAACCGATGACAATGCTCAGTCCCACCACGCCGGCTACGACAATCTGGCGCCGGTTGCCCATCCTGGCCGTCGCAGCGAGCGTGAGAGCCAAGGCGACAAACGGGTGTCGCACCATTGCTGCGGCAAACACGAACGCAGGCAGGGCGACCAATCCGCCGACAACACGCCATTGACCCCACGATAAGTTCATCGAAAGGAAAGCAAAGACCAGAAAGCACCACGTCAGCGAAAACACGGTGGGACCTTCGTTGAAACCCAGAACCTGCGGCTTGAACGCGCCGCTCCGGTCGTAAACCACCGCCCAAGCCGTCAGCAGGGTCCCGACCGAAACGAGCGCTGCCATGATGTAGGAGAAGCGCAACAGATCAAAACGATGACCCACGGCCCGGAACGCGGGATAGGCGGCCATCGAAAGGGCGAGCAGCGCATAATCGCGATCAGTCGTCGTTCGACCGTGGACGACAACCGACGCCACCATGAGCGCGGCCAATGCAGCGAACAAATAGTCTGCAGGTAGCGGGCGAAACCTCCCCGATACGACGAGCAGCGGCGCAATCATGACAGCCGCTGTTACGGCTGCATGCCCCTTCGTGCCACTCAGGCCATACAAGAGGATAAGGATTGAGTTAGTTGAAATCCAAACCGCTACTGCTGCGTTCGTCAACCAAGTCTTCGTCATCGGCCTGATCGCTGAAACCCGATCGCCGAGACGATCAATAACCTTGTCGCTGTGACGCAAGGCGCAAAAAGCCCAATGGTATCGATGTCAATCATGACTACAACTGGGCGAGCGCCGACGCGTTACTGCGCGTACCTGCTAGCACTGGGGCATCAACTTGTAAATGTCGCCGCCAGACCTCAGCCGAGAAGGCTCGGACCGGCGCCAGTCGCCATGCAGCGAGGGTTGGATCGCTCTGAGCAAACCAAGGTCTTGAAACCAAGCCGCTCGCATCCACGCTTCTCGTCAGGCTTGGCCGCCTCGCGACGCCATCACATCCCGGGTCAGTCGGATGAAATCGGCAACGAACGCCTCTACGCGATGCTCCAGGTTCGGCAACAAGTTGCGGACGAACACAGGCCCGGCGGTCTGCGCAACCTGCAACATGTGATCGGCCAGCGACTTGGGGTCGCGGATGCCGAAGTATCGCGCGCCGCCCTCGGTCTGTTCGCGATGGACATTGATGTCCGACAGGATCATCGGGACACCAAACGACTTGGCTTCCTCGACAGTGGTGCTCCACCCCTCGCACTCCGAAGGATTGATCAGCGCCGTCGATGCGCGCAGGAGCGCATAGACATGATCCAGCGGAATCATTCCCAGATGCCGAAAATTCATCTCCAGGCCGCGCGCCTTGACTCCCTTCATCATCGTTTCGAAAAGGCCGGGCTCGCGGAAGTCCTGTGTGCTTCCCGACGCCGCGACGACGACATCCAGACCCTGAGATTTCAGCAGATCAAGCGCATCGACCACGATTTGATGATTTTTGTGCCGCCAGAACTGGTTTGGCAGATAAAAATACCGTGACGGAAGACCATAATGCGCAATCACGTCGGACGGCTGCGTGGCGAGAAGACTGGCGGGCGGCTCGGTCGCAAACCGGACGACCGAGACGCCGCTCGAATTGCCCGGATAGAACTTCTTGAGATCGCCCAGCGCCGTGGCGCTGCTCAACATGATGTGCCGGCCCGATGCGATCTGAACCCGAAAGCCGAGATCACGCCGCCAATATGCACTTCTGGAGAACAGATGCGGGAGTAGCCGATGCTGGAAATCCGGAAACCATGCGACCGCCGGAAATGGCAGGCGCCAACCAAAGAAGCGCGCGGATTCGAACACCATGTCGATCCTGCTGGCCGTGAACGCGGCGGCGGCAGGTGCGTCCAAACCAAAGAAGAGCGCGCGGCCGAGGTCCGTCGCGCGGGCAAGACCGGTCGCGGCGTGATCGAACACCGTCGAGCGCACGACCTCAACGCCAGGAATGCCGGCCAGCACCGCGATCTCCTCGGGATCGTCCGCCGTTCCGGCAAACAGCACGGGTACCACCGCCCCCGGAGAATGCCGGTTGAGCACCTCGAACAGATTGCGTTGATAGTTGTAGCCACCCGCCCATAGTCGGCGTGGGATATTGGTGAATGCAATCCGCAGCGGCGCGCTCTCAGGCACGAGCCTGGCTCCTGAACCATTCGACGTAGTCGGCCAGCCCGCGCTCCAGCGGGATACGCCAATCGAAATGCATGTCGAGCATGCGCCTGTTGTCCGCCAGCAAGCTCGTTGGGTCCCCCGGCCGCGCCACGCCGGAAAAGCGCGCGACCGTTTTACCACCCCAATGCCTGATCAGTCCCTCGGCAATATCGGCAACGCTCACGCCGCGCCCCGAACCGCCATTGATCACGCCAAGATCGTCCTGCCACTCCGCCTCCGCGACGCGCGCCAGCAAGCGAACGACGTCGCGAACGTCGGTCCAATCCCTTATCTCGGCCCCCGTCCCTCCGAGATTCAGCGTTTCTACCCCGCTCCAAAGCCGAGAGCAGATATCCCAGAGCAGTTGCTTGCGAAGGTGGGGACCGTAGACAGAGAACAGTCGCACGACCATGCAGTGGATGCCGAAGCTCTGGACGTAGCTTTGGCACAACTGCTCCATCACCAGCTTATGGTGTCCGTACGGCGACATCGGCAAGAGCGCCGCGCTCTCGGGAATCGGACCGGTGTGATCGGCGCCGTAGACGGCGGCGCTCGACACCACGATCAGCCGGCTGCTGGGCGCAAAACTTCGGAGCCATTCGAGCAGACGCGCCGTGCTCGTCACGGTCCGCGAAAAATCCTCGAACGGGCGCGCGATCGACAGCCCGACCGACGATCCGCCAGCCAGATGGAAGACTTGCGACGGCAGCCCGTGCAAGGCTGCGAGCGCGTTCAGATTGGCCGCGTCAACTTCGCCATTGATCCAGGTCTGCAAACCGAGGGCCTGTGCCTGGGCCGGATCGAGCGCACCGTGACCGACGCCATGGACCACATGCCCGGCGCTCGCCAACTCGCGAACGAGATGACGTCCGATGAATCCGTTCGCACCGGTAACCCAATTGGACATGTCCTAGACCTTGTGACAGACGAACGAATAGAGCCGGCCGGGCCGGTGGTCAAAGCGCTCGGCAAGCGCGAGCAGGGACGCGAAGACATGCTGCGAAGCAAGCGCGGCGCGCCACAGCGGACCGACGGGAATCTTCCGCGTCAGTTTTTCGACGACTGCGGATCGCAGCGTCTGCGTCGTATACGGGAACAGATTGATCGCGCTTTGCAGCGGAGCCAGTGTCTCGACGTTGGCGAAGCCGGCCGACTTCAGCGCGCCGGTATAGCGGTCGAGCAGGTAAGCATGCTCGCCCCCGTAGAGGTGATGCAGCGGATGCTGATCGAGGAATTTCTGAAGATCGCTTTCCTTGCTGATCACGTGCTCACGCGCTGCGATCAGCACACCGCCGGGGCGAAGCACGCGAAACATCTCGCGGCAGGCACCATCAAGGTCGCGCGTATGATGGAGCACGGCGCGCGCGAAGACGAGATCGAAAGCGTCGTCAGTGAACGGCAGGCGCTCGGAAAACTCCTCGACCACATGGATGGGCAGTTGCGTGCTCGCCGCAAGAGCCCGGATTGCCGCAGCGCCGACGATGGCGCTGCCATCGGGCTCGAGTGCCGTCACCTCGAATCCGCTTCGGGCCAGCGCGTAGCTGGCAATGCCGCGACCGGCTCCCACATCGAGTGCCAAGCCGGAGCGCCCGGCCAATAGCGCCGTGACCGACTGCCATTCGGAGCTCTGAAAGTAACGCTCGGCGGCCCCGGTCAGCGGATCATCGTAGAAGGCGTCACGCACGAGCTGACCCTGATCGGGCTGATTGCGCAGCCAGACAACTGCATCCTCCCACGTCGTGAACTTGCCGTCACCGCTCATCGGACCGGAGCTCCCTGACCAGCACCGCCGGATTTCCAGCCACGATCGAGAAGGGCGGCACGTCCTTGGTCACGACTGCGCCGGCCGCCACCACGGCCCCCTGCCCGACCGTCACGCCGCGCAGCACCATGGCCCCCGCGCCAATCCAGGCATCATCGCGGATCCGGACCGGGCTTTCGTCAAGCGAGAGTTCGCGCGGATGACCGCTTGTGAAGATCTGCCGGACCTGCGCGTGCCGAGCGGCCGCCCCGATCGGATGGGTCAGACTGTCGAAGACGTTTGCCGAATGGGAGATCAGAACCCGGTTTCCGATCTCGATGGAGCCGGCCGACCAGATCCGCGTCCCCTCCCCGACATAGCACCATTCGCCGATCTTGATCTCTCCGCCATGGGCGAAGGTCATGAGTTCGCCGAGGATCCGGCTCTGTGCGCCGATGACGATCCTGCCGGCATCGCCGCGGATGTTCCTGATCCTCGCGCTCGCTCCGAGCGCTGCCCCGTCATCGAGACGGCAAGTCGCCCGACCCATCATGCGCTGGATCAGGTAGTCGGTGTTACGGCCGGTGAGCCGCTGGATCAGGAAGTCGAGGGTCATGCAATCAACTGAAATCGCGTCGTTCCGGACGCTCTAGCACGGCTAAACCCGTCCGACGAGGTCGCCGAACTGCTTCCATTGCACGTCCTTGCTGTAGATGTCCCGGATGCGGGCCCGACCAAGCGCAGCGATCTCCGCCATTCTGGGCCAGTCTTGCAGACTGCGTGAAATGACCTCGACGGCCTGTTCCGGGGTACCGTAGGTCTCGATGGTCACGCCCTCCTGCATGCCGGCCGGATAGCTGCCGGCGTCGGACACAAGCAGTGCGCCGCATCCCATCGTCTCGAAGCAACGCATGTTGCCGCGATCCGTGCCGGCCATGTCGATCGCGCCGTTGAACACGATCTTCGACGAGCCAATCAGTTCGTAGAGGGCTCTGCCGAACACCGGCGGTCTCGCAATGGCCGCGATGGCATCGGGGCGCCGGTGTTGTCGCAGCGGCAGCAATCGCCCGAGGGTGCTCTCCGCGAGCCTGGTCAGACGCGATGCATCGAGACAAAGCACGATATTGCGGCTATCGGCGAGCTGCGCGACCTGCTCCAGCGTCCTGGCCCGCACGCGATGGTGGCGCGAGTAGCCGCCGGCGAAGGCGACGTCGATCGGGCGCTCGCCGTGGCCATACTCGTCCATCACCGGATCATGCGCTGGAAAGAATGTTTCGACCCGGCATCCGTTGCGGCGCCAGATATCGAGGATCGATGGAGCGTTTCCGAGCACGGCGCGATAGGCCGTGAAATCGGCATTTCCCGACGGCGCGGCACGCCAGCATAGCGCCTTCTTCACGCAGCCCGGCAGCTTGGCAACGAATGCGCTCGGGTAGCGCACGGGATCGAGGTTGTAGAACACCTCGGTGGCGTGATGCTCGATCTGCGCCAGCAGAATGGCCTCGAGCGTCGGCTCGCCCGACATGCCCTGCTCGCGCGCCCAGCGGCGCTGCAGGACCTCGTCGTCCCCATTGGTGAAGAAGGCCTCCGGCGAACCGTCGAGCACCGGCTGAAGGAAATGCGACGCACCGAAACGATCGTGCAGAAACACGCGCCGCCGCTCCGCGAAGCTTTGCGTGCCTGCCGCGAGTTGGTTCAACCGCGGCAGATAAGACGGATAGAGGGCGCTATTCTGGAACAGCCGCATCGTCTACGCGTACCTCGCCAACATCCATTTCATATTCAGATACGGCCAGATCCGCCCGACCGACTCCCAATCCCAGGACTTCGACGCCGTCAAACGGCTGACCGCCGCGCGCAGACCCGCTTCATCCACCAGTTCCGCAAACGCCGGCACATTCCTGTCCAGCAGGTCAGCCGTCCAGCCGGCCAGCGGTCCGTTCAACCATTCCGGCATCGGCGAGTTGAAGCCGACCTTGCGGCGCGCGGTGCGAATGGACTCCGGCATAAAATTGGCCATCGCCCGCCGGGCAACAGCCTTGGTATAGCCGTCCGCCGACTTGCTGCTCTCGGGAAGCGCCATCGTATAGGTCACCAGCCGCCAATCCATGAAGGGCATGCGGACTTCGACACCGTGCGCCATCGAAAGGCGGTCGAAGTTGCGCAGGATGGTGGGCAGCACCGTGCTGTGAAACATCCGGTAGAGGCGCTTGTTCAAGCCACCCCATTCACGCGGCAGCACATCGTCCTCCGCTATCAGCGGGAGCGGGGCGGGAAGATTGCGCAGGCCACCGCGCAGAAAATACACGCCCTTCCGCTTGAGGGCCAACGCACGCAGGACATCCACACAACGCCGGGCCAGTTTCGAACGCGACGCGAGGTCCTCTGCCGCGTTCCGTATCTGAAACGCGCGCGCTTGTCCTTCCTGCAAATAGCCGCCCATCAGCTCGTCCGCCCCGTGGCCGTCGAGTGACACCGTCACGTTGTTCTGGGTCAATTGCCGATAGAGCAGCCAAATGGCGCTGGGCAACGCGATGTAGACGTCATCGAGATCGTCGAGAATCTGATCGAGGTCCGTCAGCGCATCGGCCTGTCCGATTTCGAGAAAAGTTGGCGCGACGTTGGCCCAGACGGCGGCCTCCTCGGCCATCGGCCTCTCGTCGTTCAAGGCGCCGGGGAACGTCGCGACAAAGGCGTGACGCCATGCTGCGCTGTCGCGCGGCCCCATGCCTTCCTTCTCGTGCGCCGCCATGGCGCAAATCACGGCCGACGAATCGAAGCCGCCGGACAGGCATGTGCCGATTGGCACATCGCTACGCATGCGCAGGGCCACGGCATCCTGGAACAGCTCGCGAAAGCGCTCGACACGCTCGGCTTCGGTGGCCGGCACCGGCGGCAGATGATCCACGGTCCGCCACCAACGCTTGACACTGACCTTGCCCTGGCGAAGCCACATGCAGTGGCCGCCCTGCAAGCGGCGAACCTGCCGAAACAGGGTCCGCTCGCTTCCTTCTATCCCGAAGGCATCGAGCAGCAGCCGGCGTGCAACCTCCATGTCGACGGAAGTATCGATCAATCCACTCCGCACCAGAGCCCGTTGCTCGGACGCGAAGATGAATCGTTCCGACGACGCGGCATAGAGCAGCGGCTTGATGCCGAAGCGGTCGCGCGCAAGGAACAGCTCGCGAGTGCTGGTGTCGAAGATCGCCAAGGCCCACATGCCGTTGAAGCGGGGCAGCATGTCTTCCCGCCAAGCCTGCCACGCGGCCAGGATCACTTCGGTATCGGATTGGCTGCGGAACACCGCGCCCTGCGCCTCGAGCTCGCGGCGAAGCTCGAGGAAGTTGTAGATCTCGCCGTTGAACACGATCACATGGCGGCCGTCCGCGGACAGCATGGGCTGATAGCCGCCCTCGCCGGGATCGATGATCGCCAGGCGGCGGTGGCCGAATGCGAGGCTTCGGTCCGCGCTGAACCAGGTCCCCTCGCCAAACGGACCGCGATGCGCGATCAGGCTGGTCAGCCGCGAGATGTCGGCCGGTTCGACCGCATTGCCACCCAGATTTACGATGCCTGCGATTCCGCACATGTCCTAGACAGCCTTGATGGGCAAGAAGCGACTGACGATCGAACGAATATCTTGCCGGCAAGCCCTTCGATACGGACCCAATTGCGACGCCGCAACCGCGATCGCGAAAATCGTCGCGGCCGTCACCGACGAGACAGCTCCCACCGACCACCAGGACGGCGCGGGCTGGAATGGCGCGCGCTCGAGACCGTATCGCACCGCCAGCGCCGTCGCGATCCCGATGCCGAGCGGCATCAGCACGCAATGCACGATGCGCGACCACATGCCGGCGAGATCAAAACTACGGCGCAACAGGAAGACAATGGTCGCCATCTGCGTGATCATTCCGGCGCATGCGCTCCAGCCTGCGGCGTGCCATCCGAAGCGTGGCAATGCGATGGCGCTGGTTACGAGTGTGACGACACCCGTGATCAGGGCGATGAGCGCGTTGGAGCGTGACCGCCCGTGCGCCAGCAAGTAAAAGCCGAAGACGTTCGCGCTCGATCCGAGGATCCCGGCAATCGACAGCACGACGAGAACCTGTGCAGCCTCGGCCGCGACCTCGGCGCCGGTCCAAACATGCAGCAGCGGACGGGCCACGGGGATCAATCCGCCGAGCGCGCTTGCGGCCAGGACATTGAGAATCCACGACGCTCGGAATAGCAGATCGACCTTGCGGTCCTCGCTCTCCCCCTGCAGCGTGCTGAAGAAGGGAAACAGGATCTCGCCGACCTTCAGGATCCCGATATAGGTCGCCTCCTGCAGGCGCTGCGCAACGCCGTAGAAGCCGACAAACTGCGGTTGCAGCAGCGCGCCAAGCAGATATCGATCGGCCTGCCCCGCAAGCAGCGCACCGCCCTGTGCGGCAACCTGCCATCCGCCGAAACGAACCAGCCTGCCAAGCGCGTCGCGATGCAATGCTGGAGGTGCCAGCCACTGACGCATTTGGCCGCTAGACCAGGCCAAGGCCAGCAGCAGGCCAATCGCCAACCCCAGCGCCTGGCAACCCAAGAATGTCGATGCATATGGCGCGGCGGGGATCAGGAGGAGCATCGAAAGAGTCGAGACCACGGTGCTGACGATGCCGATCGAGGCGATCCGGCGATAGTCTTGCCGCGCGGTGAACAACGATATGAAGACGGCCGATACACATTGACACAACCAGCCGATACCGGCCAGCGCGAACGCCAGCGCAAGATCCGCGGCAGCCGGACCGGCCAGATGAAATCCGAGACGCGCGAGCGGAGCCCCGGCAACCAAAAGGAAAATGGCGATCGGCCCGCCCGCGCCGACCGCGAGCATGACCGCGGTCGCGAACAGGCGTCGCGCGTCGTCGCGGTCGGATGGCTCGAGTCGCTGTGCAAGCTCGCGCGACGTCGAGAGTCCGAGCGCGTTGCTGAACACCAGTGCCGGGGCAATGCATGCGGTGACAAGACCCGCGACACCGAATGCCGCGAGCCCGAGATGGGTGATCACGAAAGGCAGGATGGCCAGGTTCAGCACCACGGCCACCAGGAAGGCCGTCGCATTCCACGCGGAATTCCCCAGCAGATCGGGCGGTGTTTTTCTCAACGTCATGCCAGCCACCCGGCCATCACCTCAGCAAGCCTTTGCCCACACCGATCGGGGTCCTTCCCAAGGCATCGCGAATTCGGGCTAGCAGTCAGTCCACGGAATGTCGATAGCTGGGCAGGGCCGCGGCCGGCCCGCTTGGCGGACCCGTTCGGCCTGCGTTTCAGGGCTCCGCCCGAGGCTTGCCAGGCGCCCGGGAAGGCACGCTCAGAGCCCGTCCGACTCGCCGTTCTTCGGGGTGGAGCGCGGCACCGAAGGCGAGAACGCCGGATCGACCGCGCTTGGCATCGTGGGCCTGCCGCCGACGTCCGCGGGCGGGCCCGCGGAAGCGGCTGCGTCCGGCCGCTGGAGCGCCAGTACCTCGCTGCGCTCGCCCTGCTTGAACGTCACCTCACGCGGCTGCACCGAGGTCAGCGACCAGCCGGCGAGCGATTCGCCCTGCCGCAGGCGCACCACGTTCTGATCGGTGCGGTTGACGAGAATGGCGATGGCGTCGCCCTCACCCACCACGGCCCCGACCAGCAATAACGGAGGGGGTGCCTCGACCGATTTGGGCGGCGGTGCGGACATCTCTTCGGCCGGCGATGCCGCGACCGCGCGCGGCGGCGGCCGGCGCGTGGCCGAGAAGATCGGGCGCTCCTGGGTCGCGGTCAGGGCCGAGAACGGCACCGACCACAGGGGATTGCCGCGGGGAACGGGCCTGGCGGGAGCCTGCTGCGCTGGCCGTGCGATCGGGCGCATCGTTCCGACCTCGACATTGTCGGCGGGGCTGCTCGCCGCATCGTCGGGCAGCATGTCGATGCGCGACGACGTGGCGGCCATTGTTCCGGCGGTGCCCAGAACCGCGCCTAGCACGGCCAATCCTGACGGTCTCAACCACCGGGCCATCGACATTCCCCTCAGACCACCGGCCGCTTGAAAGAACCGACAGCCGTCCCCGCCAAACTAGTTCCGATCGGGGGTGTCATCAACCCGCCGCGCTCCGCGAGCCCTCCGGGCTCCCATTCCAGCGGCAAATGCTGCAATGCATCAATATGTTGCCCGACGGCCACGTTGGCTGAAAATGCAAGCCGGAACAGGAAGGACCCGGCGCAGATGGACATCCGTTCATTGCCGCACGCTGCAGCGCCATGGGATCATCGAATGGCGCGGGGCTTGCCACGTGCCGCTGTTGCACGTTTGCGATGATTTCTTTGCTGATTTGAGAAGACCGGATGGCTGGACCGACAAAGGCTGGTGGGCGGATCGGATACGGGCTGCGATCCGTCGCGCGCCACTCCTTGGCGACCCTGCTGGCGACCACTGCGCTCGGCATCGTCGCCGCGCAAGCTCAGGACGGCACATGGGTTGGCGGGAGCAGCGAGTGGACCGACGGAGCGAACTGGACCTCCACTCCGATCGTGCCGGACGGCATCGCGACCTTTTCGACGTCGGCCGACACCAACATCACCAGCAGCGGCATCGTCAATATCGGCAGCGTGATCTTCACCGCTTCGCCCGACGCCCCGGCCTACACGATCACGACCAGCGATATCTTCCTGGTGAACGGGGCTGGCATCTCCAACAATTCGACCAACGCCCAGACGTTCAACCTCGGCTCGACCACGGTGTTCACGAATTCGAGCAGCGCGAGCGGCGGCACCAATGCCGTCACGTTCAGTGTCGGCGGCGGGGCCGCGATGATTTTCAACGATACCAGCACTGCGGGCACGGCGAACATCACCAGCAACGGCGACGTCGAGTTCAACGGCAGCAGCAATGCCGGAACCGCAACGATCGCCAACAACGCGGTGATGAACTTCAGTGATTCGAGTTCGGCAGGCGGTGCCGCCATCACCAACACCGCCACCGGCTTCCTGGCCTTCATCAGCAACGCCACGGCAGGCACCGCGACGATCAGCAATGACGGCTCGCTGAGCTTCGCCGGTTCCGCCACCGCGGGCAGTTCTACGATCACCACGAACAATCTTGCCACCACGAGCTTCACCGGCACCACGACCGGCGGCAATGCTCGCTTCATCACCAATACCGGCGGCATCTTTGACATGTCGGGCCTTACCAGCATCGGCATGACCGCCGGCTCGATCGAAGGCGCCGGCAATTACGTGCTCGGCGCCAAGACCCTCACCACAGGCAGCCTCAACACCTCGACCCAGGTCGACGGCGTGATCTCCGGCACCGGCGGCGGACTGACCAAGGTCGGCACCGGCACGATGACGCTGATTGGCACCAATACCTACACGGGCGCGACGACGATCTCGGCGGGAACACTGGCGATCTCGGGCTTCGGCAGCATCGCGAGCTCCAGCGTCGTCACGGTGAACGCGACGTTCGACATCTCTGCATCCTCGGTTGCGTTCAACCTGATCACGACACTTGCCGGCAGCACGAGCGGCGTCGTCAACATGGGCGGCAACGGGCTGTTCATCACCAACGGTTCGACCGAATTCGCAGGCGTGATCCAGGGCACAGGCGGGCTTGAGGTTTTCGGCGGAACGCAGACCCTCTCCGGTGTGAATACTTACTCCAATACGACGCAGATCGATGCCGGCGCGACGTTAGCGCTGAAAGGCAGCGGATCAATCGCGAATTCGGCGAGCGTCACGTTCACGCCAGGCGCAGGCGGTATGTTCGACATCTCGCAAACAACCTCCGGCACGTCGGTGAACGCTCTGTTCTCGTTGACCGCTGGCGGCATCGTCGCACTCGGATCGAAGACACTGACGATCACCGGTGGCAGCTTCTTCGGCGGCGTCATTCAGGATGGCGGCATTGCGGGCGGCGCCGGCGGCAATGTCGCGATCGCCAACGGCGCCACCCAGCAGCTCTACGGCACCAACACCTATACCGGCACCACGACCATCGCGAGCGGCGGCGAACTCGATCTCATTAACTTCGGCGGCAACGATGGCAGCATCGCGACCTCGAGCAATGTCGTCGCCAACGGCTTCTTCGACATCTCGGCCCTGAGCGCCGGCACCTCGATCAAGTCGCTGGCGGGCTCCGGGAACGTCAACATCGGCGCCAACACGCTGACGATCACCAACGGCATCGGCAATTTCGCGGGCGTGATCGACGATGCCGGCGCCGGCGGCGGCCTCACGCTGACCGGCGGCACGCAGACACTGTCCGGTGCCAACACCTATACCGGCGCCACCACGATCAACGGCGGCAAACTGATCGTGGACGGCTCGATCCTGAGCCCGACCACCGTCAACACGGGCGGCACACTCGCCGGCAGTGGCACGGCTGCCGGCGTCGCGATCATTGGCGGTACGCTCGCCCCAGGCAGCGCGGCGACCCCTTTCGCGCCGCTGACGATCAACGGCCTCCTGAGCTTCACGGCAGCCTCGACCTATCTCGTGCAGGTCTCCTCCAGCAATGCCGGCCTCGCCAATGTCAACGGCGCGGCCACGCTCGGCAACGCGACAGTGAGCGCGATGTTCGCCTCGGGCACGATCAAGAAGCAGTACACGATCCTGTCGGCGACCGGCGGTTTCGGCGGCACCACCTTCAATCCAGCCGTCGTCTCCAACATGCCGACGATCAACGCGTCGCTGAGCTACGGCACCAGCAATGTGTTCCTCAACATCGGCCTCAACTTCGCGCCGAGCGGCGGCGGCCTCACCGTCAACCAGCAAAACGTTGCAAACACGCTGACCAGCTTCTTCAACTCGACCGGCGGCATTCCGGCAGCCTTCGCTGCGCTGACGCCGGCCGGGCTGACGACGGCCTCGGGCGAACTCGGCACGGGCATCATCCAGTCCGCGATCAATGCCGACGGGCAGTTCCTCAATCTGATGCTCGACCCGACCGTCATCGGCCGCTCGGGCGGTTTCGCCAAGGCCGGCAGCGTCGCGCAATTCGCCGAGAGCGACGACGCGGCCGCCTATGCGTCCATGCGCCCGGCCAACGCGCGCGAGCGCGAGGCTTATGCAATGGCGACCAAGGCCCCGCTGCTCGCCTCGCAGCCGGCCAGCCGCTGGAGCCTCTGGACTGCCGGCTATGGCGGATCGGCACAAGTCGGCGGCAATGCGCCAGTCGGCTCGCAAGACCTGACCGCACGGGTCTGGGGCGGCGCGGCCGGCGCCGACTACAGGGTTTCGGTGGACACGCTGGTCGGCTTCGCGCTCGGCGGCGGTGGACTGAGCTACTCGCTCGCCAATGCGATGGGCTCGGGCTCAGCAGACCTGTTCCAGGCCGGCGTCTACGGCCGGCACAATTTCGGACCGGCCTATGTCTCCGCCGCGCTCGCCTATGGCTGGCACGACGTGACCACCAACCGCACCGTGGCGCCCGGCGGCTTCGACCAGCTGCAGGGCCGCTTCAAAGCCGACACCTTCTCAGCCCGCTTCGAGGGCGGCTACCGCTTCGCGACGCCGATGATCGGCCTCACCCCCTATGCGGCGGCGCAGGTGACGAACTTCAACCTGCCCAACTACTCCGAAGTCAGCCTCAATGGCGGCGGACTGTTCGCGTTGAACTATGCCTCGCAATCGCTGACCGACACCCGCTCCGAGCTCGGCCTGCGCACCGACAAGTCGTACGCGATGCAGAACGGCGTGCTGACGCTGCGCGGTCGCGCCGCCTGGGCGCACGACTACAATCCGGGCCGCGCCGTCACCGCGCTGTTCCAGACCCTGCCGGGCACCAGCTTCGTCGTGAACGGCGCCCGGGTCGACGCGGACTCCGCGCTCGTCAGCGCCAGCGCCGAGATGAAATGGCTGAGCGGCTTCTCGATCGCCGGCACCTTCGACGGCGAGTTCTCCGGCAATGTCGCCAGCTATTCCGGCAAGGGCGTGTTCAAGTACGCTTGGTGAGCCGGACGTCGTGAGTTGAGGAGGCCGCCCTACTTCCCCGCCTGCCATTGGCCGGAGACGCCCAAAATCACCCTGACGCGGCCGGTGGCCGAATCACTCAGCGCCGTGGTCTGCGGCACCTGGACGTCGAGCTGGTCGACGAACAGGAACGGCATGCCGGCTTCGAGATCGTACAGTAGCCTCTGGAGCGCGGGCTGCTCCAGCTCGCAGCTGACGACGAGGCCGACGAAGCCGTCCTTGGTCTGCGCGCCTGTTACGTCGACCTGCGAGGACTGGACCGAGCCGCCGACATCGGCGACCGCGGCGGCAACCCGCTGCAACAGATTGGCGCCCGCGACCGTCACGGTCGGCCCCTCCAGAAACGGCGTGCCGGGATGCTCGGCGGAGAGAGCCGCGGCGCTCTTGGCGCCGCTCTTCCGGCCGCGCAGCTGGTCGAGCAGGTCGGAGGTCTGCGCCAGCGCCTGACGGTGGGCGATGACCTCGGCAATCGACAGCCCCGCCATCAGCAACAGCCCGCCGGTGATCGCGAGATAGAGCGTGACCGCGATCAGTGGCGAGCCGACGAGCGCCCGCTCAACCGCATTTCCGTTTGCGGCCTTGGCGCTGCTCATGATCCTGTTCATGGCGCGTTCCTCGGTTCGATCCGCGCCTCGATGTGGAAGCGTTCGCCGGGATCGGATGGGCCACGCGTCGTCGGGGCGTAGAAGGTCGCGCGGGTAAAATGCTGGGACTGCTCGATCAACGGGATCAGTGAGGGCGCATCGCGGTCGCTGCGAACGATGCCCGCCACTACCTTATTCCAAACGAGCTGACGGGCGCGGCCTTCGCGCTCGCCTTGCTCCGCGCCGGCGCCTTGACGCCGGAGACGGGCGCCGAGGCGCTGCTCTGGGCGGTCGTCCGCGCCAGTTCGGTCGCACTCCCGCTCCTGCTGCTGATGCTGCTCTACCGGCGCTGGCGCGGCCGTGACGGGCTTGGGCTTGGCGACGTCAAGCTCGCCGCGGTCTGTGGGGCCTGGCTCGATCTCGCGACGGTGGCCGCGGTGATCGAGCTTGCGGCGCTGCTCGCGATCGGCGCCTATGTCGCCAGTACCGCGCTGCGACGAGAGCGGCTCCGCGCCACGGCATTCCTGCCGTTCGGACTATTCCTGGCGCCGGCGATCTGGGTCGGCTGGTTGGGCGAGAGCTGGTACGCGAAGTGGCTCGGCGGCTGGCCGGGCTAGGATGATCCGATCCATCGTCATTCCGACGGCGCTCTCATCAAAAACGTGAAAACAACCCCATGCACAGTAGACGACCTCAGCTTTATCAATGGCTTGACGGAGGCACGAATAGTTTCGGATTTTACAAAGCCCCTTTGACATGTCGGGCAAAACACTGGCATGATGTCATCATGGCGATAGCGGCTTCCACCGGAGCTGAGCGCCGTCGATCGCGCACCATTTTCTGAGAAGGTCCGCGGATCAGTGCTCTCGGCTCGGCGCCCATTCCAGCGCGCGCAGGCGGGCCTGGGCGATCTCCCCGCGCGTCATCTTCGACGTCACGGCATCGCGGATCCTGGCCCGCGCCTCCCGCGCTGGCGGGGGTGCCGCAGCCGTCGACAGATTGAGCCATTTGGAGGCCTCGACGATGTCCTGCGGCACGCCGTGGCCGCGATCGTAGAGCAGGCCCAGCGAATGCTGGGCGCGGCTGTCGCCCTGCTCGGCCGCCCGCCGATACCACATCGCGGCTTCGATGTAGTTCTGCGGCACGCCGCGGCCGGTCTCGAACAAGAGGCCGAGATAGGACTGCGCAGCCGCATTGCCGCGCTCGGCGAGCGGAATGAAGATGCGGGAGGCCGTCACATAGTCCTGGCGCTGAAAGGCGGAGACGCCTTGGCGGAACGACTGGGCGTGCGCTGGGGCAGCAAGCACAAGCGCGAGCATCAGCAACGCCCAGAGTCCTCGTCGAGTCAAACCGCCCATCCGTCCCCGCAAAACCGCCGGGCGAAGCCCTCGATCGAAGGTCTTCCTCTCGCCCGCTTGCTACCGGGCCGCCAGACTAGTGCAGGGAAACCCGAGAATCCAGAGCTGCAGTACGCGCGCGTATCGATCAGATCAGGTGATAATCGCTGATATGGGGCTGCGCGGCGTCCGATACATTCGCGAATACGAAATGAGTGTCCGTCGTGTCCGCCAATTGCTGAATCCCGGTCGCCAGCGCCGAGACGGCTTGCGTGAGTTGGCCTTGATCCCCCCAATGCGCTCCGCTGCTCGCTGGCCCGCTGCTCGTCTGGGATAGCGCGAAGTTGTCCTGGACATTCGTCGTTGTCTGCGCCGGCGGTGACGAAGCCGCTGTCGCTTGCGTTGCGGCCGGGCTGCTCGCGGCAGCCACCGTGACCTGCACCGCATTGTAGGCGTTGTTGGTCTCGCTGCTCTCGGCGAGGTGACTGTTATGGTCGGCAAGGCCGCCGATGTAGTACGTGCCCGGCGCCAGACTGCCGGGCAGCGTCACCGTGACCGTCTGATGATCGAAATAGCCGGGCTGGCTCACCGTTGCCAGCGTGGCCGATGTCGAAATCGTCGTGAGCAGCGTGTCCGACGTCGTGATCGTCGCATCAGTCGAGACATAAATGCCGGCGGACGTCGGAGACGCCACCGCGTTGCCGAGGTTCATGTTGTAAGCGTCGACCGTCAAACTGTCGCCGGCCAAAACGCTCGTCTTGTTCACTGCCACATATTCGGACAGATCAGGCTGCGCCGGCGCGGTCACCGTAACCTGCACGACGTTATAGGTGTTGTTGGTCTCGTTGCTCTCGGTCAGATGATTGTTGTAGTCGCCAATGCCGCCGAGGTAATAGGTGCCTGGCGCCAGATTGCCGGGCAGCGTTACCGTGACCGTCTGGTGGTCGTAGTAACCAGGCTGGCTCACCGTTGCCAGCGTGGTCGATGTCGAAATCGTCGTGAGCAGCGTGTCCGACGTGGCGATCGTCGCATCGGTCGAGAGATAAATACCGGCAGTCGTCGGGGTCGCGTCCACTCCGTTGCCGACGTTCATGTTGTAGGCGTCGACGGTCAAACTGTCGCCGGCCGCAACAGTCGTCTTGTTCACAGCCACATATTCGGAGAGATCAGACTGCGCCGGCGCAGTCACCGTGACCTGAACGACGTTGTAGCTATTGTTGGCCTCGTTGCTCTCGCTGAGTAGATTGTTGTAGTCGGAAAGTCCCCCAATGTAATAGGTACCGGGCGCCAGACTGCCCGGCAGCGTCACAGTGATCGTCTGATGATCGTAATAGCCGGGCAGACTGACGGTCGCCAGCGTCGGCGATGTCGCGATCGTCGTGAGCAACGTATCCGACGTTGTAATCGTTGCGTCGGCAGAAATATAGATTCCAGCCGTCGTAGGCCCGGCCACCGCGTTGCCGAGGTTCATATTGTAAGCGTCGACGGTCAAACTGTCGCCGGCCGCAACAGTCGTCTTGTTCACAGCCACATATTCGGAGAGATCAGGCTGCGCCGGCGCAGTCACCGTGACCTGAACGACGTTGTAGCTATTGTTGGCCTCGTTGCTCTCGCTGAGTAGATTATTGTAGTCGGAAAGTCCCCCAATGTAATAGGTACCGGGCGCCAGACCACCCGGCAGCGTCACAGCGACCGTCTGATGATCGTAATAGCCGGGTAGACTGACGGTCGCCAGCGTCGACGACGTCGCGATCGTCGTGAGCAGCGTATCCGACGTTGTGATCGTCGCGTCGGCGGAAACATAGATTCCAGCCGTTGTGGGCCCGGCCACGGCGTTGCCGAGGTTCATGTTGTAGACATCGACTGTCAGGCCGCTGCCGGCGGCAACTGTCGTCTTGTCCACCGCCACATATTCGGACAGATCAGGATGACCTGCCGCCGTCACCGTGATCTGCGCCACATTGTAGGTGTTATTGGTCTCGTCGCGTTCGCCAAGCTGGTTGTTGTAGTCGGCGAGACCACCAATATAGTAGGTGCCAGGCGCCAAATTGCCGGGAAGCGCGACTAGGATCGTCTGATGGTCGTAGTAGCCGGGCTGGTTCACCGTCGCAAGGGTCATCGAGCTCGACACTGTCGCGAGCAGGGTGTCCGAATTGGTGATCGTCGCATCGGTGGAGAGATAGATCCGCGCGGTGGATGGCCCCGCCACGTCATCACCGAGATTCATGTTGTAGGCGTCAACCGTCAGGTTACCTCCGGCCGGAACGGAACTCTGGCTGACGGCGAGGTACTCGGACAGATCGGGCTGAGGAGGCCCCATCAGGACGGAGCTTACCGTCACACCATCAGCGAACCGGAAAGACTCGACACCGCTCACGGTGTCAGCTCCGTCGGGAGAACCGGATCGCTGGTCAACCACAGTAAAGCTCTGCGTGATCGTGCTGTAGGTTATCGCGTAGTTCGCCTTGTTGCCCGAATACACCGCGGTGTCGGTGCCCGAGCCGCCGGTGACGGTGTCGTTGCCGCCGCCGCCTGTCAGCGTATCGTTGCCGGAGCCGCCGTTCAGTACGTTGGCGATGGCATTGCCGATGATCGTGTCGCTGCCGGAGCCGCCGATGGCGTTGTCGATGTAGGAACGCGCGTCGTTGTTGTAGAGATAGGCATTGTAGACGTTGCCCGACGCGTAATGGCCGTTTCCGAGATTGGCGAGTTGAACCGACGAGAACACGGACGACGCACCTGGATTGAGATTGATGCTCAGGTTCGTCGTGTAGTTCGACAGATCGTAGGTATCGACGCCGCCACCATCCCAGATCGTCTCGTAGATGCGATTGGCCGAGCCTCCGGCACCGCCATTGTCGGCCTGCTGGCCGGCGCCGTTGATGAACTCCTGTCCGGTGGTCGGGCTCCATGTATAGACGGTAGTCCCGCCCTGGGTCGTGTAGTCCGCGCCGTACATCGTCTGCAGCGCGAGGATATCGTTGGCCATATAGGTCTGCGAATATCCATAGGCCTCGTTGGTGTAGCCGCTCGTGGTCGAAGCACCGACATAGCTGCGATAGCTCATGACGGTATATTCGCTGTCGTCGTGCGCGCTCGGCACCGCGACATTGGCGGGGCCGCCTGCCTCCTGACTGTGCTTCAAGCCAAGGGCGTGCCCGAGTTCGTGCAACGCAGTCGCAAAATAATAATTGCCGAGCGCAGCCAGCGAATAGTTGTAGGCGGTTCCGAACCAGATGTCGCCGCCGGGCGCGTAGTTGCCGGGGTAATAGGCATAGGAGGTCGGACTGGCGGCCGGCGACTGCGCGACCATGATGTCGGCGCCGTTCGTCCCGGCGTACTGGATGTTGGCGTTGGTGTAGCCGAGGATCAGTCCGATCGCGTAATTGATCGCCGCCTGCATCTGACTCGGCGCCGAGGCAAAACCCGAAGTCGTCGGCTCAGCGTCGCCGCCGCTATAGGGATTGGCGTAGTCGCTTGCAGCGTCCGGAAAGCTGTAGGTGATCGCCCCGGACCATTTGTAGCCCGACAGCAGGCCGTCGATTTCAGCGTTGTTGGTCGCACTAACGGTGACGGCGGTAGCCAAGGGAATCTCCGAAACAGCAAACCCCGTTCGATTCGGGGCGCGACAGGTGATTCTAGCTTCAGGAGTAAACGTTTGGTTTAATTTTGGCGAGTCGGTCCAGACTCCTTCCATAAGGCCGTGTTAGCCATCAAATTCCGTATTCATACGGATCAGGACAAGGACGTCGGTTCCGGCCAGCTGCCGTGTCGCGAGTGAAATCATGAAACGACGTTCCCTCTCGGCCGGTCTGTTCGGCGCCTTGATGGCGCTCGCCGGGCCGGGCCAACTGCCCTTCGGAGGACTGCCTGTCATGGTCGGAAAAGCCAATGCGGACGAGAGCGGCAAACAAGGCGGCACAGCGGGGCGTGCGCCCTCCGTTCCAATGGCCCGCGACCCCTCGGCTGCGGTCGCGGAGGAGTATGAATCCGCCCGTCGCAAGGGAACGCGGGAGGCGTTCGAGCTGTTCATTGCGCGCCACGGCGATGACCCGCTGGCCGAGCAGGCGCGCGCCCAGCTGAAACAGCTGGCGCGCTGATCCTGCGGGCGCCCCCAGGCATTGCATTTCGCCAGGCGGCATCGGCGCGGCCCTGACCTGCCGCTTGATGTCTTGCCGCATGGTCTTACGGCACTATGGTAGGCCCGCAATCTGTCCCGGAGCCCATCAAGATGCCCTTTCCGCATGCCTCGGAAGCCCTGTCACGCTTCACCGTGCTCGATCTGACCCGCGTCCGGTCCGGGCCCACCTGCGTGCGGCAGCTCGCGGACTGGGGCGCGAACGTGATCAAGATCGACGCGCTGACCGAGGATGCCGGCGGCGAGCAGCCGGGCGGGCCGCGGCGGGGCTCTGACTTCCAGAATCTGCATCGCAACAAGCGGGCGATGACGCTGAACCTGAAAGACGAGCGCGGGCTCGCCGTGTTCAAGCGCCTCGCCGCCAAGGCCGACGTTGTGGTTGAGAATTTCCGCCCCGACGTGAAGAAGAAGCTCGGTATCGATTATGAGGGCCTCGCCAAGGTCAATCCCCGCATCGTCTATGGCAGCATCTCGGGCTTCGGCCAGGACGGGCCCTACCACAAGCGGCCGGGCTTCGATCAGATCGCGCAAGGCATGGGTGGGCTGATGTCGATCACCGGCGCGCCCGGCGAAGGCCCGATGCGGGTCGGCATTCCCGTCGCCGACCTCACCGCCGGCCTGTTCTGTGCCATGGGTATCCTTACCGCACTGCTGGAGCGCGAGGTCTCGGGCAAGGGCCAGTGGGTGCAGACCTCGCTGCTGCAGGCCCAGATCTTCATGCTCGACTTCCAGGCCGCGCGCTGGCTGATGGAGAAGGAAGTGGCCAAGCAGGCCGGCAACAACCACCCGACCAGCATTCCGACCGGCGTGTTCAAGACCTCGGACGGCTACATCAACATCGCCACCACGGGCGGCCGGATCTGGGAGCGTTGCGCGCAGGCGATCGGCGCGCCGGAGCTCTACAGCCATCCCGACTATCTGACCGCGCCAGCCCGCTCCAAGAACCGCGACGCGCTCAATGCCGAGATCGAGAAGCGTACCTTGACGAAGTCCACCGAGACCTGGGTCCGTGAACTCAACGAGGCCGGCGTGCCCTGCGGGCCGATCTACGCCATCGACCAGATGTTCGAAGACGAGCAGGTCAAGCATCTCGGCATCGCGCAGGAGGTGCCGAATGACGAGGATCGCGACATCCGTCTGGTCGGCCAGCCCGTGACGCTGTCACGCACGCCGAGCAGGATGGTGGCGCGGCCGCCGGAATTCGGCGAGCAGACCGACGAAGTGCTGAAGGAGTTCGGCTTCGACGCCGACGAGATCGCCAAGCTCCGGGACGCCAAAGTGGTGTGAGTGCTTCGTTAGAGATCGGCCAGCGAAGAAGCCCGGCGCTCGCCGGGCTTTTGACTCGCGGAGCCACGTCGCCGCTCAGGTGCCGCTGAAGCGATAGTTGACGCCGACGCGCAGGATGTTGTCGGTGATGTGCGAGCGATAGCCGACGACCAGGGGCGCGCCGCTGAGCGCGATCACTGGCGTTGCGAGCGAACCTGAGACGGTTCCGAGATCGACATGGAGATATTCGAGCCTGGCGCTCCAATTGTCGGCGAAGGCGCCTTCGATGCCGGCACCTGCGGTCCAGCCGATCTTCGTCGTACTGCTGCTGAAATTTGCCGCGACGGGCGTGAACGCCAGGTTGTCGTCGCTCCCAGGGCTGCCGCTGACATTGGTCGCGGCGATGCTGCCCGAGGTGGAGACGCGGCCATAAGCAAGACCACCGGTACCGTAGAACAGCACGCGCGGCGTCACCGCCGCGCCAAGCCGGCCGCGGACAGTGCCGAACCAGTCGAGCTTCTGGACGAGATTGAAGGTCACGGGCAGCGCGGGATCGAACGTGTTGTCGCCGCGATGACCCGGCGTGCAGACGCCGTCCTGCAAACCCGCCGGCGCGCCGGCGCACAGCGCGTCGACACGGCCCTTCCGGCCGCTGCCCTGGAAATCAGCCTCGAAGCCGATCACGAACATCTCGCGCTGCCAGTTGTAGCCGATCTGTCCGCCGCCGCTGACGCCGTTGAGATCGAACTTGCCGGCGCTCGAATTCAGCAGCGCGCCAGCTCCGCTGTCGATGAAATCAGCAGTCGTGGCCGAGCGTCCCCAGCCATGGCCGACATTGATGCCGGCGTAGAAGCCGCTCCAATTGTGGCCGGGATCCACGGCCACCGGCGACGCCTTGGTATAAATGTGCGGCACCGCGAGATCAGCGGCGAAGGCAGGCGGTGCTAGCAGCATGGCGGTCGCGACCGCAACCAGCAGAGTTCGTGTCATCAATCTTCCCTCGACAAAAGGTGTTGCCTGCTCGCTTCCTCGCGCGAGGCCGGCGATTCAGTGTCGCGACCCTAGGGAAGAGCGCATCGCTCCGCGTCGTGCGAACGAATGTCAGTCGTTTGTGGGATGCGAGCGGACAGTTGCGCGCGGAAGGCGTGCGCGCACTATCCAAGCGTTCTCGAAATCGCTGCTGTTTCAGCAGGATTTGATGGTCGGATGGATTTTCGCGGACTGGCACGATGGCGTCGGGAGGCGCTCGACGCATACGGCTTCGCAGGTCCAACCAGAGCAGATCAGGCCGCAGATGTGGCGCGACCGCAACAAGTCAATCGCTCCGTCCGACTGTCGGCCTTGCGCCATTTCCTAAAATCAGGACAGAAACGACAAAGCCCGGCTCGAGCCGGGCTTTGCTTCTTGTTGACGCCTCAGTTGTTCTTAGTAGCGGGCGACCACCGGGCCACCGAACTGGTAATTGATGCCGGCGCGCAGGATGTGGTCGGTGAAGCGCGACGAGACGTTGGCACTGATTGTGGAGAGCGGCGCCAGCGTGAACGGACCGGACGAGAAGCTGCCGAGATCCATGTAGAGATATTCGAGCTTGGCGCTCCAGTTCTGGGTGATCTTGCCTTCGACGCCGACGCCGGCGGTCCAGCCCGCGCGCGTCGTCGAATTGGATGCGACCGAGGCGATCGCGACACCGGCGGGCGTGAAGCCGGTCATGGTGCCCGTCGTCTTGATTTCGCCGAAGGCCAGACCGCCGGTACCGTAGAACAGCACCTTGGGCGTCGCCAGGATGCCGACGCGGCCGCGAACCGTGCCGAACCACTGGAGATGCTGATCAATCGTCAGAACCGTGTGTCGAACGACGCATTGGTGATGGAGCCGGCGGGCGGCACGATCGCAGCACCTGTTGCCGAATTGAAGGAGGAGACGTCGGTGCGCGAGGGGCCCCAGCTGTAACCGCCATTGGCGCCGACGTATAACCCGGTCCAGCTCCAGACCGGGTCAACCATGACCGGCGCCTTGACATAGGACCTCGCGGCCAGGTCGGCAGCCAGTGCGCCCGTCGCAAACAGCGACATCGCCGCCGCCATTCCAACCACAATCCGCTTCATCGCAATTCCTCCGCACAATTTTGTGATGAAAACATACGAGGAGGGAGCGCCCGACGGCTGTGCCACGCCAGCAATAACGGGAAACAATCGGGGCGTGTAAGGCCTAGGACCAAGCCATCCCCCTATGCACTTGAATCCAGAGGAGATTCCCCTCGAGGTGGCTCCGGTTCGGAACGCTGCGTCAATCCGACACGGGCAAGCAAGACGTCGATCACAGGCCAAAACAGCAGCACGATCGCCAAGGTCGTGATCGAGCCGACCAGGCCATTCGACCAGAACACCTTGAGGTCGCCGCCGGCGCCGATCATCGACAGACGGAAGGCATCCTCGGCGCGATTGCCGAGCACGAGGGCCAGAGTGAACGGCGCCAGCGGAATGCCGATCTTCTTGAAGACGTAGCCGACGAGGCCGAATCCGAGCATCAGCCAGATGTCGAACATCGCGTTCTGGATCGCATAGGCGCCGATCGCACAGGACACCACGATCATCGGCGCCACCGCGGCGAACGGCACGCGCAGGATCGAGGCGAAGATCGGCACCGTCGTCAGCACCAGCACGAGGCCGACGACATTGCCGAGATACATCGAGGCAATCAGGCCCCAGACGAAATCCTTGTGCTCGACGAACAGCAGCGGTCCCGGATTGAGCCCCCACACCATCAACCCGCCGAGCAGGATCGCGGCGGTGCCGGAGCCGGGAATGCCGAGCGCCAGCATCGGCAGCAGCGCCGCGGTGCCGGAGGCATGCGCCGCCGTCTCCGGCGCGAACACGCCCTCGATGCGGCCCTTGCCGAAGCTCTCTGGATTCTTGGCAAAGCGTTTTGCCAGATTGTAGCCCATGAAGGAGGCTGCGATCGCGCCGCCCGGGGTGATGCCGAGCCAGCAGCCGATGAACGAGGAGCGCAGCAGCGTCACCCAGTATTTCGGCAGGTCCTTCCACACACTCAGCACGACGCGCAACGAAATGCTCGCCGCGTGTCCGCGCAGCGCCAGGCGCTCCTCCATCGTCAGCAGGATCTCGCTGATGCCGAACAGGCCGATGACGGCGACGAGGAAGTTGATGCCGCGGAGCAGCTCGGACGAGCCGAAGGTCATGCGCAGATTGCCTGACACCGTGTCCATGCCGATGCCGGCGAGCAACAGCCCCAGCGACATCGAGATGACGGTCTTGTGCTTGGCCTCGCGCCCCAGCCCGACAAAGGAGCAGAAGGTCAGCAGATACACCGCGAAGAACTCGGGCGGGCCGAACTTCAACGCAAAGGACGAGATCATCGGGGCGAGGAAGGTGATCAGGAGCACCGCGACCAGCGAGCCGATGAAAGAGGACGTGAACGCCGCCGTCAGCGCCTCCGCCGCCCTGCCCTGCTGCGCCATCGGATAGCCGTCGAAAGTGGTCGCGACCGACCAGGCTTCGCCGGGGATGTTGAACAGGATCGAGGTGATCGCGCCGCCGAACAGCGCGCCCCAGTAGATGCAGGACAGCATCACGATCGCCGAGGTCGGATCCATCGTGAAGGTGAGCGGCAGCAGGATCGCAACGCCGTTGGGCCCGCCGAGCCCGGGCAAGACGCCGACGAAGATGCCGAGCACCAGCCCGACCATCATCAGCACGAGCGTCTTCCACGTCAGCAGGACGGCGAAGCCGTGAAGCAAGAGACCGAAAGCTTCCATCGCGGGCCCGCTTTAGTGGCCGAAGGCCGCTTCGAGCGGCCCTTTCGGCATGATGACGTCGAAGGCGATGTCGAAGGTAACGAACATGATCGCTGTGAATACGACAGCGGTGAGCAGCGACTTCCACAGCGCGATCTTGCCGACGAGGCGCATGAAGCTGGCGATCAGCAGGAAGCTCGCGACATAGAGGCCCAGAAACTGCGTCGCCAGGCAGAACAGCAGCGTCGGCACGAACACCGCCATCACGCGGCGGGCCTGCGCACGCGTGACGAAGGTCTCAGCTGCCGCGCGGTGCGCGACCAGCGCCACGATCAGGCCGTAGAGGCTGGCACCACCGAGAATGACGGAGAGATAGAACGGGAAATAGCCGGGCTCCGGCCCGGTCGAATCCCAGGAGGCGCCGGTGCGCCAATTGTCGTAGCCGAGCGTGGCGGCCAGCGCGAGCAACAGGAGACAGACGAATATCTCGATCGTGCCAGAGGAGACGACGGAAGGCGAGTCGTCCTCGGGCGCGGTCGGATCGTCGACGACGATTTCAAGATCGGTTTTGGACATGAGCCGTTGGGGACGGAGTAAGTTCAATTCCCCCCTATCCCCGCTTGCGGGGAAAGGGAGAAGCAAAAGCTACTTCGCGACGAATCCAGCTTCCGTCATCAGCGACTTGTTGACTGCATCGTCCTCCTCGAGGAATTGCACCATGTCCTTGCCGGTGAGGAAGATCGGCTTCAGCGCCTGCTTTTCCATGTAGTCCTTGTATTCCGCGGTCTGCGTCACCTTGTGGAACAGCTCGACATAGAACGCCTGCTGTTCCGCCGTGACCTTGCCCGGCAGGAACGTCGCGCGGAGCATCAGATACTGCACATCGACGCCCTCCTCCTTGCAGGTCGGGATGTCGGCCCAGGACTGCGTCTCCGTCACCTTGCTGGTGTAGGAGATTCGTTCCTTGTCGAACACACAGAGCGGACGCACCTGGCCCGCGCGCCAGACTTCGAGATTTTCGGATGGATTGTTGACGTTGGATTCGGTGTGGTTGCCGACGAGTTGGGTCGCCGCCTCGCCGCCGGACTTGTAGGGCAGATAGGAGAATTTCGCGCCGGTCTTCTGCTCGAGGAACACGGTCAGCACGTGATCCTCGCGCTTGGAGCCGGTGCCGCCCATCTTGAACGGCGCGCTCGCCGCCTTCGCGGCGGCGACGAACTCCTTCACCGTCTTGGGACCCGCGCTGTTGTCCCACAGCACGAACTGGTCGAGCGCGATCACCGAAACCGGGGTGAGCTCACGCCAGTTGAACGGGATCTTCGCCGACAGCGGCAGCATGTAGATCAGCGAATAGGCGATCAGCACCTTGTTGGGGTCGCCCTCGCTGGATTTCATGTACATCAGCGCTTCGGCGCCGGAAGCCCCACCCTTGAGCGAGACCACGATCGGCTGCTTCATCAGATTGTTCTTCTGGATCGCGGCCTGCATCATCCGCGCCATCTGGTCGGAGGCGCCGCCGGCGCCTGCCGCCACCACGATCTCGACCGGCTTGGTCGGCTCCCAGCCGGCAAAGGCCGGGGTGCTCAACGATAACGCTGCTGCAACGCCAACAGTTTTCACTAGAATTCGCACGAGTTTCGTCCCCTGGTTATTGTTTGGCTTGTTGCCAGGAATTCGATGCATTTTGCGGACGAATGCTGGCGAGTTCAAGCCGGCGCGCATCGCGCCGCCTATGACTTTTGGCTGACGAAGCCAAGCGGGATCCGCGCTACTTGCCCTTCCAGTTCGGCGTGCGCTTGTTGAGGAAGGCGTCCATTCCCTCGCGGAAATCTTCGCTCATATAGGCCTTGAGGATCAGATCCTCGCCCTCTTCGCGCGATAGCGTGCGGCGGATGCGGCGCACTGCCTCCTTGGTCGCTTCAAGCGTCAGCGGGGCGTGGCTCGCCACGAGCCTGGCAGTCTCGTCGGCGCGGCGCTGCAGCGTCTCGACATCAGGGACGATCTCGTTGAGGAGACCGAGCGCCAGTGCTTCCGGCGCCTCGACGAGGCGCGCCTTGAAGATCAGATCCTTGGTGCGGGCGGGGCCGACCAGCGAGACGACGCGACTGATATTCGACATTGACAGGCAGTTGCCGAGCGTACGCGCGATCGGAAACCCGATGCGCGTCGTTTCAGTCCCGATGCGGAGGTCGCAGCAGGCCGCAATTCCGGCGCCGCCGCCAGTGCAGGCCCCCGCGATCGCCGCGATCACGGGCACGCGGCACTGCTCAAGCGTGCCGAGCACGCGGTCGATGCGGGCCTCATAGTCGAGCGCATCCTGCGCGGTTTTGAACGCACGGAACTGGGAAATGTCGGTGCCGGAGGCAAACGCCTTGTCGCCGGCGCCGGTCAGGATCAGCGCCTTGATCGAGCGGTCGGCGTTGATCTCCTGGCAGATCTCCGCCATGCGCTCGTACATGGCGAAGGTCAGTGCGTTGCGCGCCTGCGGGCGATTGAAGGTGATCCGCGCGATGCCGTCCGTGACGGAGTAGAGCAGGTCTTCGCTGGCAGTCGTCGGTGCGTTCATCGCGCGCTCTCTTTTCTCGAAGTTGGTTCAGGCAAGCTGAGGCTTCAGGCCACCTGAGCCCTTAAGCCACCTGAGCCTTGGCCATCGGCACCGCGTCACGTCCCTTCAGGACGTCCATGGCCGCCAACACGCCGCCGCTCCGGTGCGGGATCTTTGCAAGATCGAGGCCCATCTCGACGCCGGCGAGCGTGCCCATCAGCATCAGGTCGTTGAAATGGCCGATATGGCCGATGCGGAACACCTTGCCCTTGACCTTGTTCAGGCCAGTGCCGAGCGACATGTCGAAGTTTTCCAGCACCACCTTGCGGAAGGCGTCGGCATCGTGGCCATCAGGCACGCGCACGCCGGTCAGCGCCGGCGAATGCGCGGCAGGATCGGCGCACTGCGTCTCCAGGCCCCAGACCTTGATTGCGGCACGCGTCGCCGCGCTGTGGCGCTTGTGGCGTGTCCAGACGTTCTCGAGCCCCTCCTCTTCCAGCATCTTGATCGCCTCGCGCAGGCCGTAGAGCAGATTGGTCGCGGGCGTATAGGGGAAGGTGCCGAGCTTGTTGAAGCCGATGACCTCCTGCCAATCCCAATAGGAGCGCATGCCGGGGTTGGCCTTGGCCACCGCGAGCGCCTTCTCCGAGACGGCGTTGAAGCCGAGGCCCGGCGGCAGCATCAGGCCCTTCTGTGAGCCGGCGACCGAGACGTCGATGCCCCAGGCATCGTGCTCGTACTCCATCGAGCCGAGGCCGGAGATGGTGTCGACCATCAGCAGCGCCGGATGCTTGACCCGGTCGAGCAGCTTGCGCACCTCCGGCGGCGGTGTCACGCAGCCGGTCGAGGTCTCGTTGTGGACGACGCAGACCGCCTTGATGGTGTGCTGCTTGTCGGCGACAAGGCGCTTCTCGATCTCGGCGAGATCGGCGCCATGGCGCCAGTCGCCCGGGATGAAGTCGACGTCGAGCTTGAACTTGTCGGCGATGCCGCGCCACAGCACCGCAAACTGGCCGGTCTCGCACATCAGGACCTTGTCGCCGGGCGCGAGCACGTTGACCATCGCGGCTTCCCAGGCGCCGGTGCCGGACGAGGGGAAGATGATCACGGGCTGCTTGGTGCGGAACACCCGCTGCATGCCGGCGAGGACGGCGAAACCGAGCTCGGCGAACTCCGGACCGCGATGGTCCAGCGTCGGCATGTCCATCGCCCGCAGCACCCGGTCGGGCACGTTGGTCGGTCCTGGAATCTGGAGAAAATGCCTTCCAGTATGCACGGTCATCGGCGTCCTTCCCGGTCTTTGAGTCTGGCTTGAGCCCAGCTCGACTTCGAGCCTTTCGGACCGAAGGGCGCTGCGCGAGCCGCTCGAATATCACTATTCGCCGGGCTTGTCCCTCGCCGGGCGGGGTCCGTCAATGCACAAGAAGCAGGGCTCGCCTTGCCAAGGGCCGTGACCGGAGGCAAGACGGGGGCGGCGAACAGGCAAGAGCGGACCATGGCGGCGGAAGTGCCCGGGAAATCACAAGAATCGGCCAAAAAGGACGGCCTTGCGGCACGTCTGGCCCGGGACCTGACCGGCGACGTCCTGTTCGACGCTTTCAGCCGGGGCCGCTACGCCACGGACGCTTCCTTCTACCAGATCATGCCCTACGGCGTGGTGGTGCCGCGCACCATGGACGAGGCCCTCAAGACGCTGGCGATCGCCCGCGACGAGGGATTGAAGGTGACCCCGCGCGGCGGCGGCACCTCACAATGCGGCCAGACCGTCAACGACGGCCTCGTCGTCGATCTCTCGAAGCACCTGAACCGGATCCTGTCGCTCGACGTCGAAGGGCGCACCTGCGTGGTCGAGCCCGGCATCGTGCTCGACGACCTCAACCGCCAGCTGAAAAAGCACGGCCTCTGGTTTCCGGTCGACGTCTCCACGGCCTCGCGCGCCACCATCGGCGGCATGGCCGGTAACAATTCCTGCGGCGGCCGTAGCCTGCGCTACGGCACCATGCGCGACAACACGCTGTCGATGGAGGCCGCGCTCGCCGACGGCACGCTGAGCCGCTTCGGCGAGGTGTCGCGCGATCTCTCCGATCTCGGTGCGAACGACAGCGCGCGTGCCCTGTTCCGCGACATGCTCGATCTCGGCACCCGAGAGGCCGGGGAGATCGCCGCGCGCTTTCCAAAAGTGCAGCGTCGTGTCGGCGGCTACAATCTCGATGCGCTGGTGCCGCGCAATGCGCGCAACAACATGGCCCACCTTCTCGTCGGCTCCGAGGGCACCCTCGCCTTCACCACCAAGGTCGAGCTGAAGCTGTGGCCTGTGATCCGCAACAAGGTGCTCGGAATCTGCCATTTCGGCAGTTTTTACGAGGCGATGGACGCGGCCCAGCATCTGGTCAAGCTCAAGCCTATTGCAGTCGAGCTGGTTGACCGCACCATGCTCGCGCTCGGCCGCGACATCGCGATGTTCCGGCCCATCATCTCCGCCGCGATCAAGGGTGATCCGGATGCGGTGCTCGTGGTCGAGTTCGCCGAGGAGGATCAGGCGGACAATTTCGTGCGCCTGAAGCAGCTCGGCGAGCTGATGGGCGATCTCGGCTTCGGCTGGAACAACGACAAGCGCAAATGGGGCGGCGTGGTGGAAATCACCGAACCCGCGCTGCAGAGCGGGATCGCCGATTTCCGCGCCGCCGGCCTCAACGTCATGATGTCGATGAAGCAGGAGGGTAAGCCGGTCTCCTTCGTCGAGGACTGCGCCGTGCCGCTGCCGCATCTCGCCGACTACACCGCGCGGCTGGGCGAGGTGTTTGCCAAGCACGGCACTAGCGGCACGATGTATGCTCACGCCTCCGAAGGCTGCCTGCATGTGCGGCCCGTGCTGAATTTGAAGTTGGAGAAGGACGTCAAGGCGATGCGGGCCATCGCCGAGGAAGCCTTCGAACTGGTGCGCGAATACAAGGGCTCGCATTCCGGCGAGCACGGCGATGGCTTGGTGCGCTCCGAATTCCACGAGACGATGTTCGGCGAGCGCCTGGTCGCCGACTTCCGCGAGGTGAAGCAGCGCTTCGATCCCGAGGGCGTGCTCAATCCCGGCAAGATCGTCGACGCCCCCAGGATGGACGACCGCTCGCTGTTTCGCTTCAAGCCTGAGTATCGCGTCGCTGAGCTCAAGACAAAACTCGACTGGTCCGCTTATCCCGGGGCCGGCGGCGGTTTTCAGGGCGCGGTCGAGATGTGCAACAACAACGGCGCCTGCCGCAAGCTCGAGGGCGGCGTGATGTGTCCGTCCTACCGCGCGACGCGCAACGAGAAGGACGTGACGCGAGGGCGCGCCAACACGCTCCGCCTCGCGATCTCCGGCCAGCTTGGCGCGGGTGCGCTCTCCTCCGACGAGATGATGGAGACGTTAAAGCTTTGCGTGTCCTGCAAAGCCTGCCGCCACGAATGCCCAACCGGCGTCGACATGGCCAAGATGAAGATCGAGGTGCTTGCCGCGCGCGCCGCCTCGCATGGCCTGACCTTGCGCGACCGGCTGGTCGGCTACCTCCCGCGCTATGCCGGCCTCGCGTCGCGCTTCGCTCCGCTGGCAAATTTGCGCAACCGCAGCCTGCTGCTGCGAAAGCTGTTCGAGCGTTTTGCCGGCATCAGCGCCCGCCGCGCGCTGCCCGCCTTCCGCAGCGACGTGTTCGTGCCGCCGGCCGAAGCGGTCGGACCGGAAACCGGCCGCGAGGTCGTGCTGTTCGCCGACACCTTCAACCGCATCTATGAACGCGAGAACCTCGAGGCCGCGTTGCGCGTGCTCGCGGCCGGCGGCTATCGCGTGCATCTGCCGAAACCCGCAGGCGGTGGCCGTCCGCTGTGCTGCGGCCGGACCTTCCTGTCCGCCGGTCTCGTCGACGAAGCCAAAGTCGAGCTCGATCGTCTTGTCGCCGCCTTCGCGCCGTTTGCCGCGCGCGGCGTGCCGATCGTCGGGCTCGAGCCGAGCTGTCTTTTGACCCTGCGCGACGAGCTCGCCTCGCTGCGCCAGGACAACGACGCCAAGGCCGTCGGCGCCCACGCGCTGACCTTCGAGGAATTCCTGGTGCGCGAGGCCGAGGCCGGCCGGCTGCAACTGCCGCTCGGCAGCGTTGCCGACAAAGCCCTGGTGCACGGCCATTGCCATCAAAAATCCTTCGGCGCGTTCCGGCCGGTCGAGCAGGTGCTGCGCCTCATTCCCAACCTCGAGGTCGAGACCATCGAGTCGAGCTGCTGCGGCATGGCCGGCGCCTTCGGTTATGGCGCGGACACCTACGATGCCTCGATCGAGATGGCGGAGCTCTCGCTATTGCCCGCCGTGCGACGCGCGGACCAGAATACGCTCGTTGTTGCCGACGGCACCTCCTGTCGGCACCAGATCCACGATGGCGCCCAGCGCGAGGCGCTTCACGTCGCGCGCGTGCTGGCGATGAGCCTTGATCGTGCGAAGACCCAATCCACAATCCCTCCCCTCGCAAAGGAAACCAGCCATGGCTGACCTCACCCTCGACACCGCCCGCAAGATCCTCGACGCCGCCTTCGCGAAATCCACCGAGTTGAAGCTGAAGCCGCTCGTCGTCACCATCCTCGACGCCCGCGGCGTGCTCAAGATCGCCGCGGCGCAGGACGGCACCAGCCTGATGCGCGCCGAGATCGCGCACGGCAAGGCCTATGGCGCGCTCGCATTGGGCATGGGCTCTCGCGCACTGTTCCAGCGCGCGCAGGAGCAGGCCTATTTCATCGATGCCGTGAACACCATGGCCAAGGGCGCGCTGGTGCCGGTCCCCGGCGGCGTGCTGATCATGGACGGCCCAACGCTGCTCGGCGCCGTCGGCGTCTCCGGCGACACCTCGGACAATGACGAGGCGTGCGCGGTGGCCGGCATCCAGGCCGCGGGGTTGAAGGCCAACGCGGGGTAGCCCATCATTCTGGGGCGCCCAGCGCTACACCATCACCGTCACCCTGAGGTGCCCGCTTCTTCAGCGGCCCTCGAAGGGCGACGGCCCGGCTGCATCTCGGCTGGACATCCTTCGAGGCTCCCGATGGGGCGCGACGCGCCCCATCGCTCGCGCCTCAGGATGACGGGTTAACAAGTGACCCGGAAGAATCCTATCCTCACCGTCCCGTCCACACCGGCTTGCGCTTCTCGCTGAACGCTTTCAGGCCTTCCTTGGCGTCCTCGGTCATGGCGAGCAGCGCGATCTGGCTCTCGGTGTAGGCGATGCTCTCGTCGAACGACATCGAGGCGATGGCGCGCATCGCGTATTTGCCGCGACGGATCGCGGTCGGGGACTTGTCGACGATGCGGCCGATCAGCCAGTCGACCTTGGCATCCAGTTCGGCCGTGGGCACGACGTAGTTCAGCAGGCCCGCTGCCAATGCCGCTTTCGCATCGAACGGCTCGCCGGTCAGCGCCCACTCATTGACGAGCCGCGGCGGGGCGATGGACTGCAACAGGCTCAACACCTGCATCGGGAACACGCCGACCTTGACTTCCGGCAGGCCGAAGATGACGTGATCGGCGGCGACGGCCATGTCGGTCATGCAGAGCAGGCCCATGCCGCCGGCCATGCAGACGCCGCCAACGCGCGCAATCGCGGGCTTGGTCGCGTTCTGCGACAAGCGCAACAGATCGGCATAGTCGACATTCGGCTTCGAATGATCCATCGCGAAAGCCGCGCCGGAGTTCTGCAGGTCCGCACCGGCGCAGAACGCCTTGTCGCCCGCGCCGGTCAGCACGATGACGCGAACGTCCTTGTCGTCATGCGCGTCGCGATAGCCGCGTGCGATGCCGGCGATGACCTCGCCATTCAGCGCGTTGCGTTTCTCGGGCCGGTTGATGGTGATCCAGAGCGCCTGTCCGCGCTTCTCGGTGATCACGGCTGTGGTGTCGGTCATGGCACGCTCGCTTCCTTGGCTCCCGTTTAGCGGCCATTTGCGGCAGCTCGGGCGGAAGGTGCAAGGGCAATTTGCGGCGCGGTGCCGCTTTAGCGCCTCGACACAAACTTGCGATCCAAGCGCGGTCGCGGCTTAAGCCGCGACCGCTTTCCTGATCCAGACCTTGTTGTCGTGGAAAGCGGCTCCGCCGATCGGCGCGATCGTGTCCGCGCCGGTCAGCATGTTGATGCCGCGATTACCGATATGGTTCTTGTTGGGATGAACGGACTCCGCGATCAGCACGCCGCGGCGCACGCCCTCGAACAGCGTGGCGATCAGCGTTGTCTCGCCGCGGGTGTTGCCGAGCGTCACGGCGTCGCCATGGGCGATGTCGAGCGCGGCCGCATCCAGCGGATGGATCATCACGCTCGCCTTGCCCTCGCGCGCCTGAGAGGACGGCGTCTCGTTGAAGGTGGTGTTGAGGAAGCTGCGCGACGGGCTCGTGGCAAGCCGGAACGGATGGGCTTGGTCGGAATGCTCGATCACCGCCCAATGGTCCGGCAGCGACGGCATCTTGTCGAAGTCACCCATCTTCTGGCCGAACGGGGGATGCGCCCAATCGGCTTTGAAATGGAATTTCCTATCGGCATGGGCGAAGCCGTCGAGATAATGCGACGTGCGGAAGTCCGGCTGCAGGTCGCGCCAGAGGTCGGCTTCGAGACCGGCGATGTCGCCGTGGTCGCTCAGCTTCAGCGTCGCGTCGATCAATTCACGCGGCGTCAGCTCGAACCCCGGATGCCTGGCGCCAAGCCGCGGCGCCAGCGCCTGCAAGACCTCGTGGTTGGAGCGGCATTCCCCGGACGGGTCGATCAGCTTCGGCCCGACCGAGATGTGCTGGTGACCACCGCCGTAATAGAGATCGTCATGTTCCATGAACATCGTCGCAGGCAGCACGATGTCAGCCATCTCGGCCGTCTCGGTCATGAACTGCTCGTGCACCGCGACGAACAAATCCTCGCGTGCAAAACCCTGGCGCACCAGCGCCTGCTCCGGCGCCACCGTCATCGGGTTTGTGTTCTGGATCAGCAGCGCCTTGACCGGACCCTTGCCCTGCAGGGCCTCGGAATCGCCGGTGAGGATGCGGCCGATCTGCGACTGGTCGAGCGCGCGGATGGTTGGGTCGATGGCGTCGTGACCTTCGATGATGGATTCGTCGAAGTGCCACAGCGCATAATTGTTGAAGAAGGCGCCGCCGCCTTCATATTGCCAGGCACCGGTCACCGCGGGAATGCAGTTCGCGGCATGCATCTGCGCCGCGCCGTTGCGCGAGCGGGTGAAGCCATAGCCGAGCCGGAAGAAGGTCCGCTTGGTCTCGCCGACCAGTTTGGCAAAAGCCTCGATCTCCGCCACCGGCACGCCCGAGATCGCGGACGCCCATTCCGGCGTGCGGGTCTTCAGATGCGCCTCGAGCTCGCCAGGGCAATCGGTGTACTTGTCCATATAGGCGCGGTCGGCATAGCCGTCGCGGAACAGGACATGCATCACGCCGCAGGCAAACGCGCCGTCGGTGCCGGGCCGCAGGATGATCTTGATATCCGCCTGCTTCATGGTCTCGTTGTCGTAGATGTCGACGGCCGCGATCTTGGCGCCACGCTCCTTGCGCGCACGGGCGGCGTGCGTCATCACGTTGACCTGCGTGTTGACGGGGTTGGTGCCCCAGATCACCACGAGATCGGACAGCGCCATCTCACGCGGATCGACGCCGGCGATCTTGCCGGTGCCGATCGCAAAGCCGATGCGGCCGACATTGGCGCAGATGGTCTGATAGAACCGCGAATATTTCTTCACATGCGTGAGGCGGTTGAGGCCGTCGCGCATCACCAGCCCCATCGTGCCGGCGTAATAATAAGGCCAGATCGAGTCCGCACCGAACTCGCGCTCGGCCTGGTTGAAGCGATCCGCGATCTCGTCCAGCGCCTCGTCCCAGGTGATCCGGGCGAATTGGCCGGAGCCCTTCGCACCCGTTCGGCGCAGCGGATACATCAGCCTTTCAGGATGATGGATGCGCTCGGCATAACGGGCGACCTTGGCGCAGACCACGCCGGCCGTATAGGTCTGCTTTTTCGAACCGCGGACACGACCGATGCTGCGCCCCTCGACCACCTCGATATCGAGGGCACAGGCCGACGGGCAATCATGCGGACAGGTTGAGTGGCGGATTTCGATCTTGGCGTGCTGGTTCATGTCCAATTTGGTAACACCAAAATACCTGTCAGCCGAGGGTATTTATCCGGCAACGCCCATTCGATTTGCTCAAATCACGCGCCGCCGGTTCCTGCCGCGACCGCGAAGAGCGGCGCCGCCACACCGAAGCCGCAGGATATTCCAGGCCGCATCGGCCCTGTGAGGCGTCGACAGTCCGCCTCCCGTGCCGCTACAGTGCCGGCCAACAAGAACGACATCAGGGAAGTGGGTGTGACGGCCCGACAATTCATGCTGGCGCTGGCCGCCGGCCTGCTCAGCGCCTTCTCCGCGCCCCCGTCCCTGGCGCAAGACTATCCCAATCACGCGGTCCGGATCGTCGTGCCCTTCGGCGCCGGCGGGCCGGCCGATGTCGCGGCCCGGCAGATCGGCAATGCGCTTCAGGAGAGTTTTGGCCAGCCCTTCGTGGTCGAGAACCGCACCGGCGCGGGCGGCGTCATCGGCACGGTCGAAGCGGCGAAGTCACCCGCCGACGGCTACACGCTGTTGATGATGTCCAACACCCAGACCGCGAACGAATCCCTGCTGACGCCGGATAAGCGCAAATACGAGCTGATGCGCGACCTCGCGCCGATCGCACCGGTGAACTCTTCCGATCTCGTCATCGTGGTGAACCCGCAAGTCGCAGCGAAGACGCTGCACGAGTTCGTCGCGCTCGCCAAGTCACAGCCGGGCAAACTGAACTACGCCTCCTCCGGCCAGGGTACGCCCTATCACATGGCCGGTGAGCTGTTCAAAGCCATGGCCGGCATCGACCTCGTCCACGTCCCTTACCGCAACAGTGGCGAGGCCCGCAGCGGCGTGATCGGCGGGCAGGTGCAGATGATGATCGACGCGGTGCCGGCGATGGCGCCGAACATCGGCGAGAACCAGGTCCGCGCGCTCGCGACCACCGGCAAGCAGCGCTCAGCGGTACTGCCGAACGTGCCGACAGCGATCGAGGCGGGCGTAGCAGGCTACGAAGCGACGATCTGGCTCGGCCTGATGGCTCCGGCCGGCACGCCGAAACCTGTGATCGACAAGCTCAATGCCGCCGTGAACGCAATGGTGAAGCGGCCCGACATCGTCAAGCTCTGGACTGCGCAGGGCGCGATGCCCATGTCGATGACGCCGGAGGAATTCGACAAATTCCTGCGCGGCGACATCGAAAAATGGGCCGACGTGGTCAAGAAGTTCGACAAGTCCTGAAGCCGTAGAGCGACAATGCCCACCATTCAATTCCAGCTCAACGGTACGGCGGCGGCTGTGGATGCCGATCCGGATCAGACGCTGCTCGATGTGCTGCGCGGCCGGCTCGGCGTCACAAGTCCGCATTTCGGCTCCGGGGCCGGCGAGTGCGGCGCCTGCCATGTCATGGTCGACGATCGCGCGATGGCCTCCTGCGACATGCCGATGTGGTCGGTCGCGGACAAGGAGGTCGTCACGGTGGAAGGCCTCGGCACGGCGGAGCAACCGCATCCGCTGCAACGCGCCTTTATCGCTGAGCAGGCGATGCAATGCGGCTATTGCGTCTCGGGGATCATGATCAGCGCGGCGGCGCTGCTGAAGCGCAATCAGTCGCCGACGGAGGCGGAGGTGAGAACCGCGCTTGATCGCAATCTGTGCCGTTGCGGATCTCATAACCGCATCGTCCGCGCCGTGCTGCGGGCGGCGTCGGAGATGGCGACATCATGAGTTCGGCCCCCCCTGCCCCGCCACTGCCGGTCAGCCTTGCGGCCAATCCCAAGCTGTCATCCTGGGTGAAGCTCAACGGCGATGGCCGTGTCGCGATCTCGCCCGGCAAGGTCGAGATCGGCCAGGGCATCGTCACCGCCCTGGCGCAGATCGCAGCGGACGAACTCGACGTCGATATTGGCCGCATCGAGATGATCCGCGCCTCCACGGCGGCAAGCCCGAACGAAGGCGTCACCTCGGGCAGCCTTTCGGTCCAGCAATCCGGTCGCGCGCTGCGTCAGGTCTGTGCCGAGGTCCGCCAGCGCTTCCTCACCGCGGCATCGGAGCGTCTGGGTGTCGATGCGTCGCTGCTCGAGATCGATGACGGCACGATCTCTGGCCCCGGCAATGTCAGGACCAGCTATTGGGAGTTGGCCGGCGACGTCTCGCTCGACCACGACGCCATTTCGGGCGCGACAGCGAAGATTGTCGCCAAGCGCACTGTGGCCGGACATTCGGTCCAGCGCGTCGACATTCCCGACAAGGTGTTCGCACGGCCGCGCTTTATTCATGACTGTCCGCTGCCGGACTTGCTGCACGGACGCGTGCTGCGGCCGGACATCTCGGGCGCCAGGCTGATCGCGCTCGATGAGACGGCGACGCGAGCCGTTCCCGGCATCGTCGCGATCGTTCGCGACGGCGGCTTTTCCGGCGTGGTTGCCGACAGCGAGGCCGCGGCGGAAGCCGCGCTGAAGGCCTTGCGCAAGGGCGCGACATGGTCGGCCGGTGAGCCGTTGCCCGACGAAGATGATCTGGCCGGGTTTCTGAAGAGCCAACCGGTCGAAACGACCATCATTGATACCAGGGCCGTAGCAGCGACCGATAAAGCTGCTCACACCCTCCGCCGGCAATACATCCGTCCCTACATTGCGCATGCCTCGATCGCCCCGTCCTGTGCGATGGCACAATGGGACGGTGATCGCGTCCATGTCTGGACGCACAGCCAGGGCGTTTATCTGCTGCGCGCCGACCTCGCGATCGTGCTCAAGCTGCCGGCAGAAAACATCGTCGTCGAGCACATGGAGGGCGCGGGTTGCTACGGTCACAATGCCGCCGACGATGTCGCGCTCGATGCCGTGCTGCTGGCGAAAGCGGCCGGCGGCCGTCCGGTGCGGGTGCAGTGGTCGCGCCACGACGAGATGTCCCATGCGCCGTTCGGCGCGGCGATGGCGATCGAGATCGAGGCCGATCTCGATGCGGACAACGAGATCGTCGGTTGGCGCCATGCGATCTGGAGCAACGGCCACGCGGCGCGGCCCGGGCGCGCGGCCCAGCCCGCGCTGCTTGCCGCAACCGAGATCGCGAATCCCTGGCCGCGCATGATCTCGACCAATCCGCCCGCAACCAATGGCGGTGGCGGCGACCGCAACTCCGTTCCGCTCTACGACCTCAAGGCCTGGACGATCACGAGCCATCGGCTGCTGACCATGCCGGTGCGGACCTCGGCGCTGCGAACACTCGGCGGACAAGGCAATGTCTTCGCCATCGAGTCCCTGCTCGACGAGATCGCAGCCCTGCGCGGCGAAGACCCGATCGCGTTCCGCTTGCGTCATCTGCGCGACGAGCGCGCGAAGGACGTCGTCCGGGCCGCGGCACGCCGCGCGCAGTGGAAACCGCAGAAGCAGGCCGGCATCGGTCATGGCGTCGGCTTCGCCCGCTACAAGAACACGGGGGCCTATTGTGCCGCGATTGCGGAGATCGAGGGCACCGATGACATCCGCGTCAAGCGGCTGACGCTGGCGGTCGATGTCGGCGAGGCCATCAACCCGGACGGCGTCATCAACCAGATCGAGGGCGGCGCGATCCAGGCGACGAGCTGGGTGCTGAAGGAACGCGTCCGCTTCGACCGAACGCGCATCACATCGACGTCTTGGACCGACTATCCGATCCTCACCTTCAGCGAGGTGCCAATGGTGGATGTCGAGATCGTTCAGCGGCCGGAGATCGAGCCGGTCGGCGCCGGCGAGGCCGCCCACGGCCCGGTGACGGCCGCGATCGCGAATGCCGTTTACGATTGCCTCGGCGTGCGGGTGCGCGACCTGCCGATCACCCGCGACAAGATCATTGCAGCCATGGAGCTGGCATCGTGACGACGGTGACCATTTTGAGCGGAGGCGCGGCACAAGGCCTGGTGCGCGGCCTCAGTGATCTCTTCAAGACACAGACCGGCTTCGGCATCGACGGCGAGTTCGGCGCCGTCGGCATCATGGCCGACAAGCTGCGGGCGGGAACGGCGGCCGATCTGGTGATCCTGACGCAGGCGCTGCTTGCAAAGCTTGCCGCGGAGAAGCTCGTCACCCCCTCCTCGATCTCGGATGTCGGGCGGGTCGAGACCGCGCTGGCGGTCCGCAGCCGCGATCCCAAGGTGACCGTGAAGACCGAGGCTGACCTGCGCGAGGTGCTGCGCAGCGCCGACGCGATCTACGTCCCGGACACGAAAGCCTCGACGGCGGGGCAGCACGTCGCAAAGGTGCTGGATCAGCTCGGCATCGCTTACGAGGTCGCGTCGCGCCTCCAGATTTTTCCGAACGGCGCGACCGCGATGCGGGAGCTTGCGGCGTCCACCGCCGCCCATCCCATCGGCTGCACGCAAGCGACCGAGATCATCGCAACCGACGGCATCGCGCTGTCAGGAGCGCTGCCGCCGGGTTGCGAGCTCGTGACGATGTACACGGCCGGGGTGACCACGCGAGCCGCACATCCGCAAGAAGCGGCCGCGCTGATCGCGTTGCTGACCGGCGCAGACCGCAAGGATCTACGCCAGCGCGCAGGCTTCACCGGCTAGATAACCGCTCTATGTGTGCAACTGGGTGAGGCCGGTCGGCGGACCGTCGACTGCGGTCCAGCCGCCATCGACGAACAGCGTGCTGCCGCTGACATAGCTCGCGGCGTCCGAGGCGAGATAGGCGACGGCTGTCGCGACCTCGTCGGCGCTGCTCCAGCGGTTGAACACGGTGTGGCCGGCGTAGAGATTGTAGATGTCGGGACGCTGCTTGAACGGGCCGGTCAGCGCGGTCTCGGCGATGCTCGGCGCGATCGCGTTGACGCGCACGCCGGAGCGTCCAACCTCCGACGCAAAGCCCTTCACCAGCAGGCCGATCGCGGCCTTGGTCGAGCCGTAGACGCCGAGGCCCGGCTCGATGGTCACCGCCCGCACCGAGGAGCAGGCGATGATGCTGCCACCCTTCTGCTCGACCATGATGCGGCCGAAGGCCTGGAAGAACCAGACCGTGCCCTTGATGTTGAGATTGAGGACGCGGTCGAGATCCTCCTCGGTGTAGTCGAGGATGGTCTTGCGGATGTTGAGCCCGGGTGTCGTCACCGCGATGTCGAGCCGCGAGAATTTCTGCATCACGGTCTTGGCCAGCGCATTGACGTCTGCAGCGTTAGCCGCGTCGCACGCAGCTGCCTCGGCCCAGCCGCCCTTCTCGCGAATGCCGGCGGCGGTTGCTTCGGCGACGTCGAGCGCGCGATCGGCGCAGATGACACGGGCGCCGAGCGCGGCCAGCGCCTCGGCCGACGACTTGCCGATCCCGGAGGCGGCGCCGAGCACCACGGCCGACTTGCCGGTGAGATCGAAGAGCTTGCGATAGTCAGTCACGGGTAGATTCTCCTGTATTGCTGCTATCCCTTGTAGCCCATCAGCAGGCGGGGCAGCCACAGCGAGAAGGCGGGGACGTAGGTCACGAACATCAGAGCTGCAATCAGGGCGGCGTAGAAAGGAAGGATGGTGCGCATTACCGCACCCACGGAGATGCCACCGATGGCGCAGCCCACGAACTGCGTGGTTCCGACCGGCGGAGTGTTCAGCCCGAGCGCGCAGTTGATCAGCATCAGCATGCCGAACTGCACCGGATCCATGCCCGCCTTCATCGCGATCGGCAGGAAGATGGGCGTGCAGATCAGGATGGTCGCAGCCATGTCCATGAACGTGCCGAGCACGAACAGGATGACGTTGATGAGCAGGAAGATGACCCAGGGTTGCGTCGAGACCTTGCTCATCATCTCGCCGGCGAAATCGGCGACCTCGTAGAGCCCCATCAGATACTGGAACATGGTAGAGACGCCGATCAGCAGCAGTACCACCCCCGTCGTCTTCACCGCCTTGGCCGCGGCGCGCAGGAAGTTCGGCCAGGTCATCGTGCGATAGATGAAGAACGTCAGCAAGATCGTATAGGTGACCGCGACGGCTGCGGATTCGGTTGCGGTGAACACGCCGGACAAGATACCCGCCAGGATGATGCCGATGATCAGAAGGCCGGGCAGAGCGGCCGCGAGCGAGCGAAAAACTGCGGGCCAGCCCGGGAACTTGCCGGCCGGATAGCCGCGCTTCACCGCGACCGCGTAAGCGGCAACCAGCATGCACACCATCAGCACCAGCGCAGGCAGGAGACCGGCGGCGATCAGCGCGCCGATCGAGACCTTGCCGCCGGCGGCGAGCGCATAGATGATCATGTTGTGACTGGTCGGCATCAAGGCTCCGACCAGCGACGCATGGGTGGTGACGTTGACGGCGTAGTCGGTGTCGAAACCTTCCTTCTTCATCATGGGGATCATCACCGCCCCCATCGCCGACACGTCGGCCACGGGCGAGCCGGACACGCCGCCGAACAGCGTGCAGGCGACCACGTTCGACATGCCGAGCCCGCCGCGGATGTGTCCCACGAGATTCTTGGCGAGTTGCACGATCTTGTCGGCGACGCCGCCATGCAGCATCAGCTCACCGCTGAAGACGAAGAACGGGATAGCGAGGAAGGAGAAGATGTTCATCCCCGACATCATCTGCTGGAAGATGACCGCGACCGGCAGGCCTTCGTAGAGGATGGTGCAAATCGCCGACAGGCCGATCGCGAAGGCGACGGGGACGCCGAGGACCAGGAAGCCGAAGAAAGTGGCGCCGAGAATGATCAGTTCCATGAGGGGACGACCTCTTCGCCGCGCAGGAGAGCGATAATGTGCTCGATTGAAAAGGAGACGATCAGGACGCCGGAGGCGATCAGCGGCACGTAGCGGATGACCTCGGGCAGGCCGAGATTGGGGATCTTCACGGTTCCGACCGAGGCTCCGAGGATCCAGCCGTTATAGGCCATCGCGAGGCCGAAGCCGGCCACCAGGACGTGGATGATGATCTCGATCTTCTCTCGCGCGTGATCCGGCAGCATCACCAGCAAACTGTCCATGCCGATATGCCCGGCATCGCGCACGCCGACGGCAGCGCCGATCAGCGTGACATAGAGGATCAGAACCAATGCTAGGTTCTCCGTCCAGGTCGGGCTGGAATTGAGCACATAACGTCCGAACACCTGGTAGAAGACGATGGTGACGATCACGAGCAGCCCGGTCACCGACAGATACATGCCCAGCCGAGCGACGGGAGCATTGATCCGGGACAGCAAGCCGGTGGACGGGCGTCCGGCTACGTCCAGTTCGTGGTCTGCGACGTGAGGGTCTGTCATCCAAGTCTCCTTGCAAGTCTCCTTGCGCGCCTCCAACGCGTCGGTCCGGTGTCGCCAATCGGCGACGCCGGACCGACGCAATGGTCTTACTTCGTGTCCTGGATACGCTTGACGAGGCCCTTCAGCTTCTCGTCACCTGCGAACTTGTCGTACACCGGCTTCATCGCGTCGACGAACTCCGCCTTGTTGGCGATCGTCACGACCTGAACGCCGGCCGCTTCGACGGTCTTGCGGGACGCCTGCTCGCGCTCGTCCCAGAGCTTGCGCATGACCGGAACCGATTCCTTCGCCGCCTTGCGGACCATCGCCTGGTCCTCCTTGCTCAGCGTGTCCCAGACCGTCTTCGACATCACGAGAACTTCGGGCGCCAGGGAGTGTTCGGTGATGTTGTAGAACTTGGCGGCCTCGAAGTGGCGCGAGGACTCGTAAGACGGCCAGTTGTTCTCGGCAGCGTCCACCAGACCGGTCTTGAGAGCGGTATAGACCTCTCCATAGGGCATCGGCGTCGGATTGGCCCCGAGGCTCTGGATCATGCCGACCCACAGATCGGATTGCTGGACGCGAATCTTCAGACCCTTGAGGTCCGCGAGCGACTTGATCGGTGCCTTGACGGTGTAAATGGACCGGGCGCCGCTGTCATAATAGGCGAGGCCGACCAGGCCGGCGGGCGCCATGGCCGCCAGGATCTCGTCGCCGATCGGCCCGTCAAGGACGGTGCGCATGTGCTGCGTGTCCCGGAAGATGAAGGGCAGGCACAACGCGATGGTTTCCGGCACGAAGTTGTTCAACGGCGATGCGTTGATCCGCATCATGTCGAGTGCGCCGATCTTGAGCTGCTCGATGGTGTCCTTCTCGGAGCCCAGGGCACCGTTGGGAAACACTTTCACTCCGAGCTTGCCGCCGCTCGCCGCGGCGAGCTGCTTGCCCATGAACTTGACGGCCTCAACGGTCGGATAATCGGCGGGGTGGATGTCGGCGGAACGGAAATCGCGTGCGGTCGCCAAGGGGGCTGAGACCGCCAGCAGAGCGGCTGCGATGATGCCGGTGAGTATCTTCATCTGGGCTTCCTCCTGAGTTGATTATGTCGTTGGGCAGATGCTGCGGGCCGCCTTGGGTCGCTCCACTTCCGGTGTGAAGTCAAGCGCCATCGTCGTCCCTAGGGCGCGCGGCATTCCCTGTCCAAGCCAAATCCGGCATCGATCAATGCTAGAGTTGCATCGATGGATCGACCCGGGTTTGGGCAGACAACCGGCTCATCGACCAGTTTTTCCGAAATCACCTGCCGTCTGGCACGGGAAGCGTTCATGCGCGTTGCTTGACGACGCCGGTGCGGCCCTCTCAAGATGCTGCGAAACGAAACGAACCATCCCGAGGAATGCCCATGCCGCGGAAGCTGATCGACATCTCCGTGCCGCTCAGAAACGATGTGACGGCGGATCCGCCGGGCAATCACCCGACGATCCAGTACATCGATCACCAGCAGGGCCTGCCGCGGATGCTGCAGTTCTTCGACGGCCTCACGGCACGGGACCTGCCGGACGGCCAGGGCTGGGCCGTCGAGCAGGTCTCGCTGTCAACCCATAACGGCACGCATCTCGATGCGCCCTGGCACTTCCATCCAACCATGAATCGCGGCGAACGGTCATGGACGATCGACGAAGTGCCGCTGGAATGGTGCTTTCAGCCCGGCGTGAAGCTCGACTTCAGGCATCTCCCCGATGGCTATGTCGCGAGCGCGGACGACGTCGAGAAGGAGTTGAGGCGGATCGGGCATGCGCTGTCGCCGCTGGAGATCGTCGTCGTCAACACCGGCGCAGGCGCCAAGTTCGGCCAAGCCGACTATGTCAGCTCAGGCTGCGGCATGGGCTATGAGGCCACCATGTATCTGCTCGAACGCGGCGTGCGGCTGACCGGCACCGACGGCTGGAGCTGGGACGCGCCGTTCGTCCACACCGCGAAGAAATATGCCGAAACGAAAGATGCCGGCCTGATCTGGGAGGGCCACAAGGCGGGGCGGCACATCGGCTATTGCCATCTCGAGAAGCTGCACAATCTCGACCAGCTGCCTTCGACCGGGTTCACCGTCTCGTGCTTTCCAGTGAAAATCGAGCGGGCCTCCGCGGGCTGGACCCGCGCCGTCGCGATCATCGACAGCTAGCTGTCGAGCCCGCTCTCGGCGAGTTCGCGCAAGGCATCAATGTCGAGCACGACAATGGCGCCGTGCTCGAGACGAACCCAGTTGCGGCCCGCCCAGGCGCGCAATTGCTTGTTGATGCTCTCGCGTGTCATCCCCACCATCTCGCTGATCTCCTGCTGCGTGATGACAAGCGTGCCGCTGCCGGAGTCGAACTTGCGCTCTTCGGTGAGGCCGAGCAGTGCGCTGGCGAGCCGGCCCGGCAGATTTTGCAGGATCACCTGCTCGACCTGCTGGCTGGTCCAGCGCAGGCGCGCGCAGAGCAGCTCGATGAATTTCATTGCGAGCGCCGGCTGGCTCTTCACGAACGGCAGGAAGTCCCGGCGATCGATGATGTAGAGCTCGCAAGTGGTGTTGGCGGTCGCATCGGCCGACCTGGGGGCGCCGTCGAGCACCGCGATTTCGCCGAAGATCTCTCCAGGACCGATCAGATTGAGAATAGCGTTGCGGCCGTCAGGCGACGAAGAGGAAATCTTCACCGTCCCTGTGATCACCGCGAACAGATTGTTGCCGGGATCGCCCTTCGCGGCGATCGTCGCGCCGCGCTTCACCGTGGTGTGCTTGGCGTAACGGCAGAGCTGATCCAGCGCCTCCGGCTCCAGATCCGCAAAGATCGGGTGCTTGCGCAGGACCGATAATTTATTCCCCGCCGCTTGTCGGGGGTCGTCGCCGGTCTTGTCCTGAGGCACGCCACTGGGCTCCTAAGACTGCGAGGCACTGGGGTCCCTGCGTAGTCAGTGTAGCCCAGTTTTTCAACCGGAAAGCATGCGCCCCCATTTGAGGCAAACGCGGCGAAAATGCCGCGGTCAGGCACAAAGTCCGCAGCCGAAGGATGAGCCAATGCGTCTCAGTCGATGCAGAGTTGCAAGCGCCGCAAGCCGCCCTTGCGTTGAGGCGCTGCCAACCATCCCGAACTCGCACGGCATAGCCCGCGCCGCGGGTGCCGCAAAATGCGACCGTGATCTCAGGAGCTTCGAGGCTTGACGTCCGACTCGGGCCGGCTTGCGCTGGTCTGCCGGTCTGCCCAGACCAGTGCCCCGGCGAATGTGACAAAGATTGCCACGACTATGATGCTCATAAGCAACGCGTCAGCCGGCATGATGCCCTCCCCTGTGTTTCAGGCATTATTCGGGGCACGCGGCCGAACGCATTGATCCCGGTCAAAATTGAGCCGCGCTACGTCGGAATCAGGCTGCGGCCAGAGCCTCGACCTTCGCCGGATCGAGCAGGCTGATCCCGCCATGAATGATCTCGATGACGCCGTGGCGCTCCAGCTTGGTGAAGGTGCGGCTGACGGTCTCGATGGTCAGGCCGAGGTAGTCGGCGATGTCCTGGCGGCTCATTGGAAGCGGAACCGTGTCCGACGCCCCCTTCAGCGAGACCAGCCGTTCGCGCCAGCCGAGCAGAAAGGCCGCAACCTTTTCGTCCGCCGAACGGCGGCCGAGCAGGACCATGTGGTCCCGGGCCTGGTTCAGCTCGCGAATTGCCAGTTCGTTGATCCGCCTGAGGAGGTGCAGCCGGTCCTCGATGAAACGGCCGAAAGGTGCCTTAGCGAACTGGCATACGGTCACCGCGCCGATCGCATCGGCCGAAAAATTGTGCCTGCCCGAAACATTCATCCCCAGGAAATCGCCGGGCAAGGCAAAGCCCACGATCTGCCGGCGGCCGTCGGTCAGCAGCTTGTACAGCCGCATGACGCCCTCGACGAGATTGTAGAACGAGGTCGTGATGTCCTCCTCGGAGAACACAGTCTCGCCTGAGGAAAAATGGACGCGCCGACCGAGATGCTCGAATTCCCGAAGCTCGACCGCATCCAACGACGAACAAACCGCAGATGCGCGGACAGCGCAATCGCTGCAGAGCTGCCAGTTCGGCTCAATCGTGACTACGGGCTTCATCGACCGCTCCAAGCGCCGGCTGCCCATCAGGCCGATTCCGCCGCGCGGCTGCATTTTACTGCACTGCGCCAAAGCCGGTTGACCCAGATCAATTTTGGAGGGAATCCCCGCCCTATTCTTCTCCCAGACTTAAACGGGGTCACTTTAAATGCTGCAAGGAACGCTGCGTCACGGGTTGATCGGGTTGCTTCTGATGACGCCTGCCCTGGCGGCCCCGTCCGAGCAACGCGGCAAGGCCTTCGCGCGAGCCAATTGCGCGCGCTGCCACGCGATCGACCGTGCGTCGAACAGTCCGCTCAAGGTCGCACCGCCGCCGCGGGCCCTGCACCAGCGTTATCCAATCGAGAGCCTTGGGGAGGCGCTGGCCGAGGGCATCAACACCGGCCACGCCGACATGCCGGCCTTCGAGCTCAGTCCGGACCAGATCCACGATCTGCTGTCCTACCTCAAGACCCTGGAATAGCCGGCGTCACACCGCCTGCACCGTCCAGCCGATCAGCTCCTTCGCGATGCGCGTGAAGGCCGTATCGAACGCTGCGACCGCTAGGGCCGGCTCGACCTTGTCGAGCTTTTCGCTGGTCTCGACGAGACGCGAGGCAATCACCTTGCCGTTCTTGTCGACGATCCGTGCCGACAGTCCGATCTCGACCCGTGTCTCCCCCTCGGTGGCAATACGGAAGCGCCTGATGTCGATCAGCAGCTGATAGTCCGCCTGCCCGAGATCGGCCGTGCGCAATGGCGCGTGGGCGATGTCGTAATTCTCGAAACTGTCGATCAACCGCGCCTGCACTAGCTTGGGAATGCTGTCGGCCCAGAGGAAGTCCGCAAAGCCCGGATTGTCGCCGCCGGGCGCGAACAGCATGCGCTGGGTCTGGAGCATGGCGACCGCTGTCGGCTCGGGAATGGCCAGTGACGCCGAGAGCGTCTTGCCGGCCGGACCGAGGTTCTGCGGCGTGCGCAGGTCATAGGTGACTTTCTGCGCCGGCGTTCCGCCGCCGGTCATCTTCTCGAGGCCCGCCAAGATGCCGTCAATCTTGCCGGTGTTGCGCGCAAGCCCCTCGGAGAAGATCTTGAGATTGGCGACGGTGTCCTTTAGCGGGCCCGAATTGTCTTCCAGCACGGTATCGACCCGCCGCAATGCATCACGCGCGGCCTGCGTCATGCTCTGGCCCGCACCCGCCTCGGCAATCAAGGTCGGGGGCTCGCCGGATCTGGTGACGATGACGCCTCCCTCCAGCGTCACCACCGGCACGCCGGTCAGCCCCTGGAAATCGAGCCCGACCCTGCTGTCGGCGCGCACCGGCGTGGTTGAAGCAACCGAGATTGTCGCATTGACGAAGCGTGGATTGTCCGGCGCTAGCCCGAGCTGGGTGACCTCGCCGACGCGGATGCCGTTGAACAGCACGCCGGCGCCGACCAGAAGACCGGGCACCGGGCCCTGGAATTGCACGTGATAGCTCGTGCGCGGCCCGATGCCGCCGGTGTTGTTCAGCCAATAGACGAAGCCGAACACCGCGAGGATCGCCGCAAGGACGAAACTGCCGATCAGCACGTAGGGAGCGCGGGTTTCCATGTCTCATCTCATCTCGTGTTGCAGCATCTGCGAGCGCTTGCCATGGAAATAGGCGCGCACCCAGGGATGCTCGGATTGCAGCAGTTCGCGCATCGGACCGATCGCCACGATCTTGCCGTCGGCGAGAGCGGCGACGCGATCGCAAACCGTGGTCAGGCTGGCCAGATCATGGGTGACCATGAACACGGTGAGGCCGAGGGTCTTTTGCAGTGTCCCGATCAGCGCATCGAAATCACCCGCCGCGATCGGATCGAGGCCTGAGGTCGGCTCGTCCAGGAAGAGGATCGGCGGATCGAGCGCGAGCGCGCGCGCCAGAGCGACGCGCTTGGTCATGCCGCCGGATAGCTCCGCCGGATATTTATCGGCATCCTGCGCCCGCAGCCCGACCATTTCGAGCTTGGCGATCGCGATCTCGTCCATCAGCTCCTGCGACAGGACGAGATTTTCACGGAGCGGAAACTGAATGTTCTGCCGGACCGTCAGCGAGGAGAACAGCGCGCCCTGCTGGAACAGGATGCCCCATGTCGTGGCCGCACCTTCGGTGCGGCCACCGATTGGCCGTCACGTGACCTCGATGGTCCCGCCTTGGCGCGGGATGAGACCGATGATGGTTCGCATCAGCACCGACTTGCCGCCGCCGGACGCCCCCACGAGTCCGAGGATCTCACCGCGGCGCACGTCGAGCGACAGATGATCGAGCACGGTCTGCCGGCCAAAGCCGACCACGAGGTCGCGAACGCGGATCGCGAACTGCTCTTGCGATTCGCTCATGATCACATTCCGATCGAGGCGAAGAAGATCGCGAACAGGCCGTCGAGCACGATCACCAGGAAGATCGACTTGACCACCGACGTCGTGGTCTGTCGACCCAGCGACTCGGCGCTGCCCTTCACGCGCAAGCCCTCGCTGCAAGCGACTACTCCGATCACCAGCGCCATGAACGGCGCCTTCAGAATGCCCACCTCGAAATGGGCGACCGAGATCGCCTCATGCAGCCGCGCGATGTAGATCGCCGGCGCCATGCCGCCGTAAAACTGCGCGACCAGGCCGCCGCCATAGAGTGCGGCGATCGATCCGATGAAAGCAAGGATCGGCAGCGCAATGACCAGGGCCACAACCCGCGGCAGGATCAGGACGTGGACGGGATCGAGGCCCATGGTCGAAAGCGCATCGATCTCCTCGCGCATCTTCATCGAGCCGAGCTCGGCGGTGTAGGCGCTTCCCGAGCGACCGGCGACCATGATGGCGACGATCAGCACGCCGAGCTCGCGCAACACCAGGATGCCGACCATGTCGACGGTGTAGGATTCCGCGCCGAACCTGCGGAAATGGAAAAATCCCTGCTGGGCGATGATGGCGCCGATCAGGAAGGTGATCAGCACGACGATGGGGATTGCCTGCCAGCCGATGCGGTAGAGCTGATAGATCAGCGATGTCAGCCGCAGCGAGCGCGGCCGGCGCAGCACGCCAATCACGGCCATGAACAACGCGCCCAGCATTTGAAGAAAGATCGTGACGTCTTCGCGCGCGCCGACCGTGGACTTGCCGAGATCGTTCAGTCTGAGCAGGACAGGGTTGGGTGCAGGCGTCGGCGCCGGCGTGTGGCGGTTGACCTGACGCACCTCGTCCATCAGGCCACTGAAATGGTCGGCGACACCGATAAACTCGGCCGATCGACCGGATGATGAGGCCCTGCGCGACAGCTTTTCCAAGACCCAGGCGCCGAGCGTGTCGAGCGCGCTGACGCCTGACATGTCCAGCGTCACGGTTCTGGATCGATCGACATCCGCCCCGACCGACCGGGACAACGTCTCCAGCATCGACACGTTCGCGGCAATCCACGGCCCTTCCGGGCACAATTTCAGCTCTTCGCCGGAGGGCGTTGCCAGCAACAGCGGTTCGGAGTTCACGCTTCCACCTCATCGGGACAACCGGGTCCCCATTCAGCCGGTCATTCTAGGCCAGCATGTGGCAGCCGGTTTGACCTGTCTCAAGACCACGACGCGTCTGCCTCCTTGACGCAAATCAAGCGCGCTCGCGCCGGCGGGTCCTAGGTTCGATTCCATTCAACGGGGAAATCAGATCCATGTTCGACAGCGACAGGATGAGCGAAGTACTGCGCACGCTGAAGGTTGACGTCACACGCTTGCTGAGCACGGCCGGCGAGGAGATGTTCGACAGTTCGAAAGCCCGCGCGGAGGCCCTTGCCGATCAGATCAAGGCCGCGCTCGCCGAACTCGGCGAGACCGTTGACGCGGACCAGGAGCAGCTTCAGGGCCTCATTGCGGACCGCCCGATCACATCACTGGCTTCGGCTTTCGCGCTCGGCGTGGTCGTCGGCTTCATGCTGCGGAGGCACTAGGTGAACACGGAAAATGTCGTCAAGCATTTGCGTGTGCTCTGGCGTACCGACAGGATTATCGCGGACATCAGGCTGCGCCACCTGCTGATCGGCCTCGGCTTGCGCGCCTTTGCGGCGCTGATCGCCGCGTTCGGGCTGCTGATGCTGGAGCTGTCCGCCTATTTCGCACTGGTGCAGATCTGGAGTGCCATTGGCGCGGCGGCCATCCTCGGCGCCGTCAATTTTGCCCTCGCAGCAATTCTCTTTGTGATTGCCGGCCGGCCGCCTTCGGGTCGCGACATCGAACTCGCCAACGAGATTCACGGCGCATCCATCGAAGCTCTTCAGCTCGAGGCACGCACATTCCAGGCCCAGGTGTCGGGCGCCGTGCACCATCCGCTCAGCACGATGTTGCCCGTGCTGGTGCCGCTGATTGCGGTTCTGATCAAGACTTTGCGGAGAACGGCCAAGGACTCCGCTGCCGCAAATCCGGCTGAAGCGCGCTCCTGACGGGCGCGCTCAAAGCTTCAGCCTGACGTCGCAAAGATCCGGCTCGGCCGGATCCGGCTTCACCTCGAAGCCGAGCTGCCGGCACATTTCGAGCATCGTGGTGTTCTCCCTGAGAACATCACCGGAGATCGCTTTGAGACCCTCCGATCTCGCGTAATCGATGATCAACTGCATTAGAGCCCATCCCAGTCCCTTGCCTTTGAGATCGGACCGCAGCAGGATCGCATATTCGCCGCTCTCGTAGATCGAGTCCGAATGGAGTCGGACAACGCCGACCATCTCACCGGTCGCCTCGTCGAATGCGATAAACGCCATCGCGCGCGCGTAGTCGAGCTGGGTCAGGCGCGCGATGAACTCGTGGGTGAACTCCTTCATCGGCGCGAAGAAGCGCAGACGAAGGTCGTGCGACGTGACATGCTTCAGGAATGCGTGGATGGTCGGCTCGTCCTCCGGACGCAGGGGCCGCGCGAAGATCCGCCAGCCCTCCTTGAGCTTGAGGTGGCGCTCCCATTGCGACGGATAGGCCCGAACGGCGAAGTTGGCGGCGCCGGAGCCGGCAAACTTCCGTTGCGGCGGCCCGACCGCGACGCGAGCATCGACCGCGGTCACGCCGGTTTCGTCCGCCAGCAGCGGATTGATGTCGAATTCGCGGATCTCGGGAATGTCGGCGGCCATCTGCGCCAGCTTGACCAGGACCATGGCGACGGCGTCGGGCTTCACCGCCGGCACGTCCCGGTAAGCGCGAAGCAGTCGTGACACGCGCGTGCGGTCGATCAGGTCGCGGGCCAGTTGCAGATCGAGCGGCGGTAGCGCAAGGGCCTTGTCGTTGATGATCTCGACCGCGGTCCCGCCGCGGCCGAACACGACGACGGTGCCGAAGGTCGGATCGTCGGCGAGGCCCAGGATCAGCTCGCGCGCCTTCGCCTTGACAACCATCGCCTGCACGATGACGCCCTCAATGCGGGCTTGCGGACGCAGCTTCCTCGCGCGGGCGAGAATATCGGTGGTGGCGGCGCGTACCGCCTCGACCGTCGTCAAATTGAGCACGACGCCACCGACATCGGATTTATGGACGATGTCGCGCGACATGATCTTCAGCACGACGGTGGCACCTTGCGCAAAGATGTCTTTCGCGTAGGCCACCGCCTGCTCGAGATCGGCCGCGGCGTATGTGGGCACCATCGCGATATCGTACGCTTCGAGCAGGTGCTTGATCTCGACGGGTTCGAGCCACTGGCGGCCGTCCGCGATGGCAGCAGCGACGATCTGCTTCGCGGCACGTGCGTCCGGCACGAAAGTATCGGGCATCGCGGGTGGAACCTGGCTCAGTTCCTCCACCACTTCGCGGTGCCGGACCAGGTGCATGAAACCGCGCACGGCGTCATCCTCGGTCGGATAGTTCGGGATGCCCGCGCCAGAGAGTGCCTGAACGATGTTCTGATCGGCTCCGACCCAGGCGGCCAGCACGGGCTTCGCCCATCGGCGGTGCTGCTCGCGGTACTTGCCGACGAGCTCCGTCACGGCCGTGGCGATGTCGGCAGCCGAGGCGATCGCGGTCTGCACGTTGAGGACGAGGACCGCGTCGTTGTAGGGATCGGCGAGCAGCACCTCGAGCGCCGCCGCGTAGCGCGCCGCATCGGCGTCGCCCACGATGTCGACGGGATTTGCGCCGGACCAGGTCGGCGGCAGCACGTCATCGAGTTTCTTGCGGGCGTCCGCCGAGATGGTGGCCGGAATGCCGCCGAGCTCGACCAGGCGGTCAATAGCGAGGACACCGATGCCGCCGCCATTGGTCAGGATGGCGAGGCGCTTTCCCGCCGGCGACTCGACGCGGCCGAGCGTCTCGGCGCAATCGAACAGCTCGCGCAGATCGGAGACCCGCAGGACGCCCGCGCGGCGGAACGCCGCGTCATAGACAGCGTCGGCGCCCGCGAGTGCACCGGTATGGGTGGCGGCCGCCTTCGCGCCCTGCGCCATTCGGCCGGACTTCACCACGACGACCGGCTTCACCCGCGCCGCGGCGCGCGCGGCCGACATGAACTTGCGCGCGTCCTTGATGGCTTCGATGTAGAGCAGGATCGCGCGGGTCTTGTGATCCATCGCGAAATAATCGAGCAGATCGGCAATATCGACGTCGATTTGATCGCCGATCGAGACGATGCCGGAGAAGCCGACGCCGCGCTGTGCGGCCCAATCGACCATGCCGGCCGCGATCGCGCCCGATTGCGAGATCAGCGCGAGATTCCCCGGCCCCGGCATGTGCGCGGCAAAACTCGCATTCAGGCTCACGCCGGGCATCATGATGCCCAAGCAATTCGGCCCGATCAGCCGCATGCCGTATTTGCGGGCCGCAGCGATGGCGGCCTCGTGGAGGGACCCCGGTCCGTGACCGAGCCCGGCCGAGACGATCAGGGCGCCCGCCGAGCCGCGCCGCCCGGCTTGATCGACAATGCCGGGAACCGCGCGCGCCGGCGCGGTGATGACCACAAGCTCCGGCACGAACGACAACTTGTCGAGGCTGTCCACGGCCGCGACGCCGCCGATCTCGGCATGGCGCGGATTGACGAGGCCGAACTGTCCCGTGAATCCAGCCTTGCGGATGTTCTCGAGAACGGCGCGTCCAACGGAGACCGGGCGGGCGCTCGCACCGACGAGCGCGACCGAACGCGGCGACAGCAGGTTCTTCAGACGGTAGGTTGACATGAAAACAAATGCGCCCGGTCGGTGGCGGTTCCGATGGTTGACGATCAAACCCGATAAACTGGCGACCCGCCTAGTAGGAGATCATAACCCAGCACGGTGGCTCGCCAATGACGGTCTTTGTCACACCGCCCCAAACAATCTCGTTCAGGCGCGAATGATGGTAGGCGCCCATCACGATCGCATCGATGGCATGGGAATTCGCCCAGCTTCCGAGCACCTTGCCAATCGAGCTGCCGCCGCCCGCCACGGTTTCGAACGAGGCATAGACCCCGTGTTCCCTCAAGTGATCGACGAGAGCCGTCCCGGATTGCACGATCGCGTCGGACTTGTCGTCCGCCACGGTCACCACGCGGACCAGGGCTGCTGCCTGAAGGATAGGCAGCGCGTCGCCGACCGCCCGCGCCGCACGCGCGGAGTGATCCCAGGCGATCATGACGTTCTCGAATTCCGGGCGCAGTTCGTCCACATGCTGCTCCGGGCAGAGCAGCACGGGCCGTCCGGATTCGAACAGAAGCGTCTCGATGATGTGCTCGGTTCGGCTGTCGTGCGGCTTCATGGGCAGCAGCGTGAGATCGCTGAAGCGTCCGTGCTCCGCCAGGACTGACGCGACCTGGTCTGCCGGCACCTTGGCCGACCGGCTTTGAGCGCGAATGCCGGTACGGGAGGTTGCACCGGTGAACGCATCCAGGAGATGCTGACTGTCGCCCGCCCCAAGCGACCCGTTTGCCTCGGCCGTATCGGGGAGCATCACCTTCGGCCGCACGAAAACATCCTCCTCGAGTGCAAGCGCGGTGATCCTGGCGCCGAGGTCGGCGGCAACGGCCACGCATTTCTCGATCGCAGCAAGGGCCGGGCCGCGTGGCTGGCTGACGAGCGGCAAAAAGACGTCCTTGATGGGCATCGGGATTCTCCTCAGGCGCCAGAATAGGCCGGCTCGGGTCCGGACGCTTGATCCTCGTCAAGCCCCGGGAACTCCGACCGGTCTGACGGAGACAGCCGTTGACCGAAGTCAAGGACTGGCCGGGATCTGCTTCTATGGATTACCCTGATCGCGGGGGCGAGCCGCCTTCCGACGCATCTGGACGTACCAGCTGGAATGACAGACGATTCTGCGACCCAGGACCGGATCTTTGCGGCACTCACCGCGGATCATCCAAACGTAAGGCGGATCGATACGCACGCAGCTTCGGTCTTTCTCGAAAGCAGGCGCGCGCTGAAAATCAAGCGCGCCGTGCAATTTCCGTTCCTCGATTATTCGACGCTCGAGAGGCGCAAGGCGGCGTGCGAAGAGGAGATCAGGATCAACCGGCCGCTGGCGCCGCAGATCTATCACCGCGTTGTGGCGATCACGGAAGAAGCCGATGGAACACTGCAGGTCGACGGAAGCGGCCGGCCGATCGAGTATGCAGTCGAGATGTCGCGCTTCGACGAAAGCCGGACGTTGGATCATCTGGCCAAGGCCGGAGCGCTGGATGACACTTTTGCCTCGGCTGTCGCCGACGCGATCGTGGCTTCGCATGCGCAGGCTGTTCGCGCCGACGGCAACGCATGGGTGTCCTCCATCCCCGGCCTGATCGATGGCAACAGCAACGGCCTGCGGACCGGCAATCACTTCGAAGCCGAAAAGATCGCGCAGCTCGGCAGAGACTCGCACGCAATGTTCCTCCGCCTCCGGCCTTTGCTCAAAGAGCGTGGCCGTCAGGGCTTCGTGCGCCGCTGCCATGGCGACTTGCATCTTGCGAACATCGTGGCGATCGACGAGCGGCCGGTGCTGTTCGACGCCATCGAATTCGACGCCCAGATGGCAACCACCGACGTGCTCTACGATCTCGCATTCGGATTGATGGACCTGTTGCACCACGATCAGCCACGCGCGGCCAACATCGTGCTGAACCGCTATCTCGCCGCGACTCCGGCCGAAAATCTCGACGCGCTCTCCGCACTGCCGCTATTCATGTCCATCCGGGCGGCGATCCGCGCCCAGGTCGCGCTGGCACGGCTGAAGCCGCCGCATTCCGATGATCCGGGCATTCTCGACGGTGCACGGCGCTATTTTGGCCTCGCCCGCGCGCTGATCCAGCCGCCCGCTCCCCGACTGATTGCAATCGGCGGACTTTCAGGCACCGGAAAGACGATTTTGGCACGCGCGCTCGCGCCGGACGTTACGCCGCAGCCGGGGGCCGTCGTGCTGCGCAGCGACCTCGTCCGCAAGCAGATGTTCGGGGTCGAGGACACGGACCGGCTGCCGGCATCCGCGTACACGCCGGAGGTCACGGCCCGCGTTTACGACATGTTGGCTCAGCACGCCGGGCGGGTGCTGGCGCAAGGCCATTCCGCGATCATCGACGGCGTGTTCGCCCGTGAGGACGAGCGAGACGCCGTCGCCACACTGGCGCGCGAGTGCAACGTGCCGCTGAGCGGCCTGTTTCTGGTTGCGGATCTCGCGACCCGGCAGGCGCGGATCGGCGGCCGCCGGGGCGACGCATCCGACGCCACGCAAGAGGTTGCCGCGCTGCAAGAGCACTATAATATCGGCCATGTCGGTTGGGCGACCATCGATGCATCCGGGACGCAAGAGCAGACGCTCCAGAACTGCCGGGACGCGATCGCCGAGAGCAAGTAAGGCAATCTGCAAATGGCGCGACCCAGCACGAATTCGACGGCCGCGCGCGTCAAGCCTGCGGCGAGGCGCAATGCCCTGCCCGGCCGCCTCAGCCCCGGCATGGCCTGCGACACGGCCTTCCGGATCATCGCCCGCCGTCACCTCGACGCCGTTCTTGCCCAGCATGACGGCACCTGCCGCGGCGATCCCGAGGCGCTGCACCAGATCCGGATTGCACTGACGCATCTGCGCACCGCCATCCGCTTCTTCTCACCGACGGTCGATGACGCCGTACGGCCGGAGGTCTGGACCGAACTGAAATGGCTGAACGGCCAGCTCGGCATGGTACGGGACCTCGACGTTGCAATCGAGCGGGTCATCGCCGAGAGTGGCGGCGAGTTGACCGTGATTGCCGAGCTCCAGCACTGGGACGAGAAGCGCACCGAGAGCCACCGCTTGCTGGCGCGCGCGCTGCAATGCTCGCGATATCGCCGGCTCGTCGAGCAGACGTCAGCCTGGATCGAGAGCGGCCCGTGGTCGACCCGGCGCAGCAAGGAAGCCATCAGGCTACGCCGCTGCACGCTCGCCGACCACGCAACAGCGAAACTCACGGAATGGCAAAAGACGCTGCTCAAGAAAGCACGAAAGCTCCGCAAGCTTGACGTCGAGAAACGGCACAAGCTGCGGCTTCTCAACAAGCGGCTGACCTATTCGATCGAGTCGCTGGAGGACCTGTTCGCCGACGAGTCGCTGAGCACGCAGAAGTCGATCCTCAAGCAATTGCGCAAGGCGCAAAAGTCCCTCGGGCAATTGAACGACGATGCGCGAGGGCAAACCCTGGCGGCGTCATTGAACGACGCTATCCCTGAGGCGGGCATTCGCTTCCTCAATCGCAAGCGCGAAAAGAAACTGTTGAGGACCGCCTCGAACGCTTATCGGAAACTCGACAAGGCCAAGCCGTTCCGCTCCGCCGACCTTGCGCCGAATGCGGAGCCTGAAGATTAGGTGTGGACGTAGTCTCCCGGCGCGTCGGGCAGGCTGTTGACGTTCCCAAACCCCATCCGTGGCGGCTCACCGAGTTCACCAGAGCGGGCAGTCAGCCATCTGGACCATTCTTGCCACCACGAACCCTTCGCATGCGGGGCCAGTTTCAGCCATTCGTCGCTGTCGACGTAGGGTGCATCCTCCGCCTTCGTCATGACCTGGTAGCTGTGCCCGGGCTCCTCGGGAGGCGCGACGATGCCGGCGTTGTGACCTCCGCTTGTCAACAGGAAGGTCACATCGGCATCGACCTGATAGTGAATCTTGTAGACGGATGGCCACGGCGCCACGTGATCTCTGACCGTGCCGACGACAAACATAGGCGTGTGGATGTCGGAGAGCGATATGCTCTTGCCGTCGACGCGATAGCGACCTTCAGCCAGGTCATTGCTGAGGAACAGCTTGCGCAGATATTCAGAATGCATGCGATAGGGCAAGCGCGTGGCGTCGGCATTCCAGGTCATCAAGTCGCTCGGCGGTGCCCGCTCCCCCATCAGATAATTGTGCGATAGCCGAGACCAGATCAGATCGTTCGAGCGCAGCAGCTGAAAAGCGCCGGCCATCTGCGTCGTATCGAGATAACCTCGCTCCCACATCATGTCTTCCAGAAACGAGACCTGACTCTCGTTGATGAAAAGCGTCAGCTCGCCCGCTTCGGTGAAATCCGTCTGCGCAGCAAGCATCGTGATTGTCTTCAGCCGATTGTCGCCGTCGCGCGCCATCGCGGCGGCCGCGATCGACAACAAGGTGCCACCAAGGCAGTAGCCAAGCGCATGAACTTTCCGGCGCGGCAAGATGCAGGCGATCGCATCCAGCGCAGCAAGGACGCCCGATGTGCGATAGTCATCAAACGCCACGTCGCGATCGGTCGCGTTCGGATTGCGCCAGGATATCGCAAATACGGTGAAGCCCTCGCCGGTCAGATATTTGACGAGCGAGTTCCGCGGCGACAGGTCGAGGATGTAGTATTTCATGATCCATGCCGGCACGATCAGGATCGGCTCGGGCCGCACCGTTTCGGTAGTGGGATGATACTGGATCAGCTCGATCAACTCGTTCCGATAGACGACCTTGCCGGGCGACGTCGCGACGGTTTTGCCGACAACGAACTGTTCGTCGCCTGCCGGCTCCCTCGTAGAAAGCATGCGCGTCAAGTCCCTGCACCAGTTCTGCCAGCCGAGTACGAAATTCTCTCCCCCGCTCTGGAAGGCCTTCTGAAGGACCTCGGGGTTGGTGGCCGCGAAATTCGATGGTGCAAGCATGTCGAGCATCTGGCGTCCCGAGAACTCGACGATTGCTTCATTCGTGGGGGCGACGCCACGCACACCCGTCGCAGCATCGTGCCACCACCGTTCTCCGAGGAGAAACGATTGTGCCAACAGGTTGAAAGGCGGGCTTTGCCACAATGGCGCTGCGAAGCGGCGGTCCTTCGCCTGTGGCTTGATCACCGACCAGGGGTTTTGGCCTGGTGCAGCGGCATGCGCGAGGGCGTCGAAATACCGGCTGGTGTCCCCTACGATGTCGCGCGCCCTCTCCAGTTGGCGCTGCGGTGCTGCTGCAAGATGCGAACTCCAATCGAGATAGGCGAGCGACAGCGCTAACGGCGAAATCCCACCGGTGAATCGCGCCAACATCGCATGGAAGGCTCGATCGAGCGGGTATGGTTCGGGCACCGGCGGCGCATCAGCAGCCGGAAGATGCTGCTGGACGATCGCGGCCGGCGTTGCGGAATTCTTTACCAGATCGACGGGCGGCTCGGACGTCAGTTGCCCTCCGGCCAGCAGGAGGTTCGACGCCTGCGTGACGTTCATGGCTGAATATTCTTATTGGCTTCTGATTTTCCGTCAGCGACAGCGCTGGTCAGCCGCGACCGCTCATTGAGCATGCCGAAGATGGCTGCCGCGACCCGTTCGCCATGCCGAAAATACCGATCGCAGTCGCGACGAATGAAGTCGAGCTGATGCTGGCTGCATTCGCGGTACATGGTCGTCCAATCCTTCACGGAGTGAGAGCCGGCCAGTTTCGACGCGAACTCCGCAAATAAATGCGTTTCGGTTTGCGTTCGGTCCAGGAATTCGTTGGCCATGAACACGACCTCTTCGAATATGAGCCCCTGCGCACCAAGTGCGGTATCCAGCGCACGCTGGTTCGCGCTGGCCAGCCCTGCAATTGGATTGGAGGGCGATGGTTCGGCCGCAGGCTCTTGCAACTGGACGAGCTCACTCACGATCAGCCTCCTGATCACCCACAAGGGGTGCTTCTCCATCAGGGTACAGCCAGCCGGGCCGGGAATGTTGAGCTGCATCAAGTCGAACCAGCCATCGCAGTCGACTTTCCTCGATTGACCTGCGTCAAATCGAGTCGCGATGCCGAGATTAAGCTCAAGTTCAGACGTCACCACAATCAGCGGAGGCCGCCATGCGCGCCCATCAGATCATGACCCGGTCGGTCATCTCGGTCACCCCAGACACTGGCATCGTCGAGGCGGCAAACATCATGCTGAAGCGGCACGTCAGCGGTCTCACGGTCGTCGACGATGCCGGCAAGCTGGTCGGCGTGGTCTCGGAAGGCGACTTCATCCGCCGCAGCGAAATCGGCACCGGACGCAAGCGCGGGCGCTGGCTGCGGTTCATTCTGGGATCCGGCAAATCGGCCGGCGACTTCGTCCACGAGCACGGCCGCAAGGTGTCGGAGGTGATGACCCCCTCGCCGCTGACCATCACCGAGGATACGGCGCTTGCCGAGATCGTCGATCTCATGGAACGGAACAATGTGAAGCGTCTGCCGGTGATCCGCGGCGACAAGATCGTCGGCATCGTGTCGCGGGCGAACCTGCTCCAGGCGGTGGCGGACCTCGCCCGAGACGTTCCCGATCCGACCGCCGACGACGATCACATTCGCAGCCGCATCATCCATACCATGGAGAAGAACGACTGGTGCCCGTTCGGGCTGAACGTCATCGTCCGCGACGGCATCGTTCATCTCAGCGGCGTCATCACCGAGGAGCGCGCGCGACAGGCCGCGGTCGTCGCCGCGGAGAATGTCAACGGCGTGAAGAAGGTGCATGACCATCTCTGCTGGGTCGACACCATGTCAGGAATATATCTGAACTCGCCCGAGGACGATGACCTCGCCAAGGCAAGCTGACAAGGCAAGCTGACCAAGGCAAGCTGAGCACGCACCGGCCGCAGTTCAGCGCGGGATGACGGCGGTGGCTTCGATTTCGACGCGCGCCGCCTTCTCGACGAGGCGGACGACCTGAACCAGCGCCATCGCCGGATAGTGCGCACCGAAGATGGTGCGGTAGGCCTTGCCGAGCTCTTTCAGGTTCGTCAGGTACTCGTCCATGTCGACGACGTACCAGGTCAGGCGCACCAGATGCTCGGGCTGCGCACCGGCCTCCGCGAGGATCGCGGCGATGTTGCCTAGGGTTTGGCGCACCTGCGCGACGAAACCCTCCGCGAGACGCTCCTCGGCATCCCAGCCGATGACGCCGCCAGTGACGACGATGCGTCCCTCGGCCGCCATGCCATTGGCATAGCCTTTCGGCACCGGCCAACCGGACGGCTGGAGCACCTGCGCCCTGGAGCGGGTTTCATCCTCGGCTGCTGTCGGCAGCACCGCGAGGTGCGGGCCTTTCGGCGGCGTCACGGACAATTCTCTATCCTTCTCTCATTCCGCCGCGACGCCGGAGGACGCCACCGCGGTCTGCGCCAGTTGCCGCAAGGCAAAGCGCTTTAGTTTGCCAGTCTCGGTCTTCGGTAGTTGCGTCACGAACTCGATCGCGCGCGGATATTTGTATGGCGCGATCTCGCGTTTGACATGCTCCTGCAACGCGGCCACGAGCTCGGCATCAGGCATTACGCCCGGCGCGGCAATGACATAGGCCTTCACGATCATGCCGCGCGCCTCGTCCGGCGCGCCGACGACCCCGCACTCGACGACGGAGGGATGCGTGAGCAGCGCCGCCTCAACGTCCGTGCCAGCGATGTTGTAGCCGGCCGACACGATCATGTCGTCCGAGCGCGACTGATACCAGAAATAGCCCTCGCTATCCATCAGATAGGTGTCGCCCGTGATGTTCCAGCCGTTCTGGACGTATTTGCGCTGCCGCTCGTCGGCGAGATAGCGGCATCCGGTCGGCCCGCGTATCGCGAGCCGTCCCATCGTGCCCGGCGGCAAATCATTGCCGGACTCGTCGACGATCTTCGCTTCATACCCCGGCACCGGCTTGCCCGTCGCACCGGGACGGATCTCGTCCTCGGTCGCGCTGATGAAGATGTGCAGCAGCTCGGTCGAGCCGATGCCGTCCATCAGCTTGATGCCGGTCGCCTTCAGCCAGGCATCGAATGTCGGCTTGGGCAGCGTCTCGCCGGCGGACACGCATTTGCGAAGGGAGGAAATATCGCGGCCCGGAAGCTTGCCAATCATCGCCCGGTACGCGGTCGGCGCGGTGAAACAGACTGTGGTCTTGTACTGTTCGATCGCATTCAGAATGTCGTCGGGCGCCGTCTTCTCCAGCACGACGAAGGAGGCGCCGATGTGCATCGGAAACAGCACGCCGCCGAAGCCAAACGTGAAGGCGAGCGGTGCAGAGCCGACGAAGCGATCCTTCTGCTCCGCGCGCAGGATGTTGCGGGCGTAACCATCGCAGACCGCGAGCATGTCACGATGGAAATGCATGGTGCCCTTGGGATCGCCGGTCGTGCCCGACGTGAACGCGATCAGGCAGACGTCGTCGCAGGCGGTATCGACGGCTTTGAACTCGGGACTTGCATCCCCCATCAGCGCCTCGAGCGAGTCACCGGCGCCGTTGCCCCAATAGACCACGCGCTTGAGACCGGGGGCTGCGGCTTTCGCCTTCTCCATCTCGTCGGCGAGCTTGCCATCGCAGAGCGCGAGTGTGATCTCCGCCTTCTGGATCGGATAGGACAGCTCCTTGGCACGCAGGAGCGGCATGGTCGCCACGACAATGCCGCCGGCCTTGATCACCGCCAGATAGGTCGCGACCATCATCGGATTGTTGGCCGAGCGTAGCAGCACGCGCCCGCCGGTGACGAGACCAAGCTTGCCGACCAGCACATTGGCGATGCGGTTCACCAGTGTTTGCAGCTCACGATAGGTGTAGCTGACGGCAGGGCTGATCACGCAGGGAGCGTCGCCGTGTTCCTGCTCGACCCAGCGGTCGAGGAAATAGCTGACGCAGTTCAGGCGGGGCGGATACTGCAGTTCAGGTCGTGTGAAGATGAATTCCGGCCACAACTCTCGCGGCGGAAGATGCTGCCGCGCGAATGTATCGACATGGGCGGTCGCGGCACTGTCGTCACGCGAGCCCGAAACTTGAACCTTGGCGGCGTTGGCCATCGCACGCTCCTTTCAGCATGGAAAGCACCCGGCAGCACTAACTCGGAAACATTTTAGGCTTAAAGCAATTTCGCGCAATAGCGGATTTTGGGCATCCCGTGCTTTTTCCGGCGGCAAATGGGATTGGTGGGTGCCTCGGCCGCAGCCTAGGCCCGGCGGCGACCGGCCGATTTCTGCGCCGATGCCTTGGTCTTGGCGAGCAGCCGCATCAATTCGCGCACATCCTTCGGCGTCAGATCGGCGAAGAGATCGGCGATCCAGGTTTCGTGTTCCGCGGCCATTCTGCGAAACTCGGCGCGACCGAGTTTCGTCAGCCGGATCACCTGGACGCGGCGGTCCGTCTCCGACGTGCGGCGGTCGAGATGACCGGATTCCACGAGGCGCTCGACGAGGCCGGTGACATTGCCGTTCGAGACCATCATGCGCTTGGAGACATCGGACAGCGTCATGCCATCGGGCGCCTTGTCGAGCTGCGCCATCAGGTCGAAACGCGGCAATGTGACGTCGAAGCGTTGCCGCAACCGGCCACGGACCTCACCCTCGATCAGGGTCGTGCAGGTCAAGAGGCGCAACCACAGCCGAAGCTCTTCGGCGTGATCCTCCGGAGTTTCGACGGCCTTGGTCTCGGAATCGAGCATGTTGATGCAGTCACTCACGGCCGACACTGGCGCCCGGCAGGGATTCCCAACGTTTTGAGCTTCAAGTAAATCGAAGCCGGCTGCAAGCCTAAAGCCGCAACAATCAACCGCACGCCAATTTCTTTAGGCTTCAAATAATTGGCGCGCCGCTTGCATGCACCGCTGCCCGCAGGATGACGACTTGAGCTTAGCTTGCCGCGGCAGCAATCATCGGCATAAACTTGGATTGGAGTAGCGGCTTGCAACGCAAGTCCGGTTATCACGAGGGACAGATCATGAAGACGCAAATGACGTTGGCCGCAGCCGCCTTGCTGCTTGGCACCGCGGTGAGCCCTTCCCTCGCCCAGGAGAAAATCAAGCTGGGTGTGATCGTGACCCTCTCGGGACCCGCCGCCGCGCTCGGCCAACAAGTTCGCGACGGCTTTGCGCTCGGGGTCAAGGATCTCGGCGGCAAGATGGGCGGCCGCGATGTCGAGGTCGTCGTGGTCGACGACGAGTTGAAGCCGGACGCAGGGGTCACCAAGGTCAAGGGCCTTCTGGAGCGCGACAAGGTCGACTTCGTGGTCGGCCCGATCTTCTCCAACATCCTCCAGGCGATCCATCGGCCGGTCACGGAATCGAAAACCTTCCTGATCAGCCCCAATGCCGGCCCCTCTACGTTTGCCGGCAAGGACTGCAACCCGTTCTTCTATGTGACCTCGTATCAGAACGATCAGGTGCACGAAATCCTCGGCAAGGTCGCGCAGGATCGCGGCTACAAGCGCATGTATCTGATGGTGCCGAACTATCAGGCCGGCAAGGACTCGGTCGCGGGCTTCAAGCTCGACTACAAGGGCGAGATCGTCGAAGAATCCTACATGCCGCTCAACACGCTGGACTTCCAGCCGGAGCTCTCCAAGATTTCGTCACAGAAGCCCGATGCGCTCTTCACGTTCATGCCGGGCGGCCTCGGGGTCAATCTCGTCAAGCAATACAAACAGGCTGGCCTCGCCGACAGCATTCCGGTGCTCTCGGCTTTCACGGTGGATGAATCGACCTTGCCGGCGCAGCAGGACGCGGCGGTCGGCATGTTCGGCGGCGCGAACTGGGCGCCCAATCTCGACAATCCCCAGAACAAGAAGTTCGTCGCGGCCTATGAGGCCGCCTATAACGGCGTGCCCGGCACCTATGCCTTCCAGGCGTATGATGCCGCGATGCTGATCGACAGCGCCGTCAAGGCCGTGAAGGGCGACCTCTCCAACAAGGACGCGGTCGCGGCCGCTTTGAAAAAGGCCGACTTCACCTCGCTGCGCGGCGCCTTCAAGTTCAACACCAACGGTTATCCGATCCAGGACTTCTACCTGACCAAGGTCGCCAAGCGCGCGGACGGCAAGTTCCAGACCGAGATCGTCCAGAAAGTCTTCGAGAATTACGGCGACCGCTACGCCAAGGACTGCAAGGCGGCGAACTAAGCCGCAGGTCGCGTCGAGGGAGGATCACAATGAAAAGCGAAATCACCGGCATCACGCGGGCCAATGAGGGGATCCAGGGCATCTCCTGGAACATCCTCGGCCAGACCTATGTGCCGAAGAGCAACACCGAGCACAGCTTTTCCTGGCATGCGACGCTGCCGCCGGGCACGTTCGTGCCGCCGCACATTCATCCCGACCAGGATGAATATCTCTACATGCTGGAGGGCAAGCTCGATTTCATGCTCGGCAATTCCGAGTCACAAGCGACCGCGGGCGACCTGATCCGGCTCGGCATGGGCGTGCCGCACGGCATTTTCAACAAATCGGAGCAGACCGCGAAGGTGCTGTTCTGGGTGTCACCGACCCGCAAGCTGTTCGACCTGTTCTGGGGCCTTCACAACATGAAGGAACAGAAGCCCGAGGACGTGGTGGCGATGGCCGCCGAGTTCAATATCCACTTCCTGCCGCCGCCTCCCGGCGGTTAGATTCACGCCCGCACCGCCGCAAGTCCCGGCACTGCGGCGAAGCCGGCCTTGGTGGCATAGCCGCGCACGATGGCTTCGCGCTGGGAATAGCTCAGCACGTTGTCGACATTATCGAAACCATCAGGCGCGAGCTGCTCGACAGCGTCGATGACGCCCTCGGGGCCGCCGCGCCGGTTGGACCGGACGATGTCCGCGGTCATGGGCAGGCGCTTCTTCTCGTATTCAAGCAGCGCCTGGCGCGGATGCTCGGCGCGCACCAGCGCGTCGGCGAGGCAGCGTGCATCGAGGATGGCCTGCGAGGCGCCATTGGAGCCAACCGGATACATCGGATGCGCGGCATCGCCGAGCAGCGTGACTCTGCCCGACGACCAATAGGGCAACGGATCGCGGTCGCAGGTCGGATATTCGTAGAACTCGGGCGTGGCCGAGATCAGGCTCTTCACGTCGACGTAAGGCACCGAAAAGCGCGCCACATGCGGCATCAGATCCTCGCGACGGCCCGGCCGCGACCAGTCTTCCTTGCGCGGCGGCGGGGCATTGCCCTCGCCGACCTTCACCAGCACCGCCCAGTTGGTGAGACGGCTCGCCGGGCTCGATCCCTCCGCGATCGGATAGATCACCACCTTGGCGTTGAGGCCACCGGCGACGATCATCGACTTGCCGGTGAGGAATAGCGGCCAATCCCGCGCACCGCGCCACAGCATCAGACCGTTCCAGCACGGCGGACCCTCGCTCGGGAACAGCGTGTCACGGACCCGCGAATGGATGCCGTCGGCACCAATCAGAATGTCGCCGCGCGCGGTATGGATGTGTGCGCCTGAGCGGTCGAAGAAGTAAGCCGTGACGCCTGCCTCGTCCTGCGTGAAGGCACCGAGGCGGCAGCCGGTGTGGATGGCCTCCGGCCCGAGTCGCTCCTCGACCGCCCGATGGATGACGCCTTGAAGGCGGCCGCGGTGGATCGAGAATTGCGGCACATCGTGGCCGGCGTCGATGCCGCGGGCCTCGCGCCAGACTTCCTGACCGTGACGGTTGAGGTAATAGAGCTGGTCGGTGCGGATCGCGACATCGTCAAGCTGCTGCAGCAGGCCGAGAGCTGCCAGCTCGCGCATGGCATGCGGCAGCGTGTTGATGCCGACGCCAAGCTCGCGGATGGTGTCAGACTGCTCGAAAATCTCGCAAGCGAGGCCCCGCGAGCGCAGCATCAATGCGGTGGTGAGACCACCGATACCGCCACCGACGATAATCGCCTTCATCGCCCTCACTCCACTCGGTACACACCAGGCAATACGGCCAAATTCGCACGGGCGGTCACTCAGCCGCAAGCGGCTTTGTCGCCTCCGCCTTGAGCTCGGCCCGGGTCTTGGGCTTAGCCTTAATTCTCAGCTCCTCGAGATCCTGCCGGTCGCGCACGCTGTTGCGGAAAATCTGATCTTTTCCGGGAAGGTATTGCGGCGGACAGAACGCGTCGCCCGCGCCGTACCAGGCCGCAGCCCTCATGGTGAAGGAGGGATCGACCAGATGCGGCCGCCCGAGCGCGACGAGGTCCGCCCGGCCCGCAGCCAGGATGGTGTTGGCCTGGTCGGCGGTCGTGATGTTGCCGACACACATCGTGGCCACGCGCGCCTCATTGCGGACCTGGTCGGAGAACGGCGTCTGGAACATGCGGCCGTAGATCGGCTGCGCATCGCGCACGGTCTGTCCGGTCGAGACGTCCACGAGATCGACGCCGGCTTCGGCAAACGCGCGCGCGATCGCCACCGCATCGTCGCCGCCGATGCCGCCCTCGGCCCAGTCGGTCGCGGAAATGCGCACAGACATCGGCTTGTGCGACGGCCACGCGGCCCGCAGCGCCTCGAAGATCTCGAGCGGAAAGCGCAGGCGGTTTTCGAGTGAGCCGCCATACTCATCCGTGCGGGTGTTCGTCAGCGGTGAGATGAAGCTCGCAAGCAGATAGCCGTGGGCGCAGTGCAGTTCGAGCATGTCGAAGCCGCAGCGCTCGCCGCGCTCGGCCGCCGCGACGAAAGCATCTCTCACTGCGTTCATGCCGGCGCGATCGAGCTCGCGCGGAACCTGGCTGTCGGGGAAATAGGGCAGCGGCGATGCGGAAAACACCTCCCAGCCGCCCTCCTCCAGCGGACGATCCATGCCGTCCCACATCAGCTTCGTCGCACCCTTACGCCCGGCGTGCCCCAGTTGCAGGCAGATTTTTGCGGCTGAATTGGCATGGACGAAATCAACGATGCGCCGCCAGGACGCCTCCTGCTCGTCGTTCCACAATCCTGTGCAGCCCGGCGTGATGCGGGCGTCGCGGGAAACGCAGGTCATCTCCGTGAAGATCAGGCCAGCGCCGCCGATCGCGCGCGAGCCGTAATGCACCAGGTGGAAATCGGTCGGCACGCCCTCCTTCGCCGAGTACATGCACATCGGCGACACCACGGCACGATTGGCGATCTCCATCTCGCGCAGCCGGAAGGGCTGGAACAGCGGCACCATCGGCTTCTTGGTGTCGACGTCGAAACCGCTATCACGAACACGCCTGGCAAACGATGTTTCGACCTCCGCCACGAAGTCGGGGGCGCGAAGCTTCAGATTGTCATAGGTGATCGCCTTCGAGCGCGTCATCACGCCGAAGGCGAACTGCACAGGATCGAAATCCCAGAAGCGGTCGACATGCTCGAACCAGACCAGCGAGACGTCGGCGGCGTGCTGCGTCTTCTCGACCTCTTCGCGGCGGCCGTGCTCATAGACCTCCAGCGCCGCCTTGATGCTGGGCGCCTTCTCCATGGCGTCAGCCAGCGCGATCGCGTCTTCCATTGCGAGCTTGGTGCCCGAGCCGATCGAGAAATGCGCGCTCGCCTTGGCGTCGCCCAGCAGAACCATGTTGTCCTTGACCCAGCGCTTGCTGCGGATCATCGGGAAGTTGCGCCACGTCGAGCGGTTGGTGAGCAATTGGTGCCCATCGAGGAACCAGCCGAAGATCTCCGCCATTCGCGCAGCGGACTGGGTCTCGTTCAACCCCGTCAGCCCGGCGCGTTCAAACGTCTCCGGATCGGTCTCGAAAATCCAGGTCGAATGTCCGGCTTCATATTGATAGGCATGGGCGATGAACGGCCCCCACTCCGTCTCCTGGAAGATGAAGGTGAAGGCATCCAGCGGCCTGGTCGAGCCCATCCAGGCGAACTTGTTGGCACGGAGGTCGACTTCCGGCACGAAATGATCGACGTATTTGTCGCGGAAGCGGCTGTTGATGCCGTCCGCGAGCAGGATGAGATCCGCGTCAGCGAAGCGGGATTCGTCCTCGACGTCCGCTTCGAAATTCAGGACGACCCCCAATTCGCGCGCGCGTGCCTGCAGGATCAGGAGCAGCTTCTGCCGCGAGCAGCCACAAAAGCCGTTGCCGCCGACCCGATGGACCGTTCCGCGGAAGTGCACGGCGATGTCATCCCAGTAGGCGAACTCCTGGGTGATGCGGCGATAGCTCGGAAGGTCGTGCTTCTCGAAATTATCGAGCGTGGCGTCCGAGAACACCACGCCGAAGCCGAAGGTGTCGTCGGCGCGATTGCGCTCGTACACCGCGATCTCGGCGCCCGGCCGCTGCTTCTTCAGCAGGATTGCAGCGTAGAGACCCGCAGGTCCGCCACCGATGATCGCGACTTTCATGGGAGCCTCGCCAATTCAACCCGGCGAAACTATTTTAAGCCTAAAATAATTTCACGCAAGTCCCCATTGCGGCAGGCCTGCGGCAAAGCCCGGCTTAATCGCCCCTGAAGACCGGCTTGACCTTGTTGGCAAAGGCCTCGAAGGCCCGTTCGAAATCGGCGGTCGTCATGCACAGCGCTTGAGCAACGGCTTCCGCCTCGATCGCCTCCTCCACCGACATCGCCCATTCCATGGCCAGCATCCGCTTGGTCATGGTGTTGGCAAAGGTCGGCCCCTCCGCGATTTGCCTGGCCAGCACTTGTGCCTGGGGCAGCACCTGCTCCGGCGTGACGAGGCGGCTGAAGAAGCCCCAGCGCTCGCCCTCCTCCGCAGTCATGAACCGTCCAGTATAGAGCAACTCGGAAGCGCGGGACTGTCCGATGATCCGCGGCAGGATCGCGCAGGCGCCCATGTCACAACCGGCAAGGCCCACCTTGTTGAAGAGGAAGGCAACCTTGGCCCCGCTGGCAGCAAGCCGCATGTCAGACGCCATGGCGATGATCGCGCCCGCGCCGGCGCAAATGCCTTCGACCGCAGCAACGATCGGCTGCGGACAGGCCCGCATCGCCTTGACGAGGTCGCCGGTCATCCGCGTAAACGCCGTCAGCCCCTTGGTGTCCATCTTCACGAGCGGCCCGATGATCTCGAACACATCGCCGCCGGACGAGAAATTGGCACCAGCGCCGGTCACGACGATGGACTTGACCGCATCGTCGAACGCGCAAGCGCGAAAGAAATCGGTGAGTTCGCGATAGCTCTCGAAGGTCAACGGATTCTTCCGTTCCGGACGATTGAGCGTGACTGTTGCAACACCATCGACGACGGCCAGCAGGAAATGCTGCGGCGAATAGTCCGCAAGCGGTAAGGTCACGGGATTGGCTGGTCTGCTCATGCGATCTCCTTGGCTTGCTTGCTCCGCGCCTTTGCCATGCGCGCTAAATCTCACCACCGGCAACGGCGATTGCCTGCCCGGTGATTGCGCCGGCGCCCTCGCCGCACAGCCAGAGCACGGCATCCGCGACCTGTTGTGGAGAGATCAATCGCCCTTGCGGATTATGTTTCGCGAGCTCGGCAATGGCCTGCTCGCGGCTACGCCCCGTCTTCTTCATGATATTCTCGATACTGCCGGCGACGAGATCCGTGTCGGTGAAACCGGGACACACTGCGTTGATGGTCACGTTGCTGCCAGCCATCTCGAGTGCAAGGGACCGCACGAGACCGACCACAGCGTGCTTGGCCGCGGTGTACGCGCTGACATAGGCATATCCCTTGAGCCCCGCCGTCGACGCGATCGCGACGATACGGCCATAGGGACGATCCTTCATCCCGGGCAGCACAGCGCTGACAGCATGGACCACGCCCATGAAATTGACGTCCATCATGCGCGCGAACAGGGCGCTGTCGGATTTGGCGAACGGCGCCGACTCGGCACTTCCCGCGTTGGCGATCAGAATATCGATCGGCTGCCGCGCACTCGCTTGAGCGATGGCGGCGTTCATTGAGGTTTCGTCCGAGACGTCGGCGACGGCCGCAAAATGCGCTGCCCCTGCGCCGACAGCCTCTTCAAGCGTCGCAGCGTTCCGCCCAAGGACGGTCACAGTAGCACCCGCCTTGACGAGCGCTGTCGCGATGGCGCGACCAATGCCGCGACCGCCACCGGTCACCAGCGCGTGCGGCGAATGCGGTAATCCGGACATGCGCTGGCTTCCTTGCATTCTGCTGATCGCTCTCTCGATATATTTTAACCTTCAAACTTTTGCAAACAAAGCTCGACTCGGCCTCGCGAACGGCCGCATGCAGAAGACGGCCTGAAAATTGCTTTAAGTATAAAATTATCTCTTCCCATCCCTCACAGGCCTGTTAGCATCGAAGGGCCGAGCAAAAGGATGTCGCGTGTCGCAGCCTGCGCCAATGATAACAAAGGACGGCCGCTTCGCCTATGAAGCCGCGGGCGATCCGGGCGGAACACCTCTGATTTTCCTGCATGGCATCGGCGGTGCGGCACGGGCCTGGCGACAGCAGCTTGCCACATTCGGCGACCGCTTCCACGCGATTGCATGGGACATGCCGGGCTATGGCGGATCGGCGCCGCTCGCCAGCGTCAGCATCGCTGCCCTGGCGGATGCGCTTCAGCGCTTCATCGAGCAGCTTGGTGCGAGCAAGCCAATTCTGGTCGGCCATTCCATCGGCGGCATGATCGTCCAGAAATGGCTGGTGCAATCCCCGAAACTGGCGCGCGCGATCGTGCTGGCGCAGACCAGCCCGGCGTTCGGCAAGGCCGACGGCGATTGGCAGAAATCGTTTATCGCCGCACGGCTCGGGCCGCTCGATCGCGGCGAAACGATGAAGTCGCTGGCGCCCTCTCTGGTGAGGGAACTGGTAGGCGACGATCCTGATCCCAAGGGAATGGAGCTTGCACGCGAGTGCATGGCAAGCGTGCCCGAGGCGAGCTATCGCGCCATGATGCTGGCCTTGATCGGCTTCGACCAGCGCAGCACCCTCAAGGATATTTCCATACCGACGCTGCTGCTGTCCGGCTCCAAGGACAACAACGCGCCAGCGCCAATGATGGCGAAGACGGCGACCTACATTCCTTCCGCGGAATATGTCGAACTCGACTCTGTCGGCCATCTCGCCAACCTCGAACGCCCCAACGCCTTTGACGAGGCCCTCGGCCGGTTCCTGAATTCCGTCGCGACCAAAACGTAGGATGACTGCGCAATGACCATGCAAGTCAGCAAGACCATCGGCGCGACTGACAAGGTCGCGCTGGATGCGCCGATCTTCGATCCCGTTGCATTCCGACTGAGCGACGAGCAGGCCGGCATCATCGCGCGCGCGCGAGAGATCGGCCAGAGCGTGTTCGCTGGCCGCGCCGCGACTTACGACCGCGAGGCGATCTTCCCGTCGGAGAACTATCGCGACCTGCATCGCGTCGGCTTGCTCGGTATCGCCGTGCCCAAGAAGCATGGCGGGCTCGGGGCGAATTATCAAACTTATGCGCTGGCGGCAGCCGAAATCGGCCGCTATTGCGGCGCGACCGCGCTCACCTGGAACATGCACGTCTGCTCGACGCTGTGGTCGGGCCCGCTCGCCGACGATCTCGACATGGATGCAGAGACCCGCGCCGAGCACGAGGGGCGACGTGCAGTCCACTACAAGCGTATCGTCGAGGACGGCGCGATCTATTCGCAGCCGTTCTCGGAGGGCGGTGCGGCAGCGGCAGGCGGAGTCGCTTTCGGCACGGAAGCAAGGCCGGTCGCCGGCGGCTGGATCGTGAACGGCAAAAAGATCTTTGCATCACTCTCCGGCCATGCGGACTATTACGGCGTTCTCTGCACCGAGATCGAGGAAGGCGAGAAGGCTTCGCGCCGCAATACGCTTTACCTCGCCATCCCCGCAAAATCGGAAGGCGTTTCGGTCGTCGGCGACTGGGATCCGCTCGGCATGCGCGGAACGGTCTCGCGCACGCTGCTGTTCAAGGACGTGTTCGTGCCGGCAGATTCGGCGCTGATGCCGCGGGGCGTCTATTTCCAGGCCGCGATGCGCTGGCCGCACATGTTCCTGACGCTGTCGCCGACCTATATGGGCCTGGCGCAAGCCGCCTATGACTTCACCGTGCGCTATCTGCGCGGCGAAGTACCGGGCATGCCGCCGGTCAAGCGCAGGATGTATCCAACCAAGCAGATTGCGGTCGCGCAGATGCAGATCAAGCTCGAGCAGATCAAGGCGATCTGGTTCCAGGCGGTCACCGAGGCGCGCGCCAATCCGAGCAAGGAGCAGATCTTGCGCGCCTATGCCGCGCAATATTCGGTGATGGAGGGCGCCAACGAGCTCGCCGCGCTCGCGATCCGTACCTGCGGCGGTCAGGCCATGCTCCGGTCGCTGCCGCTCGAGCGGATCTATCGCGACAGCCGCTGCGGCTCGCTGATGTTGCCCTGGACAGCCGAGCTCTGCCTCGACCGGATCGGGCGCGAGGCGCTGTACGAGGTCGGCGAAACGGACGACTGACGGTGGACATCTGCAGTCTGATCGATCGCAACGCGGCGTTCGCGCCAGACAAAACAGCCATTGCCTTCGAAGGCGAACGGTTGAGCTATGCAGCGTTCGCTGCACGCATCGAACGGACGGCGGCGACATTGAAGCAGGAGCTCGGCGTAGGCCGGGGCGACCGCGTTGCGATCCTCAGTCTGAACCGGCCGGACTATCTGGTTCTGCTCTATGCCTGCGCGCGGCTCGGCGCGATGCTGGTGCCCCTGAACTGGCGGCTGGCTATCGCCGAGCAGCTTTTCATTCTCACCGATGCCGGCGCCAAGGTCCTGGTGCTCGAGCAGGCCTTCGAGGGGATCCTCGCCGAGCTCGAGGGGACTGCAATTGTCGGGCTCGATTTCGAGCCGCCCCGCGGCACGACGTTCGAAAACCTGTTGGCTCGCAGTGAGGGCACCGGCCGCAACCCGCACGCTGATCTCTCCTGCCCGCTCCTCATTGTCTACACGTCAGGAACGACCGGACGGCCCAAAGGCGCGGTGCTGCGCCAGGAGGCGCTGTTCTGGAACGGCGTCATGAGCCAGCACATGCACAACATGACGTCCGATGACCATGTGCTGACGCTGCTGCCATTCTTCCACGTCGGTGGCCTCAACATCCAGACCACGGCGGCGCTCCACCTGGGCGCGATGGTCACGGTTCACGCACGCTTCACGCCGGACACCGCGCTTGCAGCCATCGAACGGGAGCGGCCAACCTTGACCGTGATGGTGCCGGCGATCATCCAGGCCGTAAGCGAGCATCCCGCCTGGACCACGACCGACCTTTCGTCGCTCAAAGCCGTCGCGACCGGCTCGACCATCGTGCCGCCGTATCTGATCGACCGCTTCGTCGCGCGTGGCGTCCCGGTGCTTCAGGTCTACGGCTCGACGGAAACTTGCCCGATTGCGGTCTACACCCGGCTTGGTGGCGATCTCTCTCGTGCGGGATCGACTGGACTTGCCGGCCTGTGCTGCGAAGCGAGAGTGATTGATCAGGCCGGCAACGAGGTGCCGGCGGGCGCGCCGGGCGAGATCGCGGTGCGCGGGCCCAACGTGTTCTTCGAATATTGGGGCAATGCGGACGCCACGCGCGATGCGCTGCACGACGGCTGGTATCGTACCGGCGATATCGGCCTGTGCGACGCGGACGGCTATTTCTGGGTGCGCGACCGCAAGAAGAACATGATCATTTCCGGCGGCGAGAACGTCTATCCGGCGGAGGTCGAACGCGTCCTGCTCGATCATCCGGATGTCAGCGAATGCGCGGTGATCGGCCGGCCCGATCCACGCTGGGACGAGGTGCCCATCGCCTACGTGATCCGGCGATCCGGCGCTCGACTGGAAGCAGACGCGTTGAAAGTGCATCTCCAGGGACAACTCGCCCGCTACAAGGTTCCGCGTGACATCGTTTTCGTCACCGACCTGCCGCGCACGGCGCTGGGCAAGGTCCAGCATTTCCTGCTGAAGCAGCTTGATGCGCAATCGCGCGCGCAAGGAGAAGCATCTTGAGGATTGCGGTTCTGGGTGGGGGAAACGGCTCTTTCGCGGCCGCGGGCGATTTTGCGCTATCGGGACATGAGGTCCGGCTCTGGCGCCGCGACGCGGATCAGGTCGCAGCACATCGCGCCGCCGGCTCGCGCATCCTGGTGAAGGATCATAACGGCTCTCACGACGTCAAGCTCGCGCTGGTCACGACCGGCATCGCCGAAGCCGTCAACGGCGCGGAGCTGATCCTTTGCCCCGCCCCCGCCTTCGCGCAGACTGATATTGCGCGCCTGCTTGCTCCACATCTGCGGGACGGACAGGTCGTGTTTCTGCCGCCGGCGACATTCGGCTCGATCATCTTCGCCCAGGCTGCGCGGGATGCCGGCAACCGCGCCAAGGCGTGCTTTGCCGAAACCGGGACCTTGCCCTGGCTGACCCGCAAGCACGGCCCGTTCGAGATCGCGATCACCATCCGCGCCAAGCGGCTGCCGGTCGGCGTTTTCCCGCTCGATCAGGCGCCGCGCGCACTTGAGGTGATCGGACAAGCTTTCCCCGGCGCGGTCGAGCCGTGCGGAGATGCTCTCTCCGGTGCGCTGATGAACGCCGGCCCGATTATCCATCCGCCGCTGATCGTGATGAATGCAGGCCCGATCGAGCATTTCGAAAAGTGGGACATCCACAAGGAAGGAACGCAAGCCGCGATTCGCAGGGTCACCGACGCGCTCGACGCCGAACGGATCGCCGTCCGTGAGGCGCTCGGATATGGCGCACCGCATTTTCCGCTCGCCCATCACTATGCCAAGGAAGGCGAGATCTGGATGTACGGCCGCGGCTCGCACGACCGGCTGACCGATTCCGGCGACTGGCGCGAGCGGATCATGCTGACCGAGCACCGCTACATGAGAGAAGATTTGCGGCTTGGGCTATCGCTGCTGGTCTCCGTCGCCGGCCTAGCGGGCGTGGCTACGCCGCTGGCCAAGGCATTCCTGGCCATTGGCGGCGCAATCTGCGGTGAGGATTTTGCGCAAGGCGGCCGAACCCTCGAGACGCTGGGGCTCGGCAATCTGGGCAAGGCCGATTTGCAGACGCTTCTTCGCGGGGGATTTTGACCGATGACCAGCCGAGCCACCATCGCCTGTCTCGGTGCCGGCCGCATGGGGCGCGGCATCGCCGTCGCGTTTGCCTATGCGGGGCATAAGGTCACGATGATCGACATCAAGGCCCGTTCAGTGGAAGATTTCGCCAGGCTGGAGGCAGATGCGCTCGGCGAAGTCACGACGACCTTTGCCAGCCTGTCGAAGCTGGGGCTACTGGCCGAGGCGGATGTCGATCCGCTGATCGCGCGGGTCTCGGTGGTGCCGGCCAACCAGAGCGGTGCGGCACTGTCCGATGCTGGAATAGTCTTTGAAGGGGTTCCCGAAGTCGTCGAGCTCAAGCGAGATGTGCTGGGGGCGGCCTCAAAACAAGTCGGCCCCGATACGATCATCGCATCGACGACCTCGACCATTCTTGTCGACGATCTCTCGGGCGCGATCGTGAACCCTCGCCGCTTCCTCAACGTGCACTGGCTCAATCCGGCCTATCTGATTCCGCTGGTCGAGGTTTCGCCCGGTAAAGCCACCGATCCCGCTGTCATCGACGAGGTCAAGGCGCTGCTCGAAGGCATCGGCAAGGTGCCGGTGGTCTGCGCGGCGACGCCCGGCTTCATCGTTCCGCGCATCCAGGCGTTGGCAATGAACGAGGCCGCGCGCATGGTCGAGGAAGGCGTCGCCAGCGCAGAAGACATCGACAAGGCGATCCGCTACGGTTTCGGCTTCCGTTACGCCGTGCTTGGGCTGCTCGAATTCATCGACTGGGGCGGCGGAGACATCCTCTATTACGCGAGCCGTTATCTCGAAGGTGCACTCGGCAGCGACCGCTATCGTGCGCCGGAGGTCATTTCGCGGAACATGCACGAGGGCCGGATCGGCCTGCGAACGGGCGCAGGCTTTCTCGATTATTCCGGCCTCGACATCGACGCCTACCGGGCAAAACGGCTTCAGGCCATGGTCGACCTGCTCCGGCACTTCGACCTGGCGCGGCCACCGGTGCTCGATCGCGGTTAGCCGAAGACGTCCTGCAGCACCCCTTCACGCACCACCGCGACGCCGTCGAGCTCGATCGTCGTTCCCATCATCGGCAGATCGAAATGGCCCGCCGTGTAACGGCCGGCGAATTCGTTGGCACCGGTCGAGAACAGAAAGTTGCCGGACACAGCGCGAATTTCCGTGCCGTTGGTATCGCGCTGGTCATACATCGACAGCGCCTCGTAGCGCGCGGCCGGATTCATGCCGAAGCCGACATGCGATACCGCATAGGCTTCCCGATCGCCCCAGGCGGCAAGATAGGCACGCATCATTGCGGCATCCGTGCCCTCGCCTTCCAGCTCGACGACATAATCGTCCTTCAGCGTCATCTTCACCGGCGACGTCAGGTAACGCTTGAAGGTCAGGTTGATGTCGCCGGGCGCCATCACCAGCGTTCCATTGATCGTTCCGCTCTTGGGGAAGCTGACGACGATGCCGCCGGGCCAATGCGCCAGCGTACCGGGCTTGTCCGTCCAGCCCCACACGCCGACCGTGGACGCGCCGACCATATCGACGTCGAGCGCCGTGCCGGCCTTTGACGTCACCCGCATCCGCTTGGTCCCGCGCAGCATCTTCGCCGCTGCGCGAACGCGCTTCTCGAGCGCCAGATCCGGCACCATTCGCTCCAGCGCCTCGGGATGCTCGTTGGAGATCACGAGGATACGCGCGCCGGCTTTGAGGATCTCGGGTGTCTCGACCGCATGCATCAGGCCCTCGATGGTGCAATCCACCACGAAGCCGGCTTGTTGAAGCGCGGTAATGACCGGGCCGAGCCGCTGGATCGCCTCGCTTGCACCGGTCGAGCGAACCGGAACGATATTCCGGTTACGCGGGGTCGGCATGACCACGTGAAACGGTCGCGCGCCCATCCGCAGCAGCGCGAGCTCCGTCAGATGAACATTCAACGCACGTGACTGGGTTTCCGAGAGGATCGCCGCGGTATCGCCGGCCTTGACGGCGCATCGCTCAAAAATCTCGCAAAATGCGTCGATCCATTTTGCCTCGATGCGATCAGCCAGCATGGTCTACTCCCCGGTCTTCCTGTTTCTTCTTCGTCGTTCATGCTTCGGGGAACCCCCGCAGCAGGTACGCGCGCACTGCCCCGAGCAGGCCATTCAGGATCAGGCCCAGCAGCGAGATCGTGATCAGCGGAACGAACATATCGACGGCCTGAAAAGTCCGGGCCGCCGTCACGAGGACATGTCCGAGCCCGTCGCTCGACGTGATCATCTCCGCCAGAAACACCACGATGCAGGAAATGACAAGGCCGATCCGGCAACCGGTCAGGATCGACGGCATCGCCGCCGGCAGCACCACCTTGAACAGGATCTCATATCGCGGCGTTCCCGCCGCCATGGCCGACCAGATCAGTTTCTGCTCCACCGTCGACGCGCCGTAATAGGTAGACAACAGAATGGGAAAGAGTGCATCCGCCGCCACCAGCGTGATCTTCGATCCATGCCCGAAGCCAAGCAGCAGCAGCAATGCTGGATAGAGCGCGACCTTAGGCAAGGGCGCGAGTACGCGAACGATCGGCCGGGCCACGGCGTTGATAGCCGGACTGGCGGCGGCGGCGATGCCGATGCTGACACCGAGCACGACCGCAATCGCGAAGCCGGCAAACAACCGGATCAGGGTCGCCGCAATCTCCTGCTGGAACGTCCACGTCACGAGTTGCTGAAGCAACCGAACGAAGACGTATCCCGGCGGCGGCAGCAACACTGCAGGCGCGAAGCCAAATGACACAAGGCCTTGCCACAGAGCGATCACCAGCACGATCGGCGCGAGCCCGAGGATAATGCTGGTGGAGCGAAGCTGTGGCATCATGAGAAGCTCAGCGGCATGTCGAACTGCGGTTCGGACCAGCGCACCAGCCTTGCGCGGACCCGCTCGAAGATCGCATCGAGGCAGATTCCCATCGCGCCGACGATGATGATCATCGCAAAGACGGTATCGTATTGGCCCATGTCGAGTGCGTTGAACAAGATGTTGCCGGCGCCGGACTGACGGGCGATCATCTCGCTGGTAATCATCGTGATCAGCGCCAGCACGAGTCCAGTGCGGCAACCGGTCAGAATTTCCGGAAGCGCCGCCGGCAGTACGATCCGGACCAGCCGTTGCGCAGGCGAAAGCCCCATCGCCGCGCCCGACCACAGCATCTTCTCCTCCACCGCCTTGGCGCCTTCGAAGCTGTGATAGATTACGGGCAGGCTGACGCCGAGAAAGATCACCAGCGTCTTCGTGACGTCGCCGACGCCCAGCCACAGCATGATGATCGGCATCAAGGCTGCCTTCGGAACCGGGTAGATCACCATCAGGAGCGGATTGAAGAAGGCCGCGACGGCCCGGCTGCGGCCCATCAACAGGCCGAGCGGGATCGAAACCGATACCGCTACGCCAAATCCGATCGCCATGCGGCGAAGCGAGGCCAGGATGTTGATCAGCGATTCCTTGTCGCCAAGAATGTCCGGGATTGCACGGATCGCCTCGATCGCCGTTGGAAAGCTATCATTCTTCAACGCGAGGGACGCCGCCTGCCACATCGCCAGCAATCCGATGCAGGCAAGCACCGGGGCAGCACGTCTCGCCAAGACGGCGGGCGATATCATGAGGGAGACCCGACAGGGTCGGTCTCGTCGAACATCCGCTCGATATCGACAACGTATTTCTGGTAGCGAGGGTCGAGCAGCAGCTCGCTGCGTCGGCGCGGCCGCGGCAGATCGATGTCGATGACCTCGCGGATGCGGCCGGGAGACTTCGACATCATCACGACCTTGTCTGACAGGAAAACCGCTTCGTCCACCGAATGCGTGACGAACAACACCGTCTTGCGATCACGCTCCCAGATATTCAACAGATCGTTCTGCAGGCGCGTTCGCGTGTGAGCATCGAGCGCGCCGAACGGCTCGTCCATCAACAGAACCTCAGGATGGTAAGCCAACGTTCGAGCCAGTGCCACGCGCTGCTTCATGCCGCCGGACAGCTCCTTGGGATAGAAATTCTCGTAGCCCTTGAGCCCGACCATCTCGATCAAGGCCCGGCTCTGTGCTTCCGCCTCGGTGGTGCGCACGCCCTGCTGGCGAGGGCCATACATCACATTGCCCAGCACGGTCTTCCACGGAAACAACGCGAACTCCTGGAACACCGGACCGCGATCCGGCCCTGGTCCCGTGATCGTCCGTCCCCTGATCTTCGCTGAGCCGCTGGTCGGGCTGACAAAGCCGCCGACGACGTAAAGCAATGTCGACTTGCCGCAGCCGGACGGACCAAGGATGGAGACGAAGGCTCCCTCGTCGATCGCCAGCGAGATGTCCGACAGCGCCACATGATCCTTGCGCGCCGAGGTCTGAAATACCTGCGAGACGCTCTCGATCTCGATGATTGCAGAAGCCGGTTTTTGCGGCGTCACCGGTCTCACCCATTCGCTCGATCTCGAAGGCACTACCTTCATCCCGTCTCACTTCATTCGCGCGCGAACCTTGCGCAACAGATTAGCTGAATGTCCTCCGTCAGCGGCACCAGCTTAGCAAGAAACTCGCCAGACCACGGGCTGTTTTCGGCAAGTGCGCCGCGTCATCCGAACCAGGGCCATTCTGCGGGGCCCTCATGCGTGACGGCTCCGCCCGGTGCCTGGCCAACCAATCGCGCATATTTGGCGAGGGCGCCGGCACGATGACGAGGCGGACGCGGCTTCCAATCGTGTCGGCGAGCAGTGAGTTCCTCCTCGTCGACCAGCATATCCATCCGCCGGTTCGCGGCATCGATCCGGATCCTGTCGCCATCGCGTACCAGCGCCAGGGGACCGCCGACGAAGGCCTCGGGGGACACATAGCCGATGCACATTCCGCGCGTGGCGCCGGAGAACCGTCCATCCGTGATGAGGGCGACCTTCTCGCCCATGCCCTGTCCGTAGATCAGCGCAGTGACGCCGAGCATCTCGCGCATGCCGGGGCCGCCCACCGGCCCCTCGTTGCGGATCACGAGAACCTCGCCCGCCTGATAGGTGCGATCACGAACCGCCGCGACGCAGGCCTCCTCGTCTTCGAAAACGCGCGCCACGCCTTCAAAGAACTGGCTCTTCAGACCCGCGACCTTGATGACCGCGCCGTCGGGACAGAGGTTTCCCTTCAGCACCGCGACACCGCCATCTGGCATGATCGGCGCGCGAGCCGCATAAACGACCTCTCCGTCAGGTGCGTTGGCGGTGCCATATTCTTCGGCGATTGTACGGCCCGTGACGGACAGGCAGCTGCCATCAATATGCCCGCTCTGGATTAGCTCCCGGATCACCACGGCGGCGCCGCCGATATCGTAGACATCCTTTGCCGTATATTTGCCTCCCGGCCGCAGATTTCCGATCAAGGGCGTCCTGGCAAAAACCTCGCCGACATCATCGATCGTGAATGCGATCCCGGCCTCGTTCGCGATCGCCGGCAGATGCAGGGCAGCATTGGTCGAACCGCCCGTGGCAGCCACGATCGCCGCCCCGTTTTCCAGGGATTTCCGCGTCACGATGTCGCGCGGCAAAGGCCCGCCGCGCTCCAGCATCTCCATGATGAGGCGCCCCGCCCGCCTGGATATCTGCGCGCGTTCGGCATAGACACCCGGCACCATCGATACGTTGGGAATGGTCAGACCCATCGCTTCAGACACCATCCCCATCGTGTTCGCGGTGAACTGCCCGGCGCACGCGCCGATTGTCGGCAGGCAGGCTCGCTCGATCCGTTCAAGCGTGGCGCCATCGATCTCTCCCGTCATGAAGCTGCCGACAGCCTCATAGGAGTCGAGCACGGTCAGGGTCCGCCCGTCTACGCGGCCCGGTAGCGAACTGCCGCCATAGATGAAAATGGCCGGCACGTTACACCGGACCATGCCCATCATCACGCCGGGAAGCGTCTTGTCGCATCCGCCGTATCCGATCAGTGCATCGTAGGCGAGACCATGAACGACGGCTTCGATCGAGTCGGCAATCAGCTCCCGCGAAAACAGGGAGAACTTCATCCCCTCGTGATTCATGCTGATACCGTCGGAAACCGATACGGTCGAAAACTCGCGCGGCGTGCCGCCGGCCTCTTCGATTCCGGTCTTGGCCGCTGCGACCTGAAAGTCGTGCGTCATGTTGCAGGGCGTCTGTTCGCCCTTCATGCTGACGACGCCGACCATCGGCTTGGCAATCGCAGCGTCGTCGAGCCCCATGGCGCGCATGAACGCGCGGTGCGGAGCTCTGTCGAGACCATCCGTCGTGATCCTAGATCGGAGCTTCTTCATACGTGCATCTTCTTCATGCAACGTCCGGGATCATCCTGGACGCCGCATCCTTCCCGCTCGGTTCATTCGCCCGATCGCCTATTGCAGCGGAGCGACGATCGTCGAATGCTTGAATTGCGCGACATCCAATTTTGGCAGCATCCCTGTCTCCGCGTAGATGTCCAGCATCTTCTGGATCGCGGGGAAATTCGGTGCCGCGCCCGGATCGCGGCCGAAATCATTGTCCTTGAGCAGATAGGTCTCGAGAACCGGAATAGGTGCCTTCAGGACTTCGTTGACGACCTTCAACGTCTCTTCGCGGTTGGCCAGCGCTTTCTTCATGCCAGAGGTAATGTCACGCACGTAAGCCTTGACCAGTTCCGGGTTCTTGTCGACGAAATCGGCACGGCAGGCTTCCAGGATGTGCACGATGTTGGGCATCGCCTGCGACAGCGAGAATAGTTTGCGCGTGCCGCCCTTTGCCTCCGCGCGCGCGGCAAACGGCTGATTCATGTTGACCGCATCGACGCGGCCCTGCCGCAACGCATCCTCGGAGACGGCAAAGCCGACCTCGACCAGCTTGATGTCCTTGGCCGGATCGATGCCATTCTGCTTCAGCAACAGATTGAACGGGCCCTGGGTGCCGCCGCCGATCACGGAGATTCCCACCGTCTTGCCTTTGAGATCGGCGATCGTCTTGATCGGGGAGTCGTCCATGACAGCCCAGTAGACCGAGAAACCGCCGGCCTTTTCGAAGACATGCTGCGCCACGATGTAGGCCTTGAGGTTGCCGCCAACCACTCCGTTGGCGAGCGACAGCGGCGCCTGGGTCGCGCAATCCAGCGCGCCGGCCGCCAACGCTTGCGTCATCGGAGCGGTGCCCTGAAACTGGGTCCATTCGATATTGTAGGCCTTGCCGATATTGGGAAACTCAGCCGGCCGGCGCATCATCCAGTATTTGGATTCCTCGGCCGGAATCGTCCAGCCGACGCGAATTGTCTGCTGCGCCCATGACGAGCCTGCGCTCGCGCTCACGGCCGCTGCCGCCCCCAAAGCCAGGATCCACTTCGAAACGGTTCGCATCGTGCCCACTCCGCTGCCCAGGCGCCGACCGGCGCCATCCAACCCGACCGCGCCAAATGTTTCATGGTTCAAACAATCAAGCAAGCCATGCAGGCCGGGCGCTTTCGTCGTGGAATACGCCATGTATGGTAGTGCAGCGTCGCGGAGCGACAGATGGAGACAATCTATGGCTGAGGGGAGAAAGACAAACCCGCAAGGCGTCGAGCGGCTCGGCTATATCGGCCTTGGATTGATGGGGACACCGATGACCCGGCGGCTGCTCAAGGCCGGCCATCAGGTCACTGTCTGGAACCGTTCGGAAGGGAAGATGGCCGCGCTTGTCGAGGCTGGTGCCGGGCGCGCAGCCACCCCCCGTGACTTGATGGAGAGCTCGGACATCGTCTTCATGTGCGTGACGGATGCGGCTGCCGTGGAAGAGGTGATCTTCGGGGCCGAGGGCATCTCAACTGCGCCCGGCGCGGGCAAGCTCCTGGTCGACTTCTCGTCGATCCATCCTGATGCCGCACGGGACCTTGCAACGCGATTGTTAGCCGCGAACGGCGCGGGCTGGATCGATGCGCCGGTCTCCGGTGGTACCAAGGGCGCCGAGGAAGGCACGCTTGCCATCATGGCCGGCGGAAAATCCAGCGATATCGAGCGGGTCCGCCCCTACGTGCTGGCTATGGCACGCAGGCTCACCCACATGGGCCCGACCGGCGCCGGCCAGACCACAAAGCTATGCAACCAGGTGATCGTCGGATGCGCGATGGCTGTTCTTGCGGAGGCAACTCGCCTTGCCGTGAACGCCGGAATCGATGCCAACCGGTTGCCCGAAGCACTCGCCGGCGGCTTCGCGGACTCCATTCCGTTGCAGCTGTTCGTGCCGCGGATGGTCCAGGGTATTCACTCACCGCCGCTTGGTCACATCGCTACAATGCTCAAGGACCTCGATACGGTCGCCGACGTCGCGCAGACGACATCGACGCCGGTGCCCATGGCCTCTCTCGCAGGACAACTTTTCAGGCTCGCCAAAGCCGCGCGCGGTGCGGACGCGGATGCGCTCGAAATATACAAGCTTTCGGCAGGGCGCGCTGAACCGACGACCGCAAGCTGAAGCACACGTCGAGTGACTACTTGCGCTCATCGTCGGCGAGAAATCGGCCAAACGCACCCCGCGCGAAGAGCAGCGGTTCCTTCGCATTGTAAGTATAGGCCTCGACCGCACCGAGAAAGATCACGTGGTCGCCGCCGTAATAGCGATTGACCGAGCGGCATTGAAAATTGGCGACGCTCTCAGCGAGCACCGGCGCGTTGCCGAGGCCCGGCGTCCAGTCGACACCGGTGAACTTGTCATCAGACGATTTGGCGAATTTGCTCGCAAGCGCCTGTTGCGAAACACCAAGAACGTTGACCGTGAAATGACTGGCGTTCTGGAAGATGGTTAGACTAGAGGAATAGACGACCAGGCTCCAAAGAACCAGCGGAGGATTCAGCGAAACCGAGGCGAACGAATTGCACGTCAGGCCATAGGGCTTGCCGTCAGGAGCAGCGGCTGTGATGATCGTCACCCCTGTGGCGTAGGTGCCAAGCGCGCTGCGAAAATCGCGGGGATCGATCGCTGAATTGTCGCTCGCGAACTCGTTGGCCGGATCGGGAACGGCAGGCTGCTTCGGCAGATCATTCATCGGCCGGCCTCACAGCGTGAGATTCTCGGACGGCAGGCCCAGCGCCACGCGTCCATAATTGGTCCCGGCTGCATCGAAATTAAACGCGAGATGCGAATTGATCGCGTGCGCATCGCGGAATTGCCGCTGCAACGCGCCCGTAGTGAACAGGCCCCGTGCTCCGCTCGCGGCAAACAGCATCGACACCGCATCCGTGCAGAAGTTTACTGAAAAGGCGCCGTCGCGCCGATATCTGGTCTTGGTCGCCATATCGGGGATATGACCCTGCCTTGCATCCTCCATGGCATTCAGACAGGCCGAGCGCATGATCAGGCGTGCCGCGTCGATCTTCGCCGAGGCCTCGGCTATCTTGATCTGGGTGCTTTGAAAATCGCTCAGCCTGGCGTGGTTGTAGGTGGAAATACGATGACGGACGACCTCCGCATAATCGTCGAGACACGCCTGCGCGTTTCCCAGCGCGACGCCTGAGAGGACGTAGGGAAACAGCGAGAACACCGGGAGCGCATACAGCGGGTTGGGATTGAGCTTGCTTCCCGGAGTCGGCCCACCGTCAAGATCGCCGACCGCGACCGTCATGTCGTCGGGCACGAAAGCGTCCCTGACCTCCACGTCGCAAGACCCCGTCCCGCGCAGCCCCGCGACATTCCAGGTGTCGAGGACTTTGTAGTCGGCTTTCGGCAGCAGAAATATTCGATACTCGATGCCGTCTGCCTCATCCTCGGAGTAGACCACGCTTGCAAGCATGTTCCATGCGCAAGAGGCGACGCCCGAGGAGAACGGCCAGCTGCCATGGAGCCGGTATCCGCCCTCGACTCTCGTGGCACGTCCGGCGGGAAAAATGAACGAGGACGCGATCAGCGCGTCCGGATCACGACTCCAGACCAGATCCTGCGCCGTCGGCTCGAACATGCCGAGCATCCAGTGATGGCTCGCCAGATTGGCCAGATTCCATGCCACCGAGGCGTCTGCTTGACCGAGCAGGTCCGCGCAATCGATCAAGGCGACATAATCGAGTTCTGCGCCGCCAATGCGCTTCGGCTGAAGCATCCGGAACAGGCCGGCGTCGTGCAGATCCTCCTCGGTTTCCGGCGGCAGATGCCGCAACTCTTCCGTTCGCGCCGCCCGCTCTCGCAGCCGCGGCAGAAGGGCTCGGGCCCTTGCGACCATTGCCGCATGGGCAGGTTCATCGAATTGCGCCCCCGCGGGTCGGCCCACGCTCGGCTGTTGACCAGGCGCCATTCGTATCCCTCGCTTTCACGCATTTATGCGGCGAGACCCTTGCCAAATCAAGCCGAGGCAGCGCTGTCCGGGTATGGTCGCCCTGAACCCGGGCTGCCCGGGAAGGATGCGATGCCGCGAAGGTGGCATCGCCAAGCTGTGATCCGCAAGCCCCGCGAGGCCTTCGCCTGCAGGAATCGACCCCTCGCTCAGACCGACGTCGAGGGTTTGCCCGAGCCGAACACGCCCTTTTGGGTGAACTGCGACATCCGGCGCTCGTCGTAACCGAGCGTATCACGCAAGACCTGCTCCGTGTGCTCGCCCAGCAACGGAGCAGCCACAGGATCAATCGGGCCGGTCAAGCTCATGGTGATCGGCGGCTCGATGTTCGGGACCCACTCTGCCGTACGATGCGGAATCCGGTTCAAGCGATGGCGCTCTCGCGCCTCCGGTGCATTGAATCCCTCCTCGACAGTCCGGAGATAACCGACCGGGATATTGGCCAGCTTCATCTTGGCCATCCAGTTCTCGAGGATGTCGCTCGCAAAGACCTCCGCGATGGCCGCTCGCAAGAGCTCCTTGTGCTCGGAGCGGGCTTTGCGCGTTGCAAACTGCGGATCGGTGATGAGATCAGGCCTGTTCAGCACCTCGACGACCAATCTGCGATAGAGCCGGTCATTGGCACACGCGATGTAGAGCGGCCCATCGGAGGCCTCGTAGACGCCGACGGTGGGAGACCCGCTCGGCGAATTGCCGAACCGCCCAGGGTTCTCGCCGTTGATCAGATAAGCCATGCCATAGAAGCCGGTCATGCCCATCGCGACGTCGAACAGGGCGACCTCGACATGCTGACCGCGACCGAGCCGATCCCGCGCCAACAGCGCCATCAGGATGGCGTTGCAGGCAGACATCCCCGTCGCCATGTCCACGATGGGCGGGCCGGTGCGAACCGCAGGGCCATCGGCAAATCCGTTGAGCGACATGAAGCCGCTTTCCGCCTGCGTGATCGGATCAAAACCGGGACGCGAGGCAAATGGTCCGGTGCGCCCGTAGGCGGAGATCGAGCAATAGACCAGCCGCGGATTGAACGGCGCAACAGTTTCATAGTCCAGGCCAAATTTCTTCATGACCCCGCTGGAAAAGTTCTCGACGACCACGTCGGCCTTGCGAATCAAATCCAGCGCGATCTCACGAGCCTCCGGCACGGTAAGGTCGAGCGCGATGCCGCGCTTGTTGCGATTCAGGCTAAGATAGGCAGCACTCTCTCCGCCGATCTCGGCGTGTTCATACGCACGCGTGTCATCGCCCCCGTCTGGATTTTCGATCTTGATGACGTGCGCGCCGAAGTCAGCAAGCGTCTGCGTACAGGCCGGGCCAGCAACCACACGCGTGAAATCGACGACCAGCAGACCATCGAGCGCGGTAGGCGCGCCCGTCGCCCGCGACGAACGTTCCGGCAATTGAGGCTTGGTGGGCATCGACGGCGCTCCCTTACATCGGCTTATGGTTGCCGAATTTCCCGCAGGAGCAAACTTAAAGCCCGGCACCGCTGACTTCGCAAGTCCTTCGCCCGCATCGCTTCAATACGCAAAAAGGGACCGGCAGCTGTCAAGCTGCCGGGCCCTTGGACGTTCCGTGTTGCGCTCCATCTCGCGCGAACCATTTTCCGTTGCGGGAATCGCGTTCCGCACCACGGGAAACCTGGCTCCATTCGCTCAGCGAAGCCGCTTTCGCCAGTAAAGCGTGTGCGCCCAAGCCCAGGGCACAAGGGGTTCGAAGAGCCGATAGCCCGCCCGGATGAAATTATTGGCAGACACCGGATTGTCCGTCGTATCCGAGACGATGCTGTCCCATCCAATACGCCGTCCTCTCGCCTCGATCACCCGCATCAGCCTGCACTGGAGGTCACGTCCCCAGTGCCGCTGCAACACACCGACCCTGTAGAAATAGCCGCCATTTCGAATGTGCGTTGACGGCACGACACCTGCGAATGCTACCGGCTCACCGCCGTGGTAGGCAAGCCACCACGCCCCTAACTCGAATTGTGGCAAGGCAGCCGCATCGAAGAACGTCGACTGATGCCGATCGGCCAATGTGTCGGCGATGTCGTCATCGGATGCATCGAAAAAGCGAATTCTGTACATGAGACGGTCCATTGGCGAAGGACGACGGGAGTGGAATGCAGCAATGTCGTCGCGGCTAAGGCTCACTTGCCGAGCACGACCTTGACGCTTAGCCCGACCACACCCATCAGGCCGGTGGCGATCACCGTAATCACGGCCTTGAGCGTGTAGCTCTGCGCCTGCTCCACGCTCGTTCGCCATCGGCGCAAGTGCTGAAGATCAGCCCTCAGCTCCTTTCGGTCGTCGTCTTCGATTCCGAAAGACGCCAGCACCGATGCCACCGTCCTCAATACGATGGCATCGATATTCGCCTGCTGAAGCCTGTGTTGCTCGGCCAGCGTCTCGGCAACGATCGCCCTGATTTCGTCATCTGGCATCTTCACCGCTGGATGATCCCCGCAACATTCTCAAAAGCCGCCCTTGGCGAAGTACAAGGAGACAAGAGATTGGCTGTGATCGCCGCAAATCCAGCGAGAGCGTCCGCGGAACCAAAGCCGAGGACCCGGCCCAGACCAGGAAGCTTGCCAGGTAGAGCGCGACGCAATAGCCCGTCATTTTGTCTCGCTCCACCAGTGCCGATCTCCGCTCCCGGAGACCGCAGCGGCGCGAGCGAAGAGCCCGGCGCCGCGGGCCGGCTCGCTTCGGCGCAGGGCCAGCAATGGTACGGACGGCGGCGCCCCGATCGGCGCTCCAGGTTTGACCGGATGCGCGACCACAGTCGCTCTCGACATCGAGACGAAAAAACCCGCGGCGGATGCTTTCCGCGCGGGTCAACCAAACTCGTTTCGATGATGGCATTATGCCGGTGTTTTGCCCGACGTGTCAAACGAACGAATTCGCGCAGGCTGCGTTAGGCGATCAGGAGAGCCGGCCGATGACGCTCAAGACGAATTCACAAAACACATCGCGAAATCTTCCATTACGAAAGCCGCGTATCGACAAGGACCGCGACACGCAAGAGACCATCGTTGAAGACGCCGGCGTTACGGAGGACAGCGACCGCGATCTCGTGCATGGCGAGGGCGGCACCATCGACCTTCCCACCAGGCCCGGCGATTTGTCGAAGGACGATTAGGCTGCTTCGCGAGCGGCGCGACGCGTAAAACATCGCTCATTCGACCACGCCGTGCCGGAACTTACGCCAAGGCGGGCGCGTTCGTTCCTTCAGGAGGAACATTGTGCGATGAGCCATACGGTACTGGTTGTTGACGACGATCCCGGCGTGCTCGACGTCATCGTCGACATGCTGGAAGATCTCGGTTGCGAAGTCATCAGCGCCCGGAGCGGCCCGGATGCGCTCGACCGGCTCAGGCAGAACCAGAACATTTCCATCCTCATCACCGACATCAACATGCCTGGGATGGACGGTCATGAACTGGCAGAGTTGGCCAGACGACGCCGCCCGGAACTGAAGATCCTGCAATTGTCGGGACGTGAGCCCCGGCGCGACGGCCTTCCCATGATCAGAAAGCCGTTCTCGTTCGAGGAACTCGCCAGCACCATGCAGCGGACCACCGGCATCTGCTGAAGGCCGCAAGCCCAAAACGTCGGAAAGCGCAAGAACCCAAAACAAAACCCGCGGCGGATCGCCTCCGCGCGGGTTGAACCAAACTCTTTTCGATGATGGCATCATGCCGGTGTTTTGCCCGACGTGTCAACGCGGCGAACGCGGACAAAGGATTGCCTCTCCCAATCAGATATGTGGTGTGCAACGGGCTTGCTTCAAGCCCCCGACCCTGCCGTAGAACCCTCGACCCGAACACCATCCAAACCCGAGCGGTCATCCCATGCCTGTACTGCTTCCGACGTCCCGGACGCGCGGTCACGCCAAAGCGGCCGGCGCCCGCCACGCGCAAGATCACGCAAAAGATCACGCACAAGACCATGCCGTGGTGATCGCCGGCGGCGGCCCGACCGGCTTGATGCTGGCCGCGGAGCTCGCGCTCGCGCATGTCGACGTCGCCGTGGTCGAACGGCGCGCCCATCAGGAACTGGTCGGTACGCGCGCCGGCGGCTTGCACGCACGCAGCATCGAAATCCTCGACCAGCGCGGCGTCGCGGATCGTTTCATGCGTGAAGGGCAGATCACCCAGCTCGCGGGCTTCGCCTGGACCAGGCTCGACATCAGCGACCTCCCCACCCGGCACGCTTACGGGCTGGCACTGCGGCAGAGCCACATTGAGCGCATCCTGGCCGACTGGGTCAGCGAGCTCGCGGTGCCGATCTATCGAAGCCGCGAGGTGACGGGTTTCGCGCAGGACGAGACCGGCATCGACGTGACGCTCTCCGGCGGCGAGACCTTGCGCGCAAACTATCTGGTCGGCTGCGACGGTGGCCGCAGCCTGGTGCGCAAGGCCGCGGGCGTCGATTTCGCGGGCACAGATCCGACGCTGAGCAACCTCATGGCCGAAGTCGAGATGCGCGACGAGCCGGCATGGGGCCTGCGCCACGACGCGCTCGGCTTTCACGGCCTCAGCAAGACCGAGAGCGGGCGCGTGCTGGTGGTCGTGACGGAAGCGACCCTCGATCGCACCGGCGCGCCCGGCCCTCGCGATCTCAGCGACGCCCTCGTCGCCGTTTACGGCACCGACTTCGGCCTCCACAACCCGTCTTGGATCTCCCGCTTCACCGATGCGGCACGGCAGGCGGGGTCCTATCGCAGCGGTCGCGTGTTGCTCGCCGGCGATGCCGCGCATATCCATCACTCCGTCGGCGGACAAGGCCTCAACATTGGCGTGCAGGACGCCGTCAATCTCGGCTGGAAGCTCGCGCGAGTGGTCAAGGGCCTGTCGCCCGAAACCCTGCTCGACACCTACCACGCCGAGCGACATCCCGTCGGCGCGCGGACCTTGCGCAACACCATGGCGCAAATCGCCCTGCTCCGCCGCGGCGAGGACGGCCTCAAGGCCGCGCGCGAAATCGTCTCCGAACTGCTCGCGATGGACGCGCCGCGCCAACGTTTTGGCGCGATGATGAGCGGGCTCGACGTGCACTACGATCTCGGCCAAGGACACGCGCTGCTCGGGCGCCGCATGCCCGATCTCGATCTAACGGTCGACGGGCGTCCGCTGCGACTGTTCACGCTGCTGCACGGCGCGCGCGGCTTGCTGCTCGATTTTGGCAAGGCCGGCAACATCGACATGACGCCCTGGGCAGATCGCATCGATCTCGTCGAAGCGGACTATCACGGTGCATGGGAGCTCCCGTCCATTGGACAGGTCGCTGCGCCCAAAGCCGTGCTGGTACGCCCCGACGGGCATGTGGCGTGGGTGGGAGACGAGAGCCAACACGGACTGGCGGACGCGATGACGAGGTGGTTCGGACCGGCTTCAGACTAGTTTCCGAATGCTGTCGTGGAGCCGATACATCCAAAGGCAATGCCGGTGATCCTGACCACAGCGGCAGAGCGAGAGGTTTGGCTGAGGGCGCCGTGGGATGAAGCCAAGGCACTGCAACGGCCGCTGCCGGACGAAAGCTTGAAGATTGTTGCGCGCGGCATCGAGAAGGAAGATGTATTCACCGCTGCTACAGTCCTATCTTCGGGCGAGCCGGGCTAACGCTGATTATGCCGAACCATCGGTACAGAAAAGAACGGGCAAGCCTTCAAATCGATCGGAGTCCTTGTAACGAGCCGAGAAGCGCTCGCGCGAATCGCGACCAAATGTATCGCCGTCTTTGACCACAAGCCCGTGCTCAACCAGATAGACGGCAAGACCGTCCACCTTGTTGATCAGCGTTGGGAGTGTCAGCTTTTGGGTCTCGAACTCGATTTCACGCTCAGCAAATGCTGACAGCCCCATCGTTACTGCTCCGATGCCTGTCTTTGATCGGAACGGTAATATGTCCACCCACAGCGAGGAAGGATAGTCCGGATACGGCGCAAACGATTGGCTGGACATGTCCAACCATAGATCGGCGGAACGTGCGACCTTGCCATTCCATACAACAGCGCAACATTCCGGCACCGTCGCGATCAATGCGCCGATGACAGCAGTTGTCAGACGAGCGGCGGGCAGCGGCCGCTGGTTTTGACCAAGCACCGAGACGATCAGATGCCCACGGTGCCGCGCCGCGACCGTCTTAGCCTGCGGCCATGTCGTGGAGGCGCGCGACCACAAGCCGGGATCGTCAGGAATGGGCGCCGGCATCGACATGACGGCAACAAACTCGTTGCCACAGCGAATGAGCGGCGAGTTTGCCTGAGGCGGTTGCGTGTCTCCGTTCTCCGCAAGGTCAGTTGCCAGCTCCGGATGTCGCGCGCGAAGGGCCTTGGCAACCGCCGACATGTCCGGCGTCACAGGATTGTCCAATAAGACCAGAGAGAGAATCGAGTTACTCATCGACCGCCCCGCAGAAATGCGGCGAGCCCGACGCGCGGAAAGGAAGATGTAGCATCGTCATCCTGAACGGGATATTCCTGTTGGGACCCTGAAGAGCATTGAGAAGCAGTCCGGCCTGAAACTAAGGTAAGAGCCATGCGTAATTATATTGGTCTTATCCATAAGGATGCCGATAGCCATTTCGGCGTTTCATTTCCGGATTTCCCCGGCGTTGTTACTGCCGGCACCACCCTGGATGATGCTCGTCATATGGCGGAAGAGGCCTTGGGCCTTCATATCGAGGGTATGGCAGAGGATGCCGAAGCCATCCCCGAACCCTCTGCCCTCGAAGAGGTCATGTCAGATCGGAACAACCGTACCGGCGTTGCCATCCAAGTGAACATTGAAATCCCCCGCACCGCAAAATGAGTAAATTCCGCAAACCGGCCACCGGCACGCCCGAAAGATTCTTCTCAACAAACTAGCAAATGACAAAGACGGTTCGAAACCGGCGGCCTAGGCTTGATCCATCACCGCGCCTCACTCGGCATCGATCGGCAACGACAACGCCGGGGTTGCGCTCCCGCCTGCTCGCACGATGGACATGCCATGCAGAAGCGCCGACGTTTCAAGCAGACCACGACACTCACCGAACGGCTCGCCGAGGAGGCCGCACGGCTTCGCGAGGAAGCGCGCACGCTCGCGCCGGGGCGCCGCCGCGAAATGCTGCTGCGCAAGGCGCGGCAGGACGAGACCGCCATGCACATCGACGCCTGGCTGCATTCGCCAGGGCTGAGGGCACCGTCATGACCCTACAATATCGCGCCTACCTCGTTGGCGACAACGGCGTCTTCCACTCCGCCGAAGCGTTCGAGGCCGCCTCCGATGCGAACGCCCTCACCTTCGCGCAGCAGTTCACGCGGCGCGGCAAGGTCGAGGTCTGGCAGCTCGGCCGCAAGATCGCCGTGCTCGAGCCCGAGTCATCGCCGCCGGAATTCCTCACGCGTCAATGATCGCGTGATGTCGAGGGCGTCCTGAAGGTCTCGAACGCGAACGAGAACTTGACCTGCATCACGGGCCCCCCGGCATCGCGAACGTCGATCGCCATGGTCTGCCTGCCGCCCGCGGCAGGCGCGGAGAGGATGGCATCGCGCGCCATGTCCGCGACCGACTTTGCGGCCTCCGCCTGAACGGCGCGCAAGCTGGCCAGCTCCAGCCCTTCCTCGTCGAGCGCTACACCGGTGTCGTCGCGCAGGTCGAAATAATATCGGGGCATCGCAGCATCCTTTGCCGGTATAGGTCCGAAACGGCCAAAGGGTTTCGAGCGGTTCGAAAAAAACTGTTGGAATCAATAGGTTCCGGGAACTCCTCTGTTCCCTTTTGACGATCCAACGCCTGCCCTTCGCCTGTGTGCGCCCGGCGCCAGCGTCGAATTCCATCGGCGAACAAGCGCCGGCCGCCGCGTCCCGCCCGTCATGTCTCATTCCATCGAAGGAGGATTTCGCCCGCTGTGTGCGCGGCGTCACGGAAGCACGCGCCAGGTCGGCCTATCACTCATCCCACGACGACGGCTTGGAACAAAACAAACAACCAGACAGGTGGACCATGACGAAGACCTTGATGATCACGAAGATGGCGGCAGCGATCGTGTTGGCCAGTGTTGCGGCAGGCGTTGCGAGCAGCTCAGCGCAGGCCGGCTGGGGCCAGAATGGACAGTATGGCAACACGCCGCAGGCCCGCCCTCAATTCGGTCCCCATTTCAACGGCTATGGCGGCAACGGCGGCCAGCGCCCGGTCGTCTATCCCGGCCCCCGGCCGATGCCCCAGGTCATTGTCTATCCGCGGCCCGTGCCGCCCCCCTATATCCCGCCGCAGGTCATCGTCCGGCCGGTGCAGTATCCGGTTGTCGTGAACAGGCCGGTGTACGTTCCGACGCCGCAGGTGGTGGAAAAGACGGTCGTCGTGCAGCGCCCCGCCGTGGTTGCGGCACCGGTCGCGGCGGCTGCGCCCGCCCCGGTGGTCAACAACAACTGCAACTGCCTCGTGAAGGAATATCCGCAGGCCGGTGTCGTGGTGTTCAGGGATATCTGCACCAAGGAAAGTGCGACCTACACCAACCTGCCGCAGCAGACCACGCAGGCCGTGCTGCCGCCGACCCAGTAATCGCGCGGAAGCCCGCGCGCTGGATACGATGACAAATCGAACGCGGCAGCATCGCTTGCCGCGTTCGTGTCTTTTCAGGAAGCGAAAGCGACAAGAGCGAAAGCGACAGGGGCGAAATGACAGAGGCGAAACGACATTCGGCCTCTTCACTCCTCCGCAAGCTTCCCGACGATATAGGCATCCACCGTTTCGGCGAACGAGCGCTGCACACCGACCGCGGTACCATGCTGGTCGAGCGCGTCGCGCTGGAGCACGCGCAGGCCGCGCCCGCGCATGCAGGCCGGGGCCGTGTTCAGATATTGATCGATGGCGCCCTTTGCGAGCGGGATGGCCTTCGGGTCACCCCTTGCGATCAGAAGCCGCAAGAGGCTCTGGCATTCGGCCAAGCCTGGCATGGGATCAGCGCCTCACGCCTGCCGCGATTTCGCCGGCCGCTTGACCGGCTGGGTGTGGGTGCCGAACAGCGCCAGCAAAAACGCGACTTCTTCCTTCGAACCAACCTGGATCATGATGATCTCCTTTTCGCTAGGTTGGTCTGGCACAGCCGGCGGGGCGTTCGAGACAATCTGGTTTCAGCACTGTTTCAGGCGTGTTTCGTCGCGGGCGCGCCATGGCGGGCCAGGAAATTAGGAACAGCTTTTGGGATGAAGAAGTTATTCGGGCGTCGGTCCGGATGCACGACCGGCACCTCCCAACGGCCTCAGCTCGCCCCCCGGGCTGGGGCCGTTTCTCCGCCCGCGCAAATTCAACCCGAGCGCGCCTGGTTCTGGTCTCGGCTGGGTTTCTCCCAGGACAGCTTGTTGCAGCCGGAACACCGAAAGATGGCAATCGCCCCCTCGGGTGAGCTGACCGCGTCGATGAAGGTCATGGGCTTGTTGCACGCGGCACACATCGGCCGCAGCCTGGTATCTCGGTTTGCCATGCGCGCAAACGCGGGACAGCGGAATAGGTTTCTATTGCTCTTCGCTGTTCTTTAACGTCTGCGACCTAATTTTTCCCGCGGCGTTTGAGAGGGCGTGGGGTTCGCGTGATGGCTGTGAAGTGTGCGGGATGTGCCGACAGGACCGAGCTCCCGTTCCAGTTCAAGATGGCGTTTCAGCCGATCGTCAACGTCGTCGAACACCGCATCTGGGGCTATGAAGCCCTGGTGCGCGGGCCGAACGGCGAAAGCGCGCACAGCGTTCTCAGCCAGCTCACCGACAATCAGCTCTACCGCTTCGACCAGGCCGCGCGCGTGATGGCGATCGAAACCGCAGGCGCGCTGTTCCAGGACCCGGAGGCGCGGCTCTCGATCAACTTCCTGCCGAACGCGGTGTACGAGCCGCGCGCTTGCATCCAGAAATCGCTGGAGGCCGCGCGCCGCGCGAGCTTCCCGACATCGAATTTGATGTTCGAATTCACCGAGAACGAGCGGATCGCCGATCCCGCGCATATTGAAAACATCGTCCGCACCTACAAGGCCTTCGGGTTCTGGACCGCACTGGACGATTTCGGCGCGGGCTATGCCGGCCTCAGCCTGCTGGCCCGGTTGCAGCCGAACCTGATCAAGATCGACATGGAGCTGGTGAGAGACATCCAGCTCAGCCACCCCAAGCAGGCGATCGTCTCCGCGGTGGCCGCGATCGCGCGCGAGCTCGACATCACCGTGCTGGCCGAAGGCGTCGAGAGCGAGGCCGAGCTCACTTCCTTGCGGGCCGCCGGCATCGCGCTGTTCCAGGGTTACTATTTCGCAAAACCGGGGTTCATGTCGCTGCCGCCGGTCCGCGGACTTCAGCAGATGGATGTCGCCGTCGCCGGCTGACGAAAGCCGCAAGTTGCTTTTTCAGGATCTGCGCTTCTGCGTGACGAGGCGCAGCGCGATGCCGTGCTGCCAGGCTCGCACCCTCACCGCCGCTTCGCTGCGACCAAGCTCGCTCGCGATCTCGTCCGGCCGCCAGCCGGCTTCGGCCAGCGCCTTCAGCCGCTCGTGCTCTTCCGCTGTCCACTTCTTCAACAACGGGTAGCGTGATTGCATGGTCGGAAGCGGTCTCGCCTGCGTGGTCGGTGCAGGCGACAAGCGCGCGAAACAGACGAAGTTCCTATCCGACATTGCCATGAGATCCGCGGCGCGATCTGCAGCGCGATCTGCAGCGCGCCATCCCGCGGATGGACCAGGGCCTGCGACAGTGCTCGCTCAGATCCAGACTTCCTCGCGGCACGAATCGCACCGATAGATCAGGATCGAGCAATCGCACCTCACGTCGAAGATCGACGTCAGGCAGCGCGTGCCCCTCTCGCATTTGGGACATGCCGGCCCCGACTTGTATTGGTGATCCGGCCACGTTGCCGGGCCTGCTTGCTGTTCGCTGCTCATCTCATTCCTCGTTGGAGGACTGAGTTCCTAAGTACCAAAGTGGACATTCGTTCCAATCACCCGGGTGCGCTTCGAATAGAATTGAGGGCCTAGACGCCCCATGATCGCGCGCGCCGATTATCGGCTTCATCCTGAACGATCAAGCGGGTTTGTCCTGAACGATCAAACCGGCTTGCTGTTGGCGGGTCCCCCCCCGCAATTCGTCCAGGCTCTCGAGTGTGCAGATGCGCGCGGCGCGGCGGGCCAGTTCGTCGTAATTTTGCGCCACCTTGCGCAGCACGTCCCGCGTCTCGGGATATTCGCAATTATCCGCCTTGGTGCGGAATTCTTCCGCCCGCATCCGCCAGTACCGCGGAGGGTGCATCCGCTCGGCTCCCATGGGCCACTCCCCTCAGTTGGTCCAACTGTTCATGTTCCTTAATGAAGAGCACGTCCAGGAGTTCCCGCGCAGATGGTCCAGTTCCGATCACTCGTCGAGATTGCGCACGGACTGCAGCAGACGACGACAGCATCTCGCGGGAAAGATCGACTTTAGTTCAAATGCAGCAGGGCGGATTCGGCAGGATGCAATGGGTTCGCGCCATGCTGGAACGTCTCCCTTGCGACAGACGCAACGGGGATAGCTCGGAGAGATCGTCGATGTATGTCGTCGCCGCCGCGTTGCTGGTGCTGTCGGGACTGTTCTACTCCGCGAGCCATCACGAGATCGGCTCGTTCGGCGTCACCATGTGCACCTATGGAAGTGCGTTCTGCGACAATCCCCTGATCGTCTTTTCCGGCGCCGTGCTGGCCGGCGCCTGGGGCATGTTCGTCAGCATCAAATAGTCCCGACGGCACTTGCTCAGGGGACAAGCGTCTCGCCGGTGTACGTGCGGGGTTGTCGGATTGCGCGACGGCCGCCCGGTCGCGCTCGGGATGCGCGCTAAAGCGGGCAGCGTATTCTTCGATCATGTACTTATACAGGTGTTTTGCCCGACGAGTCAAAGGGCGATTAGCTTTATCAGAAATGAGCGAGGCGCCCGCTCCCGCTCGCCCGGGAACCTTGTTCCCTCGTTGGCATTTGTGAAGGACGCGCCCCGACCGAGGTCCCTCCCGCCATGACCGACAGTGCCCTCACCCCCACGAAATCCGCGCCGACGCTGTTGCAGAGGCTGGGGCCGGGTCTCGTCACCGGGGCGGCGGACGACGATCCGTCGGGCATCGCCACCTATTCGCAGGCCGGCGCGCAATTCGGCTACGGACTGCTCTGGACGGTGTTTCTGACCACGCCGTTCATGATCGCGATCCAGCTCGTCAGCGCCCGGATCGGCCGCGTCACCGGCAAGGGGCTGGCCGCCAACGTCATGCAGATCGCGCCGCGCTGGGCGGTGCTGTCGCTCGTCGGCATGCTCGTCGCCGCCAACACTTTCAACATCGCCGCCGACATCGCCGCGATGGCGGAGGCGCTGTCGCTGGTGATCGGCGGCCTCAACCACGAGCACGCGCTGATCTTCGCGGCGGGCTCGACGCTGCTGCAGGTGTTCCTGCCCTATCGGCGCTATTCGCCGGTGCTGAAATTTCTCACCTTGGCGCTGTTCGCCTATGTCGCGACCGCCTTCACCGTGCAGATTCCGTGGAGCACGGCGCTGCTCGCGGCGGTGTGGCCGAAGACGAATGTCAGCGCCGACTATTTCTTGATGGTCGTCGCCGTGCTCGGCACCACGATCAGCCCGTATCTGTTCTTCTGGCAGGCCTCGCAGGAGGTCGAGGAGATGAACCAGGGCAAGCGCGACAAGCCGCTGCGCGAGCTGAAGCGCGGCGGCAGTCCGGAGCTGGCACGCATCCGGGCCGACACCCTCTCCGGCATGCTGCTCTCCAACGGCATCGCCTTCTTCATCATCCTCACCACCGCGTCGGTGCTGCACGCGAATGGCGTCACCAACATCAACTCGGCGACGGAGGCCGCCGAAGCGCTGCGGCCGCTCGCCGGCGACTTCACCTTCGCCCTGTTCGCCACCGGCATCATCGGCACCGGCCTGCTCGCAATTCCGGTGCTGGCGGGCTCGGCCGCCTACGGCGTGGCGGAGATCTTCGGCTGGCGCGCGACGCTGGAGGCGAAGCCCGACGAGGCGGTCGGCTTCTACACCATCATCGCCGCGGCGACCGCGATCGGCTTCGGGCTCGGGTTCACCGGCATCGACTCGATCCACATGCTGGTCTGGAGCGCCGTGCTCAACGGCATCGTCGCCGTTCCGATCATGGCCATGATGATGCTGATCGTCTCGAGCAAGGCGATCATGGGTCGCTTCAAGGGCCGCTCATGGCTCATCGCGCTGGGCTGGCTCGGCACCGCGCTGATGGCGCTGGCCGTGCTCGCTCTGCTCGGCTCGTCCGTGATCGGCTGACTAACTTTGCGACAGGGCCGCCGAGATCTGCGAGGCGATGATGAGGGCCGCGAACACGGCCGGCACGCTGATGAAGCGCAGGAACTGGTCGATCGAAAGCATCGCTGTCTCCCCCAAGACAAAAAACGTCTCCGCCCGCCGCGCTATTCCACCCCGTGCGCGGCGTGCTGATCGGCCGTCAGAAACTGATCGGAAATGGCGGCGCCACCCATCGTGAGCAGCGCCAGGATCGAAATCACAGCCAGAAATTTCATGGCCGGAGGGTCGATCCCGATTGCGGCCAAAAACGTCACAGCATGGTCCCTTTTCACGACGATCCCGGGAAAGATCATGGCTGTCCCCACCGGATTTGACGGAGCTTTCCGCTAGAACGGCCGGAACAGGCTTGCCCGCGCACCTCGCCGGACTTCACTGCGCAGGGCCGTTAGCCTAACAATTGTGGCTTGAGCCGGGCTTGCGGGCCGGCCAAAGAAAAAGCCCAGCCGGGCAACAGGGAGCGACATGAGCAAATCATCAAAAGCAACAAATCTCGAAATTCTCGCCTGCGATGCCGGCTGGAGAAACTACCACTTCGTCAAGCTGACGACCGAAGACGGCATCGTCGGCTGGAGCGAGTTCGACGAAGGCTTCGGCTCGCCCGGCGTCGGCGCTGCGATCCAGCGCCTGTCTGCCCGCGTCGTCGGGCAGAACGTTTTCCGGCACGAGCGCATCTACGCCGAACTGTTCGCGGCCACACGTCCCGCCGCCGGCGGCGTGGTGGCGCAGGCGCTCGGCGCGATCGAGAATGCGCTGCTCGATGCCAAGGCGAAGTGTCTCGGTGTGCCCTGCTATGAACTGCTCGGTGGCAAGATCCGCGACCGTGTCAGGGTCTATTGGTCGCATTGCGCAACGTGGCGGATCAATCATCCGTCCTGGTACAAGCCGCCGATCGAGAACCTCGACGGTGTCAAGGCGATGGGACGCGAGGTGCGCGAGAAGAAGTTCACCGCGCTCAAGACCAACATCTTCTCCTACGATGACGGCAAGCCGACCGGCTGGCGGCCGGGCTTCGGCTCGCCCTTCGCCCCCGAGATCAACGTCGATCGCAAAATCCTGCGCGACCTGCGCATGCATCTGGAAGCGATCCGCGACGGTGCAGGCCCTGACGTCGACATCCTGCTTGACTGCAACTTCAACGCCAAGACCGAGGGCTATTTGGAGATCCTGCGCACCATCGCGGACCTCGACATGTTCTGGATCGAGATCGACAGTTTCAACCCGGAAGCGCTCGGTTACATCCGCAGGCAAAGCCCGCACCCCATCTCGTCCTGCGAGACGCTATTGGGCCTGCGCGAATTCCTGCCCTATTTCCAAGAACAGGCCATGGACGTCGCGATCATCGACACGCCCTGGAACGGCGTCTGGCAGTCGATGAAGATCGCAGCCGCTGCTGAAGCGTTCGAAGTGAACGTTGCGCCGCATAATTTCTACGGTCATCTCTGCTCGATGATGAACGCGCATTTCTGCGCCGCCGTACCTAATCTTCGCATCATGGAGATCGATATCGATCGCCTGGCGTGGGACCGCGAGCTGTTCACACATGAGCCGGAAATTCAGAACGGCCATCTGGTCATTCCGGACCGGCCCGGCTGGGGCACCGATCCGAACGAGGAAGCCCTTCGCGCGCACCCGCCGAAGACCAGCGGCGGGCTCCTCAACTACGGTCGCAAGAATTAGAGCGTCTTACGGCGTTATCGGATTGACGGTCGGGGAGGTCTTTGGCCCCGGCCGCGCCGGCTCAATCAATGATTTCGGTTCGGTCGGGAGAATCTTGGCACCTACGGCGCGCGCAGCTTCTCCCGTGGTTGCATACATCGCAACGTGAGCAGGCTGCGTCTTGGCGCGATTCCATGGCCCATGATCAACGACGAGCATCGCGGCAATCGTCACCGCCGCCACAATCAACGCGATCACGCCGGGATGGCGAAGCGCCGAAGACATGGAATTTGCGAAGCGATCCGTTGCCATCGAAGGACCCATCCAATTTATCCTATCGCAGGTTAATTCAATTCGGCCCCGCGAGTTCCGCTCCTGGCCCAGGCAAGTTCCAAGTGGAACCTGACGGTACAAGGCGCTCAGTGTTTCACATCCGGCCGCGCATCGCCGACGAACCGGTCGCGGTTCGGCATTTTGACAGCCGCAAGCGATTTGGCATCGAGCGTCACATCCGCTCCAACCAGCCCGTTCAGGTTCAGGATGTACGCGGACACCGCATAAACCTCCTCATCGCTGAGCGATTGCGGCGCGTTCTGCGGCATCGCACGGCGGATGTAGTCGAACAGCGTCGGCGCATACGGCCAGTAGCTGCCGACCGTGCGGATCGGCTTTGGCGTTGCGATCGTGCCCTGTCCACCGACGAGCCGGTCACCCAGCCCGCCCTCGCCCTTGTCGCCATGGCATGATGCACATTGCTGGGCAAACACTTCGCGCCCTTGGCCGACCGAGCCGCTTCCCTTCGGCAGATTGCTGCCGTCGCCTCCGACGTCGATATTCCAGCCCGCGATCTCCGCAGCCGTCGCGGGGCGTCCGATGCCGTACAGGCTTTGTGCTTGCGCCCCGCTCGCGAACGCACACAGCACGATGACGATAGCAATGCCGCAAGTCTCACGCCAGCGCATTGGTCACCTCGCCGTCGGCCGCGATGCGCCAAGGCCAGATCGCGTTGTTGTGGTAGAAATAGTTCTCGCCGCGCACCGCGAGCAACTCGGAGAGCGTCGGCTGCACATAGCCGGTCTCGTCGATGGCGCGGCTCTGGATCACGGCAGGCTTGCCGTCCCACTGCCAGGGCAAGCGAAAGCGTGTCAAGGCACGCGTCAGCACCGGCTCCTGCAATTGCGCGGTTTGCCAACTCTTTCCCTCGTCGACGGACACTTCGACGCGCGCGATCTTGCCATGCCCGCTCCAGGCGATGCCCGTGATCTCGTGGAAGCCGGGCGCGCCCAGACGCTGGCCGCCAGAGGGCCGCGTGATGATCGACTTCGCCTCCATGTAGAAAGAAAATTCACGCGCGGTGCCATCCGGCAGCAGGTCGGTGTATTTCGAGGTCTCCTCGCGCGAATAAACCGGCTCCGCAGTTACATGCAGGCGCCGCAGCCACTTCACACTCATGTTGCCCTCGAAGCCCGGCAGCAATAGCCGCAGCGGATAGCCCTGCTGTGGACGCAGCCGCTCCCCGTTCTGGCTGTAGACCAGCATGGCGTCCTCGAGGCATTTCTCGATCGGGATGCTGCGCGTCAGCGCAGCCGCGTCGGCACCCTCGGCGACGACCCATTTGGCTTCCGGCTTCAGCCCGGCCTCCTGCAGCACCAGCTTGAGGCTGACCCCGGTCCATTCCGCACAACTCACCAGACCCACAAGATCTGACGCTGTCTTGCCGTAAGGCTTGCTGTAGCCGGGGTTGCCGGAGCATTCGAGAAAGTGGACGCGCGATTCCGACGGGAAACGCCTGAGATCATCCATTGTGAAGATCAGCGGGCGCTCGACCCGCCCGTGCAGCATCAGCCGGTGCTGGACCGGATCGATGGTCGGAACGCCGCCGTGATGACGCTCGTAAAACAGGCCGTTCGGCGTGATGATGCCATCGAGCTCCTGCAACGGCGTCCGGCTGGACGCAGAGATGTACTGCTTGAGAGTCTTCGAGATGTTCTTCACGACTCCCTTCTCGAACGGCGATGGCGCGCCATAGCGCTGGCCCCCCGTCGGCTCGCCCGGCGCCCTCATCCATTCGGGAACATTTGGCGGAAGGTTGTCGGTGCCGGCGGCAGCCGATGCGCCGACGCCCAGGACGGTACCACCCGCAGCCGCCGCGCTGGTGTGCAGAAAGTGACGGCGAGTCGTGCCCGCCGATTTGTCGTCGGCATCGAACGTGCGGCTCATTTGCGGATCCTCGGCTGAAGCGCGACCCGCATGAAACATTCTGCGACGGGCATTTGCAATTCGTTCCTGTTTCAAAAACAGGCGATTTCGACCGCGACTGATCTAAATCTGGCGGGCGCGACGGCAATTCTCTTCTTCGCAACGCACAACGGCTCCTCCGTCACTCGCCCGGCGCGATCGCATTGCTCGGGGTCGGCCGGTCGGCGATCTGCTGGCCGAACAGGCTGCCGATCAGTTCAACCGCGGTGCGTGCGGTGCGGCCACGCTCGTCAAGAAAAGGATTGAGCTCGACGATGTCGACTGATCCGACCACGCCGGAATCGTGCAAAAGCTCCATAATCAGATGCGCCTCACGATAGGTCGCTCCGCCCGGCACCGTCGTGCCCACGCCGGGTGCGACGCAGGGGTCGAGAAAATCGACGTCGAAGCTGACATGCAGTACGCCGTTGCTGGCCCTGACGCGCTCGATGACGCGGCGGATCAGTACGGCGACGCCGAACTCGTCGATCTGGCGCATGTCGACAACCCTGATCCGGCGCGTGCGCATCAACTCCATTTCGAGCTTGTCGATTGAGCGCGCGCCGAACAGGTCGAGCCTGTCGGGATCGATCGAGGCGCGCGGATCATCGCCGAGCAATCCGTCGAGGCCAGGTTCGCCGCACAGGAATGCCGCCGACATGCCGTGCATGTTGGCGGTGATCGTCGTTTCCGGCGTGTTGTAGTCGGCATGGGCATCGAGCCAGAGCACGAACAGCTCGCGTCCGCGCTCCTGCCAGTGACGGGCCATGGCATTCACCGATCCCATCGACAGCGTGTGATCGCCACCGAGGAAAATCGGCAGCGCGCCGGTTTTCGCGATCTCGTAGCCTCTATGGCTCAGCACGCGCGTCCAGCGCTGGATTTCGCGGTAGTGATTGGCTTTGTCGGGAGGCACGTCTGCGAGGTCCCGGAGCTCGGCCACGGAGAGATCGCCGTAATCGACGACCTCGAAATCCAGGCTCTCGAGCAGTGTCGCAAGGCCGGCGGTGCGGAGCGCCGCAGGACCCATCAGGGTACCGCGCTGCGAAGCCCCCATGTCGATGGGAGCGCCGAGCAAGGCGATGCGCCGGGCTCGATCCGTCGTGGTTCGATCGGTCACAGCTGTCTCCTGAGATCAGCAAGATTGAGCCAGCCTAACAGAGATTCGCATCCGTCGTTTCACGGGAAGGTCCGCGCAGGGCGCATCCTCTCGGAACAAAAGCCCGCGCGCCGAATTGCTCATCCAAGGCCGGTACCCGCCGTAAAGACCACGGCGCCTGTCGCGGATAGCCAAAGGTCGTCCGACCCGCTGTTCAGAACGAGCGCTCGCGCGGATAGCCAAAGGTATCGGCCTCCGCCAACACATGATCACCTGGAGGTTGCGCACTTGAGCACGGAGATCCCGCAGTCCACCTCACATCCCGGCATGGCCGAGCGCGCCATCGATGCCGCGACGGACGTATCCCGCACCATCGGTGAAGTCGCAGGTGGCCTGCATGCAGCTGTCGACCGCATGACCTCCGCTATCGACGAAGCTCGAAAGCCGGGCAAGCCCCTCGCGACCGTCGCCGCGATCACGCGCGAAGCACCGCTTGCCTGCCTGTTCGTGGCTTTCCTGTTCGGCGTCGCGGTCGCGCGTCGGCGCTAGAGATCGAGCGGACCCGTTCAGGCGGCACTAACGGCGGCGCACTCGACCGCGAGGAATTGCCGCTCGAATGCTTCCGCCGGCATCGGACGGCCGAAGAAATAGCCCTGCCCTTCCTCGCATCCCATGCTCACCAGGAAATCGGCCGTAGCGCGGTTCTCGATGCCCTCGGCCACGACCGTCAGTCCGAGCTGTTTGCTGAGGCCGATGGTCGACCCGACGATCGCGGCATCGTCGGAGTTCGCGAGCAGACCGAGCACGAACGACCGGTCGATCTTGAGTCCATCGAGCGGAAACTTCTTCAAATAGCTCAGGCTCGCATAGCCAGTGCCGAAATCGTCGAACAGGACGCGGACGCCGAGCTGCTGGATGCGCTTGAACATGTCGAGCACGCGGGCTTCGTCGTGAAGCAGAATGTTTTCGGTGACCTCGAGTTCGAGCAGCGACGGCGTGAGCCCCGTCGCTTCGAGCATCCCCGCAACCGAATGTGCGAGATCGCCGGAGTGGAGCTGCGAGGGCGACAAATTGATCGCGACGCGCACTCTGTCGCCGGACAATTCCCAGGCGCGTGCTTGCCGGCAGGCGGTCTCCATCACCCAGTTTCCGATCCGCTCGGACAGCGCTGAGCTGTTGACCACCGGCATGAACTCTCCCGGCGAAACGTAGCCGCGCACGGGATGCCGCCAGCGGATGAGAGCTTCGGCCCCGACCAGGCTCGCGTCGATCAGGCGAACCTGGGGCTGGTAGAACAGTTCGAACTCGCCGCGATCCGCGGCGAGCGCCAATTCACCCTCCAGCGTCAGCCGGTTCTCCAGCTCCTCCCGGATCGCGCTCTCGAAGACCACATAACCGCCGCGCCGCGTCAGCTTTGCCTTGGTCAGCGCAAGATGACCGTTGCTCAGGAGATCGTCGGCGTTGTGCCCGCCTTCTGGATGGACGGCGACGCCGATGCTGATCCTGACGCGATGCTGCCGCGTGCCGGTCGCAAGCGGCGCTTCGAACGCGCGCGCAATGCGCTCGGCGAAGTCCGCGATCGGCTCGTCGCCATCGGCGCCTTTGCGCGCAATGGCGAATTCGTCTCCGCTGAGCCGGGCAACGATAGCGCCGTCGCCCGCCTGGTCCTTCAAGCCGCCAGCGACCGCCTGCAGCACGAGATCTCCGGCGGCATGACCGAGCATGTCGTTGATGCTCTGGAAACCGTCGAGCCCGATGACGAGTAGCGCGACCTCGCAAGGGCGCTGCCCCGCATCCGCGATCATGCCGACCAATCCTGCATGCAGCGTGTTGCGGTTGGCAAGACCGGTCAGCGCGTCGTACTCGGCGAGATATCTGACGCGTTCGGCCTCCAGCTTGCGGACTGAGATATCGCGCAGGATCGCTCCGTACTGGAAGCCGTCCGTTCCCTGCCAACCCGAGAAGCTCGCCTCGACCGGGAAAGTTTCACCGTTCTTGCGCCGCCCTTCGAATTCAACGACGACCGCTCCGCCGGGGACCAGGAGTGCCTGGCGCGCGGCGTCGCGCATGGACGACCTCGCGTCACCGTCCACCGACACGGCGCACAGCGTTTCGAACGGGCGGCCGATGATCTCGGCGGGCATATAGCCGAAGATCGCACTGGCGCCGGGATTCCACACGGTGATCAGCTGACCTTCGTCGGTGCAGACGAGGCCATCGCCGAGCGACATCGCGATACGATGAAAGCGGCTTTCGGCGATGCGCCCCAAGAGACCGCGGAAATCAATTTCGTCGAGTGCGATTGCCGTCAGATAAGCCACAATCGCGATGTGGAACAGCGATGTGTCGATGATGAAGGGCCATCTTGCCTGCACGAGGACCGCAACCATCTCGAAGGCTGCCCCGGCCGAGATCAGGAGTGCGACGCGAATCCCCGGTCCGAAGCGGCGCCACGAAAACACCATCAGCAGGCAGATCACGGCGAGACCCAGGATCATGCCGGTATCGGAAGTCCAGCGCAGCATCCGGCTCTGGAGGATCGATTCCGCTGCCAGCGCCTGGAGGATGGGTCCGGAGATGATGCGGCCATTTGGAACGCTGAAGCGGTCGCCAAGCTCGAGCGCCGTCGCACCAATGATGACCTTCGTGTCTCTCAGCTTGTCGAGAGTAGCCGTGTTGCCGCGGAGCACGTCGACATACGAGACACTCGGAACGGAGCCCGCCCGAATGCTGAAATCGATCAGGAAAGGAGGCCGCCGATTGGCGTCCTGTCCGGCCAGCACGACGGCCATCGACGGCATCAAGGCGTCGCCGAGCTTCTCGCCGAATGGATAGCGGCGAACGAGCCCGTCGGATTCGATCGCGACATTGACCAGCGCCGGCCACGACTGGTTGCTGAACGGCTTCAGGGGGCGATTGATGTGAGCTGCGCCGCCATTCGGCGTCGGCTGCTTGAAGGACGGCAGGATCGTCGAGCCGCCGACCTCACGCAGTGCGTTGACGAAGGCCTCGTCGGACGCCGGATCGGATGGCGAGCTGAAATCGACGTCGAACGCAACGTCCTGCGCCCCCGCGGCCTCTAACCTGTGCAACAGTTCCGCGTGCAGCCGGCGCGGCCAGGGCCATACCCCGATCTGCTCGATCGAGGGCGCGTCGATGGCCACCACGACGACATTGCCGCTCGCGGCACGCGATTGCCAGGCGAACCGCAGGTCGGTCAGCGCGTTGCGAACCGCGCCATGCCATCCCGTGGACAGCACGATCGCAAGCGCGATCACGACTAGAATATGCGGACGATAGCGCTTCACTCCGATCCTCCCGCGCACCGGCTTCTGCTGGTACGCCCCCTCATCCGCTAAGAAATCGCCTCAGTGCTTGTTGTGGCCAAAGGCATTGCCGTGGCCATTGCCGCCGTTGCCGCCGCCATTGCCGTTGCCGTTGTTGCCCCTGCCGTTACCGGTGGCGCCGGCGTTGCCATTACCGTTGCCGTTGCCGGAATTCCCATTGCCGGGATTGCCGTTACCGGAATTGCCGTTGCCGGAGTTGCCGTTGCCGCCAGCGTTTCCGTTGGCGGCCGCTGCGGCGATCGCGGCGCCTGGATTTGACGAACTGCTGCTGCCAGCCGTTACGGCACCACTTGTCGTCACCGCAGTCTGGACGGTGCTGTTGGATGCCGTCGTGCTCGCTTTCGAGTCACTCCAGACTGTCTCGGTGCTGGCATGCGCGTTGCGCACCTGCCCGGGAGCAACGCCCCCGTGAGCGAGCCCGCGCGTGACCTTGTGGACGTTCAGCTTGACCTCGCCGAGCGAGCTCGAGATGCGCACGACGCCGGGCTTTGCAGCACCGCCCTTGGGGGCGTGAGCTCCGGCCGCCTGATGCGATTCCTTGGGCGTGGCGGTCGCCTTGGTGCCCTTGTCAATCGGACCGAGCGCATGGATCGCATGGCCGTTCGCTGCGTTCCGCGGGGCCGACAGGCCCGATTTCGGCACGGGGACGCGCTCGATGCTCGAGGCGCGCGGCTTGCCGTGCTCGATCGGATTGAACGTTCCGGAGCCGCTCAGAGAGAGGCCTGGCTTGCCATGCTCGAAGACGGTGGCGGCCTGCCCGGGCAGGACCTGGGCGATCTGCCCGGTCTTGAAGTCGGAGACCTCGACCTGGCCGCGGAGCACGCCGACCTTGGTGCTGCCCGCGTTCACGGTGACGCTGAACTGCGTTCCCTTGACGACGGCGGCGAGATAGGGCGTCTCGACCTCGAAATGCTTGACGTTGCGCTTCTCGACCTCGAGCAGGATCGAGCCTGCCTGCTGGATGATGGTGGTCGAGAGACCGTCCTTTTTCTCCGTCGGCAAGCCGAGCACTGAGTTGGGAGAGATCAGGATCGTTTCCTCGCCGCGGACGAGCAGCACGCGTCCGTTACGTCCGGTGCGAATGGTGTCGCCGGGCTTGAGTGCCTCCTGCTGGTTCAACGAAACCTGCTGCGCGCCGCTGGTGGCGACCCAGACCTCGCCGGTGGCCTTGCCGACCGACCAGACGCCGTCGTCCGCGGCGGATGCGGCGGAAGCCGTTCCCAGGATCAGCGCAGCCACGAAGGCGCACTGCATTCCAATCTTGTTCAGCATGACGATCCTCAGTCCGCGTTACAGCCAGTCCTGAGGGGTATCCGAAATCACTCAACATAGGATTAGCGGGTAGCGGCCAGGGGAGTGGTCGCGTTAACGGTTCATTGACCATAAAAAACTATGAAAAATCATGGGGCTAACGAACTCTTACCGCATGAGGGGCACATCTCCGTCAAACTACGGGGGCAGCCGCGTCGCGCGCGTTGAGAAGCGGCATCTCGTTACCACAATGGTGGTGTTGGCACCGTTTTTCGCCGGAGTTCCTCAGGCTTTCTCACAACAGGCGAACCAGCCGGGCTTCGATCCGCGCCAACCAGAAAAATATTTTGAAAACCAAACCGAGCGGGAATCGCTGAGCCGTCCTCCGGTCAGGCTACCAACAGTCGACCAGCCCAACACCGGCGGTGATACCAAGCCTCAGTTCGTGCTGCGCGGCATCAACGTCAGCGGAGCCCGGGCCGTTTCCCCCGATCGGATCGCCGCGGTCTACCAGCCCTATGTCGGCAAGAAGGTTTCGCAGGCGGATCTCGCCGCAATCGCGGGCGCGATCAGCGATCTCTACCGCGCCGATGGTTTCCACTTGAGCCGTGCGATCGTGCCGCCGCAGGATATTGCCGACGGTCTGCTCCGGATCCGGGTGGTCGAAGGCGCCATCGTGCAGGCCGAGCTGAAAGGCGACGGCGCCGAGCAGTTCGGCGTGAGACCGATGCTTGGGCCGGTTCTGGCGGAGCAACCATCGCGCCTGGCAACGCTGGAACGCCAGCTCTTTCTCATCAACGGCAGACCTGGCGTCCGGATCACCGATACCGCACTCGAGGAGATCGGCGGTGCATCCGGCCGCTTCCGCCTCATCGTCTATTTGAAGACCTGGCACGTCTTCTCCTCATTCGGTCTGGACAATCTCGGCTCATCATCAGTCGGTCCGTGGCAGACCTACGCGACCGGCGCGTTCAACTCCTATCTCACGCCCGGCGACACGCTGGCCGTCAACCTGTCGACCATCGCCAACGACCCCCGCCAGCTCGGCTTCGCACGGCTGTCCTACGATGCACCCGTCGGCGTCGACGGCGTGCGTCTCGGCGGGTCCGTCCTGTACAGCGCGGTCAGGCCGGGCGATGCCCGCCGCCTCGACAGCGACATCACCACGACCGAGGCGTTCGAGCTGCGTGCCAGCATCGTCCCATTGCAGTCGCAATTGTCCTCGCTGACCCTGACTACGGCGATGACCTTCAGCAATGTGTCCGAGCATGACCTTTATGGCCCCTGGTACAACGACCACATCAGGACCGCGAGCCTGACCGCCGATTACCGGCTCCAGGATCATTTGGGCGCCACCAATTTCGCGACATTGACCTACCGCCAGGGCCTCGACATCTTCGGTGCCTCGCATTTCAACGACGACCTGTTGTCGCGCGATGGCGCGTCATCGAACTTTTCAGTGCTGAACCTCTGGTTCACGCGCTACCAGACACTCAACGACGTCTGGTCGCTCAAGCTCTCCGCTGCGAGCCAGACGGCGTCACGGCCGCTGTTCACCTCGCAGCAATTCTATCTCGGCGGCGCTGCCTTCGGCCGCGGCTATGGCGCAGCAGAGATCAGCGGGGACAACGGTCTTGCCGGCTCGCTCGAACTGCGCTTCGACCAAAAGCTCAATTTCCGCTACTGGACCGGCTATCAGCTCTATGCCTTCGGCGACGCCGGCGCCGTCTGGAACGACGGTTACCGCCTCAGCGACGGCCTGTCGCTGACCTCGGCCGGAGCTGGCGTGCGGTTCTTCCTGCCGGACGATTTCCAGGCCGATCTCGGCGTGGCCGTCCCCCTGAGCTACCGGGCGCCCGACAACGAGCGCCGCAGCTCGCGCTTCCTGTTTACCCTGTCAAGCGCGTTGCGGCTGTGCTCCGAACGTGGCAAGGGCGGTTGTCTGTAAACCCCTTGTCCTTCGCACTGTGGCATGCGGCCCTTTTTGGGGCGTGGCTCACAGACTTGCCTAAATTTAATCCCGTAACCTACTCACGATCGCTCGATCCGGGATTTCCCGATGGCCATGTTCAGTCAAAAGTGATTTGAGACGGAACCATGAAAAGGGTGTTTGCAGTTCTGGCGTTTCTCTGCGTCCTCGGCGTCGGCCAGTATTTCGTCGTCAGCCGGTTCGCGATCCGCCATGAGGTTTTGACCCTGTTCGACGCCGCGCGCCAGCGGCCGATTGCGGTCGAAATCGCTGTACGGCGCGATTACGAGACCAAGGCCAATCTCGGCCTCTGGAAGCTCCCGCTCGCCATCATCAGCAACGGCAATACCGTCAAGGCCACCGAATATTCCTTCCTCGCCAACGTGCTCGCCGCACGCGGTTATCTCGTCGCCAGCATCCAGCAGGATCTGCCGAGCGATCCGCCGCTGATGACCAAGGCCGGCCAGCAATATGTCGGCCGGCGCGAGGTCTATATCCGCTGCGAGGCCAACATCCTCTTCACCTTGGGCGAGTTGAAGCGGCGGCAAGAGAACGCCGACTACGACCACATCACGCTCGTCGGGCATTCCAACGGTGGCGACGTTTCGATGTATGTCGCCCATCAACACCCGGAGCTGGTGTCGAAAGTGATCACGCTCGACAATCTGCGGGTGCCTTTCGTGCTTAGCGACAACATGAAGATCCTGTCGTTCCGCTCGAAGGATCCGCATTTCGTAACAGATCCCGGCGTGCTGCCGACGCCGGAAGAGGCCAAAGCGCGCGGCATCGACATTATCCACACCGGCGCACAGCATACCGAGATGAGCGATCGCGGTCCCGATGCCGTCAAGGAGAAGATCCAGGCAACACTCGACCGCTTCCTGCGCGACAGCGCCAGCAGCGCGCTCGCCCCGGCCGATACACGAAGCCCGATGATCATGAACCCCGGCGACTATTAGTCCGGCCCCTTTGCGGCAGATCAAGGCTGCCGCGGGCCGGCCACGATAGAAAGGGCCTCGCCATCTCGGAGAGGCACGTGTCGCACTCCATCGAAAGCCTTGATACGAAAAGACTCGATACGACAAGCTTTGTCCTGCCCGCGGGAAGGACGCCGAGATTCGCCCGGCATCTCTATCGTTCGGCCCGAAAGCTGCTGCGGTCGATCATCGCCCGCATCGACCTCTCGCAGTTTCCGGGTTCGTGTTGCGGATGAGGACGGCGTCGCGATCCAACAACACACAGGGTTCCCCATGCACCGGCATTTAAGACGAATTTGCCTGCTGGTTGCAGTGGCCTCGAGCATGGGCACGTCGTCCGCTCTCGCCGCCGATGCAGATCACGGCGCCGACCTTGCGAGGCGTTGGTGCGCCAGCTCCCATGTCGTGGCGAACGGCCAGACCCAGGCGAGCGCCGACGTCCCCTCTTTCGCATCCGTTGCGCGCAGGCCCGACTTCAGTTCGGAAAGGCTCGCCTTTTTCTTGCTAGATCCGCACCCGAAGATGCCGAATTTCCCCTTGAGCCGGACTGAAGCCGGCGACATCGCGGCCTACATCGCATCGCTGCGTTAGCAGAGCGGCCGATCGGTCGAGACACTTGCGACAAATGCAAATCCCTGCCGGAGAACCGACAGGGATCGGCAGAAGGATGATGGGCTGTGAATGAGGTCCATTCGCCGGCCCATCATGGACCGGTACCCGCATCGACGTGCGGATATCCACGCGGCGCAGGTCCAATCTGTGGACGCGCCGTAAACACACCGACAGTCAGGACTTGCCCTTCCCCGGCTGCATGAGGCTGCCGGTCATCTGCCGCATGTGGTCCCCGGCACTGGTGAACTGACTGCGCAGGAAATCCGATTGGATTCGCATCGCCTCCTGAAGGTCGGTGGCATGGACGAGCTTGCGAGCATGCTCGAACGCCGACTTCATGTTCTGCTCGGTGAAAGCGAGCGCCTGCTTCGACACGTCCGCCCCCGCGCCCGGAACGGTGGTCATCGATTTGGTGGCGGCTTCGAAAAACATTCCGAATGCCTTTTCCGCCTGGTCAATCGTCTTCTCGGCCAGGTCGCGCAGTTCGGCCGGAACTTCGAGCTTCGGTTCGATCATGGTCGCACTCCTCCCGTTTTCTGAACTGAATACCACACTTGCCGGATCGCCTGCCAGCGTCCAGCCGGGGGAAGACATGCCCGGCGGCCGGCTCTGGCCGGCAAACGAGGGGCAAGGCGTAAGGCCGGCGCGCAGGCCGGCTCAGGACAGGGGGTGTTCGGGAAGGGTTTCTTCGGTGGCTAGGTCTTCGACGAGCTTGATGACCTCGAAACGCTGCCGGGGCGCGAGCTTCAGAAACGCACGCAGCAGGCGCAGGCTTTCGACGGTGCCGCTTGCAGGCGCGCCGAGCTTGAGGTGCAGCTCAGCTGCGAAATTGAGGTTCTTCATCTCGCACCTATGACAAGCATCGAACTTCGTGATCGAACATCGAGGTCCCGACTAAGAACCGAACGCTAGAACCGGATGCCATAATCGGATGTTATGGCGATGGCGCACTTTCGGCCGGGGCAGCCCGGTGGGTTCGCACGCCGAGCTACGTGTGCAAGCGGGCACACCTGAACAGGTTGCAATTATGTCAAGAAACAACTCATCCGGCAAGCCTAACGGTTGGCGCAGCGATGCTTCGTCTGCATCGCGCCACGGCAATTCCGGATAACAGGAATATAGGCCGCCGTCACCCACCTGCGTCAAGAAGCGTCATCGATCAGGCATACAGTCTCGATCGCCGTCAATCGACGCTGCGTTTCGTCTTCTTTCGGATGTGAATGGACATTGGTGAACGCGAAATTGCGCTTCATCAGCGTATACACGTAATGGTTGAGTCCGGCATCGGCGGTTGTATCGTCGACGAAATAAACGTCGATTTCGCGCCATGGATCGGCAACCACGGCGCGGCCGCATTTGTTTCTGGCCGTGAACCGTTTTCGAGGAGCAAACGACAAAGCGATGGCGAAACAGTCACGCAGATTATGGGCGCCATGGCCGATGCATTGATCGATTCCGGCGCCCCAGCACCAAAGGACGACGGCATGCTTTCCCGCTGCGATCTCATCAAGGGCGCCGCAGTCGCGCTTCTCACCTTCTCGATACAAGGCGCATGGGCGCAGGAAACCAGGATGAACCTGTTCAAGATCGTCACCATCAAGGACGAAATCGTCGTCGGATTGTCGACAGAGGAGCTTCAGGCGCTCGGCGGCAACGATGCCAGCGCCGTTGCACATGCTCTGGCACAGAAGGGCGATCTCACCGTCTGGCAATACAACGTGCATCGCGGTCCGAACGGCGAATTACAGCAAGCGCCGACCGCCAGAATAGGGCTTTTGGCCAACGCCTCGCTGCGCGTGGAGCCCTATACCACGACCTACCAGATCCTTCCGCATCCCTAAGCAGCAGGCCGGCGCTCCCGCGACCGCGGTCGCGGGAGCGCCATTGTCATCTGCCTTGCCCTGCACGCCGTGTCCCCGTTTCCGTCGCAAAGCCATAGATCAGCGCCAGCCGATCCAGGCATTCACGAAAACGTCGGGCAAAATAGTCGGTCCAGCGCTGCGTACGGACGGCGCGACGCTGGCCGATCTCGTCCATGGTCAGGCCCAGCACCAACACGTCGTGCACTAGCGCGGCGCCGTCGGTGCCGAGTTCGCGCTCGACCCGGTTCAGCCGCAGCACCGCCTGGCGTTGGCTCTCGGTGACCGGCTCGCGCGTGCGCGCGCCATCGACATATTCGCGTGTTGGGTCGATTGCCTGAAGGCCTCGCTCGGCCCTCTCCCAATCGTTCTGGAAGGCGCGCCCGCCGCGATATTGCGCCTCGTCGATCTGACGGTGCGCGTGCAGCCGGCCGAGCGGATCGCTGCGGATCGACCGCACGGCCATGATCTTTTCGCCGGGGTCGAGCGCCAGCGGATTGTCCACCTCGACTTCCGCCACCTCCGCATTGAACGGTATCTCACGCGAACGTCGGTCGTAGACACTCGCCAATTTGTAGGATCTGTTGCGTCGGACACGTGCCACTCGGATATTCCTTGCGAAATTGACGATTGAACGGGCGGTCGTGGGATCAGGCGGCGGAAACCAGCCTCAGCACGACGGGGCCGGCGACGCGCGCGGAGCCGGCTCCGGCGCGGCACGTGAGGCGCGCATGCGGCGTGCAATAGCTCGAGCCCGGCTCGCGCGGATGGCCGCAGAAGGTAATCTCCTCCCCGTCCTTGTCGCCGCCATAGGGATAGCGACAGTCCTCGCTGGCGAGTTTGACCAACGGACCAGGCGCGGCTGGACGCCGACGCAGCGCAATTTGACCGGCGCGGCAGGCCTCATCGCGGATTTCGGCGGCAGATTCAGTAACGCGGGACGGTGCGGGAGGAAACAGGCTCCAGACGGTAGCACCGGCACGATCGACGGGCTCGTCGTCCGCACCGGCGCGATCAGCCCGAGCCGCTTGGCGCGGCCGACCACCGCGTTGCGCGTGTAAGCCGTTCCAAACCTTGCGTTAATCTGTCTTCCGATCTCCGCATAAGACATTCCCTTGAGAAAATAGTCGCGAAGCGCGTCGGAGTGCTCCGACGGCCAATGGCCCGGTTCCATGCTGCTGTCCTGTGATGCGCCTCCTCCGATCGCACGATCGCGAGGCGGAGCTAACATTCCGGTATTCCGAAGCCCAAGTCAAGCGATAATTCTGATATTCATAATTGCATCAATTCCGAATTTCGGATTACAAGAGGCGGAACGACGGACAATCGAGGGAATCACATGTTGGACGCGGCAATGATCGAACGGGGCTTGGAAAAGACGGGCAAGAGCAAGGGCGGTCTGGCGGCTGCCATGGGCGTTCGCCCCGGCGCTGTCTCGGAGATCCTGGGCGGCGAACGCCTGGTGAAGGCTTCGGAAATCATTCCGATCATGGAATATCTCGAGCTCAATCTCGCGCCGATCATGGGCCGCGTCGGGGCCGGTGCCGTGATCGAGCCGGATTATGAGCAGGTTCCCCCCGAAGGCCTTGGCGACATCGCGTTGCCCTTTCCGATCATGGAGGAGACCATCGCATTTGAGATCGTGGGCGATTCGATGCTGCCCAAATACGAGAGCGGCGACGTAATCGTGGTCTACAAGGACCAGCGCCATCCGCTGTCGAGCTTCTACGGCGAGGAGGCCGTGGTCCGGCTCAAGACCGGCGAGCGCTATCTGAAGACCATCGAGCGGGGCAAATCCCCCTCCGTCGTCAATCTCACCAGCTTCAATGCCAAGCAGATCGTCGGCGTGAAACTGGAGTGGGTCGGCGAGATCTGCCTGTCCATGCCCAAGGGCCAGCTGGAGCGGCTGCGCGCCAAGTCGGCGCGCCCTCGCAAGAGGAGCAAGTAGGCAGCAATTTCCGTTTTTTCGAAATTTGCCTTGACTTGATTCCGTTTTTCGGAAATACTCCGCCGTGCCCGACCATGGGGCACGGCAGGATTCTTTGATGCAGTATTTCGTCGTGATGATCGACTATGGGCGCCGCGGCCGCGAGGCGGTCGTCGACCCTGAAATCACCAGGCGCGAGGTCATTTCCCGCGTCGCCTCAGGTGAATATCGGAACATCTCGTTCATCCAGGAGATCGTGGAGAATTCGGTTGAAGACGTGACCGAGACGATCCTCGCTGAGGCTGCCCTGCCCCGGATCCCGCCCGAAGAAGTCGACGTCCAGGCCGTGCGCCTCGATCACGCCCGCGATCTGCGCAAGCACGAGCGGACGTGACGCAGGCCCAAGCGACCCGCACCACGCCCCCGTCCGGAGTTCACACCGTGAGAACGGTCGATCCCGTGGTCTTGCGCCCAGCGAGATCGGCATGCGCCTTGGCCGCGTCCTTCAGTGGATAGGTCTGGTGCACCTCGATCTTGACCGCGCCGGACTTGACGACGTCGAACAGCTCGCCTGCCATCGCGACCAGGCTCTCACGCTTCGCGGCGTAGGTGAACAGCGTCGGCCGGGTGACGTAGAGCGAGCCCTTCTGCGCGAGCAAACCGAGATTGAGCGGCTCGACGGCGCCGGATGACGCACCGAACAGCGCGGCGACGCCGAGCGGCGCGAGACAGTCGAGCGACTTCAGGAACGTATCCTTGCCGACGGAATCGTAGACCACCGGCACCTTCTTGCCGCCCGTGATCTCGTCCACGCGCGTCACGAAATCCTCGCGGCTGTAGATGATGACATGGTCGCAGCCGTGCGCCTTGGCGAGCTTGGCCTTCTCGTCGTTGCTGACGGTGCCGATCACGGTCGCGCCGAGATGCTTGGCCCACTGGGAGAGAATCAGGCCGACGCCACCGGCGGCCGCATGGAGCAGGATGGTGTCGCCGGCCTTCACGCGATAGGTCTGCCGGATCAGATATTGCGTGGTGAGCCCCTTCAGCATCATCGCCGCCGCGGTCTTGTCATCGATACCGTCCGGCAGCTTCAGGAGTCGGTCGGCCGGGATCAGCCGCGCCTCGGAATAGGCCCCGAGCGGCGAGGCGCCGTAGGCGACGCGATCGCCCGGTTTCAGATCGGTGACACTCGCCCCGACCTCCTCGACGACGCCAGCAGCCTCGCTACCAAGCCCGCTCGGCAGTTGTGCCGGGTAAAGGCCCGAACGGTTGTAGATGTCGACGAAGTTGAGACCGACGGCGGTATGGCGGATTCGTGCCTCGCCCGGTCCGGGCTTGCCGACACTGACCTCCTCCCAGACCAGCACTTCCGGACCACCAGTCTTGTGAAAGCGAATGGCATGCGTCATGGCCGTTACTCCCTTATCGTTGAGGTCGAAGTCCGAATACCGGATCGGGCTTTGAAATAGGTATTTGGTCCGCCCGTCACAGTACAGAGACGTTACAAGAATGTCACAGCGAACGACAAACCTCCGCCGTTCCGCCTCTGTTCGAAAGAGTTGATGTCGGCCTTGCGCCGGCCGGCAGTAGCCTTCGCGCGGGTTTGGAGGTCGTCTGCGAAGGAGAGCCGAGATGCCAGCTTATGTACAGCATCATCAGGATATCGAAATCGCGCCTGTGATTTGCCCTGCATGCATGGGGTTCCTTCCAATGTATGTGCGCGAGGTCGAACCGCATTGGAGTCTTGCCAAGATCGACTTCGTCTACGAATGCGCCGATTGCGGCGCCGAGGTCAGACAGACGATCCGCAAGCCGGAGTTGCTGCGGCACTGATCGCGCGGCCGGTGGCCACCCGACTATTTGCGCTGAGCGGAAAAAACGCCCACTCGCGCGGGTCTGGCCTCTCCCAAACGAGGCTTGTTCTTTGCCGTGAACGCAGGCAGAACAAGCCTCAAACAAGACCTTTGGGAGCGCCTTTTCGTGGCTGAACAGAAGCCTTCGACAGCGATCGAGGCAGTGGAGAGCGGCCTCGCCGCGCAAGGCTACATCGCGAGCCGGCAGATCGCGACCGCTGTCTATTTATCGCAGCAGATCGAGAAGCCGATCCTGGTCGAAGGCCCCGCGGGCGTCGGCAAGACCGAGCTTGCCAAGGCGATCGCGGCCTGGCGCGGCCTGAAGATGATCCGCCTGCAGTGCTACGAAGGCCTCGACGAGGCCAAGGCGCTCTATGAATGGAAATACGCCAAGCAGCTTCTCTACACGCAGATCCTCAAGGACAAGCTCGGCGAAGTCCTTGGCGGCGCGCAGACTTTGCACGCTGCACTTAATCAACTCCACGATTTCGGTGACGTGTTCTTCTCCAAGGAGTTCGTCGAGCCGCGGCCGCTGCTGCAAGCGCTGGAGCAGCCGGGCGGCTGCGTGCTCCTGATCGACGAGATCGACAAGTCGGATGCGGAATTCGAGTCGTTGCTGCTGGAAATTCTCTCCGATTTCCAGGTCACGATCCCAGAACTCGGCACCGTCTCCGCGATCACGCCACCAACGGTGATCCTCACCTCCAACAGCGAGCGCGATCTCGGCGACGCCCTGAAGCGGCGCTGCCTGCATCTGCACATCGGCTTCCCCGAGCAGCGGCTCGAGGAGCGCATCGTCGAGAGCCGCGTCCCCAACATTTCGCAGACGCTGCGGCGGCAGATGGTCGGTTTCATCCACGAAATCCGCTCGCTCGACCTGAAGAAGCTGCCTTCGGTCAGCGAGACCATCGACTGGGCGCGCGTGCTGGTGCTCTTGCAGGCCTCGGAGCTCGACACCGAGATCGTCAAGGACACGCTCAACGTGCTCCTGAAATACGAGGCCGACATCGAGGCGGCTCAGCCTCAGATCACGACCTTCATTGCCAAGGCAGCACGATCCAACGTCTTCGGTTGACGCCGATGCGCGAAAATATTCATCGTTTCTTCCGTGCGGCACGGGGCGCCGGCGTCCATGTCTCGCCTGCCGAAAGCATCGACGCGATGCGCGCGGTCGCGCAGGTCGGCGTTTCCGACCGGACCATCCTGCGCGATGCGCTCCTTCTGACGCTCGCCAAGTCGCAGGACGAAAAGCTCGCGCTGGGTGACTGTTTCGATCTGTTCTTCAGTCAGCCCGAGCCGCGGCAGGAACAATCTGAAGCCAACAGCAACGATGTTTCGGAGGACGCGGATCAATCTCCGTCGTCCGGCGAGGCCAGCGATGCGAACGGCGGTTCGCCTCCCGCAGATTTGGGCCCCCTCGCGCAAATGCTGCTGTCGCAGGATCGCAACGCGATCAGCGCCGCGATCGCCAGCGCCTCAGGTGCGGCCTCGCTGTCCGACATCCGATACTCCACCCAGCGCGGCATCTTTTCCAGCCGCATCCTCGACGCCATGGGGCTCCAGCGACTACGCGACGATCTCGACGAGCTGACCGCGACCAACCCGGCGCTGGCCGAGCGGCTTCGCGCCGCGCTCGATGCCTTGCGCGAAGCCGTTCGCGACACCGTCGCGCAGGGGCTTGCGCTCTATGCCCGCGAGGAGGCCGAAAACCTCCGCAATGAGATTCTGCGCAACGCGCCGCTTGCCCGCATCGAGCGGCGCCATGTCGCGGAAATGCGCGCCCTCATCCGCCAGATCGCGCGGCGCCTGCGCGAGCGCTATTCGAAACCACGCAAGCGCCAACGGCGCGGTCATCTCGACGTCCGCCGCACGCTGCGCCGCAACGCGGCCTGGGGCGGCATCCCCTTTCTCACGGCGTGGAAGCGCAAGCATCGCGACCGGCCGAAGATCGTGGCGCTCTGCGACGTCTCCGGCTCGGTCGCGCAGGTCTCGGATTTCTTCCTGCTCCTGATCCACTCGCTGCACGAGGTGGTCGACGATGTCCATTCCTTCGCCTTCTCCTCGCATCTGATCGAAGTCAGCGACATCCTCGAAACGAAATCGCCGGAAGAGGCGATGGCCGAGATCATGTCCAAGGTCGGCTTCGGCTCCTCCGACTACGGCTCCTCGCTGGCCGATTTCGAGAAGGAGTTCATGAGCGCGCTGACGCCGCAGACTACGGTGATCGTGCTGGGCGATGCCCGCAGCAACAATCTCGATCCGCGCGCTGACATCCTGCGCCGCATCTCCGAGCGCTCGAAGCGGCTGGTGTGGCTCAATCCAGAAGGACGTCTCGCCTGGGGCTTTGGCGATTCCGAGATGCCGCGCTATGCGACCTTCTGCAGCGTGGTGCGTCAGTGCGCCACCGCGCAGCAGCTTGAGCGCGCGGTGTCCGATATCGTGGCGACTTATCAGTAGGCCCTACCCACAGCCGGCGTCAGTTTCGCGCCAGCTCCGTATGAGCCACATTGCACTCCCGGAAATGATAGGCGATCTCGTCAAGCGCGCGCTGCTCCCATTCTTGAGCTTGCGCAAGCCAGAAAACCCGGCGCTGGAAATCTAGCGCGGCGCGCTCCCGGCACAGGGATTCTTGACTGCGAATTTCGACCAGCCTGTTCATGCACTCCACTCCTGGCGTGTGAAGCCATTCCGCGCGATCAGCGTAACAGAATCCCGAACCCTTCGTCCCATGATTTCTGTGCATATTGCGACGCAGAATGGGACAGCAGCGCTGCCCGTGCAGCGCGGTAGTTCGCGGACCAGCATCAAACGCACATCATCAATATGTGATCGAGGCGCGGGACTATAATCATGATCGAGCGATCTTAACTCTTGTGACGCAATGGCATGCAGCAATTTGTGAAGAGAAGTTCTAAACGCCTCACCGAATTCCCGACTCATTGTCGTCGCACGGTCTTCATGCAGCGCCTCTAACAGAGGCGCACGAACGGCACCACGGCTTGAGGCAACATGAGCAACGACATCGACTTCGATCTTACGCCGGACCAATGGGAGGTTCTGAAGGCGCTTCGCAACCCGGTGTCGAACGGTCGTCTTGCGAAGGCCTATCTCATCGAGAGCCTAGTCAAGCTTGGTCTTGTCGTCGTCAGCGACGGCGTGCCGGTCATGACGCCGAATGGACGCAAGGTGCTGGTACGCGGATCGTGTCGGCTGCTGGATCTCGCGGCGTGACACGCCACCCGCGTGCGGAACGACCGCAAAATCGCCCGTCCACGTGACCGACGGCACCTAGAACGGCCCCCGGGGCCGGTGCGGGTGTCCGGTCGCACCGCAAAAGCGACCAAATAGACCTCCTCCTCAGCGAAACCCGCGACAATCTGGCACGCTAGTTGCTCCTTTTGACGATCGAGACGTCGTCAAAACGGGGGAGTCATCATGTCGACCATTGCCGCGGCCCCGGCCGCCGAGCGAAAACCGCTCTACACATCGCTGTTCGTCCAGGTCCTCGCCGCGTTGATCCTCGGCATCATCCTCGGCGTGGCCGTCCCGGATTTTGCCATTTCCCTCAAGATTCTCAGCGACGCCTTCCTGAAGCTGATTTCGATGATCGTGGCGCCGATCGTGTTCTGCGTCGTCGTGCACGGCATTGCCGGCGCGGGCGACCTCAAGAAGGTCGGACGGGTCGGTGTCAAAGCGTTGATTTATTTCGAGGTGATGACCACAGTTGCGCTCGTAGTAGGTCTCATCCTGGCCTACGCTTTCGGCCCCGGCCACGGCATGAACATCGACCCGTCGACGCTGGACGCCAAGGCGCTCAATACCTATGCCGACAACGCCCACAAGCTGCAGGGCGGCGGCATCGGCTCCTTCCTCCTCAACGTGATCCCGAGCACCTCGTTCGACGCCTTGTCGCGCAACGACGTGCTCCAGGTGCTGTTTTTCGCCGTGCTGTTCGGCGTGGGTCTCGCGCTGGTCGGCGGCGAGAAAGGCAAGCTCGTCACGTCTATGATCGATGCCGCCTCGACCGTGCTGTTCCGCGTCATGGGGCTTATCGTCCGCGTTGCTCCACTTGGCGTGCTCGGCGCAGTCGCCTACACCGTCGGCAAATACGGTGTCGGCTCCCTTAAGCAGCTGGTCTCACTGGTGGCGCTGTTCTACGTCTCGGTTGGCATCTTCGTGCTGGGCGTGCTCGGCGGCGTGATGGCGCTCGCCGGCATCAACATCCTCAAATTCCTCGCCTACCTGCGCGAGGAATTGACCATCGTGCTCGCGACCGCCTCGTCCGACGCCGTACTGCCGCAGATCATGAAGAAGCTGGAGCGGATGGGCGTGAAGGATTCCGTCGTCGGCCTCGTGATCCCGACCGGATATTCCTTCAACCTCGACGCCTTCTCGATCTACCTCACGCTCGCAGTCGTCTTCATCGCGCAGGCAACCAACACGCCGCTGTCCTTCGGCGACCTCCTGCTCGTGCTCGGCGTCTCCCTGATCACCTCGAAGGGCGCGCATGGCGTGCCGGGCTCCGCGATCGTAATTCTGGCGGCGACGCTGAACGCCGTGCCGAGCATTCCGGCAATCGGCCTCGTGCTGGTTTTGTCGGTCGACTGGTTCATCGGCATGGCCCGCGCGGTCGGCAACCTCACCGGCAACTGCGTTGCGACCGTGGTGGTGGCCGCCTGGGAAGGCGACCTCGACCGCGCCAAGGCGGCCAAGGTCCTCGGCGGCGGCGAGCTTGTGGACGTGACGGCGGGATAACCCCTCCGCTCAGTCATTCCACTGGAGGAGCGGCGTTCCGTGCGCCCTCCTCCAGACGGAGAGGAAACGCGGAAACCAGGAGTGGGCCACGGCGCCCTTGTAGGCCCAGGTGCGATATTTCAGGCCCTGTTCCGAGATCAGTTCCTGATAGCCGCCGTGGACTTCGGTCGCGGTGCGAATGTCCTTCAGAATTCCCTGGGCACAGGAACGGTAGGTATCGCTCCCCGAGAATTCGTCATAGTCCAGCATGCGATCCGCGAACTCGACGTTGAACGTCGGCCAGGAAGAACGCCCCTGGTAGGCGGGAGCCGCGACCTTGTGGATCATCTTGTTCCGCGGATTATCCGCGGACACCAGGAAGTGGAATGTGCCGGGGATGCGAAAGCGTGGCTCCCCGATGATCAGATCCGCCGTGGCCGCGAACAGCGCGCGCTCGGCCGGCTCGCTCATATCCCAGAAGCCCAGATGCACGCTGACGAAATCCAGCGCGACCGAGAACACCGGCGAGCCCGTGGGGCCGTCCAGGGAATGCCTGATATAGCCACCCTTGCCGAACAGGCCGAGCAGGTCCCTCTTGTACTGCGCCAGGTCGCGTCCGAGCAGCCGCTTCAGCTCGTTCTCGTCGACGATTCCGAGCTGCACGCCCCACACGAACGTCGTGTAGACGCAGGCATTGGTGACGAAACGCCTGCGCTCGGCGCGCGTGTCGGTTGCCGCGGAGCGCGGAGCACTGGCATCGCACAGCAAACACCTCGTGTCGCCCTCATTGAACGGCTCTAGCTCGCTTGCGAGCTGGAGGATCGCGCGCTTCAGATCACCGCCATATTCGGCCAGCAGCAGGCGACCGGCATGCGCGCATTGCGACATCGCCAGGAAGGATGACGCTCTCTCCTCGGCAGAGATCATCTGCTGCAGGCCGGCCAGAATGCCGAGCAGCGTATCCGAGGGGCGCGAGAAATAGTTCACGCCGAGATACCGAAAGCGCCCCGCCGGGACGATGGTCGTCGTGACGATATTGGCGCGAACCGCTTCCAGCAGCAGGCGGACGCTCTTTTCGAGCAGACGAGCCCGCCGCACCGCATCCTGCGAATCCATGATGGTCTCGGGGTCGAGGACGTCGGGATAGAACCAGGCGAAGTCGCGCGGATAGTACGCAGATGCGTGCGGTGCGCCGGTGACGAGAAACGACTCGGTCAACGAAAAGGCGCTGTCCATCGAGTGCCGGTAGAGGTCCTCGATGGCCGTGAACGGATGATGTGACCGCCTCAGGAATCGATCACCGAGAAAGTTCACCGCCTGAAGCGCGTTGGCGACGAAGGTCGCCGCCACACCCTGGTAAAACCGGTTTTCGCGATGGGATGGAAAAGAGATGCCGCTGTTCATAGGCGCCGTCGAATGGTGTCTCGTGGTCCGGCGGGAGGCCGTCGCGGCTCTAGACCTGTCTGATTCGTGTCTCTATCCCGTGACTTGCGGGTCAGTTTAGCCTTTCCGCGGCCGAAAGTTCTCGATCAGCCGCAGCAACACCCGCGCGCCGGCGTCGGCATCGGCGAGTTCGACATGCTCGTCCGGATGATGGCTGATGCCGCCGCGGCAGCGGACGAAGATCATGCCAACATCGGCAATGTCGATCATGGCCATGCCGTCATGCCCGGCCCCGCTCGGCAGCTCGAACACGGGCAAATCTTCCGCTTGAATTGCCTGCGCGATCTGGTCCTTCAGCCAGGGAGCGCAAGGCGCGGTGCGGTTCTCGTGGGTGACGTCGAGCTGGAGCGTCAATTGACGACGCTTTGCGATGGCTTCGATCTGCCTGACGACATCGGCAACGGCGCGCTTGCGGTGCATGTCGGTCGGTGCCCGCATGTCGATGGTGAACGACACCTCGCCCGGGATGACATTGGTCGCGCCGGGCCTCGCCTGGATGTAGCCGACGGTGCCGACCAGCCCATCCTCGTCGGTGCGGCAAAACTGCTCGATCGCGCCGATGCATTCGGCCGCGCCCGCCAACGCATCGCGCCGGAGCGCCATCGGCACCGTGCCCGCGTGCCCCGCCATGCCGGTCAGCCGCGCGGCAAGCCGTGTCGCGCCCGCGATCGCGGTGACCACGCCGACGGGCAGATTTTGCGCTTCCAGCACAGGACCTTGCTCGATGTGCAGCTCGAGATAGGCAAGCAGCTCGCGCCGGGCCCGCGCGGCCGCGCCGATATGATCGGGGTCGAGCCCGAACTGCACCAGCGCATCGCGCATGGACACGCCATCGCGGTCGCGTGTGTTGAGGACGCTCTCGTCAAAAGTGCCGGCCACGGCGCGGCTGCCGAGCAAGGTCGAGGCAAAGCGCACCCCTTCCTCATCCGCAAAACCGACGATTTCGATCGCGAACGGCAGGCGCTTGCCGCGGCGGTTGAGATCGGCGACGCAAGCGATCGCCGTGATCACGCCCAACGGCCCGTCCCATTTGCCCGCATCGCGCACGGTGTCGTAGTGCGAGCCAAGCATCAGGCAAGGCGCGCCCGGGCGCTCGCCTTCGTAACGCCCGCAGACATTGCCGATCGCGTCGAGACGCACGCTCATGCCGGCGCCGCGCATCCAGCTCAAGATGAGGTCCGCAGCCTTGCGCAGCTTGCTGGTCAGAAAGATGCGGGTGAGCTTGTCGCCTTCTTCCGAGATCGCCGCGAGCTCATTGATCCCTCGCACGATCTCTTCGCCGAGCGAACCATTCTGAACGGCGTTACCAGCAGCCATCTCGGCGAGCTTTCCATCTCTTGGGACCGCAGGGACGGCAATCCGGGCGATAATCGATTCAAGTTCGGTGCCAGCGAAACCAGGCTGCCGACACCGTTCCAATCAGCGCGTGGTTAGCATGAATGCGGCTCGCCGGCAGACCACCCGCCCTCGTCATGCACACGTCCGCGCTGGTTAAGACTGCTTAACTCCATTGCATACAATTACAAAATACTGCCTACAATTTCATCTGCTGATTTCCTGGTCAGGATCAGAATTCGTAAAATAAATTTTTATTCTCAATGCGTTAGTTGGACGCACTCTCTCGGCAACCTCTGGCACGAAGCTTGCGACAATCCATCCCGGGCTCCGCCAGACCGGCGCAGCGCGAGATGAGGCGGTGCATCCGCCAAGGGGAGCAAGCAATGGAATTTGGCAGGATCTCACGACGTCATTTGTTGCAGGGTGGTGCGGCCCTCACCCTCGGCGCGGCGACCGGCGCCCGCCCGTCCTTCGCGGCCGAGACGACCATTGGCTTCATCTATGTCGGCTCGCGCGACGACTATGGCTACAACCAGGCGCATGCGCAGGGCGCCGCGGCGCTGAAGAAGATTCCCGGCCTCAAGGTCGTGGAAGAAGAGAAGGTGCCAGAGACCGACGCGGTCGAGAAGACGATCGAGTCCATGATCAATCTCGACGGCGCCACACTGCTCTTCCCGACCTCGTTCGGTTACTACAATCCGCACATGGTCAAGATGGCCAAGAAATTCCCGAAGCTGCACTTCGAGCACTGCGGCGGCCTCTGGAGCGACAAGGACCCGAAGAACGCCGGCAGCTATTTCGGCTATATCGATGAAGCCCAGTACATCTCGGGCATCGTCGCCGGCTATAGCTCCAAGAGCGGCAAACTCGGCTTCGTCGCCGCAAAACCCATCCCGCAGGTGCTGCGCAACATCAACGCATTCGCGCTCGGTGCGAGGCTTGCCAATCCCAAGGCCACCACGCAGGTCATCTTCACCGGCGACTGGTCGATGCCGGTCAAGGAAGCCGAGGCCACCAACAGCCTAATCGACCAGGGCGTCGACGTGCTGACCTGTCACGTCGACGGCCCGAAGACCATGGTCGAGAACGCCGCGCGCCGGGGCGCCATGGTGTGCGGCTATCACGTCAACCAGTCGCCGCTCGCGCCGAAGGCGTATCTCACGGGAGCCGAGTGGAACTGGGAAGCGCTGTACCCCAAGTTCGTCAAGATGATCGCCGCCGGCGAGAGCATTCCGAATTTCTATCGCGGCGGCCTCAAGGAAGAGATCGTCAAGACCTCACCCTATGGCGAAGCAGTTTCCGCCGAGGCGCGCAAGCACGCCGACGACGTCAAAGCCAAGTTCTTGTCCGGTGACGGCTACGCCATCTTTAAGGGAGGGCTGGTCGACAACAAGGGCAAGACGGTGATCGCGGCCGGCACTGATCGCGGCCAGAAGGATCCCGAGCTCGAGAAGATGGACTACCTCGTGGAGGGCGTGGTCGGGGCGACTTCGTGACGACGGAAGCTGCGGATCCCGTTGAAGCGGTCGGGACGGTTGCCCCGGCCGCCGACGCGGGATTCCTGCAACGTCACGGCGGAGCGATCGAATATGTCCTGATCCCGGGCGTAGCGCTGGTCGGCGCGCTCGGGGTCTTCGGCATCTTCGTCGCAATGTTCGGCAAGAGCCCGCTCGACCTTTATTTCTACATGTACTACGGCGCGTTCGGCACCTGGTTCTCGTGGCAGAACACGCTGACGCGCGCGGCGCCGCTGATCCTCACCGCACTCTGCACGGCGCTGCCCGCGCAGCTCGGCATGGTCATCATCGGCGGCGAAGGCGCACTCCTGATCGGTGCGCTGTCGGCAACCAGCGCGACATTGGTGCTTCAGGGCATGCCGCCGCTCATCGTGCAAATCGCCATGGTCATGGCCGGCGTGATCGGCGGCGGCCTGTGGATCATGCTTTCGGGCGCGCTGCGGCAATATCGCGGCGTCAACGAGACGATCTCGAGCCTGCTGCTCGTCTACATCGCGCTCGCTGTCCTCAACCATCTCGTCGAAGGCGTGATGCGCGACCCCGCCAGCCTCAACAAGCCGTCGACGCGCGAGATCGGTGCGGCCAACATGATCGGATCGATTCCCGGCACCGACGTGCACTGGGGTCTGGTGTTCGGCCTGATCGCCGCGATCGCCGCCTATATCCTGATCTATCACACCGTGTTTGGCTTCGCCGCGCGCGTTGCCGGCGGCAACATCCGCGCTGCGAAGATCGTCGGCCTCAATGTCAGCAAGCTGATCCTGACCATCTGCTTTCTCGCCGGCGGCGCCGCGGGCCTTGCCGGCATGGTCGAGGTCGCCGCCGTGCAGGGGCGCACCAACGCCAACCTCGCCGCAGGCTACGGCTTCACAGGGATTCTCGTCGCCTTCCTGGCGCGGCACAATCCGCTCGCCATTATCCCCGTCGCGATCCTGCTTGGCGGTATCAGCGCCAGCGGCGGGCTGTTGCAGCGCCGCCTCGGATTGCCGGATGCATCCGTGCTGGTGCTGCAAGGCATCATCTTTGTCTTCGTGCTGGCGAGCGATGCGCTCTACGGCCGCATCGGGTTTCTGAAGGGAAAGTCCTGAAATGGCAGACGGCTCGATCGGACTCTGGACCGTCCCGCTCGCCGTGCTCGGCGGCGCCATTCGCGTCTCGACGCCGTTCCTGTTCGTGAGCCTCGGCGAATGCATCACCGAGCGCTCTGGCCGCATCAATCTCGGGCTCGAAGGCACGCTGGTGATGGGCGCGATGAGCGCCTACGGCATTTCCTACCTCACGGGATCGCCGTGGTTGGGCGTGCTCGCCGCTGGCATCACCGGCGCGCTTCTGGGCGCCCTGCATGCCGGCATCTGCTCGTTGCCGCGCGTCAACGACATTGCGGTCGGCATCGCCTTGATGCTGTTCGGCACCGGGCTTGCCTTCTATCTCGGCAAGCCGCTGATCGAGCCCACCGCCCCCCGTTTACCCGCGATCGATTTCGGTTGGTGGAGCGACATTCCGCAGGTGCGCGCGGCACTACGGGTCAACGTGCTCTTTCTGATCGGCGTCGCACTCGCGCCAATTCTCTACTGGGCCTTCCGGACCACGCGCTGGGGCCTCCTGATCCGCACGGCCGGCGAGAGTTCGGATGCCGCGCGTGCGATGGGCCACTCCGTGCTGCTGATCCGCCTGCGCGCGACCATGGTCGGCGGCTTCCTTGCCGGCATAGGCGGTTCGTTCCTGTCGCTGTTCTATCCCGGAAGCTGGAACGAGGGCCTGTCCTCGGGCCAGGGCATCACGGCCGTGGCGCTCGTAATCTTCGCGCGCTGGGACCCCTTGTTGTGTCTGTGGGCCTCGCTCGCCTTCGGCGGCGCCGCGGCGCTGGGCCCGGCGCTGCAATCGGTCGGCGTCACCTCCGGCTACCACCTCTTCAACGCCGCACCCTACATCCTGACCCTGGCGATCATGATCATCACCTGCTCGCCGAAGCGCACGCTGACCGGAGCCCCGGCCGAATTGTCGATCACTCGCTAGAGAGCCAAATCATGCCCGAGCGCACCATCAAGTCCGAGCCCTATGCCTGGCCCTACAACGGCGACCTCCGTCCCGAGAATACCGCGCTCATCATCATCGACATGCAGACCGATTTTTGCGGCGTCGGCGGCTATGTCGACAAGATGGGCTATGACCTGTCCCTAACGCGGGCGCCGATCGAGCCGATCAAGAAACTGCTGACGGCAATGCGGAGCCAAGGCTTTCACATCATCCACACCCGCGAGGGCCACCGTCCCGATCTCTCGGATTTGCCCGCCAACAAGCGCTGGCGTTCGCGGCAGATCGGCGCCGGCATCGGCGATCCCGGCCCGTGCGGCCGCATCCTGGTGCGCGGCGAGCCCGGGTGGGACATCATTCCGGAACTGGCGCCGCTGCCCGGCGAACCCATCATCGACAAGCCCGGCAAGGGCTCGTTCTGCGCCACCGATCTAGAGCTGATCCTGCGCGTCCGCGGCATCGAGAACATCGTGCTCACGGGGATCACCACCGACGTCTGCGTTCACACCACCATGCGGGAGGCCAACGACCGCGGCTTCGAATGCGTACTGCTGCACGATTGCTGCGGTGCGACCGACAAGAGCAACCACGAGCACGCGCTGAAGATGATCAAGATGCAGGGCGGCGTGTTCGGCGCGGTCTCGACGTCCGACGCTTTCATCGGAGCGATTTCGTGATTGTCGGCGAAACGCCGCCGCCATCGGGCGCCTTCGGCGTCGATGCCATTGCCATGACCATGCGCTTCGGTGATTTCCTGGCGCTGGACAATGTCGCGCTGAAAGTGCGGCCGGGTTCGTTCCATGCGCTGCTGGGCGAGAACGGCGCCGGCAAGTCGACCCTCGTCAAATGCATCATGGGCTACTATCACGCCACCGAAGGCGACATTCTGGTCGGCGGGCGCGAGCAGGCGATCGGCAATCCGAAGGACGCCCACGCGCTCGGCCTCGGCATGGTCTACCAGCACTTTACGCTAGTGCCGGCGATGACAGTCGCCGAGAATCTGGTGCTGGCCCGCGATGACGTGCCGGCCGTGGTGAATTGGTCCCGCGAGCTGAAGGACCTCGAGGCCTTTCTCGCGCGGATGCCATTCAAGGTGCCGCTCAGCGCAAAGGTCTCCGACATCTCCGCAGGCGAGCGCCAGAAGTGCGAAATCCTCAAGCAACTCTACCTGAAGCGCCGCTTCCTGATCCTGGACGAACCGACATCAGTGCTGACGCCGGCGGAAGCCGACGAGGTGCTCGGCATGCTCCGTGACATGGTCGTCAAGGGCGAGCTGACCATCCTGATGATCACGCACAAGTTCCGTGAGGTCATGGCCTTCGCCGACGACGTCACGATCCTGCGCCGCGGCAAGCTCGCCGGCGCCGGCAAGGTTTCCGAACTGACGCCGGACGCGATGGCGCGCACCATGATCGGCGCGGAGGAGCTGACGGTACAGCCGCCGCGCACCGGTGAAGCCGGCAAGGCGAGGCTGGAGCTGGCGAAGATGCGCGCGCTCGACGACGCCGGCGCCATCGCCGTGCACGACGTCTCCCTCACGGTCCGTGCCGGCGAGATCGTCGGTATCGCCGGCGTCTCCGGCAACGGCCAGCGCCAGCTCGTCGAGGTGCTGGCCGGGCAGCGCGCAGCCGAGAGTGGCGAGATCCGCGTCGCCGGCGATCCCTATCACGCCAGCCGCGAGGAGATGCGGCGGCACAATATGTCACTCCTGCCCGAGGAGCCGCTGAAGAACGCTTGTGTCGGCGGCATGAGCGTCGCCGACAACATCGCCTTCCGCGAGTTCGACCGCGCGCCCTTTGCAAGCCTCGGCTGGTGGCTCAACCGCGGCGCCTTCCGCGTCGACGCCAGGAAGAAGATCGCCCAGTACAAGATCAAGACCCGCACGCCCGACACGCCGATCTCGGCGTTGTCGGGCGGCAACGTGCAGCGCGCCGTGCTGGCCCGCGAGCTCGGCGGCGACGTCGAGGTGCTAATCGCGGCCAATCCCTGTTTCGGGCTCGATTTCGCAGCGGTGGCGCAAATCCATGCCGAGATCATGGCCGCACGCAACCGCGGCGCCGCGGTGCTGCTGGTCAGCGAGGACCTCGACGAACTCCTTGAACTCTCCGATCGGCTGGTGGTGATGTTCCACGGCGAATTCGTGTATGAAGCACGGACCAGCGAAGCCGATCTCACCGTGGTCGGCCGGCATATGGCGGGGCATTGACCAGGGAAGATCGATGAGCGGCGGGTCCGAGCGCGACGAGCACTTCCTCCGCCTTTCCTTTGCGGTCGCCCGCCGTTCCCTCACCCACGGCAACCATCCCTTCGGCTGCATCGTCGTCGATGCCGAAGGCAAGGTCCTGATCGAAGCCGAGAACGGCTACAGGCCGGATCACGACGGCACCGCGCATGCCGAGCGCCTCGCCGCCACGCAGGCCTGCCGCACGCTCGGCCGCGAGGTTCTGGCGAGGGCCACGCTCTATTCCTCCGCCGAGCCCTGTGCGATGTGCGCCGGCGCGATCTACTGGGCCGGCTTCGGCCGTGTCGTCTATGGCCTCAGCGAGCACCGCCTGCGCGACATCACCGGCGATCATCCGGAGAACCCGACGCTCAACCTGCCCTGTCGCGAGGTCTTTACCAGGGGCCAGCGGCCGACAGACGTTGCGGGGCCGCTGCTCGAAGACGAGGCCGAAGCGCTGCACGACGGCGTGTGGACGAAGTAGACGGCCGCCGAGCGGGCCTTGCGCCGCTCACCGAAGGGCCGCCGGAAGGTACCCAGCCCATCCCACAAACGAAGATGACGCCGCGGAGGTTTAACGCGGTGTCATCGTCATTCACCTGAAGAATGTCAGGTGGTTAGAACTTCACCGTGATACCCGAGTAGAGCGAGGACTCGGTGCAGGATCCGGTGCTCACCTTCGTACCACCAACGAAAGTGGTGCACGCAAAGGCATTGTTGTGATCGAGGCCGAACTTGTTCTGCCAGTAGCGATAGGCGACCCAGACGTCGACGAAGTGCGAGTACTTCTCACCCCAAATCGCCTTCGAGGCATCGAGGGTCAGGCGGATCGGCTCGGAATTGAACTCGACCTTAGTCGGATAGACGTTGTTGGCAACGCTGGCGGGAAGCGGCTCGGTGTCGGTGCCCTTCTTGCCGTACCACGCCGCGCGGCCGCTGATCGAGAAATACTGCATGTTCTGCGGCAGGAAGCCGAGGTCCATATAGTAGTTGGTTTCGATCGCCCAGGTCGGCTTGAACGACGTGTTGCCGTCGGCAATACACGGCGCGGACCAACCGGCGCCGCACTGCGAGAAGGAGTTGTGGTTGGCGAACTCCCAGTACACCAGCGGCGCGACGTTGAAGTAGCCCTTGTAGGGAAGATCGAAGGCAAACTGCAGACCGGCGACAACGTCGCGCTTGGCGGCGCCGAAATACCGGTTCTCCGTGTTGGCATCCATGCCAACCTCGAACGAGATGTTATGCAGCGGGCCTTGGGTGAAGGCCTTGGTGTTGAAGATCTCGTTCCAGCCGAAGGTCGAACGGAAAAGACCGTAGATTTCTGTCGCGCCGGCACAGCTCGTCGGCGTCGCTGCGAAGCCTGCAGCCGGCGACACGACCACGCCTGTGGCGGTACACGGGCCTGCCGGATCGTTGTGGTCCGACTTGAACATCGAGATGGTGAAGAAGTTGGTGCCGTAAGTCCAGGCATCGAAGTGGGTAAAGGAGTAGACCTGCTTCGTCGTCTTGGGGTTGATCACGCCGTTGGTGTTGGTGAACGCACCGGGCTGCGACGCATTGAAGATATAGGAGAAGGTGACGCGGTCGTCGATCACCAGGAAGAACGGAAGATCCGCCGCCTTCTTGGCAGCCTTGACCGGCAAGTCGGCTGCCTGAGCCAGGCCACCGGTAGCGAGCGTAGCAAGTGACAGCGCCGCCGCCGCAATTGCCTTCATACGAAACGACATCCGAATACCCCCAAGTTTGGACACGTAAAAATGAACGTCCCTTGGGTGCGACACTTGCGCCGATCTCCAGGAGTGAGAAGCCTCAACTTGTTTCAAGGCATGCCGCTTGTTTGCACAGAGCACTGCGCTTCACCGGCGGATTTGGAAGGCCAACCTCACCGCCACGCGGTCAGGCGAGAGCGGCCATTGCCGGATAATCCCATTTGATTTCGCTCGGCTTTTCATGTCGATCGGGCAAGGCAGACAGAATGGGCGGAAGCGACTGTCGCGGTGTTCGCAAATGCATACGCGTGATGGCGCGTCTCTGCTCAACTTCACATCAAGCCTGCATAGCGGGTTCCGATTTGGTTTGATCCGTCACAAATTTGCAACAGGCGTCACGCGCAAGCCGGCACTGCAAAGGCTGTTCGGGGGGCCTTTGAGGACGATCGCCGCCTGCGAGAGCCGCGACTCGCCGACACCACCTGGCTGCCGAAGCGTTGAGCAAGGGATGACGCTTTTTCACACCTTACGCGACGGTTCAAACTAGCTCAGTATTGAGGCACTTCATCCCATGCAAGCGCATAAGCGAATGTTGGATCCCACGGCTAACAGCCTGCATTCCGGCGAGTCCCCGCTCCTCAGGACGATCGGGCTCACCAAGCGCTATGGCGATTTCCTCGCCAACGATTCCATCGACATCGACATCTGGCCAACGGAAATCCACGCGCTGCTCGGCGAGAACGGCGCCGGCAAGTCGACGCTGGTCAAGGCGATCTACGGGTTGATCCAGCCCAGCGCCGGCCAGATTTGCTGGCAGGGCCAGCCGATCGTGCAGTCCGGTCCCTCGGAAGCGCGCAGCCGCGGCATCGGCATGGTGTTCCAGCATTTCTCCCTGTTCGACAATCTCACCGTCGCCGAGAACGTCGCACTCGGCCTCGACGGGAAAGAATCCTTCAAGGACATGTCGGCGCGGCTTGAGCAGGTGTCGAAGACTTATGGATTGCCGCTCGATCCCAAACGCGAGGTCTGGCAATTGTCGGTCGGCGAGCGCCAGCGCATCGAAATCGTTCGCGCGCTGATGCAGGATCCGCAATTCCTGATCCTTGACGAGCCCACCGCAGTGCTGACGCCACAGGAAGCCGACCAGCTCTTCGTCGTGCTGGAGCGGCTCAAGGTCGAAGGTCGCGCCATCCTCTACATCAGCCACAAGCTCGAAGAGGTGAAGCGCCTGTGCGACACGGCAACGATCCTGCGCGGCGGCAAGAAGGTGGAGACCTGCAATCCCAGGCTTGAGACCGCCGCTTCGCTCGCGCGCATGATGGTCGGCGGCGAGATCAAGGAGGTGAAGGCGGCCGCCGGCCGGCAGACCACCGTGCCGCGCCTCGTCGTCAACGACCTCTCGCTCGCCCCCGGCGAGGCGCATGGCGTGCGGCTCGAGCACATCTCGTTCGAGCTGAAAGGCGGCGAGATCCTCGGCATCGCCGGGGTCGCCGGCAACGGCCAGGACGATCTGTTCGCCGCGCTGTCCGGCGAACGCCTCTCGAAGGATCCCGGCACGATCGTGATCGAAGGCCTTGCTGCCGGCCATCTCTCGATCACGCAGCGCCGCAAACTCGGCGCGGCCTTCGTTCCGGAGGAGCGGCTCGGCCACGGCACGGCGCCGCGCATGAAGCTTTCGGAGAACGCGCTGCTCACCGGCCACGCCGCCAGCGGCATGGTTCATCACGGCTTCATCGATACTGCGGCCACTCTGAAGACTGTCGACCGCGCAACCAAGACGTTTGACGTCCGCAAGGCCAAGCGCGATCCGGAAGCAGCATCCCTCTCCGGCGGCAATTTGCAAAAATTCATCGTGGGACGCGAGATCCTGCGCAATCCCGCAGTGCTGGTGGTGAGCCAGCCGACTTGGGGCGTCGACGCCGGCGCGGCCGCCGTCATCCGCCAGGCGCTGCTTGATCTCGCGACGGCAGGCGCCGCCGTGCTCGTGACCAGCCAGGACCTCGACGAGCTCGCGGAAATCGCCGACCGCATCGCCGTGATGTTCCATGGCCATCTATCTGCGCCGCTCCCCACCAGCGAGGCGACGCGCGAAAGACTCGGCTTGTTGATGGGCGGCAGCACGCTGGAACCGAAGGAGGCCGCGCATGCAGTTGGTGCTTGAGAAGCGCGCCGAGCGTTCCAACACGATCGCCCTGATCTCTCCTCTGATCGCGATCGGCCTCACGATCGTGACCATGGTCATCCTGTTCGCGATCCTCGGCAAGAATCCGCTGCTCGCCCTGCACGCGTATTTCATCGCGCCTTTGACCGACAGCTATTCGCTCCAGGAAATCGCGGTGAAGGCGACACCGCTGGTGATGATCGCGATCGGGCTGTCGCTCTGCTATCTCGCCAATGCCTGGAACATCGGCGCCGAAGGGCAGTTCCTGATCGGTGCAGTCGCCGGAAGCTGGATTGCGGTGAAGACGCAGGGCACCGACGCCGGCGCCTGGGTGCTGCCGGTCATGCTGGTGCTCGCCGCCGCCGCAGGCGCGCTCTACGCGCTGATCCCGGCAATCTGCAAGGTGAAGTTCGGCGCCAGCGAGATCCTGACCAGCCTGATGCTGGTCTATGTCGCCGATCTCTTCCTCGACTATCTCGTGCGCGGCCCCTGGCGCGATCCGCACGGCTTCAACTTCCCGACCACGGCCGAGTTCGATCCGGTGGCAACGGTGCCGCTGCTGATCGAAGGCGGCCGGCTGCATCTCGGCTCCATCATCGCCCTTCTCGTCGTCGCCGCGGTGGCGATCCTGCTCGGGCGCACCATCAAGGGATTCGAGATTCGCGTGGTCGGTGCGGCGCCCCGCGCCGCGCGGTTCGGCGGCTTCAATTCCAACCAGTTGATCATCCTGACCTTCGCCGTCTCGGGCGCGCTGGCGGGCCTCGCCGGCATCATCGAGGTTGCGGGTCCGGTCGGGCATCTCCAGCCCGGCATCTCGCCGGGTTACGGTTTTACGGCGATCATCGTCGCCTTTCTCGGCCGGTTGAACCCCCTTGGGATATTAATTGCAGGCCTTTTTCTCGCGTTGACCTTTATCGGCGGCGAGCAGGCGCAGATCGCGATGAAGATTCCGTTGGACGTCACCAAGGTATTTCAAGGCATCCTGCTGTTCTACGTGCTCGCCTGCGATTCCCTCATTCTCTATCGCTTCAAGCTGGTCTTCCCGAACCGACAGGTGGCTCGTGGAACTCATTGAAGCGATCATTCTCGCAGTGCTCGCCGCCTCGACGCCGCTCCTGATTGCGGCGACCGGCGAGCTCGTAACCGAGCGCTCCGGCGTGCTCAATCTCGGCGTCGAGGGCATGATGATCATCGGCGCCGCGTCTGGCTTTGCAGGTGCGTGGCTGACCGGCTCGATCTTCATCGGCGCACTGTTCGGCATCGTCGCCGGCACGTTGATGTCTTTGGTCTTCGCGTTGATGGCGCTCGGGCTTGCGGTCAACCAGGTTGCGACAGGGCTGGCGCTGACCATCCTGGGCGTCGGACTCTCGGGCCTGATCGGCGCCGGTTTCGTCGGCGAGCGCATCACGCCGGCGATGCATCTCAACATTCCCGGTCTCACGGATATTCCGCTTATCGGTCGCGTGCTGTTCGGCGAGGACGCCTTCGTCTATTTCTCGCTGGCGCTGGTCGTCGGCGTCTGGTGGTTCCTGTACCGCACACGGCCAGGATTGATCCTGCGCGCCTGCGGCGACAACCACGTTTCTGCGCATGCACTCGGCTACCCCGTACTGCGGATCCGAACCATCGCCGTGATGTTCGGCGGCGCCTGCGCCGGGCTTGCCGGCGCTTATCTGCCGCTCGCCTATACGCCCTTCTTCATTCCGGGCATGACCGCGGGTCGCGGCTGGATCGCACTGGCGCTGGTGGTGTTCTCGTCCTGGCGGCCAGGCCGCCTCGTGGTCGGCGCCTACCTGTTCGGCGCGGTGACGATCCTGCAGCTGCACGCGCAGGGCTGGGGCGTCGGCATTCCCTCGCAGTTGATGTCGGCGCTGCCTTACCTTGCGACCGTCATCGTTCTGGTCCTGCTCTCCCGTGCGCGCACGGGCGGATCGACCGCACCGGCTGCGCTCGGCACCGTGTTCGTGCCTGACCGCTAACGTTTCATTTCCGCGCCGTGTGCGATGGGGCGCACACGTTGCGGATCGTGGCTTTCCCCTGATGTTTGGAGATTGATGATGAGGAAATCACTTCTTGCGCTGGCTGCCGGGCTCTTGCTTGCCGGGAGCGTCAGTGCAGCCTCCGCCGCCGACAAGCTGAAAGTCGGTTTTATCTACCTCGGCCCGGTCGGCGACCTCGGCTGGACCTATCAGCATGAGCAGGCACGACAGGCCCTGGTGAAGGAACTCGGCGACAAGATCGAGACCACCTTTCTCGAAAACGTGCCTGAAGGCCCGGACGCCGAGCGCTCCATCGAGCAGCTCGTCCGCGCCGGCAACAAGCTGATCTTCACCACCTCGTTCGGCTACATGGATCCGACGCTGAAGGTCGCGAAGAAATATCCGAACGTGCATTTCGAGCACGCGACCGGATACAAGCGCAATCCGAACATGTCGACCTATTCGGCCAAATGGTACCAGGGCCGCTACATCCAGGGCCTGATCGCGGCCAAGATGTCGAAGTCGGGCGTGCTCGGCTATATCGGCTCGTTCCCGATTCCCGAGGTCGTCTCCGGCATCAACGCAACGATCCTCGCCGCGCAGACCATCAACCCGAACATCAAGGTCAAGATCATCTGGGCCAACACCTGGTTCGACCCGGGCAAGGAGGCCGACGCCGCCAAGGCGCTGATCGACCAGGGTGCCGACGTCATCATGCAGCACACGGATTCGCCGGCGGCAATGCAGATCGCCAGCGAACGCGGCAAGCTCGCCTTCGGCCAGGATTCCGAGATGATCAAGTTCGGGCCGAAGACCCAGCTGACCTCGATCCTCGACACCTGGGGTCCCTATTACATCGCCCGCGTCAAGGCCGAGCTCGGTGGAACTTGGAAATCCGAGGACAGCTGGGGCGGCCTCGACAGCCACATGTTCGCGATGGCGCCCTACACCAACATGCCTGACGACGTGAAGAAGATCGCCGAGGATGCCCAGGCCGCGATCACCGCGGGCAAGCTGCATCCGTTCAAGTGCCCGGTCCTTGGGCAGGACGGCAAACCTGTCGAGTGCAAGGGCGGCGCCAATCTCGACGACGGCCAGATCCTCGGCATGAATTTCTATGTCAAAGGCATCGACGACAAGCTGCCGGGCAAGTAGCACGCTTCTTGCTTTGCCTAGATCACCTGCTCCTCCCGGAACAGGTTCGGAGGGGGTGGCCAGAAGCACCCGGCACTTGTGGTCGCCCCCTCTTTGTATTTTTTATTTTGCGTGGATATTATCCGGCCTGCATGGCCCGCGCCGCCGAACTGTGGCGCTGGATGAGGTCTGCCACATCAAGGCCGGGGATCGCGCCGTCGATCACGGCCCATTTTCCGGCCACCATCACCCTGTCGGCCCGATGCGCTCCGCACAGCACCAGTGCGGCCAGGGGATCGCCGTGACCGGAGAAGCGCAGCTCGTCCAGCCTGAACAGCGCGAGATCGGCCGCCTTGCCGACCGCGATCTCGCCGAGTTCCGGCCGACCGACGCAGGCTGCCGAGCCCTTGGTGGCCCAGCGCAGCGCATCCCTGTGACTGACCTTCGTGACGCCGTAGCGCGCCCGCTGCAGCAGAAACGCGGCCCGTACCTCCTGCATCAGGTTCGATCCGTCGTTCGAGGCCGAGCCATCGACGCCGATGCCGATGCCGACACCGGCCTCCTCCATCTCGCAGACCGGGCAGCAGCCGGAGGCCAGGAGCTGATTGCTGCAGGCGCAATGACTGATCGTCGTCTTCGCTCTTCCGAGCCGCTTCATCTCGTCTGCATTGAAGAAGATGCCGTGGGCGAGCCACGTCCGCGCATTGAGCCAACCGCATTGTTCGAGATAGTCGAGCGGACGGCAGCCATACATCTCCTGACAGAACCTGTTCTCGTCCTCGGTCTCGGCAAGATGTGTATGCAGGCGCACGTCGAGCTTGTCGGCGAGATCGGCGGTGGCGCGCATCAGGGACGTCGACACCGAGAAGGGCGAGCAAGGTGCGAGCGCGATCTGCACCATCGCATCCGCGCCGCGCTGGTGGTGCTTGCCGACCACGCGCGCGCTGTCCGCGAGGATGGTGTCCTCATCCTGCACGACGCTATCGGGCGGCAGACCGCCGTCGCGCTGCGATAGGTTCATCGAGCCGCGCGTGAGGAGCACGCGCACGCCGAGCCGCCTGGCCACCGCCACCTCGATATCGACGGCGTCTTCGAGCCCTGCCGGAAATACGTAGTGATGATCCGTCGTGGTGGTGCAGCCCGACAGCAGCAGTTCGGACATCGCCACCGTGACACCGAGATCGAGCGCATCTGGCGTCAGCTTCGCCCACACCGGATAGAGCGCCTGGAGCCAGGGAAACAGCTCGCGGTCCATCGCCGCCGGCAGCGCCCGCGTCAGCGTCTGGTAGAAATGGTGGTGGGTGTTGATGAGGCCCGGCAGCACGACGTGGTCGCCGGCATCGAACACCGCGACGTCAGCGGTTGCGGGCGCAGCGCCGGCCGGCACCAGCTCGATGATCTGGCCGCCTTTCACCACGATCCCGCGCTCGGCGCCATCGGCGAGGATAGCCAGGGGATCCCTGATCCAGATCGGCTTTGCGTCGTTCATGAACCTGCTCCTCCTCACATCCGCTGACGACAGGCCTGCAAGGCAGGTACCGGCCTGATGGCGCTTTTGCTGCGACTTGTTGTTGCGACTTGGCGCTCGTCTTGCAAGACTTTCTCCTGGCTCGATTCACTCGTTGGAAGCGTTGGCGTCGCCATGGACTTGAATACCATCACAGCGGTCGCCCATCCGCAAACGCGCACGCAGCTGCCCGTTTGGACGCCAGGTGATGCTTGGCTCGCGGGCGGCACCTGGTTGTTCTCGGAGCCGCAAGTTCACCTGACTCGGCTGATCGATCTCACCGACCTCAAGTGGCCGGCACTGACGGTCACCGAGAGCCATTTCAGCATCGCGGCCACCTGCACCGTTGCGCAGCTCGATGGATTCGCCTGCCCACCAGACTGGTTCGCGGCGCCGCTGATCAACCAGTGCTGTCGCGCCTTCCTTGCTTCGTTCAAGATCTGGAAGACGGCGACCGTCGGCGGCAATCTCTGCATGTCGCTGCCGGCGGGACCGATGATCTCGCTCACGGCTGCGCTGGAGGGCATCTGCACCATCTGGAAGGCCGGCGGCGGCGAACAGATGATGCCCGTCGTCGACTTCGTCACCGGCAACCAGCGCAACCTTCTGGCGCCGGGGGACCTGCTCCGACAGATCGATATTCCGATCGCCGCGCTGAAGCGTCGTACGGCCTTCCGCCAGATCTCGCTGGCGCCGGTCGGCCGCTCGGCGGCACTCCTGATCGGCAGTCTGGATGCCGATGGCACGCTGGCGCTCACGGTCACCGCGTCGACGGTGCGGCCGATCCGGCTGTCCTTTCGCAAGGCCCCCGACGCGAAAGCGCTTCGCGACGCCATCGCGCAGCAGATCACCGACGATCTGTACCACACCGACATCCACGGCAAGCCGCTCTGGCGCAAGCACATGACACTGCGGCTTGCCGAGGAGATCCGCGACGAACTCCTCGGAGCACCGCCGTCATGAGCTTCGAGGTCAACGGCAAGCCGTTTTCGCAGAGCCCTCGCGCGGGCCAGTGCCTGCGCACATTCCTGCGCGAGCTGGGCCATTTCGGCGTGAAGAAGGGTTGCGACGCCGGCGATTGCGGCGCCTGCACCGTGCTGCTGGACGGCGAGCCGGTGCATAGCTGCCTGATCCCGGCGTTCCGTGCCGAAGGCCGCGCCGTCACCACGATCGAAGGTCTCGGCGGAGACGGCGGCACGCATCCGATGCAGCAGGCTTTCCTCGATGCACAGGGCTTTCAATGCGGCTTCTGCACCGCCGGCATGATCCTGACCTGCGCCTCGCTGAACCAGGCGCAGCGCACCGATCTCGGCGTGGCGCTGAAGGGCAATATCTGCCGCTGCACCGGGTATCATTCGATCGAGGATGCGTTGCTCGGCAAGACCAATATTGAGGAGAGCGTCGAGGCCGGCGCCGCATTCGGCCGCAACCTGCCGGCGCCAGCAGGCCCCGATGTCGTGCGCGGCAAGGCGCGCTACACGTTCGACACGCAGATCGACGGCTTGCTGCATATCAAGCTGCTCCGTTCACCGCACGCCCACGCGGGGATCGTCGCGATCGACACGTCGGAAGCGCTGAGCGTTCCCGGCGTGCACGCCGTGCTGACGCATGAGGATGCGCCAACCACTCTGATGTCGACCGCGCGGCATGAGAAGGACTGGATGGATCCCGAGGACACCCGTGTCCTCGACGACATCGTCCGCTTCATCGGCCAGAAGGTCGCCGCCGTCGTCGCAGACAGCGAAGCCGCCGCCGAGGAAGGGTGCCGCCGGCTGAAGGTCAGCTACGAGATTTTGCCCGCGCTGGTCGATCCGGAGCAGGCGATGGCGCCGGATGCACCCGTCATTCATCCCGATCGCACCACCGCGAACCGCGTTGCCGACGCCCAGCGCAACCTCGCCGCGGAGACGCATGGCGAATTCGGCGACGTGGCGGCTGCGCTCGCGACATCCGCCGTCACCTTCGAGGGCACCTTCCATAGCCATCGTGTGCAGCATGCCGCTTTGGAGACCCATGGCGGCCTCGCCTGGCTCGATGCTTCCGGCGTGCTCAATGTCCGCACCTCGACCCAGGTGCCGTTCCTGACCCGGCGCGCGCTGTCCGATATCTTCGAGCTTCCCATGGACAAGGTTCGCGTCTTCTGCGAGCGCGTCGGCGGCGGCTTTGGCGGCAAGCAGGAGATGTTCGTCGAGGACATTCTGGCGCTCGCCGCGCTCAAGACCGGACGGCCGGTGAAGCTGGAGCTCACCCGCGAGGAGCAGTTCATCGCGACCTCGACGCGGCATCCGATGCGGGTCCACGTCAAGGCCGGTGCAGACGCGGACGGCAAGCTCACCGCGCTTCAGCTCGACGTGCTCTCCAACACCGGCGCCTACGGCAATCACGCCGGCCCCGTGATGTTCCACTCGCTGGCCGAATCCATCAGCGTATACAATTGCCCGAACAAGCGGGTCGACGGCTACGCGGTCTACACCAACACGGTGCCGGCAGGCGCGTTTCGCGGTTATGGCTTGCCGCAAACACTGATCGCGGTCGAGGCCGCGATCGACGAACTGGCCAAGCAGCTCGGCATCAGCCCTTACGAGATGCGGCGGCGCAACGTCGTCACGCCCGGCGACCTCATGGTGTCGCCACCGCCGTCGGAATTTTACGACGTGCACTACGGCTCCTACGGGCTCGACCAGTGCCTCGACCTCGTTGAGCGCGCGATGCAGACTGATGGCCCGCAGCCGGACCTGTCGCCGGAGTGGCTGATCGGCGATGGCGTCGCGCTGACCATGATCGATACGGTGCCCCCGGCGGGCCATCTTGCAGATGCGAGGATCGCGCTCAACGACGACGCCGGCTTCGACCTCACCGTCGGCACCGCCGAATTCGGCAACGGCACCAGCACCGTGCACCGGCAGATCGCGGCAACCACGCTTGCGACCACCGTCGACCGCATCCGCCTGCGCCAGTCCGATACCGCCCATGGCGGCCACGACACCGGCGCCTATGGCAGCGCCGGCATGTTCGTCGCCGGCAAGGCGACGCATGCCGCAGCCATGCAGCTTGCGGCCGAGCTGAAGGCGGCCGCCGCCGGCGCATGGCTCTGCGACGTCGGCAGCTGCACGCTCGAGGGCGAAGCCGTCGTCAGTGGCGTGCGGCGGATGTCCTTTGTGGAGCTGGCCAAGCTCGCGCGCGAACGCGGACAGCCGTTCGCAGGCGCCGGCAATTCCGGCGGCACGCCGCGTTCGGTCGGCTTCAACGTGCAAGGCTTTCGCGTCGCCGTAAACAAGGGCACCGGCGAGCTCCGGATTCTCAGGAGCGTGCATGCGGCGGACGCCGGCGTCGTCGCCAATCCCATGCAGTGCCGCGGTCAGGTCGAAGGTGGCGTCGCGCAGGCTCTCGGTGCCGCGCTCTACGAGGAGATGGTGATCGACGCGGACGGCCGCGTCGCCAACCCCAAATTCCGCGACTACCACCTGCCCTCTTTCGCCGACGTGCCCCGCACCGAGGTCTTCTTCGCCGAGACATCCGACACGATCGGACCGTTGGGCGCGAAGTCGATGAGCGAGAGTCCGTACAATCCGGTCGCCGCCGCCCTCGGCAACGCGATCGCGGACGCCACCGGCATCCGCTTCACGGCGCCGCCCTTCAAGCCGGACCGGCTGTTTCCGGCGCTGCACGATAAGTTCGGATAGGCATATTTCGGGGGATTGATCCATGAGCAGCGAAGCCCATCCCGTCGACGAAGTCCTGCCGGTTCCACGTCTGCTCGCGCTCGGGCTTCAGCATGTGCTGGTGATGTATGCCGGCGCGGTCGCGGTGCCCCTGATCATCGGGCGCGCGCTGAAGCTGCCGCCGGAGGATGTCGCTTTCCTGATCAGCGCCGACCTGTTCGCCTGCGGACTTGCGACGCTGGTGCAATGCCTCGGTTTTGCTGGCGTCGGCATCCGCCTGCCCGTGATGATGGGCGTGACCTTCGCATCCGTGGGTCCGATGCTGTCGATGGCGAGTGCGCCGGATATCGGATTGCTCGGCATCTACGGTTCGGTGATCGCGGCCGGCCTGTTCGGCATTGTCGCGGCGCCGTTCGTAAGCCGGCTGCTGCCGTTGTTCCCGCCCGTCGTCACCGGCAGCATCATTCTCGTCATTGGAATCTCCTTGATGCGGGTCGGCATCAACTGGGCCGGCGGCGGCCTGCCGACGCTGACGAAGGTGGTCGACGGCGTCGTCGGTAGTTTTCCCAATCCGGCCTACGGACAGTTGCAGGGGCTCGGCATCTCGCTGTTCGTCCTGCTGTTCATTCTCGGCCTGATCAAATGGGGCACCGGCTTCCTCGCCAACGTCTCCGTGCTGCTTGGCATCATCGCCGGCGCCGTGCTCGCGACCATCCTGGGCGTGATGCATTTCGACAAGGTCGCTGCGGCGTCCTGGGGCGCGCTCGTGATCCCGTTCCGCTTCGGCATGCCGCAATTCCACCTGGTACCAGTTATCACCATGTGCGTCGTCATGGTCGTGGTGATGATCGAATCACTGGGCATGTTCCTGGCGCTCGGCGACATCACCGGCAAGACGGTCGACCGCGAAGCCCTGAGCCGAGGCCTGCGCGCCGACGGCGTCGGCACGCTGCTCGGCGGCATCTTCAACACCTTCCCATACACGTCGTTCTCGCAGAATGTCGGCCTCGTCTCGGTCACCGGCGTGCGCTCGCGCTGGGTGACGGTCACGGGCGGCGGCATCATGCTCGTGCTCGGCCTGTTGCCGAAGCTCGCCGCGCTGGTCGAGGCCGTGCCGCTGGTCGTGCTAGGCGGCGCCGGCCTCGTGATGTTCGGCATGGTCGCCGCGACAGGCGCACGCATCCTCACCTCGGTCGACTTCCGCAACAATCGCTACAATCTCTTCATCGTCGCGATCTCGATCGGCTTCGGGCTGATCCCGCTCGCCGCACCCGGTTTCTTCAGGAATTTGCCGCACGATCTCCAGCCGCTGCTGGAGTCCGGCATCCTGCTGTGTGCGATCGTCTCGGTGCTGCTCAACGCCTTCTTCAACGGGTTGAGCGGCGGTGCTGCGGCGGAAGCGGATGCAGCAGCAGTCGTCTCATCCGCGCAACATGTTTAACTGCCGCGGTAGGTCGAATAGCTCCAGGGCGTGACGAGCAGCGGCACGTGGTAATGGCTTTCCGGCTCGCTGATCGCGAACCGCAGCGGGATCTCGTCGAGGAACGGCGGGTCGGTGAGCTGCACGTTGCGCTCGGCGTAATATTTGGCGACGCTAAACCGGAGCTCGTAGCGGCCGATCGGCAGCGGACGCCCGCCGATCAGCGGCTGGTCGGTGCGGCCATCCGCGTTGGTGACGGCGCGCGCGATCACGCGGCTTTCGCCAAGCTTGGCGAGCTCGACGAGTTCGACACGAATGCCCGGCGCGGGCTTGCCGGCGTGATTGTCCAGCACATGCGTCGAGAGCCAGCCGTGCACTTTCAGCTTGTCGTCAGCACTGACGAGCTGGTCCAGCCGCAGCGCAGCGATACGGGAGATTTCCTCGAGCGCACGGCGTGTCTCGGTCTTGGCAATGTTCTGCAGTCGCGACTCGAAGTCACGCAGAATGGAATCCTTGGTGTGCCGGCGCGCGCAGACGATATAGGGGATACCAAATTTTTCGCGATACGCATTGTTCGCCCGCTCGAAGGCCGCATATTCGGTGTCCGACAGACGGTCTAGACCAGCGCTGCTCTGCTCGGCAGTCGAGTCAGGCGTAAGTCCCGCTGCGCGCTGGGACTTGTTCGCGAGGTCGGGATGCGCGCGTATCAACGCCAGCTGCACCTCGGGCTCAGCGCTAGCGATCGCCGCCTTGATCGCGTCGAGCAGTGAATTGATGCCGGCAAACGGACGGCGCGCCGCGGCTTCTTGGGCAATCCAAGGCGAGTACTCGACCACGTTTTCAAGTACGGCCACGAAATCATCGAAGCTCGCGGCATTGAGATCAGACAAGGCGATCTGTGACATTGCTTCCCTATCCGATCTCGAAAGCATCGTCGGCAAGGCCCGCGTGCTTGTCGTGCCAATGCTGTGCGATCTGCAACCGCGTCGGCACCCAGACGCGCTCGTGCTTGCCGACGTAGTCGAGGAAGCGGATCAGCCCCGCCGCGCGGCCGGGGCGGCCGGCGAGACGACAGTGCAGGCCGACCGACATCATCTTCGGCGCGCTCTCGCCTTCGGCATAGAGCACGTCGAAGGCATCCTTCAGATAGGTGAAGAACTGCTGGCCTTCGGCAAAGCCTTGCGGATTGATGAAGCGCATGTCGTTGGCGTCAAGCGTATAGGGAATGACGAGCTGCTTGCTGCTCGCGCCCTTGACCCAATACGGCAGATCATCGGCATAGGAATCGCTGAGATAGAGGAAGCCGCCCTCCTCCATCAACAGACGGTTGGTGTTGATCGAGGAGCGTCCGGTATACCAGCCAAGCGGCCGCGAGCCGGTCGCTGCGGTGTGGACGCGGATCGCTTCCGCGATTTCCGCGCGCTCCTGCGCCTCGGTCATGTCCTTGTGCTCGATCCACTTCAGGCTGTGGCTGGCGATATCCCAGCCCGCCTCCTTCATGGCAGCAACGATTTCCGGATTGCGCTTCAGCGCTGTGGCGACACCGAACACGGTGGTTGGCCACTTCCGCTCGCTGAATATCCGCCACAGCCGCCAAAAGCCGGCCCGCGAGCCATATTCGAACATCGATTCGATGTTGGCATGGCGCTGGCCGGGCCAAGGCTGCGCGCCGAGCACGTCGGACAGGAACGCTTCCGAGGCAGGGTCGCCATGCAGGATGTTGTTTTCGCTGCCCTCCTCGAAATTGACGACGAACTGCACCGCGACCCGCGCGTTGCCGGGCCATTGCGGGTGCGGCGGGTTGCGGCCGTAACCGCGGAGATCGCGCGGGTAGCGGGTACCAGTCACTCAGACTTCCTCGAAGCGGATCGGCAGCGCGCCCTTCCACAGCACGCTCTTGCCGAGCGTTGCCAGATTCTCCAGGCCGGAGGTCAGCGTGATGAAATGGTTGCCGGCGAGCTGGCCCATCTTGCTCGCGAAGTGCACGCCGCCATAGGCCATCAGGATCTCGGTCTCGCTGATGCCGCCGGGATAGAGGATGATCTGGCCGGGTGCGGGATAGCTGGTGTGGTTCTCGTAGCCGACGCCGAAATCGAGGTCGCCGAGCGGCATCCACACGCCCTCGCCGCTCCAGCGCACGTGGATGATGTGGCTTTCGAACGGCAGCGCCTTGCGGAACGCGGCGACAGTCTTGGGCGCCGCTTGCTCCTCGAAACGGGCATCGAAGGTGAAGTCGCCGGCGCGGATAACGAGTTTGGTCATCTCATCTCTCTGGATCGGGGGCGGTGGCCCCACGGGGAATTTTCAGGCAAAGAGCACTCCGTCGGGCTTCGCGCAAGGGGCGCGGCCCCTTACCTGCGGTCGTAGGACCAGCCGAAAACGCCACTCCGCCGCGTCTCCGGCTCCGGCTCGGCGGCGGGCTGCGGCGCCTCCCTCAGTTCCGCCTGCGGCGGCGGAGGCGGCACCGGCAGATTTTCGCATTTCATGGAGTAGACCAGCTTGCCGTCCGCGGTCCGCCCGATCGGCGCGCAGGGGTCCGGATGCGCCGCCGATGTTTTTGGGGTCAGCTTGACCTGCGCCACGGCCGGCGAGGCGATCAGCAGAAAGACCAGCAGATATTTCGACATCATTGTCGCCTGAAACCAGATTTGGTCCATTGAACCGGATTGCGCAGGTCAAGTCCATCGGGGCTACGGGCGCGATTGCCGAATATTTAGCCGAGGCTAGAAAATTGGCTCGCCCCAATGTGATGTCGCGAGCGCTGATATCGGCTGGGCGCGTCGCCATGTCAGCCGCGACGGCGACCACACAAAACACACATCTCACAGCCGGGCGTCGTCACGGGAGAAAGAAACAATGCAAAGGACTTTCATCATTCTCGGCGCGACGCTGATTGCCGCCGCCACCATCCAGACCGCCGCGGCGAACGACCGCCGTCATGTCCGCAAGGCGCAGCCCCATCCCATCACCCAGTCGGTGCGCGACTCCAACGCCGCGCTCTGGCCGTCGCAGCCGACCGGGCCCGACTGGTCGCGCTATTCCAACTGCGCGATGTCTGCACCCGCGGGACGGTGATATTGAAAGCTTAGAGTTCGGTTGCTCCTGGTCATCGTGAGCCAATCGTGTCCCGGACGCGCTGCAGCGCGCAGCGTTGCTGCGCAGAGCCGGGACCCAGGGGCGACACGGCGTAATGCGGCGAGATGGGCCCCGGCTCTGCAGCGCACCGTCGAAGGGACGCTGCGCTGCGTCCGGGGCACGAGAGCGGAGCGTGAGGCACGTTCTCTCCACGTCGTCATTGCGAGCGCAGCGACTTGTCCGCCGAAGCTTTAGCGAAGGCGGAAGCAATCCAGAATCCCCGCGCGGCGGCAGACTGGATTGCTTCCGCTGCGCTCGCAATGACGGAGTATGAGGGAGTAGCGCCAATCTTCCAGTCGCATTTTTGAGATTCAGACACGCCTTCGCGTCCTCGCGGTCCTCGCCGCGGCGCTGGCAACCACCTTCTATTTGATCGCCTAGCCGAGGAGCCGCCTGAACCTATGTCGTGTCGGTCAGCATGGGAAAACCGTGCGGAGTCCTCCATTGGCTCAGAGTGTCGCGAGGTCTGCTTCCTGAGGTTTCCAAGGCAGCATCGCCCAGAACCTGCGGCGGCTGGCGTCGCTGGGCGCTCGTCCGCCACCCGCTCGGGCTCTGTGCACTGCGTAGCGTTCCAGTTGCGTAGAGAGCGTCAGGGCCGGCGCATCAAGCCGGTCGTCCTTAGCGAAATCGCCGAACCATCCATCGCTCACAGCCGACTTTTGCAACGAAATCGGCCAGAAGCTGACGTTGAGGCGCAACACCGTCCAGTTTGTAGGACCTCAGATGAGGTGGAAGGTGATTGCGATTAAGAAGAACACGACCAGTCCGATGCCAACCATCTTGAAGATGTAGGCATCCTCGACATCCCGCCCAAGCCATTCGAAATCTGGCCCCCACAGGACGGTTGCGACAAACCCTAGAACGAACGTAGTGATCACCAGCATCGCGGAAATGGTGCCCATTAATGAGCTTTCATTCGCCTGCGCGATTTTGCGGGATCATATCAACGACGGTCCGTCGCGGCGATGACACCAAATACGCCGATAAACAACCCGGCAAAAATCGAAACGAGTAATACCAAACAGTCCGCTGTGACGGCAGTAAATTGCGAACCTAGAACGCGACCTAATAGAAGCATCAGCAGCAGAAAAAATCCCAAGCAGAGCACCGGCAAAGCGCACGCCGCCGCGCCGCGAGCCGCTGAGTAGCGCTGGCCAACCGAAAGTCCTGCAACAAGTTCCAGGACCACGAGACGATACGTGGGCACTCAGGGCTCCTACGATCAAGCAGGCAGTGAGGAAGTACATCAGGCATTGCCTCAGGCATTGCCTCGCGCTGAAAAACGCGAAGAGGCGTTTACCCAAAGTCCGATGTTGATGGCGATCTCCCGCCTTTCCCGCGACCTTGGGTAGAAGTAGCGGGTGAATTTCTCGCTTACGTGTTTGGTTTAGCTTTGGTTGCGGCGATTGCGTAAAAGCTTCAGATCCGATGAACCGGGCACGAAGTGAGCGTTAATTTGAGTCTGCTTTGGGTCAGAAGCGGTCCTCGACCGGCTGCGTGCCGCAGGTCAGCAAAGGGCCGATTTTGTTGCAAAAGTTGGCTGCAATGGATTTGGCCGCTGGGCCTTTCGTTGAGCCGCGCTTTGAAGCGCTGGCCCTGACGCATTTTACGCAA